>JBDNJF010000086.1:0-24378 GCA_041687955.1 Solirubrobacteraceae bacterium
ATGTCGCTGCTGCTGCGCCGCCCGCCGGGCCGCGAGGCATACCCAGGCGACGTGTTCTACCTCCACAGCCGCCTGCTCGAGCGGTCGGTCAAGCTCAATGATGAGCTTGGAGGTGGTTCACTGACAGCGCTGCCGATCATTGAGACGCAGGCTGGTGACGTTTCGGCCTACATCCCAACAAACGTGATCTCGATCACCGACGGTCAGATCTTCCTTGAGCCCAAGCTTTTCAACTCCGGCGTGCGCCCAGCGATCAACGTCGGTATTTCGGTGTCGCGAGTCGGCGGCAATGCGCAGCTTGCGCCGATGAAAAAGATTGCCGGCCGCCTTAAGATCGAGCTCTCGCAGTTCCGCGACCTTGAGGCCTTCGCCCAGTTTGGCTCTGACCTCGACGCCGATACGCAGCGCACGCTGGCGCGCGGCGAGCGGCTCGTCGCCACGCTCAACCAACCTGAGCGCGACCCGTTGCCAATCGAGATTCAGGTGACCCAAATCTTTTCTGCGACCTCCGGCGCGCTGGACCGAATCACGGTCGAGCGGATCCCGGATTTCCTTGACGGGCTGACGCAGCGCGTGCGCGCAGAAGACACCGCGACGCTTGAAAAGATCAAGACCGGTGATTGGTCTGAGGAGACGCAGGCCGCGCTAGCGAAGATCGTGACCGGCTTCGCTGACGACTTCGGCTACGACCTTGACGAAGAGGGTCAGCCGATCATTGAGACCGGTGTCGGCGACACGACGCGCGGCGAAGAAGGGCTGCGCGCAATCGAGAAGGCCGAAGCGGAGGAGGCTGCGACCGCGATCTAACGCGCGTCGCTAGCCCAGCAAATGTCCCAGCGGGACGTAAAACAGCGGATTGAATCCGTCAAAAACATCCGCAAGATCACCAGCGCGATGCAGATGGTCGCGGCAGCACGGTTGCGCCGAGCCGAGCAGCGGATCGCCGCCTTGCGCCCTTACGCCGGTGCAATTCGCAGGATGACGCGCCAAGCCGCTGACGCCGCCGGCGGAGAAGTCGCTGGCAACCCAATTCTTCATGAGCACGAGAAGCTGGAGACGGCGGCAATTTTGCTCGTCACCGGTGACAGGGGCCTCGCCGGAGCGTTTAACTCGCAGATCATCCGCGCCGGGCTGCTGGCCGCTGCTGAATATCAAGCCGAAGGAGTGAAAGTCAGTTTTTATGCCGTCGGCCGACGTGGTGTTTCGTCACTGATCTTCCGCAAGCTGGATCCCGCCGGTCGCTACGTCGGTTTCACCGACCGTCCCTCGTATTCCGACGCACGCAACATTGCTGGCGAGCTGATCGCCGCTTATGTCGATGACGACGTCGACCGGGTTGAGGTTTTCTACAACGGTTACGTCTCGCCACTTACGCAGGAGGTCCGCCGCGAAGTGCTGCTGCCGCTGCAACAGGCGACCGTAGATCAGGAGATAGCAATCGCTGAGGCCGAAAGCGACGGCACCGAAGTGCACCACGCGCTAGTCGAGTACGAACCCGACCCGGCCGAAATTCTTCAACGCCTGATCCCCGATTACATTGAGATCTCGCTTTACCGCGCGCTGCTCGAATCGACCGCTTCCGAGCATGGCGCGCGGATGACGGCGATGGCAAGCGCCTCGGAAAACGCCGGCGAGGTCATCGATGACCTGACGCTGGAGATGAACCGCGCCCGTCAAGCAGAGATCACGCAGGAAATTATGGAAGTCGTTGCCGGCGCTGAGTCGCTGACCTGATCACAATCAAATCAGAGGAATAAATGGAATCTGAAAGCAGCAACACAGGACGCATCGAAGAGGTCAAGGGAGTTGTCGTTGAGGCATCCTTCCCTGGCTCGCTACCGGAGATTAACCATGCGATTACGGTCGAACTTGGCGGTGAAACGCTGGTCTGCGAAGTTCAGCAGCAGCTTGGCGACGACCGCGTTCGCGCGGTCGCTATGGACACGACCGACGGTCTCGCCCGCGGCACCGCTGTAACCGACACGCACGGCCCGATCACCGTCCCTGTTGGCGAGCAGACGCTCGGGCGCATCTTCAACCTGCTCGGTGAGACAATCGATGGCGGCCCGCAGATTACGGTCGACGAACGTCGCCCGATTCACCAGCCAGCTCCCGACGTCGAGGACCTCACTCCAACGACTGAGATGTTCGAAACCGGCATCAAGGTGATCGACCTGCTTGCGCCTTACGCGAAGGGCGGCAAGGTTGGCCTCTTCGGTGGCGCTGGAGTAGGCAAAACGGTTTTGATTCAGGAGCTAATTCACAACCTTGCCAAGGAGCACGGCGGACTCTCCGCGTTCTGCGGCGTCGGTGAGCGCTCACGCGAAGGAAATGACCTTTGGCTGGAGATGAAGGAATCGGGCGTTATTGACAAGACGATGCTCGTCTTCGGTCAGATGAACGAACCGCCGGGGGCGCGCATGCGCGTCGCCCTCTCGGGTCTGACGATGGCCGAGTACTTCCGCGATCAGGGTCAGGACGTGCTCCTTTTCATCGACAACATCTTCCGTTTCGTGCAAGCGGGCTCCGAGGTTTCGGCGCTGATGGGTCGGATGCCGTCGCAGGTCGGCTACCAGCCAACGTTGGAATCTGAGATGGGTCAGCTTCAGGAGCGAATTACCTCGACGCGCCAAGGTTCAGTCACCTCGGTGCAGGCAATTTATGTTCCTGCCGACGACCTCACCGACCCGGCGCCAGCTTCGGTGTTCGCCCACCTCAACGCGACAACCGTGCTTTCGCGATCGATTTCGGAGAAGGGCATTTACCCGGCCGTCGACCCGCTGGACTCAACCTCAACGATCCTCAAAGCCGACATTCTCGGCCAAGAGCATTACGACGTCGCGACGCGCGTTAAGGAGATTCTGCAGCGCTACAAGGAGCTTCAGGACATCATCGCGATCCTCGGGATCGACGAGCTCTCGGAAGAGGACAAGATCACTGTGCAGCGCGCCCGCAAGGTCGAGCGGTTCCTCTCGCAGCCTTTCAACGTTGCCGAGCAGTTCACGGGAACGCCCGGTGAGTACGTGCCGGTCGCTGAGACTGTGCGCTCGTTCCGTGAGCTGATTGAAGGCGTTCACGATGACGTGCCTGAGTCGGCCTTCCTGCTGAAGGGCACGATCGAGCAGGTAGTCGAAGCCGCGTCCAAGGACCGCTAGCAGCGAGCATGGCCCGCACTCCGTTCCACGTCGAGGTGTTGACACCCGAAGGGCCGATTTTCAGCGGCGAGGTTGAAATGGTCTCAACCCGCACCGAGGTCGGCTCAATCGGGATCCTCGCGCACCACACGCCACTGCTTGGGATGCTCGTCCCGGCTGAGCTGAGGCTGTATCTCTCCGAGGATGAGGTCATTCGCTTCGCGCAGGGCGAGGGTTACATCCAAGTCGCTGACAATCGCGCCCTCGTGCTGGTTGAGGAGGCGATCAAGCCCGGCGATCTAGTGCGTGAGCAGCTTCAGGCCGAAATCGACGCTACCGAAGCGGCTATCGCCGCCAGCGAACCACACACCGAAGCCCAGAAGAAAGCGCTGCGAGATCAGCGCCGCGCGAAGATCTTTTTCGGTATCCTCGAAGCGTAGTACCGCTAGATCAGTCCGCTTTGAGTCCGTAATCGGCGGCCGCGGCGGCCAGCACGTCGAGCCCAAAAGCTTGCACTGGACCGAGCGCACCGGTGGCGCTGACCTTGCCGGAAGCTACCTGCTCAGCGCCCCAGGCGAGGAAGCTGGCCGTCAGGTCATAGCCGTTGGGGCCGCTGAGTCGAACCGAGCTGAGCTGCTTGCCGGCACGGTCGTAGGTCACGGCGCAGACAATTGAGCGCGAGCCTGAGCGGGCCGCCGCGTCCGGGCCGCCAGTTGACCCGGTCACAAACCTCGAGCTCAGCGCACCAATCCCAGCTCGCACGCCGGGGACCTTCGTCGCGAGGGCTCCGCCGGCGGAGAAGAGCTGCATCGGCTTTGTCATCGAACCAAACCAAGCTAGATATACGCCGACGTCGTGCAGCTGCGGCTCGATATGGGGTAGCGCAAACTGCTCGCTACCGCCGACTGAAACTCCGGTCGCGCTGCGGCCCCCACCGATATCGAAGCTGCGAATCTCTTTCGCGCCGCGCTCAGTTACTAGCCTGCCTTTGCGCCAAGCGAATGAAGGCTCGAGCGCAATGCCGGCGGCGCTGGCGCGGGTGCCGCCGCTCATCCCTGACGCTGAGCTGCCGCCCTCGTTCTGCCAGCAGTAGCCAATCTCAACGCGGCTTGCTGTGCCACCAGCATCACGCAGCGCGAGCGCGCCCGCGAGGTTGCCGGGTACAAAGTCGTAGCCCATCGCGGTAAGCAGCACGGTTCCTTGAGCCTGCGCGCGTGGCCCAGCCTGCTCGAAGACGCGGCGAATAAACGGCCCCTCGCCGGTTGAGTCGAGGTAGTGAGCCCCGGCCTTCAGCGCGGCGTCCAGTGCTGGCTGGCCAAAGCGCATGAATGGGCCGACGGTGCTCACCAGCACGTCGCCCTTCTCAACCAGCGCGTAGACGCTAGCCGGGTCGTCGACGTCAGCGAGCTTAACTTCGAGGCCACCAAGCTCGGCTGCCAAGCGCTCCAGCGGCTCGCGCCGGCGGCCAGCGAGAACCGGCGTCATCCCGCGCTCAACCATTTCGCGGGCGGCCAGATCACCGGTATAGCCGCTGGCACCAAAGAGGACAATTCGTGAGCTCATAGGCGGGACTCTATCCTCATTAACGATGGATGAGCTTGCTCTGGCCGAACGGCTAATCGCCTACGACAGCTCGAAGGAGGATGGTCTACGTGCCGCCGCTGAGTTTGTCAACGGCTGGCTGCAGGCGCGTGACGTGCGGGTCACGAGCCGCACCCATGAAGGGCTCCCGCTGATCATCGCCGACGCGGGCCCGCTCGAAGGGCCGCTTGTCGTGCTCCATGGTCATCTCGATGTCGTCCCGGCCTTTGCGCCGCAGTTCGAGCCACGCATCGAGGGCGACCGCTTGATTGGCCGCGGTGCCTACGACATGAAGGGCGCACTGGCGGCGCTGATCTGTGCTCTTCACGACGCCAGCTTGCAGGACGAAGTGCGCGTGAGGCTGATCTGCGTCCCGGATGAGGAATCGGAGAACGTCGAGAATCGTTCTACGGCCGTGCTCGTTGGCGAGGGGATTGACGCCGACTTTGCGATCACCGGCGAGCCGACCGACCTGCATATCGGCGTTCAGGCCAAGGGCGTGCTGGCGCTCCGGCTCGAGGTAGTCGGCACAGCCGCTCACGGTTCAACGCCGTGGCTCGGTGACAACGCAATCCTCAAAGCCAATGATCTTTATCGACGGATCGAAACGCTGCCCTTCAGCCGCCAGTCGTCAGATCTTTTCGACCGCCCGTCGGTCAACCTCGCGCGCGTAACCGGCGGCGACGCTTTTAACAAGGTCCCTGATCGCTGCCTGATTGACGTTGACATCCGCTACCTGCCCGGGCAGGACGCCGATCAGATCATCGAACAGATCGAACGAATCAATGACCTGACAATCGTGCGCAAGTTCCATCGTGTGCCGGCGATCGTCTCGCGCCAAGATCCCTGCGTCTTGGCGCTGCGCGCGGCGGTTAGCTCGGTCCGCGCGGGCGAAGCGCTTGCGATCGGCCGCGATGGTGCCTCCGACGCAATTTCATTTCTTGAGGCCGGTATTCCAGCGGTCGAATTTGGCCCCGAGGGCGGCGGTCATCACGGGCCAAACGAGTGGGTTTCGATCTCCTCGCTGAAGTGCTATCGGCAAGCACTAGCCGTCTTTATCCGTGACCTGCCTAGCTATCTGGGCAAGTCGGGCGCGCCGTCGACGCTGCGTGCGGTTGAGGGCTAGCCTCGGGCCGCATCACCAAGTGGCGGCTCTGGCGGGGGCTCTCGCTAGGCTGCATTAGGAGCATCTGCCTGTGACAACCGATCCCAACAA
This sequence comes from Solirubrobacteraceae bacterium, assembly GCA_041687955.1. Taxonomy (GTDB): domain Bacteria; phylum Actinomycetota; class Thermoleophilia; order Solirubrobacterales; family Solirubrobacteraceae; genus F1-60-MAGs163. Next base: position 5,932 of record JBDNJF010000086.1, read on the forward strand.
GCCGCCCCGGCCTGGCCGCGGAGTGCTGAAGAAGGGGGCCCTCGCGGGCCTTCTGATCGTCCTGCTGACGGCGACGACGGTTTCCTCGGCAGCGCTGCTCGAAGTTGACCAGCTGGTCAATATTGTGCGCACCGAAGGGCAGTCGATTCCGGGCGTCAAGAACGCGCTCGACAGCGTCGACGGCGGTGGCCCGCAGACAATCTTGCTGATCGGCTCAGACCGTCGTTTCAGCGATCGCAAGACGAAGGGCGCGGCCCGCTCTGACACCCTGATGCTCGTACGGCTTGACCCAAATAAGGAAGCAACTGCGGTGATGTCAATCCCGCGCGACCTGAAGGTTGCTATTCCCGGCTATGGCAGCGACAAGATCAACGCGGCGTTCTCAATCGGAGGCCCAAAGCTCACGTTGGAGACCGTCCGCGACCTGCTTGGAATCAAAATCAATCACATCATCGAAGTCAATTTCGGTGGCTTTCAGCGCGCCGTAAACCGGCTTGGCTGCGTCTTCGTCGACGTTGATCACCGCTACTACCACTCCAACGTTGGCTTGGCCCCAAGCCAGCAGTACGCGGAGATCGACATTAAACCGGGCTATCAAAAGCTCTGTGGCCAAAAATCACTCGACCTAGTTCGTTTTCGGCACACCGATTCGGACTTCGTCCGTTCGGCTCGCCAGCAAGACTTCCTGCGCCAAGCCAAAAGCCAGTTCTCGCTCTCCTCGTTGCTCGGTGATCGCCAGGAGCTGGTGCGGATCTTCGCTCGCTATACGCGCACCGACGTCCGCTCCAACGACGCCATTCTTCAGCTGCTCAAGCTTGGCTTCCTCTCATCGAAAAATCCAGTCCGCGAGGTCAACTTCCCGGCCGCAGACGTCGCCGGAGGCAGCGACCTTGCAATCTCCCCGGCTGCGTTGCGGAAGGCCGTCGATGAGTTTGAGAGCACTCAGGCGAGCGGCGGCGCCGGCGTCACGAACGCGAAAAGCAAGAAGCCGTCGAAGGCAGGCAAGAAGAAAAAGTCGGCGAGGCTGCCGGCCGGCCTGATCGAAGCCAAGGGCGAAGGCGAAAGTCAGGCGATTGCCGCAGCAGCAAAAACTCCAATGCCGGTTTATTTTGCCGCTGCCCGGCTCGCTAGCGGCGGCTATAGCTCGGGTGAGCCTGACGTTCCCGCCACTCGCGCCTACAAGCTAAAAGACCGCGCAAAGACAAGCTACGCCGCATACCGAATGGTGCTAACAACCGGTGAAGCCGGCCAGTATTACGGAGTTCAGGGAACTACTTGGAGCGCGCCTCCAATTCTTGACAGCCCCAGCGAGATAACCGAGATGGGCGGGCGCAAGTTCGAGCTTTTTTATGACGGCACGCGACTGCGTTTGGTCGCGCTTCGCACGCCAAAGGGCGTCTATTGGGTTGCAAACACGCTTTCGTTGAAGCTGACTAACCGTCAGATGCTCGCGATTGCTCGCTCGCTGACGCGCCTTGGGAGCTAGCAGCCATCGTCCTGGACCTAACGCAGCTACGCTTCGCGACTCGCTAATGAGCAGCCCTGAACGCGAAGCAATAGGAGTCATCGGGACCGGCTATGTCGGGCTCTGCACTGCCGTCGGCTTCGCCGAGCTCGGTAGTGAAGCGTGGTGCGTTGATATTGACGAGGGCAAGATTGCCGGGCTAAACCGCGGCGAGGTGCCAATTCACGAGCCTGGACTCGCCGAAGCGATCGAACGCAACCGTGAGCGGCTCCACTTCTCGACCGACCTAGGCGAGGCGCTCGCACACACGCGCTTGCTGTTCGTCGCCGTCGGTACGCCGCCGACCTACTCTGGCGACGCCGACCTCAGCGCCGTCCACGCCGTCGTTGAAGCGATGCCACCATCCGATCACCACGCCTTGGTGATGAAGTCGACAGTGCCGGTTGGCACCGGCGAAGCGATTGAGCGAATCTTCGCGGAGCAGGGCAAAGATGGCTTCAGCTACGTTTCATGCCCTGAGTTCCTCAAGGAGGGAACCGCACTCGCAGACTTCCTCGGCCCCGACCGAGTCGTAATCGGCGACGACGGTGGGTGGGCTGGCGATGCCGTTGCCGACCTCTACCGGCCACTCCTGAGCGCCGAATACGGCGGGCGCGGCAACAGCGAGCTGGTGCGCACCGACGTCGCCAGCGCCGAGATGGTGAAGCTGGCGGCAAATGCCTTTCTCGCGACGAAGATCTCATTCATCAACGAGATTGCCAACGTTTGCGAAGAGACCGGCGCGGATGTGACCGAGGTCGCACGGGGGATGGGGCTTGACCAGCGGATCGGGCCGAAATTTCTCCAGCCAGGCATTGGCTTCGGCGGCAGTTGCTTTCCGAAAGACGTCAGTGCGCTCAAGCAGCTAGCCGGAAACAGCGGTTACCACTTTCAGTTGCTGGGGGCAGTAATTGAGGTCAACGAACTTCAGAAGCGCCGCGTGATCGGCAAGCTTGAGAAGCACCTTGGCTCACTCGTAGGCAAGCACGTTGCGCTGCTTGGCGTCGCCTTCAAGCCGAATACGGACGACATGCGCGAAGCCTCATCGCTAGTGCTCGCCGCGCGGCTGCAAGCCGCCGGCTCGACCGTCACCGCTTATGACCCAATCGCTCAAGAGGCCGCAGCCGAGATGATGCCCGGAGTCGAGTTTGCTGGCGATGCGCTGAGCGCAGTCAGCGGCGCAGACGCCGTCGTTCTCGTAACTGAGTGGGACGAGTTTGCTGAGCTTGATCTTGCCAAGCTGGCAGGCGCGATGGCCGGCGATGTGCTGATCGACGGTCGAAACCTCTTTGACCCCAAGGCGGCGGCCGCTGCCGGGTTGCGCTACGAGGGCGTCGGCCGCTCCTAGGCGATGCGCGCCGTAATCCTCGTCGGCGGCGAGGGGACGCGGCTTAGGCCGCTCACCTCCGAAATGCCGAAACCGGCGGTCAAGTTAGTAGACCGGCCAATGATGGCCTACATGCTCGAGTGGTTGGCCACCAACGGTATTGCCGAGGTTGTGATGGCCTGTGGTTTCAAACCAGACGCGATGCGCGAGGCGCTTGGTGACGGCGGCCGTTACGGGCTGCAGATCAGTTACGTAGCGGAGAGCGAGCCACTGGGTACCGGTGGTGCGCTGCGCTTCGCCGACGAGCAGCTAGCGGACGGCCTTGGTGAGCGCTTCGTGATGTGTAACGGCGACATCTTGACCGACCTTGACCTCGCCGCCCAGATCACCCGCCACCGTGAGCTCGGCGCCCAAGCGACCCTTTCGCTGGTTCCGGTTGAAGATCCATCGAGCTTCGGTCTTGTGCGGATCGGTGACGATGGCGAGGTATTGGGCTTTCTTGAGAAGCCTGAGCCAAGCGAGATCGACAGCGACTTGATCAGCGCCGGTGCGTACGTGCTCGAGCGCAGCGTGCTCGGTCTAATCGAGCCGGGCAAGGCTGTTTCAATCGAGCGTGAAGTCTGGCCCGAGCTGGTTGGCAAGGGGCTTTACGCGATCGCTGATCGCGACGCCTACTGGCTCGACATCGGCACGCCCGGGCGCTACCTGCAAGCGACCACTGACATACTCAGTGGAGCGGTGAAGACTGAAGCTGCGGCGAGGCTCGACGGCCGTGGGCTGGCACTCGGTGAAGGCTGCAGCGTTGAAGGCGAGCTAATCAGCCCCTCGGTGATCGGCGACAATTGCAGCGTCGCTGCTGGCGCGATGGTAGGGCCAGGGGTCGCGCTTGGCGATGGGGTACAGGTTGCCGCTGGCGCCAGGGTTAAAGCTTCGGCAGTGCTCGATGGCTGCCAGATCGGCGCTGGCGCGCTGATCGAGGACGCGATCCTCGCTCCCGGCGTGGAGGTTGGCGCTGGCGCGCGGATCAGCGGGCAATCTGTCGTCGGGCCGCGAGTCAAAGTAGCTGCCGACGCGATCGTTGACGACGGCGCCAAAATTTTTGCCACTGAATCCGATTAGCACCCGCAAGGCATCGCCAGCGTCGCTTCGGCAGACTTGCGCCAAGGAGCCTCCTTGACCGCCGATAACCAATCAGCCCAACCACTCGATCGCGCGTCCGTCGCGAAAATTGATCCGACCGATCAGATCGCCGACGTGCTCTCTCTTCCCGAGCAGCTGCGCGACGCCGTCTTCAAGGTTGAATCAGCAGAGCTTGCTCAGGTTGACTCCCCCGGTGGACTGCTCGTCGCCGGAATGGGTGGCTCGGGGATCGGTGGGCGCTTGGCGCGCGGGATTCTCGGCGACCAAGCCTCAAGGCCAATCCTCAGCGCAGCTGGTTACTCCTTGCCGGGTTGGACGACGGCTGAGACGACCGTGCTCTGCGCCAGCTATTCGGGTGAGACGGAGGAGACGCTGGCCTGCTTTGAGGCCGCAGGAATAATCGGCGCCAACCGCGTGGTTGTGACGACCGGTGGCACTCTCGCGCAAGCAGCGCGGGCCGAAGGCGTGCCCGTAATCCCGGTTGCGGGAGGGCTCCAGCCGCGCGCGGCAGTCGCTTACATGACGGTCGCTGCGCTCGAAGTTGCCTCCGCTTGCGGCGCCGGCCCGCGAATGACAACGGAGGTCGACGTGGCCGCGGACCACCTTGAGCAGCTGGCGGCCGAGTGGGGCCCGGACTCGCCCGAAGATTCGCTCGCCAAGAGTCTCGCTCGCTCGATCCACGGCAGCATTCCGGTGATCGCCGGCTATGGGCTGACAGAGGCCATTGCTAGCCGCTGGAAGACGCAAGTCAACGAAAACGCTAACCAGCTTGCCTTCGCTTCAGTACTGCCGGAGCTCGACCACAATGAGATCGTCGGCTGGGGCACGGCCGCCGACTTCGGCCGCTTCAGCGCTCTCTTCTTTGAGGACAGCGACGACCCGCCGCGGATTGCGCGCCGGATCGAGCTAACGCGCTCTTTGATCGAAGCCGATGGCGGCGCAGCTTACAGCGTCAGTTCGCTTGGTCAGACGGCGGTCGAGCGCGCCTTTTCGCTCGTGTTGCTCGGCGATCTTTTCTCAACCTATCTGGCTGTTTGCAACCAGCAGGATCCAGCTGATATCGCGGTAATTACGGCGCTGAAGCAGGGCTTAGCCGAGCACGAGTAGCGCTTAAGGGCCAAACCCCACTAACCTTGACACAACTTTGATAAGGTTGGCCTTCAATGGAAGCGCTAACAATTCATGAAGCCGCTGAAACGTCCGGCTGGACGCCGCGAATGCTGCGCTACATCGAGCGCATCGGCCTAATCGAGCCGGCCCGCACCGAGTCGGGTTATCGTCAATATGGCGCCGGAGAACTCCAGCGCTTGCGGACACTGCGCGAGTTGCTCGCCGAGCACGACATCGGCCTTGGCGACGTCGCCTTCGCGCTGAGGATGCGCCGCGAAGAAGCACTAAGCGGCGCGGTTGATAGCTGGCTTGAAGCTGAACCGCAACGCCCTGAAGCTGTATCTGCTGATCAATGGCTGCGCTGGGAGCAGGAGAAGCACGCTCGCATCATCGCTGCCTTAACAACCAACGAAATGATGGAGACCGCTGCCTGATGACCACCACCGCTGTACTTACCGACAACGACTACAAGGTTGCCGATCTAGGCGAAGCCGGATTCGGCCGCAAAGAGATTCGCCTTGCCGAGAACGAGATGCCTGGCCTAATGAAGACGCGCGAAGAGTTCGCCGCCACCCAGCCACTGAAGGGAGCTCGGATTACCGGCTCCCTACACATGACAATTCAGACCGCGGTGCTGATCGAGACGCTGGTCGCGCTCGGTGCTGAGGTTCGATGGTGCTCGTGCAACATCTTTTCGACCCAAGACCACGCCGCCGCTGCGGTTGTCGTTGGCCCCGAAGGAACGGTTGATAAACCAACCGGCGTTCCCGTCTTCGCGTGGAAGGGTGAGACGCTGGAGGAGTACTGGTGGTGCACCGAGCAGGCCGTGAATTGGTCTGACGGCGGACCGAACATGATTCTCGATGACGGTGGCGACGCGACAATGCTGATCCACAAGGGTCGCGAGTACGAAGCTGCGGGCGCTGTTCCAAACCCGGACGATGCTGAATCGGAAGAGTTCCAGGTATTTCTTGGCCTGCTGCAGCGCTCGCTGACTGAGGACGGAGAGCGCTACACGAAGCTCTCCGCTGGCGTCAAGGGCGTCACTGAGGAGACGACGACTGGCGTTCTGCGGCTCACGCAGATGGCGGAGAACGGCGACCTGCTGTTCCCTGCGATCAACGTCAATGATTCGGTCACAAAGTCGAAGTTCGACAACCTTTACGGTTGCCGTCACTCGCTCGTTGACGGCATCTTCCGCGCCACCGACGTGATGCTGGCTGGTAAGACGGCCGTTGTCTGTGGCTTTGGCGACGTCGGTAAGGGCTCGGCCGAATCGCTGCGCGCGCAGGGCGCCCGCGTGATCGTCACCGAGATTGATCCGATCTGTGCGCTCCAAGCCTCAATGCAGGGGTATCAAGTCGACACGCTCGAGAACAATCTCGAGAGCGCCGACATCTTCATCACAACCACCGGCAACCGCGACATCATCACGGTTGAGCAGATGGAGCGGATGAAGCATCAGGCGATTGTCGGCAACATCGGCCACTTCGACAATGAGATCGACATCGCCGGCCTCATGGAACTAGGCGGCATTGAGCGCAACAACATCAAGCCGCAGGTTGACGAGTGGATATTTCCCGACGGCCACTCGATCATCATGCTTTCGGAAGGCCGCCTGCTGAACCTTGGCAACGCGACCGGCCATCCGTCGTTCGTGATGTCGGCCTCGTTTACGAACCAGACGATCGCTCAGATCGAGCTGTTCACGAAGAATGATGAGTATGAAAATCAGGTCTACGTGCTGCCAAAGCATCTTGATGAGAAGGTTGCGCGGCTTCACCTTGACGCGCTGAACATCAACCTGACCGAGCTTCGTGACGACCAAGCCGCATACATCGGCGTACCGGTCGAGGGGCCTTACAAGCCAGACAGCTACCGCTACTAAGGAGTAGGCCCTGCCCAAATCTGACGTTGCCGACTTGACCCTCGCGGCCTCCGGGCTGGCGAGAATTGAGTGGGCAGCCGGGCAAATGCCGGTGCTCGGCCGTGTCGCTGAGCGCTTCGCAGCCGAGCGGCCGCTGGAGGGCGTGAAGATCGCTATCTGTCTTCACGTCACGGCCGAGACGGCGAATCTGGTCCGCGCTCTCTCCGGAGCGGGAGCAGAGGTTTCGCTCTGCTCGGCTAACCCGCTCTCAACGCAGGATGATGTTGCTGCGGCGCTGGTCGACGTCGACGGAGTTGAGGTCCACGCCATCCATGGTGAGACGCTCGCCCAATACCGTGAGCACGTATCGGCGTTGGTTGCAGTTAGCCCGCAGATCGCAATTGACGACGGTGCCGAACTGATCGAAGCGCTCCACGCTGGCGAAGATCCGCCTGCCGCGAGAATGATTGGTGCTACTGAGGAAACGACAACCGGCTTGGTTCAGTTGCGCGCGATTGAGCGCAGCGGCGGCCTAGCTTGCCCGGTGATCGCCGTCAACGAATCGCGTACAGAGCGAGCCTTCAATGACCGCTACGGAACTGGCCAATCAACGATCGATGGCATCCTCCGAGCGACCAACGTGCTGCTCGCTGGGGCGGTAGTCGTCGTGCTCGGTTACGGCTGGACAGGCAAGGGGATTGCTCTGCGCGCGAAAGGACTCGGCGCAACAGTGATCGTCTGCGAGGTTGACCCTCTGCGCGCGCTCGAGGCGAGGATGGAGGGCTTTGAGGTGATGCCAGCGCTTGAGGCGGCTGCACGCGGCGACGTTTTCATCACCGTCACTGGAGGTCGCGAGGTCTTGAGCGAGCAGCACTTTGTCGCGATGCGCGACGGCGCAATCCTCGCTAACGCTGGCCACTTCGATGTGGAGATCGACATACCGGCGCTAGAGCGCGTTGCCGCCTCGCGGCGGGAAGTGCGCCCGCTGGTTGAGGAGTTCGAAATCAACGGCCGCAGGATCAACCTGCTGGCGCACGGCCGAGTGGTGAACCTCGCCGCTGCCGATGGCCATCCCTCGGCAGTGATGGATCTTTCATTTGCCTCGCAGGCACTCGTAGTCGAAGGGCTTGTCAACGCCGCTGATCGCTTGAGCGCGGCGGTCCATCCGGTGCCGGAGGAGGTCGACCGCGAGGTAGCCCGGCTCAAGCTCGCCGCGCTTGGTGTCTCAATCGACTCGCTTAGCGATCAGCAGCTCGCCTACCTCAAGGTCTTCTCACCGGCACCGCACGACGGCTGAAGGCGCCGCGCTGTGCGACGATGACGGCCGTGAGCGACGAAGCTACAGCAGCCGCAATCGCAAAACTCGAAGCCGATGGCGCCGTCGCGGCTACCGTTGCCAGCTTCGCTGGGCAGATTCAGCGGCTCGCGGCAGGCGACCTAGGCATGCTGGCGGAGTCGGAGCTGGAACCGATCGCGGAGCTCCCCGACGCTGAGCGGCTCGAAGTCGACGCCGGGGCAGTAGCCGCGCTGCTCGACCAAACAGTTGTGATCAAACTAAACGGTGGCCTCGGCACAAGCATGGGCTTGGCCGGGCCGAAGTCGCTGCTGGAAGTCAAGGATCGGCTCAGCTTCCTCGACATTACGGCGCGTCAAGTCGAGGCCCTGCGCGCAGAGCACGCTGGCGCGCGGCTGCCGCTGGTGTTGCTCAACAGTTTCCGCACGCGTGAACCGTCGCTGGCCGCGCTCGCTAGCTACGGCCCGCTCTCAGCCGAGCTCGCGCCAGATTTCCTTCAGGGCCGCGTGCCAAAGCTGATCGATGACGGAAGCCTCGCTCCAGCCGCCTGGCCGGCTGATCCAGAGCTCGAGTGGAGCCCGCCAGGCCACGGTGACATCTACCCGGCGCTGGTCGGGTCGGGAATGCTCGCAGCGATGCTGGCAGCCGGCTACCGCTACGCCTTCGTCGCAAATGCCGACAACCTCGGCGCCGTGCTTGACCCGGCAATCCTCTGCTGGATCGCCGCCGAGCAGGCGCCCTTTGTGATCGAGGTCGCCGACCGCACCGCGGCCGATCGCAAGGGTGGCCACCTCGCGCGCCGCGGCGACGGGTCGCTCGTGCTGCGCGAGATCGCCCAGACGCCTGCTGCCGACCTCGAGGCATTCGCCGACATCGAACGCCACCGCTTCTTCAACACCAACAGCATTTGGCTCGATCTCCGAGCCTTGGAGGCAGCAATTGGCAACGACGGCGTCATCGACCTGCCAATGATCGTAAATCGCAAGACGATCGACCCTGCCGACGTGGAGTCGGCGGCGGTCGTTCAGCTCGAGTCGGCGATCGGAGCGGCGATCGCCGCGATCCCTGGCGCCCGCGCGATCCGTGTTCCGCGTTCGCGCTTCCTGCCGGTCAAGACAACCGACGACCTGCTGGTTTTGCGCTCCGACGCCTATGAGCTGACCACTAGCGGCGCGATGCAGCTCGCGCCGGCCTGCGCGGGCCACGCGCCACTGGCCGAGCTAGACAGAGACTATTTTCGCTTGATCGACGACTTTCAGGCGCGCTTTGCGCAGGGTGCGCCTTCGCTTGTGGCTGCTGAGCGCTTGACCGTCAATGGCGACGTCAGCTTTGGCGCCAGGGTCACTGTCAGTGGCTCGGTCACGGTTGAAGCGCCGCCCGGCGAATCGCGGCGGGTTGACGACGACACAGCGCTCAGCGGCTAGCTGCGCTGCTGTTCGGCGCGGTCTTGGAGCGCTTCGCGGCGGTCCTGATCACGCTCGCTCTGGTGATGCGCGCGAAAGTCAGCATTATTCCCAGTAGCCCGACCCCAACCTTGGTCGAAACGATCTAGTACAGCGGCCCCATCGCACCGCCGCGAAAACGCGAACGGAGCGGCGAGGGCAGCTGCCACCAGCAAAGAAATCGTCCACGACGGGTCGGCGGCGGCAGCGAGCGGCAGGATCGAAGTTGTTACCGGCGTCGGGCTTGATCGTCGCAGACCGCTGCTGGTGACGATGCGGTTCACGGGCCAAGCTCGAAGCAGTGTTTCGCGCCGCACTCAATCTGCTCGTCCCGCCACTCTGCTGGGCATGCCGCCAGCCGGCCGATGGTCACCTCTGCCCAGCCTGCACCCTGTCTTTGCCATGGATTGAGCCACTTGCGCCTCGCCGCCGCGGAAGCGTGCTCCAGCAGCACTGGTCGCCGCTCGAGTTCGAAGGACCGGCGCGAGCCTTGGTTCACGCATTGAAGTTTCAATCTGCGACAGCGCTCGCAACGCTGATGGCTAACCAGCTAGTAGATGCGCTGCCGCCGCGCTCCTTTCCGCCCGGAGCTGTACTAATCCCCGTTCCTGCTAGCCCGGCGCGCCTGCGCCAGCGGGGCATTGACCACGCCGATCTACTGGCCGCCGAACTCTCGCGGCTTGTAATGCTGCCAGTCGAGCGCCCGCTAAAGCGCCGCGCGGCGATCGCGCGCGGCCAGCGTGGCCTTAGCCGTAGCGAGCGTTTAAGTGGCCGGGGCTTGCGCGTTAGCGTCGCGCGTAAGGCGCCGCCGAGCGCGGTTCTGATCGACGACGTGTGCACGACAGGCGCGACGCTTGAGCTTTGCGCAAGTGCGCTCCTGGAGCGTGAAACCTGCCGCGTCAGCGCGATTACATATTGCTCTGTTGCTTAGCGCGCAGCGGTGGTACATTTGAAGTTCCTCCATCACGACAAAGGATTCCCTATGCGCATTGACCTGACCGGGACCAATATCGAGATCAATGGAGAGCTGCGCGCGCTTGTGGCTAAGCGCTTCGCAAAGATTAAGCGCAGAGTGCCGGAGGATGTTCACTGCGAGGTGATTCTTGCGGAAGAGCACAACCCCAAGATCGCTGACGGGCAGAAAGCCGAAGCGAACCTTCACATTAAGGGTGGGACGATCAACGCCAAGGCTCACGAGCGCAACATGGCGGCGGCCGTTGGTCAGATCGCCGACGAAGTTGTGCGCCAATTGAACCGTCGCGGCGACCGAGCCCGTGCCAACAGTCGAGCCGGCGCCGAGACAATCCGCCACGGCCGCCCACACGGCGCCATCTAAGCAGGCTCGCTGGGCGCCGCGCGCGGCTACACTTTGAGCAATGGGTTTGCTTGAAAAGGCGTTGAATGTTGGCGAAGGAAAGCAGTTTCGTCAGTACGAGAAGCGCGTCTCCGAGATCACCTCGTTTGAGGATCAGCTAGCAGCGCTCAGCGACGAAGATCTGCGCGTCCGGATGGACGGCCTGCGCGAGCGCGTTCGTGAGCAGGGCGAGCCGCTTGACAGCGTGCTGCCCGAATGCTTCGCGATCGTCCGTGAAGCCGGCCGTCGCTTCCTCAACATGCGCCACTTCGACGTTCAGCTGATCGGCGGCATGGTGCTGCACGGCGGCAATATCGCCGAGATGAAGACCGGCGAAGGCAAGACGCTGACGGCAACGCTCGCCGTTTGTCTCAATGCGCTCTCCGACAAGGGCGTCCACCTCGTCACCGTCAACGATTATCTGGCGCGCCGTGACGCCGAGTGGATGAGCCCGATCTACGATGGCCTCGGCTTTAGCTGGGGCGTCTTGCAGAACATGCAGGACCCGAATGAAAAGCTCGCCGCTTACGCCGCCGACATCACCTACGGCACAAACTCCGAATTTGGCTTCGATTACCTGCGCGACAACATGGCGCAAACGCTCGAGGAGAAGGTCCAGCACGGCGGCCGTATCGGCGAGGACGGCCGTCCGCTAGCGATGCACAATTTTGCGATCGTAGATGAGGTCGACAACATTTTGATCGACGAGGCACGGACACCGCTGATTATCTCCGGCGCTCCCGAGGCAGCCGCTGACTCGTACGCGAAATTCGCCAAGCTCGCTCCGCAGATGGTCCCCGGCAAGGCGCCGGAGGGAATGGATCCGAGGGCGAAAAAAGATTTCGTCGCTGACTTCGACTACGAGTTCGACGAGAAACACAAGACCGTCGCGATCACCGAACGCGGCGTCGGTAAGGCCGAGCGGTTCATGAATATTGACCATCTGTACCGGGCCGAGAACGGGCCGCTCGTCAACCACTTGATTCAATCCTTGAAAGCACAGAGTCTTTACAAGCGAGACGTCGACTACGCCGTGATCGACAACGAAGTGCGGATCATCGACGAGTTCACGGGTCGCATCTTGGAAGGGCGCCGCTGGTCGGAGGGGCTCCACCAAGCCGTTGAAGCGAAGGAGGGCGTGCGCGTTCAGGAGGAAAATCAGACGCTCGCCACAATCACGCTGCAGAATTTCTTCCGCCTCTACGACAAGCTTTCGGGAATGACCGGCACCGCCCTAACTGAAGCGACCGAGTTCATGAAGATTTACAAGCTTGGCGTCGTTCAGGTACCGACCAATCAAATGCTCGTGCGTGAAGATCAGAACGACCAGATTTACAAGACCAAGGACGGCAAGTGGAGCGCCGTTGCGCGCGAGATTGAGGCCCGCCATGGAATCGGCCAGCCGGTGCTCGTCGGCACGATCTCGGTTGAGATTTCAGAGCTGCTGGGTTCAATGTTGGCGCAGAAGGGGATTCCCCACACTGTCCTCAATGCTAAGCCTGAGTACGCTGAACGCGAGGGCGAGATCATCGCTAAGGCCGGTCGCCCCGGCGCCGTCACAATCGCCACCAATATGGCTGGCCGTGGCGTCGACATAAAGCTCGGCGGTAGCCCTGAGCATCTGGCGCGCGAAGAGCTGATCGCCAGCGGCGTTCAGCCGCACGAGCCTGAGTTCGCAGAGCAGATGCCAGCGTTGATCACGGAGCAGGAAGCGAAAGTTGCTGACGCTCGCGAGGCCGTGCTCGAAGCCGGCGGCCTCTTCATCGTTGGCACCGAGCGGCACGAATCGCGCCGGATCGACAACCAGCTCCGAGGCCGCGCCGGCCGCCAAGGCGACCCCGGTGAATCGCGCTTCTTCCTCAGCGCCGAAGACGACCTTGTGCGCCTTTTCGCCGGCGACCGGATCTACAAGATTCTTGACCGCCTGGGCGGCACTGACGAGGAAGGCAATGAGGAGCCGATTGAGGCCGGCATGCTGAGCAAGCAGATAGAGAAGGCCCAGCGCAAGGTTGAGGAGCAGAACTTCCTAATCCGCAAACGCGTCCTTGAGTACGACGACGTGATGAACGAGCAACGGCGAGTCGTTTACGCCTACCGCGACGAGGTACTAGAGGGTGCGGATCTCGGTGATCAGGCACGGTCTGAAATAGGCGACGTGGCGAGCCGCCTTGTCGACGAGTACACACCCAGTGACTACGTCGAAGATTGGGATCTGCCAGGGCTATTCGTTGCGCTCACTGACATCATGCCCGTCGGCACGGTCGACGCGGAACTCAACGCCGCGACCGTTTTGGCGGGCAATCTCGATCGCGAATCGCTAAGCGAGCGAGTCGTTGCGGAATCGCTGGCGCTGTACGACGGGCGTGAAGAGGAGCTCGGCGATGAGCTGATGCGCGCGCTTGAGCGTTACCTGCTGCTTCAAACCATCGATCAGCGCTGGAAAGAGCACCTTTACGACATGGATTACCTGCGTGAGGGCATCCACTTGCGGGGCTTCGCCCAGATTGATCCACTCGTTGCCTACAAGAACGAGGCCTTCACGCTGTTCGGCGACCTAATGAACTCAATCTGGGCCGATTTCGCGCGGATGATCTATCACGTCGAGGTCGAAGTCGAGGTGGATGATTCACAGGGGCAGCCGCCGTTTGCGCCAGCTGCCGCCGCGCCGCTTGCTGCGCAGGCGATCAATTACTCAGGCGGCGCTGGCACCGGCGCGCTTGAGGCCGCAGCAGCCGGAGGCGGCGTGGCCGAGGTCGCTTACGCGGGTGAAGATGAGGTCGTTGAAGCAGAGCCAGTTGAGCAGCGCATACTCGATGCCGATCAGCAGGTCGGTCGCAACGACCCCTGCTGGTGTGGCTCCGGGCAGAAGTACAAGAAGTGCCACGGCGCCTGAGCAGCGTCCTGCGAGCCAGCCGCTTCGCTGCTAGCGTCGCAAGCTGTGGCTACTGGGCCAAATCTTGAGTCGGCGCCACAGCGCCTCAGCTCCGTAACCGAGCAGCTCGCCGAGCTCTCTAGCTTCCTCGACCCTGAGGCGCTCGCCGTTCAGGTCGCCGAGATTGAAGGTCGGATGGGTGCTGAAGGGTTCTGGGATGACCAAGAGCAGGCGGCCCGCGTTAGCGCTGAGCATGCGCGCGCCTCACGCCGCCTAGAGCGCTGGCAAGAATTATCAGGCGACGCCGACGACCTAGCAACGATGCTCGAACTGGTCGATGAAGACCCCTCGCTGGCGGCTGAGTTCGAAGGCCAGCTCGTCGACGTTGAGCGGAGGCTCGCGGCGTTCGAAGAGGAGCGACTCTTCGCCGGTGATTATGACGCCGGCGATGCGCTCGTCACCGTGAACGCTGGCGCCGGCGGCACCGACGCCCAAGATTGGGCCGAGATGGTCTTGCGGATGATGATGCGCTGGGCCGAGACCCGCGACTTTGGAGTCGAGCTGCTCGAAGCTAGCGCCGGGGAGGAGGCGGGAATCAAGTCGGCGACCTTCAAAGCGGCGGGTGAGAACGCCTACGGCCTCTTTTGCGCTGAGCGCGGCGTTCACCGCCTCGTGCGGCTCTCGCCATTTGACTCTGCGAGCCGGAGGCAAACGTCATTCGCTGGTGTCGAGGTTGCCCCGGTCGTTGATCAGATCGAAGGCGTCACAATCGAGGATGACGACCTTCAGATCGACACCTACCGCGCCTCCGGGGCAGGGGGCCAGCACGTCAACAAGACCGATTCAGCGGTCAGGATCACGCATCGCCCCAGTGGAATCGTCGTCCAATGCCAGAATGAGCGTTCGCAGTCCTCGAACAAGGAGACCGCGATGAAGATGCTGCGCGCAAAGCTGCTCGAGGCCGAGGAACGGCGCCGCAGTGAGACGATCGCTGCCGAGAAGGGTGAAAGCCAGGACGTCAACTTCGGCTCCCAGATTCGCTCCTACGTGCTTCACCCTTACACGATGGTCAAGGATCACCGCACCGACGTTGAGATCGGCGACGTTCAGCGCGTACTCGGCGGCGATCTCGATGAGTTTGTCCGCGCCGAGCTGCTGCGATCGAGCGGAAACTAAGTGACCGCCGCAGACGACGACCAGTCGCGCGCACCCTACCTTGAGGCATTGGGTGCCTACGTGGCGCGAGCGCCGGCGCGATTCCACGTTCCTGGGCACAAGGGAGGGTTAGGCGCCGACGCGGGGCTTGTTGGGGCTTTCGGTGGAGCCGCTCTATCCCACGATCTCGCTCAAGGGATCGACGGAATCGATGACGGCCCGCAGCCCACCCCTTACGCCTTGGCGGAGCGCCTGGCAGCAGAGGCTTACGGCGCCGAAGAGAGCTGGTTCCTGACCAACGGAGCTTCGCAAGGCAATCACGCGCTCTGCCTTGCGCTTGCGCCGCTGGGGCGCCACGTGGTCGCTCAACGCAACTCGCACGCTTCGGTCGTTGACGGCCTCGTGCTTAGCGGCGGCAACCCAATCTTTGTCGAGCCAGAATACGACAGTGAGTTAGGGATAGCGCTCGGCGTTGAGCCAGAGAAGCTTGCGCGTCTGCTCGCTGAGCACCCAAACGTGCGTAGCGCGTTTATCGTCTCTCCAACTTATTATGGCCTCGCCGCTGACGTTGCTGGCTGCGCCGAGGCGGCGCATGCTGCTGGCGTGGCGCTAGTGGTTGATCAGGCTTGGGGCGCGCACCTTGGTTTCCATCCTGATCTACCGCCGAGTGCTCTGACGCTCGGCGCCGACGCCGTCCTCACAAGCACGCACAAGCTCGGGGGCTCGATGACGCAGAGCGCGATTCTTCACCTGGGCAGTGGCGAGCGAATCGACGCAGCCGCGCTTGACCGAGCGGTTCGGATCCTGCGTTCTACGAGCCAGAGCACGTTGCTGATCGCCTCGCTCGACGCCGCCCGTCGTCAGCTTGCAACTCGTGGTGAGGAGCTGCTGGGGGAGACGCTTGCGAAGTTGACCGCAGTTCGTCAGCGGCTCAAGGCGATTGACGGCGTTGAGCTAGTTGACGAGAGCTTTGTCGGCCGACCTGGAGTGAGCGGCTACGACCCGCTGCGGATTGTGCTCGACGTTCGCGCTGTCGGCTGCACTGGGTTCGAGTTCCTCGAGCAGCTGCGCACGCGCCACGACGTCCATCCCGAGATGGCGGCTCAGGCGACCGTCGTGTTCGTCGTCAGTCTGGCCGAAACCGAGCAGCAGTTGGACCGCCTCGTCGCCGCGGTCGAAGTGAGCGCTGCTGAGCTGGGTAGCGCAGCCGTGAACGTTGAGCCGGTGGAGCGCTTTGAGCTCAGCGGCGGCTGCGTTGTGCCGCCGCGCGAGGCGTTCCTCGGTGAGGCCGAGGTCATCGCGCTAGATCAGGCCGTCGGCCGTATCTCCTGTGAATCGATCGCCGGCTATCCGCCTGGCATACCGGCGTTGCTTCCGGGTGAGCGCGTCAGCGCCGGGGTCATCGATTACCTACGCGCGACGGCCGCTGCTGGCGCGCGCCTGCACGGAGCGAGCGACCCAACGCTAACGACGATTGCCGTATTGCTCGAAGAGCGCCCCAGCTGATTCTCTAGGCTCCTCCTATGGATCAAGCGACCCGCCTCGAGCTCGATCGTCTGGTCGCCGCTGCCTTAGCTGAAGACGTCGGTGATGGCGACCGCACGGCGCTGGCGACAGTGCCCAGCAGCAGTGTTGCCGTGGCGACGGTGACACAGAAGGCTGAAGGAGTGATCTTCGGCCTCGACGGTGCCGAGGCCGTCTTCGCGGCGCTCGACCCGGCAGCAGAGTTTGAAGCACTCTGCGGCGAGGGGATCTGGCGCGATCACGGGCCGGTGCTGCGAGTCCGCGGCGACGCGCGCGCGATCATTAGCGGCGAGCGCAGCGCGCTCAATCTGCTCGCTCACCTGAGCGGAGTTGCAACCGCGACGGCGCGCTACGTGAAGGCAGTCGAAGGCAGCGGCGGCCAAATTCTTGACACGCGAAAGACGACGCCGGGCATGCGCCTGCTGGAGAAGGCGGCGGTCGTCGCTGGCGGCGGCAGCAACCATCGCATCGGCCTTTGGGACGCTTACCTGATTAAGGAGAACCACATCGAGATGGCGGGCGGGATTACCGCCGCCGTTGCAGCCGCACGAGCCGCCGATGGCAATCTTCGGTTGGAGGTTGAATGTCGCAGCCTCGAAGAGGCTGATGAGGCGATTGCGGCCGGCGCCGAGAGGCTGCTGCTCGACAACATGACCGCTGCACAGCTACGCGAGGCTGTCGTCCACGTCAATGGGCGCGCCGAGCTGGAGGCGAGCGGTGGCGTGACGCTGGCGAGCGTCGTTGAGATTGCCGCCAGCGGAGTACAATATGTCTCGGTGGGCGCCATCACACACTCAGCCGCTGCTCTTGACCTCTCGCTAATCGTCGAGCCCCAGCAATGAGTTCGCTGCCGATGGCATCAGAGAGTGGCCCCGATCCAGCGCTTGTCGCCAAGTTGCAGGCTGAGGTCCGCGAACTTGCGAAGGCCCGCGACGCTGTGATTCTCGCTCACAACTATCAGGTGCCTGAAGTTCAAGACGTCGCTGATTACGTTGGTGATTCGCTCGGTCTTTCGCAGCAGGCGGCGCAGGTCGAAAACCCTGTGATTGCTTTCTGCGGTGTTCATTTCATGGCCGAAACGGCGTCAATCTTGGCGCCGGAGAAGACCGTGCTGCTTCCAGATCTGGACGCCGGCTGCTCACTGGCGGATTCGATCACAGCGACGCAGCTTGAGCAGTGGCAGCAGCAGTTCCCGGCGGCGATAACGGTGATGTACGTCAACACAACGGCGGCGGTCAAGGCGCTGACCGACTACTGCTGCACCTCGTCGAACGCCGTTGCTGTCGTAAACCACATCATCGCCGAGCATGGCCCCGACGTTGAGATCTGCTTCGGCCCGGACATGTTTCTTGGCTCTTACGTTCAGAAGATCACGGGCCACCACCCGATGCATATTTGGGATGGCGAATGCCACGTCCACGCCGGTATTCGCCCCGACGACATAACGCGCGTGCGCGGCGAGCACCCGGGGGCTGACTTTCTGATTCACCCCGAGTGCGGCTGCGTTACTTCGGTGATGGAATACGTCGCCGCCGGCGACATTGGCGCCGAAGGCGTGCAGATGTTGTCAACCGGGGGCATGATGGGTTACGCCGAAGGCGCTGAGGCTGAGGACTCGGAGCGCGACGTGATCGTCGCGACCGAGGTGGGCATGCTCTACCCACTGCGCCAGGCGGCTCCCAACATCAACTTCATTCCCGCCAACGCCGAGGCCAGCTGTCGCTACATGAAGATGATTACGCTCGAGAAACTGCGCGACACGCTGCGCGACGGTAGCGGCGAGGTCAAGGTCGAGCCCTCGATCGCTGAGCTGGCGCGAGTGCCGATCGAGCGGATGGTCGCGATCAACCCTTAGGAC
>JBDNJF010000087.1:0-35164 GCA_041687955.1 Solirubrobacteraceae bacterium
CGCCGTCGCTGCCACCATCATTGCCGGGGGCTTGCTCGTCTTCGCCGGCAGCTGGCTGCGACGGGCCGTGGCGCGGCGAGATCTCAAGTACGCCGGTGATTACTGTGCGGCCACGGCCGCGGATCTCAAGCACGAGCCTCCCTGCAGATGGCAACCGCGGCAGCGCGATCGCCGTCGGCGTGCCAGCTGAAAGGTTCGTGGTTACCCCCGCGCCGACCGCGCGCGGGCGATTGCTCCAGCGCAGCGAGCGAAGGTCGCCGGCGCGAACCGCGCGGACCGTGACCCGAACTTTGCTACGCGCCTTGAGCACCAGCGAGGTTGGCTTTCCAGCCCAAGTTCTCGGCACGTTGAACGAGGCATAGACGGCCGACTTTGCGCCACTGAGAACAATCCGCTGCGGCGCTCGCTTGGCGCGGCGTCCATCGTCGCGCAGCAAGACAATTTGCCGGGCGCCGAGATTGCCGTCCGCTGGCTTCGCCTTGCTAGCTGCGCTGGCGGTGGGGGCGAGTAGGGCTGTTATTACGATCGCTGCGGGCAGCGCTCGCTTTTTGATTGCTCTAGCCATTCCAACTATTGGAACCCGTCAATGCGCCAATAGTTACGGTCGCTGAGCAATACCGTAGAATCGCGCTAATGAGCAAAGTCGACAAATACGCAAACCTAGTTGCCGTCTTCGGCCCTGTGGTCGTTTTGATCGCATTGATTCCGGTAGCGATCAACCACGATCTGCTGGCATGGAGCGACCTGATCGTCTTCACGGTGATGTATTTGATCTGCGGGCTTGGCATCACCGTCGGCTACCACCGCCTGCTAACCCATCGCTCATTTGAGACTTACAAGCCGATCGAGTACCTCTTTGCGATCCTCGGTTCGATGGCGATTCAGGGCGGGCCGATGGACTGGGTTGCCGATCACCGTAAGCACCACGCGCACTCCGATCAAGAAGGTGACCCGCACAGCCCGCACGTCGGGCATGGCTCGGGCGTGCGCGGCGCCGTTAGCGGCCTTTGGCACGCGCACGTAGGCTGGACCTGGCGCCTTCACGGGATGGCGACGCACAAGAAATACGCGATCGACCTCAGCGAAGACCGCGGCATGCGCGTGATTCACTACTCATTTCCCTTCTTCATTCTCGTCTCCGCCGCGCTTCCGTTTGGGCTCGGCGTGGCGATTACAGGGACGATCTATGGTGGCCTCACGGGGCTGCTCTGGGGCGGGCTAATCCGAGTGCTGCTGCAAAGCCATGTGACTTGGTCGGTTAACTCGGTCTGCCACTTCTTCGGCAACCGCCGCTTCGAAGTTGAGGATCAATCGACCAACGTCTGGTGGCTTGCAATTCCATCCTTTGGCGAGTCATGGCATCACAACCATCACGCCTTCCCGCGTTCAGCCAAGCATGGTCTGCGGCGCTCTGAGATTGATACCTCGGGAATGCTGGTCGGTCTACTACAGCGGCTCCACTTGGCTTGGAACGTCGTTGAGATCGCTCCTGAACGTCAAGAACAGAAGCTGATTGCTCCAAGTACCCCTGGAGCGCCGCGCGCCGAGGCCAGCGCTCAGCCGTCGGCCTGATCGATAACGCGCTTCGCTTAAGGGCCGTCGGCGAGAATCTTCGCCTTCTCGGCGGCGAACTCCTCGTCGGTCAGCGTCCCATTGTCGCGCAGTGAGACAAGCCGCTCGAGGTCATCCATCCGCTGGCTCTCGCTGCCAGCACCGGAAGTCGACTTATGCTTGTGGCTCGAAGTTCGCTCCTTGACGTCGTGAGCGGCCTTCGAGGTCGTCTCTTTGACGGCGGCGCCAGCGCGGCCGAGCGCCGCCCCGATCTTTGACGTACCGGCGCGTAGTGGATCGCCGCTTACTCCGGCAAGACCGGGGAATTCACGCAGCGTGTCGCGCCGCAGCATGTACAGCCCAAGGAACACAAGGATGATGAAAATGATGATGAACGAGGCGCGGCCAGCGGCAGGGATTGGCGACCAGATCAGGAACAGCAGCACCAGCAGCGCGACGCCGGCATAGCTTGCTTCCGGGTAACCGTTGAGCACTGGGGCAAGCCATTTGCGGGCTGCCTTTGATGCCTTTGCTGGCCCGCCGAGAAGGCCGGCGAGGATCAGCATCACACCAATCACAATCGCCTGCGTTGCAAGCTGTTCGAGCAAGGTGCTTTCGATATTCCATGCCGCGTTGGCTGCCGGCTGGATCGAAACGTCTTTTACAAGCGAGGACACGATGGCGTCGCCGGCGGCGCCGCGTAGGAGCACTATTACGAGCCCGGCGAAGATCAGCCCGGCGCCAACCTCAACGAGCGTATTTGCGCGGCGGCCGGCGGCCAGCGCGACGGCGAAAACGAAGAACAGAAAGGCGAGAACGCTGAAAACCAACGAGAAGGTCCGCAGCGCCTTTGCAGCCTGTTGAACCTGCTTTAGATCGTTCGACTCAACGACTGTTATCTGCCCGGCGCCGGGCGGAATTTTCGCCACAACGCTGCTCGGAAGCCCCACGTTTGCCGCGACCTTGTTGAGAATCAGGCCGAGGTTCACGGTGATGTCACCGTTCGTCGTGCTGACGTAGCTGTTTCCACCATCGATTACTCGGACGAACTCCTCGTGCGCGAGGCGGTTCACGTCGGTCCAGACCGACTGAACGGCCGGCTGCTCGAGCGCCGCATTGGCGGCCTTCGTAATCAAGTCTCGGGCGCCAGCAGCGGCGACCGGAGCCAAGGGCTGAAGGTCCTTGGGCAGCACCGACTTGATCTCTGCTTGAACATCAACGTTGGTGTAAAGCTGGTCAACCAGATAGATCGCTACCTGGTCTCGAATCACGGGGTTGGCGATCAGCTCCGAGCTGGCCTTCGTCCACTGGTTGGTGTCCAGCAGTTGCTGGCGCGTCCAGTTTGCGAAGACGGCGATGATTGTGAAGATCGTCGCGAAGATGACGAGCAGGTGAACCGAGATCCGGCGCCCGCTTGAGCGCTGCCAAGGGGTCTCGCCGCTTGGCGTGACGGCTGTTGGTGGATCCTCGCTGGCTGGCTTGGCGCGCGGCGGCTGCTCTGTTGTCTTGTCTTCGGAATCTGAGCTCATATGCCGGTAGCCTTTCACAATCAACCTTGGCTCGCCAACCCTGAGTAAACAACCTGCCAACTGCTCTCAAAAATCAGCCCCCGGCTCGCCGCCGCCTCTTTGGCTTCATCGTCCGCGTGCTGGCGCTTGGGCTGATTCAGGCGCTGACGCTGTGGGGCGCCGCGGCGATCATTCCTGAAATTGACGTTCCCTCGTTCGCTGCGGCGCTGACCGTGGTGATTGTGCTCGCGATCTTCGGTTCACTGATCTGGCCGCTGATAACGCGGCTGCTGCTGCCGCTAACGGTGCTGACCTTTGGCCTGCTCTCGCTTGTCGCGACGACGGCGATGGTTTGGCTTTCGCTCGAAATCGTCGATCAAAGCCAGCCAACGCTGCTTGGTTCGTTCTTCATTGCGATCTTGATGACCATCGTCAGCACGATCGCGGGCACGCTGCTCGACGTTGACGGTGACGCCTACCACCTAACCGTCGTGCGTAGGCGGATGCGCAAGTCACGCGGCGCCAACGAGACGGATGTGCCGGGAGTAATCTTTTTTGAGATCGATGGGCTCGGCGAGCAGGTTCTGCGGGAAGCGGTTCAATCTGGCTACGTACCGACGATTGCTCGCTGGCTTGCCGACGGCAGCCACCGAATTGTTGGCTGGGAGTGCGACCTTTCGAGCCAGACCGGCGCCAGCCAAGCAGGACTGCTGCTAGGCAGCAACGAGAACATGCCGGCTTTCCGCTGGTATGAGAAGGAGCGCGGCGTGCTGATGGTTTCCAGCAGCATTGCTGACACGGCGGAGATGGAGCGCCGCGCGAGTACCGGCAGTGGCTTGCTGGCAGTCAACGGCACGAGCCGCGGCAACCTGCTTTCTGGTGATGCGCCGCGCGCCTCAGCGACGCTAAGCGTCGTGCGCGACAAAGAGCGCTCGCACAGCAGCGAATTCTTCGCTTTCTTCTCTGATCCGTCGGGAATGACGCGCACGCTTGTGCTTTCCGTCCACGACATAATGCTTGAGAAGCTCGCCTACTGGCGGCAGATCCGCTCGGGCCAAGAGCACGTCCATCGCGGCGGCATTTACCCGCTGCTGCGAGCGGCGATGACAGTAGTAATGCGAGAGCTAAACACCGCCACGCTGCTGGCCGACATCATTGAGGGAGTCCCCGTTTCATATTCGACTTACGTTGGCTACGACGAGGTGGCTCACCATTCCGGGATTCGCGCACCTGACGCTTTGACCGTTTTAAAGCGGCTCGATCGCCAGCTGCTGCGGCTTGAGCGGGCGTTGCCGCAGGCCCCGCGGCCCTATGAGATCGTCGTCCTTTCTGACCATGGCCAGTCGCAAGGGCGGCCGTTCCGCCAGCGCTGTGGCAAGACACTAGAAGAGGTCGTTGAGCAGGCCTGCTCTGGTGACGGGGCGGTAAGCGCGCCGCCCGCCGTCGCCGAATCATGGGGCGAGATCGGCGGCTGGCTGACTGAGCTTGGCAACGACAACAGCGCCGGTGGGCGAATGATGGCGCGCGCCACGCGCAGCCTCGTTAGCGACGACGGGGTTGCTCTCGGCGCGGGGCGTGAAGCGCAGCAGCAGCACGAAGCGATTTCTAATGCCGCCGAGGATGAGCGGCCGGAGGTGATCGTGCTGGCCTCGGGCTGCCTTGGGCTAATTTCGTTCCCGCGCACTCCGGGCCGCTTAACGCTCGAGGCGGTCGAGCAGCAGCACCCTGGGCTGATCGCCTCGCTCGCCGCCAATCCGGAGATCGGCTGGGTGATGGTCCGCTCAGAGGCCGAAGGGGCGGTGGTTCTCGGCGCCGAAGGCAGCTACCGACTTAGTGACGACAGCGTCACTGGCGTCAATCCGATTGCCAACTTCGGCGCCAACGCCGCCGACCATCTGCGTCGCCACGATGGCTTCAGCCACTGCCCCGACCTGCTAGTCAGCGGCGCTTACCTTCCGGATGAAGATGAGATCGTGCCGTTCGAGGAGTTCATGGGTTCACACGGCGGCCTTGGCGGCGCGCAGATGCATCCCTTCGCCGTCGTGCCAAGCAGTTGGAGCGACACGACTGAGCCGATCGTCGGCGCCGCAACAATGCACCACCAGCTCAAGAGCTGGATGGCCGAGGGCGGGCTGCCGATTGTTCAAGCACCGCCAGCATTGAACTGAACCGTGGCTGCGGCCTCCACGAGCGCTAGCGACGCGCCGCGCGACGCGGCGCTCGATGGCCTGCGCGCAGTTGCCGCGCTGAGCGTCTTTGGCTTCCATGCATGGCTCTACACGCTGGGCGATGTTCAGGTTGCGACCGCACCAAAGACGCTGGCCAACGAGCTTTTCGCCGAGCTACGCGTAGGGCTGGTGCTCTTCTTCGTGCTCTCCGGTTTTCTGCTTTACCGCGCCTGGGTTCGCTCGGCGATGGCAGCGCAGCCAGGTCCGTCAACAGCCACCTACGCTGTTCGCCGCGTCGGTCGCATCGTCCCCGCCTACTGGCTGGCGATCGCTGGCAGCGCCCTGTTGCTCTACCCACTCGCCGGTTCGCCCGGTGTTCGGCTGCCGCCGGCCGAGCTGCTTGGGCTGTTTTTCATTTTTGCTCAGAACTACAGCGCCAAGACGCTGCTGACGCTCGACCCGCCAATGTGGACGCTCGCAGTCGAAGCGACCTACTACGTAGCGCTGCCCGTGGTCGGTTGGCTTGCGCTCCGGGCCGGGCGCCGCCGTGGAGCGCAGGCCGCGATCCCGATCGGTTTGCTCGTGTGCGGCTTGACCTTTAACTACATTCTCGCTCAGCAGAGCGGTCCGTCACTTGGCTGGGGGAAGAGCCTGTTCGCGATGCTGCCCTATTTTGCTCTCGGCATGCTCGCGGCGGTGTTGCTCTGGCAGCGCCGACCGAGCCTTGCTGCAACCCGGCTGTGGATCGCTTTCGGTCTGGTGCTGGTTGCAGCCAACGTCGTAATGCAGATTCAAGGGAATTCAGCGCTGCGGATCGGTGATCTTGACCTGCTGCGCTTCATTCGCGATCTGCCGGCAGGCATTGGCTTTGCGCTAATCGTCGCCGCTGCAGCAGCCAGGCCGCCTCGGACGCTCGAATGGCGACCTTTGGTTTGGGTCGGCGCGGTCAGCTTTGGGCTTTACCTCTGGCACGTTCCCGTGCTGCTGGTGTTGCGCGCCAACGGGCTGCTGCCGCTCAGCACTTTGGGTGCAACGTTGGTTGGGTTGCCGCTCTCGCTGCTGCTCGGCTGGCTCAGCCTGCGACTGGTCGAAAAACCGGCGATGGCATGGAGCAGGAGGACGAAAATCTTTGGCGCCAACTTCAGCGGCAGCGCTTAGCGAAGCGCCGAAAGAGCTCACGGCCATAGTCGTTCCACGCTTGCATGTGGGCTGAGCGCCCGGCTTCGAGCAGTTCGGCCTGCTCGCGCCGCGCCGGGTCACTCTCGTCGGCTAGTAGCGGCGCGATCCAATGGTCGAGCACGGCGGTGTCGATCTCCGGATGGTGCTGAAAGCCCCACGCCTCGCGGTAGCGAAAGGCTTGCACGCAGACTGAGTTGCTTGCCAGAGTCGTCGATCCTGGCGGCGGCTGGAAGGCGAAGTCGTGCCAAGCCAAAGCGGTCAGTCTCTCTTCGCCAAAGCCGCTGATGGGATCATCATGTGCAGCTGGCAGAACGTCGATTTGCGCCCAGCCGAACTCGCGCTCGCTCGCTTTGAAGACAGACCCGCCACTAACGTGCGCGATCATCTGGGCGCCAAGGCAGACTCCAAGCAGCGGCCGCTCACTCGCGATCCAGTTACTCACTACTTCAAACTCACGCGTGAGATACGGGTATCGATTGACCTCATCGATGTTCTCATCACCGCCGAGGACTACGAGTCCCAAATACTGATCGAGCGGTCTGGCCGGCTCGCCGCCCTCAGCGGGAACCCACTGCTCTATCGCCAGCGACTGTTCGGCCGCAGCGCCCGCGAAAACACCGACCGTTCCTCCATCAGTGTGAGCGATCGCAAGGATTTCAGCCATGGCGAATCCTGCGATTGCCGCCAGTTCCAAAGAAGCCGAGCATCGCGCCACCAGCGCTGATCGCGGCGGCAGCGATGAATGCGGCCGCGTAGTTGTTGCCCGACCCAAGCGAGGCAATAGCGCCAGCAAACGGGGCCCCGATCCCGACCCCAATGTCAAAGAAGGCGAGGAAGGCGCCGAGCGCCGTGGCGCGCCGACTGTCATCAGTGTTTTCGATCACGATTACCGCGAGCGCTGGAAATACCAGTGACATTCCAGCGCCGGAGAGAATCGCGCCGGCCAAGACCAGAGGCAAGGAGCCAGCGAGCGCAACGATCAACATCCCGGTCGCCTGCACCAGCCCGGCAATAAGCACAGTCGGCCGCGAACCGATCCGATCTGGCACCGAGGAGAACAGCAGCCTCGTGATCACAAACGCGGCCGTGAATGAGGTGAACACGGCCGCACCGTTGCCGATCCCTTCAAAGTCCAGCAGCAGCACCACGAAAGACATAAAGGCGCCGTACGCAAGAGCAACCATCGCTAGCGCCGTCCCGGGCCGTAGCGCCGAAGACGGCACCCAGCGCAAAAGGCCGCGCTGATTGCGGCTGGCAATCACGGCCTCGCTTGGTGCTGGCATAGCTTCAAGTTCGCCACCAACAAGCTCCGCTTCCGCGAGCTCCTCGGAAGCCGACTGTTCGGTCGCTTTTGCCGCAGGGATTTGGCTGGCGATGATCAGGGCGATCAACGAAGTTACGACGGCGAAGGCCCAGACGGCGTTGTAGCCCGAAATGCTGAGCAGCGCCGAACCAAGAACGGCGCCGATCGTGATCCCACCCCAAACCGAGAGTCCGAAGAGGCCAACCACGCGCGCCCGCCCCTCGGCTGGCGCGAGGTCCACGATCCACGTTATTCCGGCCGTGTAAACCCAGCCTTCACCGGTTCCCACAAGCAGGCGCGAAATTATTAGTCCCGTAACCCCAGCGGGAACGAAGATCAGCGCGGCTCCGAGCGCGGCGATAGCGATACCGGTGATGTGGACGAGTTTGCGCCCACGCTTGTCAGCTAGCCGGCCTGCGATCGGGCGCATCAAGATGCCGGTCACCGAGAATGAGCCAATCACCAGCCCAACGGCCACGTCGCCGCCGCCGATTGGCCCTTTGACGAAGAGTGGCAGCACCGGAATTACCGCGCCGATGCCGAGAACGTTGACGAGAGTCGCCACGAACAGGGCGTAGGAAGCCGCTGAGCCTTTACTCTTCGATTGATTGCGCGACGGCGCTGCCTGCTCGCTCGAGTCGTGGCCGTCCATTGCGCCCGAGCCTAGCGCCGATCATCAGGTGCGAAGTAGCGCTACACTGACTTTTCGACTCGCTTAAGGCGGGTCGTTTTTCTGCCCCAGAGAGTTTTTGACGCAACCTCAAACACCGGAGTCAACGCATGGCCCGTGGAGATGTACGCGTCGCGATCACCCTCGAGTGCGAGGACTGCAAGCGGCGTAATTATCAAACGAACAAAAGCAAGCGGAACACGCCTGATCGCGTGACGCTGCGCAAATACTGTCGCTGGTGCCGCCGCCACACCAGCCACAAAGAGACTCGTTAGTGAGCTTCGACCAGTGGCACGAAATCGCAAACGAGCAAAGCAGCGCAAAGCCAAGCGTGAAGCTGCTGGCGGCGACGCGACGGCCCGCGCCGATGTTCCCGGCGCGCTCGATCACTCTTCAGCCGACGTCGATGAGTTCGACGCCAAACTCGTCGCCGGAGCCGACGGCAGCCCTGCCGACCCCAAGGTCGACCCAAGCGCCGGCGGCGTCGTTCATCCTGAAGGGCTCAGCGCTGACGAGTTCGCCGAGCTTGAAGATCGGATCGATGACGTCGAAAAGAAGATTGAAGGCGGCGATCAGGAGTCAATCAGCGAGGCTGAGGAGTCGCTCGAAGTTGACATTGAGGCTCGCCAAGCTGCCGCGGCGGCGGCGCCAGCTAGCGCCGATCAGCCTGAGCGCAGGAAGTCAATCTTCGGTCGCTTCTTCGACTTTCTGCGTGCATCGTGGTCCGAGCTGCAGCGCGTTCAGTGGCCCGACCGCCGCCAAGTCGGTCAGGCAACTGCAGTCGTTGTTGGCTTCGTTGTGATCGCTGGGGCCTATCTTGGCCTTGCTGACATTATCGCTCAAAAAATCGTCGAACTAATTATCTGACCTTCAACACGATCTGGAACCCATGTATCGCTGGTACGTAATCAACACTCGCTCAAATCTTGAAAAGAAGGTCAAGGGTGACCTTGAACGCCGTCTGGCTGCTCACGATCAGTCGGGCAAGGTTCGCCAGATCGTTATTCCTACCGAGACCAAGGTTGAGGTCAAGGACGGCGAGAAGATCGTCAAGGAAGAGCGCACGATGCCCGGCTACGTGCTGATCAACATGGACCTCAACATGGCGCTCAATCCCGAGCTTTGGGCGGTTGTCAAGGAGACGCCAAACCTAACGGGCTTCGTCGGCGCATCAACCGATCCGGTGCCACTGACACAGCCGGAGGTTGACCGCCTGCTCCACCAGGAGGTTGCCCAGAAGGTCGCTTCGAAGGCTCAGTTCACGATCGGCGAATCGGTCAAGGTTGTTGCCGGTCCGCTCTCAGATTTCTCAGGCGAGATCGCTGAAATCAATCAGGACGCCGCGAAGCTCAAGGTGCTTGTGTCAATCTTTGGTCGCGAGACCCCGGTCGAAGTTGGCTTCGATCAGGTCAAAAAGATCTGATTTCGGAACCGCTAACGAAGCGCAGAAGAGGAAAAACGATGGCCAAAAAAGTATTAACTCAGCTCAAGCTTCAAGCCCCTGGCGGTCAGGCCAGCCCTGCACCTCCCGTTGGCCCTGCGCTCGGGCAGCACGGGATCAACATCATGGAATTCTGCAAGGCCTTCAACGCTCAGACGCAAGAGAACGCTGGCGTAATTACACCGGTTGTAATCACCGTCTACGAAGACCGCTCATTCACTTTCATCACGAAGACACCGCCGGCTGCCGTGCTGATCAAGCAGGCGATCAACTTGAAGAAGGGGTCGGGCGAACCGAACCGCGAGAAGGTTGGAGCGATTACCCAGGCTCAGCTGCGTCAGATCGCTGAGACCAAGCTTGACGACCTCAGCGCCAATGATGTCGACGCCGCGATCAAAATCATCGCCGGCACGGCACGCTCGATGGGCGTAGAGGTGGTCGCATGAGCAAGCACAGCAAGGGCTACGACGAGGCCTTAAGCGAAGTTGACCGCGAGCGCGAGTACGAACCCGCCGAGGCCGTCGCGCTGGTCAAGAAGCTTGCGCGGGCAAAGTTTGATGAGTCGATCGAGCTGCACCTGCGGACTGGGCTCAACGTCCGCCACGCCGAAGAACAGCTGCGCGGCACGATCGCGCTGCCGCACGGGCTTGGCAAGGACGTAACAATCATCGTCTTTGCCCAAGGCGACAAGGCCCGCGAGGCTGAGGCTGCAGGAGCCGACGTTGTTGGCGCCGAGGATCTAGCGACAAAAGTCGAAGAGGGCTTCAGTGATTTCGATGTTGCGATTTCAACTCCTGACCTAATGCCCGTGGTAGGCAAGCTCGGCCGCGTGCTTGGGCCGTCAGGCAAGATGCCCAATCCAAAGGTCGGCACGGTGACGATGGACATCACGAAGGCTGTCGAAGAGGCCAAGGCTGGGAAGGTTGAGTACCGCACCGACCGCAGCTCAATCGTGCACCTCGTGATCGGCAAGGCGAGCTTCAGCGAAGAGGCGCTGCTCGCCAATTACGCGGCCGTCGTTGAGGAGATCATCCGAGCGAAGCCTTCGGCGACCAAGGGTCGTTACTTGAAGTCGATCACGCTGACTTCAACAATGGGTCCTGGCATCAAAGTCGATTCCGACCCATCTTTCATCCGCGATCTTCAGGAGGCAGCGCCGGCCGCGGCCTGACATCCTGAATATTCGCGCCACCCAAGACCTCCGGCAGGCCGTGACGACGGCCACAAGTCCGGATTAGGAGGCTCATGAACAGAGAACAGAAAATTGAAGCGGTCGCTGAGATCGCAGAGCAGATCGAGCAGTCGCAGGCAGTTTTCGCGATCGACTATCGCGGAATCACCGTCTCCGAAATCGCCTCGGTCCGTGCCCAGCTCGGCGCTGCCGATGCCAGCTTCCGCGTGGTCAAGAACTCGCTGACGGAGCTCGCTGCCGATAAAGCTGGAGCCGGGCATCTGAAGAGCCTGCTCGAAGGGCCTACTGCGCTGACCTTCGTCCGCGGTGACGCGGCGGCAGCAGCGAAGACAATCTCAACTTTCAACCGCGAGACCGACCTGCTGCCTTTCAAGGGCGGCATCATGGATGGTCAACCGCTCGAGGTTGAGCAAATCAAGATCATCGCCCGCCTGCCTGCCCGTGAGGTTCTCTACGGCCAGCTGGTTGGGATGGTTGCAGCACCGGTCGGCGGGCTAGTCCGCGGCCTTGGTGGCTTGATCGGCGGATTGGCGACGGCGCTTGGGCAGATTCAGCTCCAGCGCGCCGACGAACCACAGCCTGAGGCGCAGGCCGAAACCGAAGTGGAGGTTGAAGCGCAGGACGAAGAGGCTCCGGTTGTCGAAGCGGACGCAGAGCCTGCAGCAGAGGTGGAAGTGGAAGCCGAAGCAGAGCCCGAAGTAGAGGCAGAAGCTGAGGTAGAGCCCGAAGCCGAAGTAGAGGCCGAAGTAGAGGCCGAAGTAGCACCAGAAGAAGCAGCATCTTCCGACAACGAGGCGGACGCTTCGGCTTAGGCCGAGCTCGCCGAAGCGATCCCAGGAGGGAATAAGAACATGGCAACAACGACAGAAGCATGGATTGAAGAGCTAAAGGGCATTTCGGTGCTCGAGCTCAATGAGCGCGTAAAGGCGCTTGAAGAAGAGTTCGGCGTCTCGGCGACCGCAGTGGCAGCAGCCGCTCCGCCAGCCGGTGGCGGCGGCGACGCTGGCGGCGACGAGGAGGCCAGCTCAACGGTTGACGTGATTCTCACGGCAGCTGGCGACAAGAAGATCCAGGTAATCAAGGTTGTCCGCGCGGCAACTGGCCTCGGGCTGAAGGAAGCGAAGGCCGTCGTCGATGAGGCGCCTGGCCCTGTAAGGGAGGGCGTTGAGCGCGAAGAGGCAGAGAAGCTCAAGGCCGAGATTGAAGAGGCAGGCGGTAGCGCTGAGCTGAAGTAATTTCAGTGGCGCACTGAAGTGTTTAAGGGCGCCCTGCGGGGCGTCCTTTTTCGCGCTAGGCCGTCCGACCGAGCTGTTGGACTATTGCTTGTGTCGAGAACAATGAATGTCCTCCAACGCGTCAAAGCGAGCCATTCGTATGGCTTCGTGATGATCTTCGTGATCACGACCATCGTGCTGGCGATCGCGATTCCTGAAGCGAGCCGGTGGCGGGCCGCGATCCTCGTTTGCCAGGCCATCACGGCGCTGCTCGCCTGCTGGACCTCGGACGCTCCGAAGCGGATCTTCAGACTTGTGGTGGCCTTTTCGACGGTTGGCGTCCTCGGCGCGATCGGGATCGGGATCTTCGGTGAGGCAGGTTCGGTTCTTGGCCGCACCGCCAACGTTCTCGGTGTACTACTGGTAGCTGGAGTGATCATGCGAGGGATCGCCGTCGACATCCGCTCGCAAGGGGTTCGCGGCCGGGCGGTCGCTGGAGCACTGACGATCTATCTGCTGTTCGGGACGCTCTTTGGTTTCGTCTATGGGCTTGAGCAGTCGCTTAGTGGAACACCTGTGCTGGTCGCGACAAACTCGACGCTCGAAAGCGACGGCTCAACGTCAGCCAACATGTACTTTTCGTTCGTGACGCTGACGACGGTCGGCTACGGCGACCTGACGCCGGCCGGCGGAGCGTCGCGGGCGACGGCAATCTTCGAGGCGGCTTTTGGGCAGCTCTACCTCGTTGGCATCGTTGCCACGCTGGCAGGAGCGCTCGGGAAGGGCAAGACAGCCGTGGAGCAGGAACTGGTCGGGGAACCAGCTTCAGCGCCCCAGTCGAGTTCTGAGGGCTAATCGGTTAGACTGCGCGAGTCGGTCAATAGTCGAAGCCGCCTGAGTGCAGGCGCCGCGCCACATACGCGGCTGTCTAGGGCGGGGTCCGTGAGCGCCGATGCGCCCCGCAGGTGGGGTCTGCGTAGCCTTGTGCTATCTTCAAGCATTGTGCGTGGAAGTCACGTGCACCTCGTAGTTGCCCCGTAAGCCTCTGACCTTCAGGAGTCGCCGCTTGTCCCGCGTAGACACTCCACGCACGCGCCGTAGTTTTGCGCGCCTCGAAAGCACGATCGATGTACCCAACCTAATCGACATCCAGCGCCGCTCGTTCGAGCGCCTTGTCGATCCCGTGAAGGGGGGGCTTCGCGAGACGATCGACGACGTCTCGCCAATCGAGGATTACAGCGGCAATCTCGCGATCCAATTCGGAGAGCTGGCCTTCGAGGAGCCAGCCGCAACGATCGAAGAATGCCGCGAGAAGGACACCACCTACTCACGCCCACTCTCAGTCACCGTCGCCTTCATCAATCGCGAGACCGGAGAGATCCGTGAGCAGCAGGTCTTCATGGGCGACTTCCCTTGGATGACGGATCGCGGCACTTTCATCATCAACGGCACTGAGCGCGTCGTAGTCACGCAGCTGGTCCGCTCCCCTGGCGCCTACGTAATGGAGCCCAAGGACAAGGAGAAGCAGGTCTTCACCGCCAACTTGATGCCGGCCCGCGGTTCTTGGCTGGAGCTCGAGATCGACAAGAAGGGCAAGGTTTTCGTGCGGATCGACCGCAAGCGCAAGCTGCCGGTCACGGTGCTGCTGCGCGCACTCGGTTTTACCGACGATGAGTTGCTCGAGATATTTGAGGACTCGCGCTACATCCGCAACACGATTGCCGCCGATCCGCCGCACGCAGAGCCGCGCGCGGAAGATTTCTTCAAGCGCGTTCGGGCGCTATCGAAGAAGCTGGGGGGAAAGATCCATAAGAACGAGGCTGAGCTCGACAAAGAGGCCGTCGAAGAGCTGCTCGCTTGGATGACCGACGACAAGCGCAAGTGGAAGGAAGCTCAAGACGAAGAGGTAACGGAGTTGACGCAGCTTTTGGCCGACGAGGTCGAACGCTTCGAGATGAACCGCAGCGCCGGTCTAATTGAACTCTTCAAGAAGCAGCGCCCAGGCGAGCCGCCGAGCGTTGAGGCCGCCGAGTCGCTGCTCAATCAGATGTTTTTTGATCCCAAGCGCTATGACCTCACGCGCGTGGGCCGCTACAAGCTAAACGCCCGTCTCGGTACCGACGTCGATCTTGAAACCCGCACGCTGACAGTCGAAGACATGGTCGCGCTGATCAAAGAGCTCGTGCTGCTGCCGAAGTTGATCGGTATTCCCGAGGACGATGAGGTCGAGATCAAGGATTACGCCGCCGAGGCGCAGTCGTTGCCGCGCGAGCCGCTGGTAGACCACCTCGACGAGTACGAGCACTTCGGCAACCGCCGCCTGCGCACCGTCGGCGAGCTAATTCAGGACGCATTCCGCGTTGGTCTTTACCGCATGGAGCGCGTCGTTCGTGAGCGCCTGACGACGGAGGATGAGGACACGATCACGCCGCAGACGATCGTCAACATTCGCCCCGTCGTGGCGGCACTAAAGGAGTTCTTTGGCTCCTCACAGCTCAGTCAGTTCATGGATCAAACCAACTCGCTATCGGGCCTTACGCATCGCCGCCGGCTTTCAGCTCTTGGTGCTGGCGGCCTGACCCGCGAGCGCGCGCCGATCGAGGTTCGCGACGTGCACCCGACCCACTATGGCCGGATGTGCCCGATTGAGACCCCAGAAGGCCCGAACGTCGGGCTGATTGGTTCGCTTTCGAGCTACGCCAAAATCTCTGATTTCGGTTTCATCACGACTCCATACCGCGTCGTCAAGGGCGGCCGTGTGACAAACGAGATCGTTGATCTTGACGCTACACAGGAAGAGGAGATGCTGGTCGCGCAGGCCAACCATCCGATCGACGAAAAGACAGGCAAGCTTCGTGGCCCGGAAGTTATTTGCCGCACGCACGCCGGTCAGTACGTGACCGTTGCTCCAAAGGACGTTGACCTCGTCGACGTATCACCTCAGCAACTTTGGTCTGTTGCGACGGCGATGATTCCATTTCTCGAGCACGACGACGCCAATCGCGCCCTGATGGGTTCCAACATGCAGCGGCAAGCCGTTCCGCTACTGGTAGCCGACGCGCCGCTGGTCGGTACCGGCATGGAAGCCCGTGCTGCGCTCGACACCGGTGATGTTTTGCTCTCCGGCATCGACGGCACGGTCACGTTTGTTGACGCGCACCGGATCGTGATTGAGGGCAAGGAGCGCGAAGAGCACTTGCTCAGCAAGTTCGAGCGCTCGAACCAAGGCACCCTGATCCACCAGCGCCCGCGCGTGAAAACGGGGGAGAAGGTAAAAGCTGGCCAGGCTCTAGCCGACGGTGCCTCGACCGATCACGGCGAAATGGCACTCGGCAAGAACTTGATGGTCGCCTTCATGGCTTGGGAGGGATACAACTTCGAGGACGCGATTATCCTCAGCAGCCGCCTTGTCAAGGATGACGAACTAACTTCGATTCACATCGAGGAGTATGAGGTCGACGCCCGCTCAACGAAGCTAGGCGACGAAGAGATCACGCGTGACATTCCGAACCGCTCGGAAGAGTCGCTGCGAAACCTCGACGACCGCGGCATCGTTCGCGTTGGCGCCGAAGTTCTTTCCGGTGACCTGCTGGTTGGAAAGGTCACGCCGAAGGGCGAGACCGAGCTGACTGCGGAAGAGAAGCTGATCCGCGCAATCTTTAAAGAGAAGGCGCGCGAGGTTCGCGACACCTCGCTCAAGGTTCCCCACGGCGAAGGCGGCGTCGTGATTGACGTTCAAACCTTCTCGCGCGAGGACGAAGATGAGCTTCAGGCTGGCGTCAACGACCTAATCCGCGTATTCGTTGCGAAGAAGCGCAAAATCTCTGAGGGCGACAAGCTCGCCGGTCGCCACGGCAACAAGGGCGTCATCTCGAAGATCGTCGACGAGCAAGACATGCCATTCCTTGAGGACGGCACGCCTGTCGACGTGATTCTCAACCCGCTCGGCGTGCCAAGCCGTATGAACGTCGGTCAAATCCTCGAGACGCACCTCGGTTGGGCAGCTGCGCAGGGCTGGTATGACGACGGCACCGACGCATTCAAGGAGTCGCGTGATGATGACAAACGCGTTTACGTTTCAACGCCCGTCTTCGACGGCGCGACAGTTGAGGACGTCGACACGGCGCTCGTCAAATGGCAGGACGAGCACAAAGGCCGGATTCAGATGGACATTGACAAATCGAAGCCGATCGGAACCCAGGCTTCAGGAAAGCTGACGCTCTTCAACGGCCGCACTGGCGAGCCATTCGAGCAGCAAGTGACAGTCGGTTACATGTACATCCTCAAGCTGCTGCACCTTGTCGACGACAAGATCCACGCCCGTTCAACCGGGCCGTACTCGCTCGTCACCCAGCAGCCGCTCGGTGGTAAAGCGCAGTTCGGCGGCCAGCGCTTCGGCGAGATGGAAGTTTGGGCGCTCGAGGCTTACGGCGCCGCCTACACATTGCAGGAGATGCTGACCGTCAAGTCCGATGACACCGTCGGCCGCGTGAAGGCCTACGAGGCGATCGTCAAGGGTGAGAACATCCCTGAGCCTTCAATCCCCGAGTCCTTCAAGGTGCTGCTCAAAGAGATGCAGTCGCTCGCGCTCGACGTCAACGTCGTCTCCGATTCAGGTGAGCGGGCTGAGATCCCAAGCGAAGAGGACGATCTCCTGCGCGCAGCTGAAGAATTAGGGATCGACCTCTCGGGCGCGCGCGCCGGCGAGGTTGTCGAGGGTGAAAAGGCAGAAGCCGGTGCAGAGGGCGGCGACGAAGAAACGGCCGCTGAAGAGACGAAGGCAGAGGAATCAGCATGATTGACATCAATAACTTCGACGCGATTGAGATTGGACTTGCTTCGTCGAAGCAGATCCGCGGCTGGAGCTCAGGCGAGGTAACGAAGCCGGAGACAATCAACTACCGCACGCTGAAGCCGGAAAAAGACGGCCTTTTCTGCGAACGCATCTTCGGGCCGACAAAGGACTGGGAGTGTTACTGCGGCAAGTACAAGCGAGTCCGTTACAAGGGAATCGTCTGCGAGCGCTGCGGCGTTGAAGTAACGCGCTCAAAGGTGCGCCGCGAGCGGATGGGTCACATTGACCTCGCCTCGCCGGTCAGCCACATTTGGTTCTTCAAGGGCGTTCCTAGCCGCATTGGCTACCTGCTGGACATGGCTCCAAAAGAGCTCGAGAAGATTCTTTACTTCGCAGCGTCGGTCGTCACGTGGGTAGATCAAGAGGCCCGCTGGCGTGACATCGCGATGCTCGAACCGCAGATGCAGTCTGAGATCGACAGCCTGGTCAGCGAGGAGAAGGAACACACGACGCATCTGCGCAAGATGCTCGAAGCTCGAACGACCTACCTCGAAGACGGCTCGCAAGCCGACTTTGGAGACGAAGACTTCGTTTGGGCTGACCGCCTCGAGATCAACGTCAAGAAGCTCTCGGCCGACGAGCGCAAGAAGCAGATCACTGAAGTGACGAAGGCTCTGACCTCCGACATTGATGACACCGAGGCCTATTACGACGATCAGCGGATGCGGCTGCGCGAAGTTTGGAAGCTGTTCGCAAGCAAGGTTGAGCCGTCTGAAGATCCTCCGGCTGAGGGTGAAGAGTGGCCGCTGAGCTCCTACACAGATCAGAAGGAAGGCAAGGACGAGTTTCAGGCGAAGAAGTTGATTGCCGACGAGACTTTCTTTCGCGAACTGAAAAACCGCTTCGGTTCGCCGTACGGCTTTGGCGAGTACTTCGGTGGCGGCATGGGCGCGGAACATGTGCGCGAGCTGCTGCTCTCGAAGGAGGAGTACAAGCGTGAAGGGCGGGCCCGCAAGGTCGATCCTGACCGTCTTGCCGGTACCGATCTAGCGCCGGCCGACATGCCCGGCATCGTGATGGAACATGAGCGCGTCGACCTTGAGGACGAGGTCAAGAACGGCAAGGGCCAAAAGCAGACCCGCGCGGTTAAACGGCTGAAGGTTCTTTCCGCCTTCCTTGGTTCAAATAACAAGCCTGAGATGATGATTCTCGACGCCGTTCCAGTGATTCCGCCGGAGCTGCGCCCGATGGTTCAGCTAGACGGCGGCCGCTTTGCGACCTCTGACCTCAATGACCTGTACCGCCGCGTGATCAACCGTAATAACCGGCTCAAGCGTCTGCTTGACCTCGGCGCGCCAGAGATCATCGTCAACAACGAGCGCCGGATGCTGCAAGAGGCCGTCGACGCACTCTTTGACAACGGCCGTCGTGGCCGCCCCGTGACCGGGCCGGGTAATCGTCCGCTGAAGTCGCTCTCCGACATGCTCAAGGGCAAGCAAGGTCGCTTCCGCCAGAACCTGCTCGGCAAGCGCGTTGACTACTCAGGCCGTTCAGTAATCGTTTCCGGTCCTTATTTGAAGCTCTACCAATGTGGTCTGCCGAAGCTGATGGCGCTTGAGCTCTTCAAGCCTTTCATCATGGCCAAGCTCGTCGAGCACGGCAGCGCGCAGAACATCAAGGCCGCGAAGAAGATGGTCGACACGATGGTGCCCGAGGTTTGGGACGTGCTCGAAGACGTGATCAGCGAGCACCCGGTGCTGCTGAACCGCGCTCCGACGCTTCACCGGCTTGGCATTCAAGCCTTCGAGCCAATCCTCGTCGAAGGCAAGGCAATTCAGGTTCACCCGCTGGTCTGCCACGCCTTCAACGCCGACTTCGACGGCGACCAGATGGCCGTTCACGTGCCGCTCAGCGCGGAAGCTCAGGCCGAAGCTCGAATCCTGATGCTCTCGTCGAACAACATTCTCTCGCCCGCCAATGGCGACCCTCTGACGACGCCGACGCAGGAGATGGTGCTCGGTGCTTACTACCTGACCTACGGCCCTGACGCAGCCGAGTTGGCCACGAAGCAGCTGCAGCTCAGCGGCGACAAGTGGCCGAAGAGCAAGCCGCGCCCGCGCGTATTTCGTACCGCCCAAGAGGCCGAGCTGCTGCACGAAGCACGGATCGTCCACCTTCACGACCTAGCTGAGTATCGCCCCGCGGGAACGAGCGGGGGCCACCTGCTCACGACAGTCGGGCGGATCATCTACAACGACCGCATTGAGCGCTCGCTAGCCGATGCGCTCGGTGAGAGCTTCAGCCCCGACGATTACGAGTTCATCAACAAGCCAATCCGCAAGCGCGACACGGTTGTAATCATCGACTCGCTAGTTCAAACCTACGGCGCCTCGGCAGTATCGATGGTGCTTGACGCATTCAAGGATCTGGGCTTCCGTTACGCAACGCTGGCTGGCATCACGATCTCTAAGAACGACGTTGTGATCCCCGAGAACAAGCAGGAGATTCTCTCCGTCTACGAAGACGAGGTTGCTGAGATTCAGGGCCAGTACGACATCGGCTTGATCACGCAGCAGGAGCGTCACGAAGCGGTTGTCGACAAGTGGACGGCGGCCACCGAGGCCGTTGCTCAGGCGATGGAAGAGAACTTCGATGAGCTCAACCCGATCTTCATGATGGCCGACAGCGGCGCCCGCGGATCGTTTAAGCAGATCCGCCAGCTTGCCGGCATGCGTGGCCTGATGGCTAACCCGAAGGGTGAGATTATCGAGCGGCCGATCAAGGCCAACTTCATGGAGGGCCTGACGGTTCTCGAATACTTCATCTCGACCCACGGTGCGCGCAAGGGAATCGCCGACACGGCGCTCCGTACCGCCGACTCTGGCTACCTCACCCGCCGCCTCGTCGACGTTGCCCAGGACGTGATTATTCGCGAGCCGGACTGCAAGACAAAGGAATCGATTGAGCTCAAGATCCTCGACCTCCAAGGCGATCCAAACGTCAACCTAGTCGGCCGCATCGCAGCTGCGAAGATCGAAACCAAGCGTGGTCGCGTGATCGCTCAGAAAGGCGCCGAGATCGATCGCGCCGAACTGGCCGAACTGGTTGAGAGCCTCGACCAAATGGACAGCAGCTCAGTTGCCGTCCGCTCAACGCTGAAGTGCCGCTCTGAAGTTGGAATCTGCCAAGCCTGTTACGGCCGCGCCCTAGCAACCGGCCAGCTGGCTCAGATCGGCGACGCGGTCGGCATTGTTGCTGCGCAGTCGATCGGTGAGCCCGGCACGCAGCTGACGATGCGTACCTTCCATACCGGCGGCGTCGCCGGCGCCGACATTACGCACGGACTGCCGCGCGTAGTTGAGCTCTTCGAGGCGCGAAAGCCAAAAGGCCTTGCTGAGATGTCGCAGGAGTCGGGCATCGTCACGACCGAGGACACCGAGAAGAACCGCGTCGTCACGGTCACCGACGACGGCGGCGAGGAGCACGCCTACCTGTTCCCGCGCCGCACCCGTCTGCTGGTAGATAATGGGCAGAAGATTGAAAAGGGCACGCAGCTCAACGAAGGCTCGCTCTACCCGCACGACCTGCTCGCACTGCGCAGCCGCACTGAGGCCGAGCAGTACTTCGTCGATGAGGTTCAGAAGGTCTACCGCTCGCAGGGAGTCGACATCAACGACAAGCACATTGAGCTGATTGTGCGCCAGATGATGAAGAAGGTTCGCGTTGATCAGCGTGGTGATTCGGGCTACCTGCCGGGCCAGCTCGTCGACCGCCACCTGTTCATGGACCGCAACGCCGAGGTTAAGAAGAAGAAGGGCGAGACCGCTCAGTACGAAGAGGTCATTCTTGGCATCACGAAGGCATCGCTGAACACCGATTCCTTCCTCTCGGCCGCCTCCTTCCAGGAGACGACGAAGGTTTTGACTGACGCCGCGCTAGAGGGCAAGAAGGACAAGCTCGCCGGCCTCAAGGAGAACGTCATCATCGGCAAACTGATCCCGGCTGCGACCGGCCTCAAGCTTTACCGAAGGATCGAGATCGAGC
The DNA here is from genome assembly GCA_041687955.1 of Solirubrobacteraceae bacterium. Taxonomy (GTDB): domain Bacteria; phylum Actinomycetota; class Thermoleophilia; order Solirubrobacterales; family Solirubrobacteraceae; genus F1-60-MAGs163. The sequence goes on from JBDNJF010000087.1 coordinate 21,066, forward strand.
CGACTGAGCCGCTGCCGAGCGCCGAAGAGATCGTGATGCTAGACGGCGAAGAGTTGGCAGCCGAGCTTGGGCTCGCTGAAGAGTTTGGCGGCGAGGTTGGCGCTGGGCTCGAGCAGGACATCAACGAGCTCGAGCAGATCAGCGTCGCAGGCGATGACGGCTTTGCTGAAGAGATCGTCGATCTCGAACTGCCGCCTGAGATTAAGTAGCTAATGGCTAAAGCGCTGCAGCCCACGCTCGCAACTCGGCGGCGTGGGGTTGACCAATTCCCTCGCTCGGCTCAGTCTGCACCAGCAGCGTCGGCCCTGCCCTTGCCGCTGCCCACTGACGGCAGGCTTCGTCGAGTGCGTCGTCGACCCATGCGAGCGGTCGTTGGTGGCCAGCGAAATCATCTATCGCCTGCAGTTTCCAGTGCGCACGGGCTTTTCCGGGGTTCCGTTCAAACTGCAGGTACGGGAGCTCACGCGGCAGTCCAAGCCACTGCGGCAGGTAGTCGTTGGCCTTCTCTTCCCAACCTGTGCACCAAACCAGTTCGAAGTGATCGCTTAGGCCGGGAAGGTGCTGGGCGGCGCGGGCCGAACAGAGATGAAGTATCCCATCGACGTGTAGCCAGTCTCCCTCTGGCTGAGCGTCGGGACTGAAGCCAAAGAGCGAAATGACCCCGTCAACATCGACGAGCAAGAGCGGTTTGCCTGAATCTGGGCTGTTGATCTCTGCGCTGGCCACGGCTCGCAGTATCGCCCAATCACGCCTGCCTACGCGCCGACGCTGATGCTTAATCTCGGTCTACTGATCGCGCTGCTTAGTGCGCTGACGATGAACCTTGCGTTCTTCTTTAAATTCCGTGGCGCGCGCGTTGCTGCGCGCGTAGACCTGCGCCACCCGATTGCCAGCGCGATCGCGCTTTGGAGGTCGAAGTGGTTTGCGATCGGAATGATCGTTGGGCTGGCCGCATGGGGTATGCACGTTGCGGCCTTGACGATTGCGCCGCTGTCACTCGTTCAAGCCGTGCTCGCCAGCGGCGTCGCTCTGGTCGCCGTTATGGCAGACAAGATCTTCGGCCTTCAGGTTGGTGGGCGGCAGTGGTGGGGGCTCGCGCTGACCGCTATCGGGCTGGCACTGCTGGCTTTGACGATGCCCGCCACGGTTGGGCCGCACGCCTCATATTCAGGCGCTCAGATGGCCCTCTTCGAGGCCGTTTTGCTGGCCATAGGCGTAATCTTGGTCGTTGGCCCGCGGGCTGCAGGCGCTCGCACCGAGCACCACGGCATTGCGCTAGCGGCGGCCGCAGGAATAATGTTCGGCGCCTGCAATGTCAGCGTCAAAGCGTTGACCGGCATACTCCCCGATGCTGGTCTTTCTGGCCTAATTAGCGCGCCGATGTTGATTGCGATCGCTGCCTCTGTCGGGGCCTTTTACGCCTCGGCTCGCAGCCTTCAGTTAGGCGGCGCGGTGGCTGTGATTGGCATCACCGGCACAGCCAGCAGCATCACTTGCGTCGCGGGCGGAATCCTTGTCTTTGGTGATCCAATGCCCGCCGACCTGGCCGGAATTCTGGTTCAAGGCTTGGCGTTTGTGCTCGTCATCGCTGCCTCAGCGTTGATTCCGGCCTCGCGCGCAGGTCATTTCGCGCGCTGAGCACCGCGCTTCACGGTAACCTAGAGGCATGGCTACTACATCAAGCAGTCTCACTTCGGAACAACTTCAAGAGCTCGCCAATAAGCATCTATGGCTGCACTTCAGCCGCATGGGCTCCTACAAGCGCGGCGAAGAGATCCCGATCATCGTGCGCGGAGACGGTTGTTACGTTTGGGACGATCACGGCAACCGCTACATCGACGGTCTCAGCGCGCTTTATTGCGTCAACATTGGTCATGGCCGCGCCGATATCGCGCAAGCTGGCGCCGATCAGGCCGCGGAGCTTGGCTTTTTTACCAACTGGTCTTACGCCCACCCAAAGTCAATTGAGCTAGCGGCGAAGATCGCATCGCTGACGCCCGGCGATCTAAATCGGATCTTCTTCACCTCTGGTGGCGGCGAGTCAGTCGAATCGGCGCTTAAGCTGTCGCGCCAGTACCACAAGCTGACTGGCAATCCGAACAAGACGAAGATAATCGCGCGCAACATCGCCTACCACGGCACGACGATGGGCGCGCTCGCAGCGACCGGCCTGACCTATGCGCGCCAGCCGTATGAGCCATTGATGCCTGGCGGCTGCCACGTGCCAAACACAAACCTTTATCGCCTGCCGCCCGGATACGGCGCCGAGAACCTCGCTGAAGCGATCGTCGAGCAGATCGAGTTCGAGGGTCCCGACACGGTCGCGGCTGTAATTCTCGAGCCGGTTCAGAACGCCGGTGGCTGCTTCGTTCCCCCCGATGGCTACTTCCAACGCGTGAGGGAGATTTGTGACGAATACAACTGCGTGATGATCTCCGACGAGGTGATCTGCTCGTGGGGCCGCCTCGGAGAATGGTTTGGCGCTCAGCGCTTTGGCTATCAGCCCGACATCATCACGACCGCGAAGGGGCTCACGTCGGCCTACGCCTCGATGGGCGCGATGATTGCTTCCGATCGCCTGATGGAGCCGTTCCTCGAGGGCAACAACTCGTTTGTCCACGGCTTCACCTTCGGTGGTCACCCGATGGCTTCGGCAATCGCACTGGCAAATATCGCGGCGATGGAGAACGAAGAGGTGATCGAAAACGTGCGCGAGCACGAGCCTTATCTGCGCGCGATGCTCGAGTCGATGCGCGACATTCCGATTGTCGGCGACGTCCGCGGTGCTGGCTACTTCCAGGCAATCGAGCTGGTCAAAAATCGCGAAACGCGTGAAACTTTCAATGACGAAGAGTCAGAGGATTTGTTGCGCGGCTACTTAACCGGCGAGCTCTACGGTAACGGTTTGATCTGCCGCTCCGACGATCGCGGTGACCCGGTAATTCAGTTTTCGCCGCCGCTGATCACCGGCCCCGAGGTGATCGATGAGATTGGCGCGATCCTAAGGCCCGTACTTGAAGGTGCTTGCGAGCGACTTGGCCTCGAATGAAGGTTGGTGTTCCGGCCGAGATCAAAGTTGATGAGTATCGCGTTGCAATAACTCCGTCTGGCGTGCGTGAGTTGACCGCTCACGGCCACAGCGTCGTGATCGAGCAGGGAGCCGGCGAGGGTTCGGCGATCAGCGACGCTGAATATGTTGAGCAGGGAGCGAAGATGCTCAAGGACGCCGGCGCAGTCTTCGCCGATGCAGACCTGATCCTCAAGGTCAAAGAGCCACAGTCGGAAGAGGTTCAGCGGCTGCGGCCCGGGCAGATTCTGTTCACATATCTGCACCTTGCACCGGACCCTCATCTGACCGCTGGACTAGTTGGATCGGGCGCCACGTGCATCGCGTATGAGACCGTCGAAGACCTAGGCGGCCGCTTGCCACTACTGGCACCGATGAGCGAGATTGCCGGGAAAATTGCCACACAAGCGGGTGCTTTCATGCTTGAAAAGCCGCTCGGTGGCCGTGGGCTACTGCTCGGCGGAGTTCCCGGCGTCGCCGCCGGCAAGGTGATGGTGATTGGCGGCGGCGTCGTCGGCCAGAACGCCGCTGACATCGCTGTTGGGATGGGAGCTGAGGTTTACATTTACGACCGCAACATTGATCGCCTGCGCGAGCTTGAGCCACTGATGAAGGGGCTCGTCTCAACCTGCTTCGCCTCAACGCTCGAGATTGAGCAGCGCCTCCCCGAAATGGATCTTGTCGTTGGCGCCGTATTGGTCAAGGGTGGCAAGGCACCGCACGTGATCACGCGCGAGCAGCTCAGCCTGATGAAGCCTGGCTCAGTGCTCGTTGACGTAGCGATTGATCAGGGCGGCTGCTTTGAAACGTCGAAGCCAACAACCCACAGTGACCCGACCTACGTCGTCGACGGAGTTACCCACTATTGCGTCGCCAACATGCCCGGCGCGGTACCGATTACAAGCACTTGGGCGCTTACGAACGCAACGATGCCGTTCGTACTCAAACTCTCCAATCTCGGGGTTCACGGGGCGCTGCAGTCGGACCCCGGCTTCATGAAAGGGCTAAACGTTGCTGCTGGCCGCGTCACCTATGAGCCGGTTGCCGAGGATCAAGGGTTGAGCCACATTGCGCCCGAAGAGGCCCTCGAACTGGTCGCCCAGGCGGCCTAATTGCTCCTCGCGGCGTCATTTATATAGCGTCGCTGCTAACCTCCTGCGCTGCATGCCAACGACTAGCCAACTCATTCGCAAGGGTCGCACGCCCAAGCCGAAGAAGCTATCTACGCCGGGACTGAAGTCCGGCAAAGGCCGCAAGACGAAGGTTGCAGCTCCACAGCGCCGCGGCGTCTGCACCCGCGTCTACACGACTACGCCGAAGAAGCCAAACTCAGCGCTGCGCAAGGTGGCGCGCGTTCGCATTACCGGCGGCGCCGAGGTGACCGCTTACATCCCCGGCGAAGGCCACAACCTGCAGGAGCACTCAGTAGTGCTAGTGCGCGGCGGCCGCGTCAAGGATCTTCCAGGCGTTCGTTACAAGGTCGTACGTGGCACGCTCGACGCTTCTGGCGTCAGCGATCGCAAGCAATCGCGCAGCATGTACGGCGTAAAGAAGTCGTAGATAAGTAATGCGCCGTAACGCTGCCCAGCTTCGACCGGCTCAACCGGACCCAATTTATCGTTCACGACTTGTTCAGCAAGTCGTGAACAAGGTGATGCTTGACGGTAAGAAGTCGACCGCGGAAGCGATCGTCTATGACGCCCTGGCGATTCTCGCGGAGAAGAGCGGCAAGGACGCTGTCGAGGCGCTCGAAGAGTCGATCGTCTCACTCACTCCTTCGCTTGAAGTCCGTTCCCGCCGCGTCGGTGGCGCCACCTACCAAGTGCCGGTTGAGGTTCACGCCCGCCGTGCACGGACGCTTGCCGTCCGCTGGCTGGTGGAGTTTGCGCGCGCGCGCCGCGAGAAGACGATGGCGCAGCGCCTTGCAGCCGAGCTGCTCGAGGCTCAGACGCAGCAGGGCGGCGCCTACAAGCGCAAGGACGACATTTACCGCATGGCTCAGGCCAACAAGGCCTTCGCGCACTACCGCTGGTAGGCGCCGCTAGCGCTCTGCGCCCGTAGACACGGCGCAGCGCGGCGCCCAGCGCGGCAGAATTGCGGTGATCCTTTGCTAGTATCGAGCTTCGTTCGCTGTGACGCGGTTCTAATTCTCGCGTCGCAGCGGCGATTCGATTGTCTAAAGATGGAACGATTTACGACATAGCGCACCGACCAGGATCATATTCTGCTGTGCGCGCGGGCCAGATTGGCCCGTTTTTTGTTCTCTGAAGTGACGTAGGACCAAGATTTTCATGCCACGCCCATTCACACTCTTAAATACCCGCAACATCGGAATCATGGCTCACATTGATGCCGGTAAAACGACGACGACCGAGCGGATCCTCTTCTACACCGGTCGTACTTACAAGATCGGCGAGGTTCACGAGGGCGCAGCAACGATGGATTGGATGGAGCAGGAGCAGGAGCGCGGCATTACGATCACATCGGCCGCCACCACCTGCACGTGGGATGAGCATCGAATCAACATCATCGACACGCCCGGCCACGTTGACTTTACGGTCGAGGTGGAGCGCTCTCTGCGCGTGCTCGACGGTGCAATCGCACTCTTTGACTCGGTAGCCGGCGTTGAGCCGCAGTCCGAGACGGTCTGGCGTCAGGCCGACAAGTACACCGTTCCGCGCATCGCCTACATCAACAAGATGGACCGCACCGGAGCCGACTTTGATCAAGGCGTTCAGACGATGATCGATCGTCTTGGAGCAAACCCAGTGCCAATTCAGCTACCGATCGGCGCTGAGGGCGACTTTGCCGGAATTATCGACCTTGTCGAGATGAAGGCGATCACCTATGCCGACGAGCTGGGCTCAGACCAGCTGACCGGCGATATTCCTGAAGCTATGCAGGCCGATGCTCAGGCCGCTCGCGAACATCTGCTGGAAGAGGCTTCGAACCACGACGACGAGCTCGTCGAGCTGATTCTCGAAGAAGCTGACGTTCCGGTCGACGTACTCAAGCGCGCAATACGCGCCGCCACGCTGGGCATCCACTTCACTCCCGTGCTTTGCGGCTCATCGTTCAAAAACAAGGGCGTCCAGCCGCTGCTCGACGCAGTAATCGATTATCTACCTTCGCCGCTCGACGTTCCGCCGGTTGAGGGTGTTGATCCCAAGAGCGATGAGGTTGTCGTCCGCACCGCTGATGACGCGGAGCCCTTCGCTGCTCTTGCATTTAAGATCATGGCCGACCCATTCGTCGGCAAGCTGACCTTCTTCCGCGTTTATTCCGGCACACTTGAGGCCGGTGGCCGAGTTCTTAATGTCGGTTCCGGCAAGACTGAGCGCGTTGGGCGAATCTTGATGATGCACGCCAACGACCGCGAGGAGCTGGAGAAGGTCTACGCTGGCGACATCGCAGCGGGCGTTGGGATCAAGCAGATCGTCACAGGCGACACACTTTGCGCCCCTGATCAGCCGGTCAAGCTCGAGACGATTGTTTTCCCTGAGCCGGTAATTAAGGTCGCCGTCGAGCCGAAAACTAAGTCCGACCAAGAGAAGATGTCGGTTGCGCTCGGCCGCCTCGCCGAAGAAGACCCAACCTTTCAGGTTCAGACCAACGAAGAGACTGGCCAGACTGAAATCTCGGGAATGGGCGAGCTCCACCTTGAGGTTCTTGTTGACCGCATGCGTCGCGAGTTCAACGTTGAGGCCAACGTCGGCAAGCCCCAAGTTTCCTATCGCGAGACGGTGCGCGGAACGGCCGAGAAGATTGAAGGCAAATTCATCCGCCAGACCGGTGGTTCAGGCCAGTACGGAGTCGTCTACATCAACATGGAGCCTGCGCCAGGAGTTGGCTTTGAGTTCGTCAGCGCGATTAAGGGTGGCTCGGTTCCCTCAGAATTCATCGGCGCGGTCGAGAAGGGCTGCGAAGAGGCAATGGACAACGGCGTTAAGGCCGGCTACCCAATGGTCGACATCCGCGTCACGCTGACCGACGGCAAGTATCACGACACAGACTCTTCAGAGATCGCCTTCAAGGTTGCTGGTTCTATCGCCTTCAAGGAGGCCGCTCGTCGCGCCAAGCCGGTGCTGCTGGAGCCAATCTTTAAGGTCGAAGTCGTTACTCCCGAGGAGTTCATGGGCGACGTGATCGGCGATCTAAACCGCCGCCGTGGCCGCGTCGAGGGAATGGAACCGCGCGGAAACGCACAGGTCGTTGACGCCTACGCGCCGCTCTCCGAGATGTTCGGTTACGCAACTGATTTGCGCTCTGCAACCCAGGGCCGCGCTACTTATACGATGCAGTTTGAACGTTACGACGAAGTTCCCCCGAACATCGCCGAGAAGATCGTCGAGAACAGAACGGGCGAGGTAGTCGCTGCGTGAACGCGTAAGCGACGGTATTTAGGTAGATTTCCCTGGTTCGCCGGTATCGGTCATCAGGGCCTATTCGACAGACAGACAGGAGCAAATAGCGGTGTCTAAGGAGAAGTTCGAACGCGACAAACCCCACGTGAACGTCGGAACCATTGGTCATATCGACCACGGCAAGACCACGTTGACCGCAGCCATCACCACGGTGCTGGCTGAAAAGTCCGGCGGAGAAGCCAAAAGCTTCACGGAGATCGACAACGCCCCTGAGGAGAAGGAACGCGGCATTACGATCTCGACCTCACACGTTGAATACGAAACCGACAACCGCCACTACGCCCACGTCGACTGCCCCGGTCACGCTGATTATGTGAAGAACATGATCACCGGTGCAGCGCAGATGGACGGCGCAATCCTCGTTGTGTCGGCAGCCGATGGCCCGATGCCGCAGACTCGTGAGCACATCCTGCTCGCTCGTCAGGTGGGGGTTCCATACATCGTTGTCTTCCTCAATAAGGCCGACATGGTCGACGACGAGGAGCTACTTGAGCTCGTCGAGGTCGAGGTCCGTGACCTGCTCAACGAGTACGACTTCCCGGGCGACGACGTTCCGTTCATCACCGGCTCAGCGCTGAAGGCGCTCGAGGGCGATGAGGCGTACAAGGAGAAGATCATCGAACTGGTAGCTGCGCTCGACGATTACATCCCGCAGCCGGTCCGTGAGCTTGACAAGCCATTCCTAATGCCGGTAGAGGACGTCTTCTCGATTACCGGCCGTGGAACTGTGGCGACCGGCCGTATCGAGCAGGGCGTTGTCAAGACCGGCGATGAGGTTGAAATCGTGGGCATCACTGACACGACCAAGACGGTCATTACCGGCGTTGAGATGTTCCGCAAGTTGCTCGACGACGGCCAGGCTGGCGACAACGTTGGCTGTCTGCTCCGTGGTACCGACCGCGAGGAGATTCAGCGCGGCCAGGTGCTTTGCAAGCCAGGCTCAATCACGCCACACACCAAGTTCAAGGCTGAGGTTTACGTGCTCAAGAAGGAAGAGGGTGGTCGTCACACTCCTTTCTTCACCGGCTACCGGCCACAGTTCTACTTCCGCACGACCGATGTAACCGGTTCCGCCCAGCTGCCCGAAGGGGTTGAGATGGTCATGCCCGGTGACAACGTCGCTATGGAGATCGAGCTGATTCAGCCGATCGCGATGGATCAGGGCCTACGCTTCGCTATTCGCGAAGGTGGGCGTACAGTCGGCTCAGGAGTTGTGACCGACATCATCGAGTAACACCGTGAACAGGGCGGCGCTCTGCAACTAGTGCAGGGGCCGCCCCGTCGCGTTTTTCATCAGATACGACCAGCGCAGCCTTTAGGGCGAAGCCCGCTCGTTTGAGCCTTCGCCCTTTTTGGCCGTCAGTAGGGAAAATAGATCCGCATTACAACCAGAGGAAATCAGCACTAACCAAATGGCAGTAGCAACACAAAATAAGATTCGTATCCGGCTCAAGGCCTACGACCACTCGGCAATCGAGACGGCTGCCAAAGAGATCGTTGAAACAGCCACGCGCACCGGCGCGTCGGTGACGGGCCCGGTTCCACTGCCGACCGAAAAGAACGTCTACTGCGTGATCCGCTCGCCATTCAAAGACAAAGACTCGCGCGAGCACTTCGAGATCCGCACCCACAAGCGACTGATTGACATTCATCAGCCGACCCCGAAGACCGTCGACTCGCTTCAGCGCCTCGATCAACTGCCGGCGGGCGTTGACATCGAGATCCGGCTCGCAGGTTAGGTGTTTCGATGGCCGCGATCCTCGCCAAGAAGCTCGGCATGACACAACTCTTCATGGACGACGGCCGCGTTGAGCGCGTCACCGTGCTCGAGGCAGGGCCCTGCCCAGTGACGGCGGTTCGCAGCAGCGACGACGATGGCTACGACGCCGTCCAGCTTGCGTTTGGCGAAACGAAAGAGAAGCACCTCAGCAAGCCTGAGCTGGGTCACTTGAAGGCCGCCAAAGCTGATCCCTTCAAGCACCTCGTCGAGTTTCGCGATCAGCGCGGCGAGCTGAACGTTGGTGACACCGTTACAGCCGATGTTTTTGAAGCTGGTGACAAGGTAAAGGTGTCGGGCGTTTCAAAGGGCAAGGGCTTTCAGGGAACGATTAAGCGCCACAACTTCAGTCGTGGCCCGGCATCGCACGGCTCGCACAACGTCCGCGCCCCAGGCTCGATCGGCGCTTCGGCTTGGCCAGCCCGCGTCTTCAAAGGGATCCGCGGCCCCGGCCAGATGGGCAACAAGCGCGCGACCCAGCGCGGCCTGACGATCGTCCGCGTTGACGCGGCCGACAACTTGATTCTTCTGCGCGGCGCAGTTCCCGGCGCCACAGGTGCTTTGGTCGAGGTGCGTAGCGATGGCTGACGCCCCTATTCTCGGCGCCACAACAAAGCTCAAGCTCGATAACGAGATCTTCGGCGAAGGGCTAAACAAGTCTTTGATCCACGAATCGGTCCGCGCCGAGTTGAACGCTCGCCGCCGCGGCACTGCTGCGACGAAGACGCGTGGCCTCGTCTCCGGTGGCGGCGCCAAGCCTTGGCGCCAAAAGGGCACCGGCCGTGCCCGTGCCGGCTCAACGCGTTCACCAATCTGGACCGGGGGTGGCGTTACCTTCGGCCCGCAGCCGCGTTCGTACACCTTCAAGGTCAACCGCAAGGAACGCCGCGCCGCACTGCGCAGCGCGCTGTCGCTCCACGCTGAGCGCGGATCGCTCGCTGGCGTCGATCCTGCGGCTTTCGCTGCTCCGTCAACCAAGCAGGCAGCGAAGCTGCTGAAGGAATGGGGTTCGGACAGCTCAGTGCTCGTGGTTGTCAGCGCCGATCAGGCCAACATCGCGCTCTCATTCCGCAATATTGATCGCGTCAACGTGCTTGCCGCTTCGGAGGCTGGCGTCGCCGACATCGTCAACGCTGCGCGGCTTGTTGTCAGCCAAGTCGGCCTTGACGAGATGAGCGGTCGACTCTCAGCTGATCGCACGGAGAAGGCTGCCTGAGATGGATCACACCCAAGTCATCATCCGCCCGGTCGTCAGCGAGAAGAGCTACGTGCTCGCTTCCAACGGCCGTTACACCTTTCGCGTGCATCCTGACGCGCACAAGACTCAGATCCGCGAAGCAGTTGAGGCACTTTTCGATGTTCACGTTGAAGAGGTCCGCACGCTCTCGGTTAAATCGAAGCCGAAGCGCCGCGGCTACACGTCAGGGCGCACACGCCAGTGGAAAAAGGCGATGGTTCAGGTTCGCGAGGGCGAGCAGATCCCAATCTTCCAAGGCCTAGCTGAGGGTGTCGAGTAATGGCAATTCGTAAACCAAAGCCGACCAGCCCCGGTCGCCGCTTCTCGACCTACGCTGACTTCGCTGAGATCACCCGTGACGAGCCGGAAAAAAGCCTCGTTGAGGGTCTTACGAAGAGTGGTGGCCGCAACGCGCGCGGCCGTAAGACCTCGCGCCATCGTGGCGGCGGCGCTAAGCGCCTCTACCGCAAGATCGACTTCAAGCGTCGCAAGGATGGAGTCCCAGCGAAGGTTGCCGCAATCGAGTACGACCCGAACCGCAGCGCCTACATCGCGTTGCTCCACTACCTCGACGGTGAGAAGGCTTACATCCTCGCCCCCAGCCGCCTCACGGTCGGAATGATCGTCCAGTCCGGCCCGGGCGCCGAGATCACCGTTGGCAATTGCCTTGCACTAGTCGACATGCCGCTGGGCACCGTCGTCCATAACGTCGAGCTCCAGCCCGGCCGCGGCGGCCAGATCGGTCGCTCGGCTGGCGCATCAATCCAGCTGATGGCGAAGGAGAACGATCAAGCCACTCTTCGCCTCCCTTCTGGTGAAATGCGCCTTGTGCGTAGCGAGTGCCGCGCCACGGTCGGATCAATCGGCAACTCTGATCACCAGAACGTGAAGATTGGCAAGGCCGGCCGCAAGCGTCACATGGGCGTCCGCCCACAGACTCGCGGTACAGCGATGAACCCAGTCGACCACCCGCACGGCGGTGGCGAGGGCTCGACGACCGCTGGCCGCCACCCGGTTACCCCTTGGGGCGTTCCAACGCTTGGCTACCGGACGCGCAAGAAGCACAAGGCTTCCGACAAAGACATCATCCGCGGCCGTCGCCGTGGGAAGGGTAATCGATGAGTCGCTCAAGTAAGAAGGGCCCATTCGTTGAGGAGCGCCTGATGGGGCGGATCATCAAGATGAACGAAAGTGGCGACAAGACGATGCTGAAGACTTGGTCGCGCACCTCGACGATCTTCCCCGAGATGGTCGGCCATACGATCGCCGTTCACGACGGCCGCAAGCACATCCCAGTCTTCGTCAACGAATCGATGGTTGGCCACAAGCTCGGTGAGTTTGCGCCTACGCGTACATATCGAGGCCACCTTGGCTCCGGGCAGGTGCGCTAGCTATGGCTGACGACGCCAAGAAGGACGAGGAAGAGGTGGAGAAGAAGCCCAAGCGCCGCCTGCGCCGCACGAAGGCCAAAGACGATGCGCCGAAGGCCGCCGCTGAAGCGACCACCGAGGAGGCCGAGGTAGAGGCCAAGGCCAAGGTCGCCGAGGAGCCAAAGGATGAAACTGCGCCGGAGCCAAAGGCTGAAACTGCGGAGGAGCCAAAGGCTGAAACTGCGGAGGAGCCAAAGGCTGAAAAGAAGGCGCAGTCAAAGGCCAAGGTCGAGCAGCAACCGGGGCGCGTAATCCCGCCTTACGACCCTGAGAACCCACCTGTGATCAAGGCCCACGCGCGTTACGTGCGCACCTCAGCTCGCAAGGCGCGCCTTGTCTGCGATCACATTCGTGGCCACTCGGTAACCGAGGCGCGGATGATTCTTGCTCACACGCCACGCGACGTTGCTGGCGACTGGCAGAAGCTGCTCGAATCGGCCGTTGCCAACGCCGAGCACAACCTTGAACTCGATGGAGAAAACTTGCGCATCCTTTCGGTCCAAGCCGATGAGGGTCCGACGCTAAAGCGCTTCCGCCCGCGGGCGATGGGGCGCGCTTCGGCGATTCATAAGCGCACCAGCCACCTTTCAATCTCGCTGACGCCAAAGGAGTAACTGAGAACTATGGGACAGAAGGTCCACCCTGAGTCGATGCGCGTCGGCTACATCCACGATTGGAAGTCGCACTGGTTCAGCGAACGCAACTTTGCTGAATACCTAGCCGAGGACGTTGATATTCGCACGCACATCGAAAACAAGCTTGCCCACGCTGGAATTTCGAAGATCACGATTCGCAAGGACGCGAACGAGGTTGAGGTCAACATCCACACCGCCCGCCCTGGCATTGTGATCGGCAAGTCCGGAGTTGAGGTTGATTCGCTGCGCCGTGACCTCCATCAGATCACCGGCAAGTCGGTCAAGGTCAACATTCTTGAGATCAAGCGCCCTGAGCTCGACGCCGCGCTGGTCGCCCAGTCCGTCGCCGAGCAACTCCAGAACCGCGTTGCCTTCCGCCGCGCGATGAAGCGCGCCCTCACGAGCGCGATGCGCTCTGGCGCCAAGGGCTGCAAGATTCAGGTTGGCGGTCGCCTTGGTGGCGCAGAGATGGCTCGCTCTGAGAGCTACTCTGACGGCCGCGTTCCACTGCACACGCTGCGCGCCGACATCGACTACGGCTTCGCTGAAGCCCGCACAACTTTCGGCCGCATCGGCGTTAAATGCTGGATCAACAAGGGTGAGATCATGCCTGAGGGATTCACCGGCGTAGACCTAACCGACCTCGAAGGCCCCGCGGCCGCTGGCGGCGCAGGTGGCCGTGACGATCGTGGCGGCGACGGTGGCCGGGGTCGTGGCCGCGGGCCGCGCGGAGGGGGCGCCTGATGCTCGCTCCTAAGCGCGTCAAGCACCGCAAGGTAATGCGTGGCCGTAGTCGCGGCTATTCGCGCGCGCAGACCTCGGTTCAGTTCGGTGATTACGGCTTGAAGTCGCTGGAGCACGCTCAGCTGACGAACCGTCAGATCGAAGCCGCTCGCGTAGCGATGACGCGTGAGATCAAGCGTGGCGGCAAGGTTTGGATCAACGTCTTCCCTGACAAGCCGTTCACGAAGAAGCCCGCTGAAACTCGCATGGGCTCCGGTAAAGGCTCGCCTGAAGGTTGGGTCGCTGTTGTCAAGCCCGGCCGCGTGATGTTTGAGTTGGCCGGCGTTCCTGACGAGTTGGCTCGCAACGCGCTGCGCCTTGCGGCTCGCAAGCTACCGATGCGAAGCAAGGTCGTAACGCGCGAGGACGACGTCTAATGGCCGCAACACACGATCTTCGTGACTGCACTACCGATGAGCTGGAGAGCCGCGTTCGCGCTGCCCGCCTAGCGCTCTTCGGCCTCCGCTTCCAGCACGCCGGAGGCGAGCTTGAGAACACCGCTGGGCTCCGCAGCGCGAAGCGCGAACTTGCCCGCACATTGACCGTTGCGCGTGAGCGCGGCATCGACCCAGAAAAGATCCGCTAAAGATGACTGACGAGACGACAGAGCCCGAAACTCCAGAAACGGAAACCCCCGCCGAGGAGGTAGTCGCCGACTCCCCGCTCGAAGAAGCCCCTGCTGAGGAAGCCCCTGCTGAGGAAGCCCCTGCTGAGGAAGCCCCTGCTGAGGAAGCCCCTGCTGAGGA
>JBDNJF010000003.1:0-7442 GCA_041687955.1 Solirubrobacteraceae bacterium
ACGATGTCCTGCTTCGTGCGGTAACGCTCTTGATAACCCCAAGCCGATTCGTCGATCTCGGCCGTCATGAACTCAATTGCGTTGACGGCGCCGCCAAGCTCGTCGACTTTGGCGATCAGCTCAGCCGCTCGACTTTCGATCTCGTCCGTGAGTGATTCTACGTAGTAAGAGCCAGCGAACGGGTCAACGGTGTCGGCCGCGCCCGACTCGGCGGCGATAATCTGCTGTGTTCGCAGCGCCGTCTTCGCGGCCGCCTCGCTCGGCAGCGCCAGCGCCTCGTCGAAGCCGTTGGTGTGCAGCGACTGCGTGCCGCCGCAGACTGCAGCGAAGCCTTGCAGTGCTACGCGGACAATGTTGTTCTCCGGCTGCTGGGCGGTCAGCGTCACGCCGCCGGTCTGGGTGTGGAAGCGCAGCATCATCGCCTTCGGGTTGGTCGCTGCGAAGCGCTCTTTCATGATCTGCGCCCACATTGTCCGCGCGGCGCGGAACTTCGCGACCTCTTGGAAGACGTTGTTGTGGCCGTTGAAGAAGAAGGCCAAGCGCGGCGCGAAGTCGTTTACGTCGAGGCCGCGGTCGATCGCCGCCTGCACGTAAGCAATTCCGGTCGAGAGCGTGAAGGCGACCTCCTGCACCGCTGAGCAGCCCTTCTCGCGAAAGTGGTAGCCGGAGATCGAGATCGTGTTCCACTTTGGAATATTTTCGGAGCAGTAAGCGAAGACGTCGGTCGTCAGCCGCATCGAAGCCTCAGGCGGATAGATGTAGTTGCCGCGCGCGACGTACTCCTTGAGGATGTCGTTCTGGACCGTGCCGCGAAGCTGGTCGCTCGGCACGCCCTGCTCTTCGCCGACAAGGTCGTAGAGCATCAGCAGCACCGAGGCCGGAGCGTTGATCGTCATCGACGTTGAAACTTGATCAAGTGGAATTTGATCAAACGCGGTGCGCATGTCGTCGATCGTGTCGATCGCCACGCCGGTGCGGCCAACCTCGCCTTCGCAGAGCGCGTTGTCGGAATCGAGCCCTAGCTGCGTCGGCAGGTCGAAGGCCATCGAAAGGCCGGTGCCGCCGCGCGAGAGCAGGTAGCGGTAGCGCTCGTTCGATTCCTTCGCGCTCGCGTAACCGGCGTATTGACGCATTGTCCACTGCTGCGAGCGGTACATCTGCTCGTGCACTCCGCGCGTGTAAGGGAAGTCGCCGGGCACTCCAAGCTGAAGATCTTTCGGTAAATCTGCTTCGCCGTAAAGAGCATCGATTTCAATTCCTGAATCGGTGAAGCGGCGCGGGTCGTCGGGGCCAACGATCGGCGCGATTGTGACGCGCTCGTTCTGCTCTGAAGAAGCCATTTGAGAACCGTACCGCCGGATCGAAAAAGAGGTTGTGCCGTAGGCTGCGCGCTGTGGAGGTTTCGGTTCGACTATTTGCAGGTTTGCGCGAGCTGGCGGGCAGCGATTCGCTGCAGCTGGAGCTGGCTGATGGCGCGAGCGTCGCCGACGCGCTCGCCGCGCTGAGCGGGCAGATCGACGCCAGCGGCTGCTTGCTGGCCGTCAACCGCGAGTACGCCGATGATCACCTTGTTCTTTCGGCCGGTGATGAGCTGGCTTTGATTCCGCCGGTCTCCGGCGGCGGCGCGCAAACTCACGTCGCGCTTAGCGAGTCGCCGCTTTCGCTCGACGCGCTCGTGCAGCGCGTCCGCGACCCGCGCGCCGGCGCCGTCGTCAGCTTCTCTGGCGTCACGCGCGAAGTCGCGTCGCTCGACTACGAGGTTTACGCCGAGATGGCTTTGGAGCAGATGGCCCGCATCGTTGACGCGGCAACTGAGCGCCACGGGCTCTGCGCCGCCGCCGCCGAGCACCGCGTAGGCAGCGTGCCTTTGGGCGAGGCGAGCGTGATTGTCGCCGCCAGCGCGGCGCACCGCAGCGAAGCGTTCGCTGGAGCGCGCGAAATCATTGACGAGCTGAAGGCCTGCGCGCCGATCTGGAAGGTTGAGGTTGAAGGCGAAGAACGCCGGCGAGTTGGCGGCGTGACGCCTAAGCAGAGGGCGGAATGAGCCCGGGCCGCTGACCCGCACGAAACGGCCCGCGCAAGAGCTCGTCAACTCCGTACTCTTGACCGATGGCCACTTCCCTAGTTACCGGCGGCGCAGGCTTTCTTGGCTCGCACCTTTGCGACGAATTGCTGCGCCGCGGCGACCGCGTAATCTGCGTCGACAACCTTGAAACCGGCTCGCTGGGCAACATTGAGCACATTCGCGCCGACGAGTTCACTTTCGTCAACTGCGACATCACTGAGCCTTACTTCATTGAGCAGCCGATCGATTCGATCTACCACCTCGCCTCTCCTGCTTCACCGATCGACTATCTGCGCTTGCCGCTGCAGACCTTGAAGGTTGGTTCGCACGGAACCCATCACACTCTCGGCCTTGCGAAGGAACACCGCGCCCGCTTTCTGCTCGCCTCAACCAGCGAGGTATATGGCGACCCGCAGGTTCACCCGCAGACCGAGGATTACTGGGGCCACGTAAACCCGATCGGCCCGCGCGGCGTTTACGACGAGGCAAAGCGTTACGCCGAGGCGCTGACGATGGCCTACCACCGCCAGCAGGGCGTTGACACAGCGATCGTGCGGATCTTCAACACTTACGGCCCGCGGATGCGCGCCCACGACGGCCGCGCGATTCCGACCTTCCTGCGCCAAGCGCTGGCCGATCGACCGATCACGGTCTTCGGTGACGGCAGCCAAACGCGCTCCTTCTGTTTCGTCTCTGACCTCATTCGCGGGTTGATTGCGCTCAGTCAGTCAGGCGAGCATCAGCCGGTCAACATTGGTAATCCGGATGAGTTCACGCTGCTCGAGCTGGCACAAAACGTGATTGAGGTTTCAGGTTCGCGCTCCGAGATCGTTTACGAGGCGCTGCCGACCGACGATCCGAAGCAGCGCAAGCCAGACATCACGCGCGCGCAGGAACTACTGTCCTGGGAGCCGAAGGTTGCATTGCGTGAAGGGCTTGCGCAGACGATTGAGCAGTCCGGCGCTGAAGCGCTGCTTGGAATGCCCAGCTGAAGCCGGCCGTTACATTTGCGGCCGGGCTGTGTTTAGGTAGATAAATCGATGCCCGATAAACCAAGTCGACCAAAGTCAACGCCGCGCGATCCGTTCGCCGAGCGCCCTGAGTTGCTGGTCGTCGCTGACGGCCATGACCTGCGCCGCCGCCGCACGCCACTGTCGTTCCTTTTGACGATGGACCTGCTGCGCAGCGCGGTTCGCGTGGTCTCGCTCGTGATCGTTGACCTAGCTGGCATTTACTTGGCGATCCTCGTCGCGCTTCAGAGTAAGTCACTGATTATTGGCGGCGCCAGCTTCGATGCCAACCTCACGCAGGCCTACAACTACGGCGTCTTTGCCGCCTTGCTGACGCTGCTGCTCTTTGCCCGCGCCGGCCTTTACGGCGACCGTGGCTCACGGCCCGGGCTGGGCGCCGTTGTCTCGGCGCTCTTCTCGGTTGCTTTGGTCGCCTTTCTCTACTCCGAGATCGTTGGCCGCGACTTCTCCAGTTATTACATTTTTTGGGGCACGCTGATCTTTGCGGTCGCGATCATCGGACTGCTGCGCGCCCTCTATGAGCGCGCCAGCGGCAGGATCCTGCGCGCCGCCGGTTATCGCCGCAGCGCCGTGCTGGTGGGGGTTGGCGCCCACGCCGAGGCGGTCGGCAAGGCTCTGGCTGCCAGCCGCAGCAATCCGGTTGAGGTCGTTGACATCGTTGGGCCAGCAGAGCTTGACGACGTCTTTGGTTCGGTCGCTTTTGATGAGCTGGTGATCGCCGACCCAGGCTTTGATGAAGCGCGCGTGCTGGAGATCGTTGACCGCTGCCACGAGCGCGGCGTGCGGGTTAGGGTCGCGCCGACAACGAGCGAGCTGCTCGCGCGCCGAGCCGAGTTTGTTCCCGGCTCAGCGGTGCCGCTGTTCGAACTGCGCGCGCCGGTCTTTGAAGGCGCCGACTATGCGCTCAAGCGGCTCTTCGACCTGAGCGGCGCGCTGCTTGGCCTGATTCTGCTGAGCCCACTGTTGGCGCTGATCGCGCTGGCCGTCAAGCTCAGTTCGCGCGGGCCGGTGCTATTCCGCTCAACGCGGCCCGGGATTGGCGGCGAGCCGTTCGCCTGCCTTAAGTTCCGCACGATGTACGAAGGCTCGGAGCTGATTCAGCACGAATTGGAGGCTGAAAACGAGGCTGACGGGCCGCTCTTTAAGATCCGCCGCGACCCGCGCGTTACGCCGGTCGGCCGCCTACTGCGCCGCATCTCACTCGATGAGCTGCCGCAGCTGTGGAACGTGCTGCGCGGCAAGATGTCGATCGTCGGGCCGCGGCCGCTGCCTCAGCGCGATTACGCGCGGCTTGAGGACTGGCACCGGCGCCGCTACCTGGTGCTGCCGGGGATGACTGGACTCTGGCAGGTCTCGGGCCGCTCTGAGCTTGACTTTGATGATCTCGTAAAGCTTGACTTTCTTTACATTGAGAGTTGGTCGCTAGCGCTTGACCTCAGCATCATCGTGCAGACAATTCCCGCCGTTCTGCGGCGCCGCGGCGCCTTTTAGGTGGCGGGCTGGCACGAAGAAGTTTGGGCGGCGGTGCCGCCCGGCGCGCTGCCGGAGAGCTTTGAGCAGCGCCGTGAGCTGCTGCTGGCCGACGTGATTGCAGGCCAGCGGGTGATTGACCTTGGCTGCGGTGACGGCCACTTCAGCGCCGCGCTGGTTGGAGCCGGCATGAGCGTCGTTGGCGTTGACGCGGCTGAGGAGGCGCTGCGCCGCGCACGCACACGGGTCCCCGAGGCTGAGTTCGTCCACAGCGAGGAGGGCGCGCCGCTGCCGTTTGCCGATAGCTCATTCGATTTCGTCTGGTGCGGCGAGACGCTCGAGCACGTCGTTGACGTGCAACTGCTGCTCGGCGAGGTGCGGCGCGTGCTCGTCACTGGAGCGATGCTGCTGGCGACTACGCCAAACCAGGCGCGACTTGTTGTTGCCTGCGAGGCGCTGGCGGGCCGCCCGCTTGAACGCCGGTTCGACCCCCGCGCCGACCATCTGCGCTTCTTTACCGCACGCACCCTGCGCGAGCTCCTTAGCGGCGCCGGCTTTGATCAGGTCAGCGTGATCGCCGCTGACGGGCCGCCGCTGCTGCGCCGCTCGCTGATCGCCCGCGCAAGGTGAACTAATTCTCCGTCTTTTTCTTTTTTGACTTCTTCTCCTCGGCGCGTTTGACGGCGCGGTAGGCAAGCAGGAAGGTTGCCTTCGCTTGCAGCGCGCGCGGGTTGAGGTGTAGCGCTGCTTTGATGTCGCGCTGCGCGCCGATCGGATCGTCCTGCTCGTTGAGGCGGAACTGGGCTAGAGCGATCCAGCCAGCCACTACTGACGGGCGGCGCTGGACGGCGCTCTCGTATGTAGCCTCGGCGGCCGGCAGCTCGCCGGCGACGGTCTGCGCGCCGGCCAGCACGTAAAGCGGCTCGTTTGAGAACGGGTTGGTCGATTGCGCCTCGAGCGCTAGCTGCTGGGCCTGGGCGTTCTTACCAGCAACCAGCGCTTCGAGCGCTGCGTCGCTCTGGTTGACCGACTGCTGGGGCAGCGTCACGGTCCAAGCTCCGACGGCCGCGATCGCGATCAGCAGCAGCGCGCTGGCTGCGCGCCAGCGGCTACGCACGCCGCTGCGAAGCCGGTCGCGAAGGCTGCCTACGGGCGTTATCTGCTGCGCCAGTGGCCCACGCGCCACCAGCCAGCCAGCAGCGAAGAGCGCCGGCACGGCCGTGCCGGGAATCAGCCAAGTCCAGTCGACCAGCGAGCTGACGCCAAAGACGACGACGACCGCCGCCAGCGCCATCATTCCGGCCCGATCATCACTCCAGCTGCGCCGCCCAGGCCCGCGCCATGGGCCGGTCGCGCGCCAAGCTCCAGCCAGCCATGCTGCCAGCAGCGCTAGCGTCACGGCCAGTCCTACGGCGCCAAGATCGGCCGCGGTCTGGACTATGAAACCGTGTGCGTGGAGCACATCAAGGTCGTCTTCACGAACGATCAGTCGCGCCGCCTCATAACCACCGGCGCCCACGCCAATCACCGGCTTTGACTTGACGATTGTGATCGCGTCGCGCCAGTAACGGGCTCGCGCGCTACCGATCGCCGTCAGCCGAGTCGGGTCGTTGCGTGGCTGCTTGGCGTTGGGGTCGGTCAAGCTCTTCCAGCCGCTAGAGATGCTGCCAGCGAAGCCCTTCTCTGAGGTGGCGAGCACGGCCGCTAGGGCGATCGGAGCGAGTGCGAGGCAGATCAGCAGCAGCGCGCCCCAGGTGCGCGTTGTCTTCGCTGGCCACTGGCGCCGCTCGCGCAGCCAGGTTGCGACGAGGCCGATTATCAGCAGGATCACCGTTAGCGCCAGCAGCCCTACTCCTAGCTCGGTGCCAGCGTTGCTGCGCAGCGGCAGCTCAATTCGGTCGGCGCTGAGCCCGCTCTGCCCGAAGGCCCAGACGCCAAGCAGCGCGCCAAAGCCAATCCCGGCGATCAGCACTGTCGCTGAGCGCAGTCGCAGCGGAACAAGAATCAACCAGAAGGCGAGCCCTAGCGCTGCCGCCAGCAGCGAACCGCGTGAGTACGCCAGCAGCAGCGCCACCATGAGAATCCCGCTGACTGGGTAGGCGAGAACTGCTGTTGCGGCGTGGCCTTCGCGGCGCGCGCCAAGCCAAGCGGCGGCGGGCAGGCCAAGCGCGGCTGTCAGGCCGACGGCGTTCCAGTATCCGAACGGTTCACGCAGGCGGCCGTAAGTTTCGGTCTCAGCTAAGGCAGCAGGGAAAACCTTTGTCAGTAGCGCGTAGAGGCTGACTGCAAAGCTGGCAATCAGCAGCCCGCCGAGCAGCGAGCGCCACTGGCCGGGGGCGAGGCGCACCAGCGCAGCGCCGGTCACGAAGGCCGCCAGCAGCGCAAGCGTGCGGTTCGTCTCGAGCCAGGCGACGTTTGGGTCGATCGCCCAAACGATTGAGGCGCCGGTAATGAAAACGAGCAGCGCAAAGAAACCGATCGAGATCAGCCCCCACGGCTTGCGAGTGTCAGCGCTGGCGAGAACGGCTAGCGCGCCGAGGATTCCTGCCAGCGCGATCAGCACCACCTCGGTCTGTGTGAGCGTCTTCAGCTGCAGGCCGCCGCTGGCGTGGAAGCTAAGCGCGCAGAAGAGCGCTGCGAAGGCCAGCGTTAGCAGCACGCGGCCAAGCGGCGTCCAGCGGCCTGGCGGGCCGCTGGCGTGCTGGAGCGCCAGCGGCTCAGCGACTGGCGTAGTAATTGCGGACACGAGGGATCAGGACCGCGCCCAGCGCGGCGAGCGAGCCGGCGCCAAGCAGCGCGAGCAGGATTTTTAGTGAGAGTGGAAGTTTGTTCGCCGCCGCGGTGGCGGTGGCAGCCGTGCCGAAGGCTGCCGGGTC
>JBDNJF010000088.1:0-4926 GCA_041687955.1 Solirubrobacteraceae bacterium
GACCCAAACCAGAGCCGCAGCGACGCGTTGGCGCGGATTGAAACGGCTGAACGCGCGCTGGAGCAGCTCGCGGCGACGGTGCGCTCGAAAACGGCCGAGCTGCAAGAGCAGCTGGGGCAGGTGCGACTTAGCGTGATTGAGATGCACACGCATGCCGTGTCGACGCCGACTCCAGCGCCGCTGAGCGAACCACCGGTCGCTGACGAGGCGCCTGACGGCAGCGTCGAGGGTGCAAGGCTCGTGGCGCTCGATCTGGTTAGCCGCGGCATCGAGTTCGAGCAGGCTCAGGAGCTGCTGCGCGAGGCTTTCCCGGGCATCGACGCCGAGCGGGTTCTGAGCGAAGTCGGCGCAACTCCGAGCGCTTAGAGCGGTTCTACTAGAAGTGCGTGCTTTAGCGACAATCATTGCGGCCGGGGCGATCACTGCCGCCTTTACTGCTCCGGCGCAGGCAACAAAGCTCTCGCCAACTTTTTTCGGCGTCATGGCCAACGGCCCGCTTGACGCTCCCGGGGTCGATCTGGCCAAGGAGGGCGCCGTGATGCGCGCCAGTGGCGTCGGGACAATCCGGCTGCCGGTTCAGTGGCCGCTGCTGCAGCCGTACGCGAGCTTTGAGCAGATTCCAGCGAGCGCGCACCGATACTTCACCAACGTCGGCGGGATCCCAACCGACTTTTCGACCACCGACGCCCATATTGCTGCTGCGGCGCGAAACAGGATTGAGGTGACGGCGCTTGTGCTGCGCGCCCCGGCTTGGGCTGCTCTGGACCCAAGCGAGACTTTTTCGCCGCCGCGCGATCCGGCGATCTATGGCCGTTTTTTGAAGTCACTAATTGGGCGTTACGGCGTGAAGGGCAGCTTCTGGGCCGCCAACCCCTCGCTGCCGAAGCGGCCGCTGCGCAATTTTCAGATCTGGAATGAGCCGAGCCTCAGCCGCTACTTCCCAGTGAAGCCGTGGGCGCCCGCATACGCCAAGCTCCTGCGCGCCTCCTACAGGGCGGTGAAGGCGGCCGACCCCGGCGCGAAGGTAATCACGGCCGGCCTGCCGAATTTCTCTTGGCGTGATTACACGACATTGTTCAAGGCCGGCATGAAGGGCAGAGGCTACTTTGACGCCGTTGCTGTCCATCCATTCACGGGAACAGCAGAGGGCAGCGTAAAAATTCTTCGCTTCGTCCGCGCCGTGCTCGACGCCAACGGCGCCCGTAACGCTCCGCTATGGGTAACCGAGATTTCTTGGCCGTCGGGGCGCGGAAAGGCCGACGCCAACCAAAGCTGGGTGACGACCGAGGCTGGTGAGGCAAAGAAAGTGAGCGAGGTCTACCGCGCTTACGGCAAAAGTGCGGGGCGCCTCAAGCTCGCTCGCGCCTACTGGTACAACTGGGTCAGCAGTGACAGCGGCAATCAGGACGCTTTTGAATACGCCGGACTGCGGCGCGTCGCCGCCGACGGAAGCTTCGTCGACAAGCCAGCGCTCGCGGCCTACCGCAGCGTTGCGCGCGAGCTAACGCGCTAGTTGGTTCGGCGCGCGAAGGCCGCCGCGCGGCGGTTCGCGTCTAATAGACTGGCTGTAATGGCGTCAGCAAATTCAATTGTCGTTTCTGGTGCTCGCGAGCACAACCTCAAAGACATTTCGCTTGAGCTGCCGCGCGACTCGCTGGTAGTGATCACAGGACTCTCTGGTTCAGGAAAATCCTCGCTCGCATTCGACACGATTTATGCCGAAGGTCAGCGCCGCTATGTCGAATCGCTGAGCGCCTACGCTCGCCAGTTCCTCGGCCAGATGGATAAGCCTGACGTTGACTCAATCGAAGGCCTCTCGCCCGCGATCTCGATCGACCAGAAAACGACCTCGCGTAACCCACGCTCAACCGTCGGCACAGTTACCGAGGTTTACGACTATCTGCGCCTGCTCTGGGCCCGCGTTGGTCATCCGCACTGCTACAAGTGCGGCGCGCCGATCGCCGGTCAGTCAGCCGACCAGATAATTGATCAGGTGACGGAGCTGGCGGAAGGTACGCGCCTGATCGTGATGGCGCCTTTGATCCGCGACCGCAAGGGCGAATACGGCAAGCTTTTCGAAGGGCTTCGCGCCGACGGCTACGCGCGTGTGAAGGTCGATGGCGAGCTACTGATGCTCGACGAGGAGATTGAGCTTGACCGTAAGTTCAAGCACTCGATTTCGGTCGTCATAGACCGGCTCGTTATTCGCGATGGCGTGCGCAAGCGGCTCGCTGATTCGATTGAGACCGCGGTTGCGCTGGCGGGCGGCATCGTCGAGGTCGAAACCGCGCCAGAGAAGGGAGAGGGCGAGCTGATGACCTTCTCGGAGAGTTTTGCCTGCCTTAAGTGCGGCGTATCAATGCCGGAGCTTGAGCCGAGGATTTTCTCCTTCAACTCACCGCACGGCGCCTGCGAGCGCTGCAGCGGGCTTGGCTCGCAGATGGAAATTGATCAGGATCTAATCGTCCCCGACCGATCTCTGTCAATCGAGGCCGGGGCACTGGCACCATGGGCGGCCAGTAGCTCAAATTACTACGAGCAGATCACGCAGGCGCTGGCGGCTGAGTACGCGGTTGACATGACTGCGCCGTGGGAGTCGCTCACGACGACCGAGCGTGATTACTTCCTGCGCGGAACAGGCAAGAACGCTGTGGAGGTCACCTACCGAAACCGCTATGGGCGAACGCGCGCCTACTCAACGCGATTTGAAGGAATAATTCCGAACCTTGAGCGCCGCTACCGCGAGACCGATTCGGAGGCGATGCGTGAACGTATTGAGGAGTTCATGGCGGTCGCCGCCTGCCCAGCCTGCGATGGCTCAAGGCTGCGGCCTGAGTCGCGCGCTGTGCTCGTTGGCGGTATGGCGATCAATCAGTTCACTTCGCTCTCAGTGCGGCGCGCGCTGGAGTGGGTCGACGAGGTTGAGCTGAGCGAAACTGAAGCCCACATCGCCCACTTGATCATGCGCGAGATAGCGGAGCGGCTCAGCTTTCTTGAGAACGTCGGAATCGGCTATCTCTCGCTCGATCGCGCCGCAGCGACGCTTTCCGGCGGCGAAGCGCAGAGAATCCGCCTAGCAACGCAGATCGGCTCAGCGCTGGTAGGAGTGCTTTACGTGCTCGACGAGCCCTCAATCGGCCTCCATCAGCGCGACAACGGCAAGCTGATCAAGACGCTCGAGAACCTCCGCGACCTGGGCAATACGGTTCTTGTCGTCGAGCACGACGAGCAGACAATGCGCGCCGCCGACTGGCTCGTTGACATGGGCCCAGGAGCCGGTGAACACGGCGGCCAGATAGTCGCCGAAGGAACGGCCGCGAAGGTTGAAAAAAACAAACGTTCGCTGACCGGGCAGTTTCTCGCCGGCACGGCGCAGATTGATGTGCCAAAGGTGCGCCGTAAGCCCAATGGAGCCGTTGAAGTGCGCGGCGCTCGTCAGCACAACCTGCGCGAGATCAATGTCAAGTTCCCGCTCGGCGTCTTCACGGTTGTCACTGGAGTCTCAGGCTCCGGCAAGTCGACGCTGGTTAATGAGGTGCTCTTCAAGTCGGTCGCCAACCGGCTCCACCGCGCGCGCCAACGCCCAGGCGCACACGCGGAGGTGCGCGGGCTCGAGCAGCTCGACAAAATCATCCAGGTCGATCAGTCTCCGATCGGCCGCACGCCACGCTCCAACCCAGCGACCTACACCGGCCTTTTCGACGTGATCCGCGACCTCTTCTCAAAGACGCCTGAGGCGCGCGCGCGTGGCTATAAGCCCGGCCGCTTTTCGTTCAACGTCAAAGGTGGTCGCTGTGAGGTATGCCGCGGTGATGGACAGATCAAAATTGAGATGCACTTCCTGCCCGACGTTTACGTTCCGTGTGAGCAGTGCCATGGCAAGCGTTACAACAAGGAGACGCTCGAGGTTCGCTTTAAAGGGCGCACGATCGCCGACGTGCTCGACATGCCGGTCGAGCAGGCGCTTGAGTTCTTTGTCCACATCCCAAAGGTCCGCCGCAGGCTGCAAACGCTCAGTGACGTGGGGCTTGGCTATCTGCGGCTCGGGCAGCCCGCCACGACGCTCTCCGGTGGCGAGGCGCAGCGCGTGAAACTCGCGACTGAGCTCTCAAAAATTGCGACAGGCAAGACCCTGTACATCCTTGACGAACCGACCACTGGGCTTCATTTCGCCGACGTCCAGCGACTGCTCGAGGTGCTCCACCGGCTCGTCGACGCAGGCAATTCGGTCGTCGTGATCGAACACAACCTTGACGTAATTAAGACAGCCGACCGGATCATCGACATGGGGCCGGAGGGCGGCGACGAAGGCGGCATTGTCGTCGCCGAAGGCACGCCGGAGCAGGTCGCGGGGACGCCCGGCTCGCACACCGGGGAGTTCCTTGCCGAGCTCGTTGTCGCCGCGAAACCGGCGGCGGTGGCAAAAGTGAAGCCGAAGAAAAAGGCTGGCGCGCCGACCGGTGCCGCGGGCGCACGACCAACGAAGGCCGCCGCTTAGCGGCGCCGATGCCGGCTCAGATGCGGACAGCCCAGATGGCGCGCCTGTGGGCCACCAAGTGGCGCTGGTATGAGCGCGACTCGCTGCCTTGGCGGCGCTACCTGATTCACCGTGAGCTAGCCAAACGTGGGGCCTTCGCGCGCTGGCCCTTGCAGGGCGAGCCGCTTGAGATGTTTCGCCAGGGACGGCTTGAAGTGGGGGAGGGCACTCTCTTCGAGCCGGGCGTCTGGCTAACCGGCGGCGAAGCCGGGAAAATTTCGATCGGCCGAGGCGTCTTCCTAAATCAGGTCGTGATGGTCGCAGCGCTCGAGTCAGTCACGATTGGCGACCACTGCATGGCCGCCAACGGGTGCATGATCACCGACGCAGATCACCGCTTTGACCACCCGACCACGCCGATCACCGAGCAGGGCTTCCGCCACAAAGGC
>JBDNJF010000089.1:0-15285 GCA_041687955.1 Solirubrobacteraceae bacterium
TTCCAGGGCGAATTTCCAACCGGCAACACTTGCGCTGACGGATTCGCCGGAACGGCCCCGGTGCGGTCGTTCCCGCCAAACGACTTTGGCCTTTATGAGATGACCGGCAACGTTTGGGAGATGTGTTCGGATTCCTACAGCGCCTCCGCTTATGAGCTCAGCGGCGAGGTCGATCCAAGCGGCCCCGGGATGCCGGACGAGGCGCCGCGAGTTCAGCGCGGCGGCTCGTACCTCTGCCACGCCTCCTACTGCAAGCGCTACCGCGTCGACGCGCGCAGCAACAATACGCCCGAAAGCTGCGCCGGTAACCTCGGTTTTCGGGTTGTCCAAGGCGGCTAGCTCGCGCGGTAGGCTGCACCGATGATCGACCAGTCCAGCGGCCGGATCGAAGCGATCTTCATCGCTGGCGCCTCGGGCGCCCCGATGGTCTCACTGGAGCAGGTCAGCGCGGTGGCTGGGTGCGGCCTTGAGGGCGACCGCTACTTCACCGAAGAGCCCGGCGAGAAAGGTTTCGAGAACGTCACATTGATCGAGCAGGAGAGCTACGACTACCTGGCGACAATTGACCTTGAACTTCCACCTAACGCGTTGCGTCGCAACCTGCTTACGCGCGGAATCGAGCTCAACCACCTTGTCGGCAAGAAGTTCACAGTTGGTGAAGTTCGCTGCCTCGGCACTGAGCTGGCTGAGCCCTGCAACTACATCGAAGGACGCACGCTACCTGGAGTGCTGAAGGCGATGGTCGGCCGCGGCGGTCTGCGCTGCCAGATTCTAAGCGGCGGAGAAATCTCGGTCGGCGACGTCATCGGCTAGACGCTGGGCGTTCGTCCGCCGGCGCCCGATCACGCTCCCGTGCGGCAGCTGCGCGCTGCAGTTCAGCCGCTTCTAGGTTGCTCGCCCTCGCGCCAATGATGGCTGACGGCGATTGCCGTTGTGCAGGCGATAACGCCGACCGAATTGGCGACCATCATCGCGATGTTGCCTAGCGCAATGCCGTAGGCCAGCCAAGCGGCGCCACCAACCCAGAGCAGCGCGAGAAACGGCATGCTGACGTCAGACGAGCTGCGCCGCTGATGGGCGCGATAGGCCTGCAGGAGCGGGCTCGCGCCCATCAAGATGCCAAGCGAGCCAGCGAGAACAGAGAGCGATTGTGTGGTGTCCATGACGCACAGGCTATCGCGCGCCGTGGGCTTCAATTAGGTCCAGCCAAGCGGCAATCAGTAGATGAGCCTGGCTCCCAAGCTCTCGGTGGCGCGCTACCGCGTCAGCGAGAAACGCCTTACCACCCTCCTCACCGAGCGTCGCGGTGAGCGCTGCCCTGTACTCCGGCACGCCGGCCCACTGCTCAGCCATTTCCGGCGTGACTTCCAGATGAAACTGAATCCCGTAGGCAAACTCGCCGAAGCGGAAGGCCTGGTTAGGCGCTGCCGCTGAACTGGCGAGCAGTACCGCTCCAGCAGGGGTGTCGAACGTGTCGCCGTGCCACTGGAGCGTCACCAGCGGCTCGGCAAGAGCACCAATCACCGGGTCGGCGAGCCCTTCCGGCGTGCGCTCTACCTCCAGCAGCCCAACTTCCGACTGTTCAAGCGGATAGATGCGGGCACCCAGAGCGCTGGCCAGCATCTGTACTCCCAGACAAGCGCCGAAAAACGGCTTGCCTGCGCGCACCGCCTCCGCGATCCATCGCTTCTCTTCGATCAGCCAAGGCAGCTCCGCTTCGTCGTTGACGCTCATCGGGCCACCCATCGCAATAATGCCGTCGAAGTCGCGCCAGTTGGGGAGCGCCTCGCCGACGTCAATCTCGACGATTGCGCGCTCTACACCGCGGTCGTCAAGCACGGTGTTGAAAGCCCCGGGGCCTTCGCAGAAGAGGTGCTGAACTACAACCAGTCGCACAGCTGCGCTACTCGGTATTGCCGCCGAGGCCGGGGATCCACTTTGTCCCAGCCAGCGGCACGCGCGCCATCGCCGCGGCCTCAATCGTCAACGCGACCAAATCCTCCGGCTCCAAGTTGCGAACGTCGGACTTGCCACAGGCTCTCGCCAAGGTCTGCGTCTCGAGCACCATCGCGCGTAAGTAATTGGCAAGCCGCCGGCCGCCGAGCTCCGCGTTAAAGCGCTTGCCGAGCTCCTCATCTTGGGTTGAGATTCCGGCCGGGTCGCGGCCCTCATGCCAGTCGTCGTAGAAGCCGGCTGCGCTGCCTAGCTTTGCGTACTCCTCCTGATGTTCGGGGGCGTTGTCGCCGAGCGCGATCATCGCCGCCACGCCGATTGAAACGGCGTCAGCGCCGAGCGCCAGCGCCTTGGCGACGTCGGCGCCGGTACGGATGCCGCCAGAGACGACGAGCTGAACCTTGCGGTGCATACCCAGCCCTTTGAGCGAGTCAACGGCTTCAGGGATCGCCGACAGGATTGGAATGCCAACGTGCTCGATGAAAACGTCTTGCGTGGCCGCTGTGCCGCCTTCCATGCCGTCGAGGACAACGACGTCGGCGCCGGACTTTACGGCTAGCCCAACGTCAAAGTAGGGCCGTGAGGCAGCGATCTTGACGTAGATCGGCACGCGCCAGTCGGTGATCTCGCGCAGCTCGCCGATCTTAATCTCGAGGTCGTCGGGGCCGGTCCAGTCCGGGTGGCGGCAGGAGCTGCGCTGGTCGATTCCTTTTGGCAGGTCGCGCATCTCGGCCACGCGATCGGAGATCTTTTGGCCAAGCAGCATGCCGCCACCGCCCGGCTTGGCGCCCTGCCCGATTACGACCTCAATCGCGTCGGCGCGGCGCAGGTCGTCGGGGTTCATCCCATAGCGAGAAGGAAGCAGCTGGTAGACGAGCTTCTCGGAGTGGCCGCGCTCCTCCTCGGTCATGCCGCCGTCGCCGGTCGTCGTGCTGGTGCCAACAGCGGTCGCGCCGCGGCCCAAAGCCTCCTTCGCCTGGGCCGACAGGGCGCCGAAGCTCATTCCGGCGATCGTGATTGGGATCTCCAGCTCGATCGGGTTTTTGGCGAAGCGGGTGCCAAGCGTGACCGCCGTATTGCAGCGCTCGCGGTAGCCCTCGAGCGGGTAGCGCGAAACGCTCGCGCCTAGCAGCAGCAAGTCATCAAAGTGGGGCACCTTGCGCTTTGCGCCGAAGCCGCGGATGTCGTAAATCCCCTCGCGCGCTTTGCGTTGGATCTCATGAATCACGTTGCGATCGAAGAGCGCCGACTCGCGCATTCCGTTGCTTTGTGTTGGCTCGTTAGTCATTAGTAAGCATCCGCGTTGTCGATGCTGAAATTGTAAAGTTCGCGCGCCGATCCGTAGCGTTTAAACTCGGTCGGGTCGGCATCAATGTCGGCCTGCGCAAGTAGCCCCGTCAGCTCGGCGGTGTGAAACTCTTTGAAGTCCTTCTCGATGCAATCGGCGCCGAGCTCGGTGACGCTGCCGCGCACATAAATGTGCGTCTCGTAGATCGAATCTCCGAGCGCTTCACCGGCGTCGCCGCATACGACGAGCGCGCCCTTTTGAGCCATAAAGCCGCTTAGGTGGCCAACGTTGCCCTCGACGACAATGTTGACGCCCTTCATCGAGATTCCGCAGCGAGCAGCTGCGTTGCCGCGAACGACGATCAAGCCCCCTCGGCCGGTAGCGCCCACCGATTGGCTCGCGTCGCCGTCAACAATTACAGCGCCCGACATGATGTTTTCGGCCAGTCCAACGCCGGCGCTGCCGTGAATCCGCAGCGTCGCCTCCTTGTTCATGCCGGCGCAGTAGTAGCCAACGTGGCCGTCGATGTCGATCTCAAGTGGCGCGTTGATTCCAGCGCCGATCGCATGAAGCCCGCTCGGGTGGGTAATTCGCCAGTGCTGGGGCTCACCGTCGGCGACGTCGTGGAGCCGCTGGTTGAGCTCACGGATCGTCGTTTCGGCGAGGTCGACGAGCTCGATCGTCTGCTCAACATTGCCCATCAGACTTTCTCCTTCTCCCAGATGTAAACCTGTCCTGGGTCCGGCTCCCAGACGCGCGCATCGGCCGCTCCAGGAAGCACGGCAATCGCGCGGTACTCGGAGGCCATCGCCACCCACTCGTCGCTCTCGCTCATCACGGCCGGCTTACAGGCGATTGGATCGCGCAGCACGGCAAAACCATCAGCAGTTCCGACGGCGAAAGTGAAAAAGCCGTCGAGATCGTCCAACCCCGCCTCCAACGCCTCGGTTAGCGAGGCGCCTTCGCGCATTTTCCAAGTCAGGTAGGCGGCCGCGACCTCTGAATCATTATCGGTCTGAATTGTGACTCCCTCGCGGCGCAACTCTTCGCGCAGCCGGTTGTGGTTGCAGAGCGAACCGTTGTGGACGAGGCACAGATCCAGGCCGGTCGAGAAAGGGTGCGAATGCTCGGTCGTGACGATGCTCTCGGTCGCCATCCGCGTGTGCCCAAGGGCGTGGGTGGCGCTTAGCTCGCGCAGCCCAAAGCGCTCGACGAACTGGCGCGGGTCGCCCTTCTCTTTATAGATTTCGATCGATTCGCCGGCGCTCATCACGCGCAGCTCGGGGTGGTTGTCGATCACCCAGCGGCCAGCGTCGTCAGCATCGGTATCAACAACAATTACGGCGTGACTGGCGCGGACCTCGGGTCCGTGAGTTCCGCCGAAGGCCTTCGAGAGCTCGCCCGCGATCAGCTCCCAGTCGTAACCGGGCTCGGGGGAGAAGAGCGTCAACTTGCTCGACCCGACTGGCGCGGGGTTGCGGTAAAAGGCGACGCCAGCACTGTCGGGCCCGCGGTCGGCCATCTGAATCAACATGTCCGAGAGGTGATCTCCAAGCCGCTGTTCGAACAGGGAAGATTTACTGAAGAGTCCAGCGATTCCACACATGGTTAGATTCTAGTGACCGTTCCCAACATAAAACGCGGCGATTTTGGCCATACTTGGCGGCTTGCAATGTGCAGTCCGCATACCTTGCTAGAAAAGCTGAAGGTAACGGTCGAGCTCATATTTCGAAATCTGCTCGTGAAACGTCGTCCATTCGACTCGCTTGCGCTCGATGAAGTAATCGATGTAGTCGCGGCCATCATGGGAGCCAAAGGCCTTACGCATCACGTCGTTGTGCTCGAGCTCGCGGGTGGCGTCCAGCAGGTTCGCTGGCAGCGTCTTGATTCCCATCTCCTCGCGCTCGGCCTGCGTCGTCTTGAACATGTTTTCGCTAGTTGGGTCGCCGGGCTCGAGGCCGCGCTCGATTCCGTCGAGCCCGGCGGCCAAAACCGCCGTTGCGGCGAGGTACGGGTTGCAGGCGCCATCCACGGTGCGATCCTCAATTCGCCCCTGATCGGGGATCCGCAGCATCATTGAGCGATTGTTGTAGCCGTAAGTGACGTAAGCCGGCGCCCAGGTCGAGCCGCTGGTCGGCTCGCCAACGACTAGTCGCTTGTAGGAGTTGACGGTCGGCGCCGTGATCGCGATATAGGCAGTTGCGTTGTCCATCAAGCCGCCGAGGAAGTTGTAGCCGAGCTCGGAGAGGCCCAGCCCGCGCGGGTCGTCAGCGGGGTCGCGGTGGAAGACGTTTTCGTCGTCCTTCCAGAGGCTCATGTGGAAATGACAACCATTGCCGGTCAGGTGACCGAACGGCTTGGGCATGAAGGTCGCCGTCAAGCCACGCTCCTGCGCCATCGCTTCAACCATGTAGCGATAGAAGACTGCTCGGTCGGCGGTTGTGAGAGCGTCAGCGTACTCCCAGTTCTGCTCGAATTGGCCGTTGGCATCCTCGTGGTCTGTTGCGTAGTTGTCCCAGCCGAGCGCCGTAATGTTGTTAGCTACCGCGGTCACGAAGGGCAGGTTCCGCGTGAGAGCGCGCATGTCATAACAGGGCTGCTCTAGATCATCGAGCGGGTCGGCAAGCTCAATTCCACCGTCCTCAGTGCGGCGCAGCAGAAAGTACTCCAGCTCGGCGCCGATCCGTAGCTCGAAGCCAAGCTCGGCGGCGCGTGCAATCTGGTTTCGCAGGATTGTCCGTGGGCAGAACGGCCACGGCTCGCCTTCGACCGTAACGTTACAAGCAAAGCGGGCGATATTCGGCAGCCAAGGCAGCTTCGTGAAGGTCGAAACGTCGGGCATCGCGATCATGTCAGGGCTATCCGGCGTTTGGCCGATGTCACCGGCAGCAAAGCCGGCGAAGCCAGCACCGTCGCTGAGCAGGTCGTCAAGATGGTGCGCCGGGACGAGCTTGGCGCTCGGCTTGCCGTGCATGTCAACGAACTGAGCGAAGAGAAACTCGATCCCTTCGTCGGCGACTGCCTTGCGCACATCATCAACCGTCGGTACTTGGCTAGCAGCCATGCTGTTCCTCTCGTTGGATCACTGGGACGTTTCGACTACAAGATGAACTGGAATTCGCGCGCGACGCTCAACCCGGTAGGGCTCCTGCGACCAGAGAAAGTCAGCGACAAAGCGGTTGCGCCGGGCGTCTGCCGACATCACGATCGTGTCGCAGCCGAGCCGCTGCGCTTCGGCAACGATTCGTTTCGCCCCGCGCCGCGTGCCGATGACGTTGCCTGTTGCCGCGATCTGCCGCTTTTGCAGCGCCTTGACGGCGCTTTTTACCAACTTACGCTGAACCTCCCATTCCTCTCTCGTCGGCAACAAGCCTGGGTTCGGGAAACCAAAGCTGGTCCCCCAGACGCGGGCGATTGAGAAGACGTAAACCGGTGCGCCGGTGCGCTCTGCAAGCTGCGCGGCGCAGTCGACTGCCGCGGCCGAGATCTCGCGCCCTTCACTGGCCAGAAGCACTCGGTCGCTCGGCGGGACGGCTAGCTCGTCAGCTTGATCCTCTGCAGCGGTCACCAGCGCATCCTGATCGCGGGCTGCGAGATCAGATCACTTCTCATGTATCCGCCCTTCCATGCCCGCCGTCTGCTCGGTCGGTCCGGAATCGGACGGCGGCGTGCGCCTGTCCTCAACGTGAGTGCGGTAATAGTGCAGCGGGAAGTACGACAGCAGCACGACAAAACCGAGGATGAAGTAGATCCGCGTGTCGCCAATCCGCGAATATTGCCAGCCGCCGTACGACCAGAACGCAAACAAGGCTGCCGCGATTAGTAGCGAGATGTACTTGAAAACGCCGGGCAGCTTAAAGGGCCGATTGGCATCTGGCTTGTACCGGCGCAGCATGTAGTAGGCGACAAGCGAGACGATGATCGCTGACGTATAGCCCACGTTTGAGAATGTGTAGATCTCTACGGCGCCGCCCGCCAGCACGACGATCAGTGAGGCGCCGACATTAAACAGCGCAGCGCGCGATGGCACGCCGTGCTTATTGACGCGCGAGAAGAACAACGGGAAGTGACCGTCGACCGACATCTGGTGCAGCGAGCGGGCGCAGCCAAGGATCGCGTTCAGCGCTGACAAAGCCAATGCAACGATTAACAAGACCGCGATAATCCAGTTAAGCGTCTCGCCCGCAGTCGAAAACACCTTGCCAGCGAAGGTCACGAACATCGTGTTTGGATCGACAAGGTCAGGGTTCGATAGCGCTTTCGAGCCGAGAACAGCGATGAAGCCGACCGGGATAAGCGTGTAGATGAAAAGTCCAAAGCCGCCTTCGAGCGTCATCGCAATCTTGGCGTCCTTCTCTGGATTACGACACTCACCGATGTAACAAGCAGCTGCCTCCATCGCCAACACGTTCCATGTCAAGAGGAAGCCGTAGGCAAGACAGAGCGTGACCCACCCTTCGCCGCCAAGATCGGCAAAGAAGCTTGTTCCGTCGAGGTGCTGGAAGCTGGTGACGTTGCCGATATCAGCCGAGCCGCTGAAAATCCAGGCAATCGCAAGGAAGGTCAGCGGGACCATTGATATCACGCCCAGAACGGTCGCGAAGGCCGTTCCGACGCGAATCCCGAGCACGGCGGGGACTGCAAACAGCAGGATTCCGACAATCGCGATGCCGAGCGTCCAGTATGAGATGAAGGTGTTGATTGGCGTGAAGCCTGCATCGGTGTTTAGCTGCAGACGATCGGCGATGTAGAACGAAGCAAGGATCATGTTCAGCGGTGCGACCGGGAACCAGCCAAGCCAGTAGGCCCAAGCCGTCCCGCCGTTCAAGTGCTTGGCGAAACCTCCAGCCTTATCCTTGAAAGCTGGATAGACGAATGACGGCAGGCCGCCGGTGCGGTCCGGCATCATCGCCGCCATCTCAGCCAGCATTAAGCAAAGCAGGAAACCCATGAAGGTGATGACAACGATCAACGGAATCGAAGCTGCGCCGAGCGTCGTGACCATTACTGGGGCGATCCCAGTTACGAGGATCACTCCGGCAAGGCCGATGACGAAGGCCCCCCACCAGTTTGTTTCCTTCTTTAGCCCGCCGCCTTCGTAGTCAATTTCTTGACCGCCCTCTGGCACGTCTGACATTCACTTCTCCCCGCTTGTGGTGGACGGCAGCCCTCGCTGCCCGAATCAGTTGATCCGACATCAAACTCAGCGATTTGTCAAGTAGGTCGCAGTTTGCGCCCGATCGCCGCGAAAATTCTCGCGGCCCTTGCATTTCTTGAACCTATTTGTCTAGTATCTACCTAGACGAGAAATCAGCGACTGAATGCGAGCCGAATGTCGTTCCTGTTGAACTGCCCCATCTGTGGTACCCGCGAAGTCACCGACTTCGGCTTCGGCGGGGAGATTGTCGTGCGGCCCGGCAGCCGCCCCGGCGAGCGCGAGCTGAACGCTTACAACTACTTTCGCGCTAACACCGACGGCGTCCAGCGCGAATGGTGGTGGCACCGCGCTGGCTGCCGTACTTGGTTCCAAGCTGAGCGCAACACCTCCACCAACGAGGTCCTCTGGACCGCCGTCCCCGAAATCACCGGCGCCACGCAGGCGCCGGTCTCACCTGTTGCTCAGGCGCGCGCCGCCGGCGGCGAGGAGCTGCGCTAAATGAGCCGTCTTGACCCACAGCCCGCGGAGCGAATCGATCGCTCAAAGAAGGTCACGTTCACGTTCGACGGCAAGTCGGTCAGCGGCTTTGAAGGCGACACAATCGCCTCTGCCCTCTACGCCCAAGGGCAGCGGATCTTCTCGCGCTCGTTTAAATATCACCGTCCCCGCGGCATCGTTAGTGCTTCGGCCTGGACCGCCAACACACTCGTTCAAGAGGGTGAGTGGCCGGGAATTCGCGCCACAACTGAGCGCGCCAAGGACGGGATGGAGGTCAAGCATCAGAACGCTTGGCCATCACTGAACTTCGACGTGATGCGCGCGTCGGACATCTTCGGTGGGCCGTTCATGCCGGCCGGCTTCTACTACAAGACCTTCATCTGGCCACGCAGCGCCTGGCCGCTCTACGAAAAAATTCTGCGCAACGCCGCCGGCCTTGGCGTGATCAAGAAGACACAGGCGCACCGCGAATGGCGCACCGACTATCGCCGCCGCCACTGCGACGTGCTCGTGATCGGTGGCGGAGTCGCGGGCCTGAGCGCTGCTATTGCCGCGGCCAGCGAGGGCGCTGACGTAGTACTAGTTACTGAGGACGTAGAGCCCGGCGGGCAGCTTCTTTGGCAAGGCAAGCACGAGCTGGCGCGCAAGCTAACCGCCGAAGCTGAGGCCGCAGGAGTCGAAATCCTCGTCAACGCGCCAGCGCTCGGATATTTCGACGGCCTTGTTCCCGTTTGGCAAGGCAGCACGCTGCACCAGATCCGCGCCCAGCGCCACGTCGCTGCGACCGGTTCAATTGAGCAGCCACTGATTTTCCCGAACAACGACCTTCCCGGCGTGATGTTGACCACCGGTGCGCTGAAGCTAGCCGCGCTTTACGCGCTCAGGCCAGGCGAGAACGCCGTCATCGCAACGACCGGCGAGCGCGGTCTTGAGGCTGCGCTTGCCCTACACACTGCCGGAGTCAATGTCGTCGCCGTAGCTGACCTGATGGTGAACCGCTCAAACGCCCTGACAGCCGCCGTTGAGGCCGCAGGCATCCGGCTTCTGCGTGGGATGACCGTCGTAGAAGCCAGCGGAAACAAGCACCTCAAGGGCTGCACGCTCGCTCAGATCGACGAGGACGGGGTCGCCAAGCCCGGCACCGAGGAGCGCTTCGACTGTGACCTGCTCGCTGTCTCCGGTGGCACCGTGCCGGCATCTTCACTGATGCTCCAAGCCGGAGCGAAGGCCAAGTTTAATTCTGAAGCCAACTGCTTCCTTCCCGAGAATCCGCCGCCAGGCATTCACCCCGCTGGCGCAGTCGCGGGCAAGGAAGAACTAGAGGCAGCAGCGCTCAGCGGCACCTTGGCGGGAGCGCGCGCAGCCCAAGAGTGCGAGTTTGGCGACGGCTCAGCCGCCAGTGCAGCGGCCGCCGCGCTAGACGCCCTCCCGGCCCCCGCCCCGGCCGCTGCTTCGCCGGCCTACCAGCGCACCGCGAGCCCTAAAGGCAAGGCTTTCCTTGACCTCGATGAGGACGTCACGACGAAGGACATGAAGTACGCGATCGAAGAGGGCTACGACTCAATCGAGCTCAGTAAGCGCTACACGACCGTAACGATGGGCCCGTCGCAAGGACGAATCTCGCAGCTGCCAAGCATCCGCGCTGTCGCCAAGCAAACCGGCCTCAGCATTGACGAAACGGGGATCACAACGGCCCGTCCGCCGTGGTCGACGATGCCGCTCGGGGCCTGGGCCGGACGACCCTTTACGCCAGCGAAGCGTTCGGCAATCCACGCTCGTCAGCGCGAGCTCGGCTCTCGCGTCAAGTGGGCGGGCGACTGGCGCCGCGCCTACGATTATGGCGACGTTAGAGCGGAGGCCGCGGCCGTTCACAGCAGCGTCGGAATGATTGACGTTTCAACGCTCGGGAAGATGATCGTTAGCGGCCCCGACGCGGGCCGGTTCCTCGACCGGATGTACACCAATCGCCTCAGCGATCTAAAAGTCGGACGAATTCGCTACGGCGTTCTAGGCAACGACGCCGGCCGAATTACCGATGACGGCACCGTCTGCCGCGTCGCTGACGAGAGCTTCCTAGTCACGACGACCTCCTCTGGCGCCGACGCTGTGGAGCGCTGGTTCACTTGGTGGCTGGCAGCCTGGGAGATGGAGGTTCACGTGACCGACGTGACCCAGGGCCTCTGCGCGATCAATGTTGCTGGCCCCCAGGCCAGGGAACTGCTCGGCAAGCTCACCGACGCCGAACTCAGCAACGATTCTTTTGGCTACCTCGACGGGCACCAGATCCAGATCGCTGGTGTCCAGTGCCTGGCGATGCGAATTGGCTTCGTTGGCGAGCTCGGCTACGAAATCCACTACCCGGCCGCTTGCGGGCAATACCTCTGGGATCAAATCCTGGAAGCTGGCGCCGAGTACGGGATAAGGCCGTTTGGCCTTGAACCGCAGCGGATTCTTCGGCTCGAGAAGGGGCACATCATCGTCGGCCAGGACACTGACTCTGAATCGAACGCTTACGAGAGCCAGATGGGTTGGATCGTCAAGCTCGACAAGGAAGAAGACTTCATGGGCAAGTGGGCGCTGGAGCGCGCCAACGAGCGTGGGATGGTCAACACGCTGGTCGGCTTCAAGATTGACGGCGACGACGTACCGATCGAAGGATCGGCGGTTGTCGTCGACGGGCAGCCCGCCGGCCGCGTTACATCGGCCCGCTACTCGGAGCTGCTTGGGCAGTCGATCGGGCTGGCCTGGGTTCCCGCCGACCATGGCAAGGACGGCGGTTCACTACACATCAAATATGGGTCTAAGAGCCAAACGGCAACGATTGTTCACGGCGCCTTCTACGACCCAGACCAGGAGCGGCTGCGTTCATGAGCTTGACATTTCTTTCCGCCGAC
This sequence comes from Solirubrobacteraceae bacterium, assembly GCA_041687955.1. Lineage (GTDB taxonomy): Bacteria > Actinomycetota > Thermoleophilia > Solirubrobacterales > Solirubrobacteraceae > F1-60-MAGs163. The sequence goes on from JBDNJF010000089.1 coordinate 11,792, forward strand.
CAAGCACAGGTGCAGGGCGGTTTCACGCCGCTGCTGCAAAGCAACATCGAAGCTGAGCTTGTAGCGGCTGGTGCTCAGATTGAGGAGCGCAGCGGCTGGCGAGTTGCCGCCAACTACGGCGACACGATCGCCGAGAAGAAGGCTTGCGCTGAAAGCGTCGCGGTGGCAGAGCTCTCGAGCCTCGGGATCACGGAGCTGCTTGGAACGCCAGCGGTGATCGAAGCAATCACAATTGAGGTCGCTGGGACCGCCGCAAAGCTAGGACTCGCCGTCTTTGCAGCTGGCGCCTGGTGGTGCACCGTTAAGCCCGACCGCGTACTTGCGATCACCGATCCGGGCGACACGGCCGAGCTTCGCGGCCGGCTCGAAGCGGCAGCCGCCGCCAGCGGCGAGCTCGTCTCGGTCACCGATCTAACCAGCTCGCTCACGACTTTCAGCGTTAGCGGGCCGCTCGCGCGTGGCACATTCGCCCGGATCACCGCGCTCGACCTGCGCGAGCGGGAGTTCCCGCTTCACGGCTTCCTGCCTGGCTCAATCGGCCGCGTTCCCGGGCTGCTGCTGCGGCAAGGGCCGGACAGCTTTCTTCATACCTTTGGCGCCGCGAGCGCCCAGTACATGTGGGAGTCAATGATCGACGCCGCCGAAGAGCTCGGCGGGCGGCCGGTTGGAATCGATGCGCTTGGCCCATTGGGCGGCGCTGTGGAGGCAACGAGCAATGCGTGACATTTTCCGCCAAAGCAAGATGTGGCACACCCCTTCGAAGCTGAAGGACAACTACGAGGTGGTGATCATCGGCGGCGGCTCGCACGGGCTTGCTACCGCTTACTACCTGACCAAGCACCACGGCATCAAAGACATCTGCATTCTTGAGAAAAACTACATTGGCGCCGGCGCATCGGGCCGCAACACGACGATTCTGCGCTCCAACTACAAGACCCCTGAAGGCGCGCGCTTCTATGACGCTTCCGTAAAGCTTTACGAGAACCTCTCGAAGGATCTGCAGTTCAATCTGATGTTCTCGCAGCAGGGCCACCTGACGCTCGGCCACACCGACCGCGCGATGTTCGTAATGCACGAGCGCGCCGAAGTGAATCGGCTGGTTGGAATAAATACCTCCGTCGTCGACGCCGACGAGGTTCAGCGGATGGTCCCGGCAATGCAGGTAACCGATGACGCTGAGTATCCGATCATGGGCGCCCTCTACCACCCGCCGGGCGGCATCATCCGCCACGACGCGGTTGTCTGGGGCTACGCCCGTGGCGCCGACCGCGGCGGAGCAGAGATCCACCCCAACAGTGAGGTAACAGCGATCCACAAGGATGGCGACCGCGTTACCGGCGTTACCGTAAACGGCAATCAGCGCGTAAACGGCGGCACCGTTCTCTCCGCGACCGCGGGCTGGTCATCGATCCTCTCCGAGATGGCTGGCTTTGAGCTGCCAATTACGACCCACATTCTGCAGGCCTTCGTCACCGAGCCGCTCAAGCCGCTGCTCAACAAGGTGATTGTCTCCTCACAGATGCACGTCTACATCTCGCAGACCGACCGCGGCGAGTTCCTGATTGGCTCCGAGATTGAGCCTTGGACGACCTACCGGATGAACGGCACGCTCAACTTCCTGCAGGAATCGACGCGCCACGCGCTGGAACTATTCCCGCAGCTTGAGCGGGCGCGGATGCTGCGAAGCTGGGCCGGGCTCTGCGACCTTAGCCCCGACTATTCGCCGATCCTCGGTAAAACCGAGCTCGAAGGATTCCTCGTGTCGACCGGCTGGGGCACCTACGGCTTCAAGGCGGCGCCAATCGTTGGCGTGACATTGGCTGAGCTGATCGCAACAGGCAAGACGCCGGAGCTGATCAAGCCCTTTGAGGTAGAGCGCTTTTACACCGACGAGCTCGTCTCCGAGCTCGGCGCGGCAGCCGTCTCGCACTAGCGGCTCGCCCGCAGCAGCTTCCAACATTCAACCACTGGGGTACCCATGAAGAGCAGTCTTGAGATCGCCCAAGAGGCGGAGCTAATTCCGATCGACGAGATTGGTGCGACGCTTGGCCTTGAACCAGATGAGCTTGAACCCTACGGGCGCTTCAAGGGCAAGATTGAGCTATCAGTCCTCGAGCGCCTCAAAGACCGCCCCGACGGCAAGCTGATCTGCGTTGCGGGTATGACGCCAACCAAGGCCGGCGAGGGAAAAACGACGACCGCCGTTTCGCTGACTCAAGGGATGGGCAAGATCGGCAAGACGCCGGTGCTCTGCCTGCGGGAGCCATCGCTTGGCCCTGTATTCGGAATCAAGGGCGGCGCCGCTGGCGGCGGCTACGCGCAGATCGTGCCAATGGAGGATTTGAACCTCCACTTCACCGGCGACATTCACGCTGTTGGGGCAGCGAACAACCTGCTCGCGGCGCTACTAGACGCGTCAATCCTCCACGGCAACCCGCACAACATTGACGCGCTGCGCGTTACCTGGAAGCGCGCGCTCGACATGAACGACCGCGCCCTCCGTGACGTAGCGATCAGCCTCGGTGGCCGCGCCAACGGCTACCCGCGCGAAACCGGCTTCGACATCACCGCCGCGTCGGAAGTAATGGCAATTCTGGCGGTTGCCAGCGACCTGCAGGACCTGCGTAGGCGCCTCGGGCAAATAACCGCCGCCTACCAGTTTGATGGCGTCACGCCCGTGACAGGAGACGACCTACAGGCCGCCGGAGCAATGACCGTGCTGCTAAAGGACGCCTTGAAGCCAAACTTGATTCAAACGCTCGAGGGCCAGGCGGCGCTGATGCACGCCGGCCCGTTCGCCAACATCGCCCACGGCAACAACTCCGTGATCGCCGACCGGATCGCGCTCAAACTCGGTGACTACGTGCTGACTGAATCAGGCTTCGGCTCAGATATGGGTATGGAGAAGTTCATGGACATCGTCTGCCGTGCAGGCGAGCTCCGCCCCGACGCCGTTGTGCTCGTCTGCACAGTGCGCGCGATCAAGCATCACGGCGGAATGGACGAGGAGAGCGACTCGCCAGAAGTGAACCGCAAGGCGATCGAAGACGGCATGTCGAACGTCTACCACCACCTCAGCCTCGTGAAAGAGTTTGGTCTCCCCTGCGTTGTTGCTGTCAACCGTCGTCCGGGTGATAGCGACGAAGAGGTCGAGATGGTTCGGTCCCTGGCGCTCGAAGGCGGTGCCTTCGCGGCTGAGCTGAACGAGGCCTTCGAGAAGGGCGGCGATGGCGCAGCGAAGCTTGCGGAAGCAGTCGTAGCGGCCGCCGACGAGCCCTCCGACTTCCACTTCCTCTACCCCGAGGACGCGACGATTAAAGAGAAGATCCACGCGATCGCGACGAAGGCCTACGGTGCCGATGACGTCGTCTACTACCTCGACGCCGAGCGCAAGATTGAGCAGTTCACTGACGCTGGCCTCGACAAGCTGCCGATGTGCATGGCAAAAACGCCGCTTTCACTCACACACGACGCAACCCAGCTTGGCGCGCCAA
>JBDNJF010000090.1:0-45368 GCA_041687955.1 Solirubrobacteraceae bacterium
CGCATGCGACGGCCTTTCATTCCTCTCCCTTGACGGTCTTTTCGTCGCCAACCAGACGGGGAACACGGTGCTGATCGGACTGGCAATCGCCCGTGGCGACGGCTTCGCGACGCTTGAACATTTAATCGCGATCGCCGCCTTCATCGTTGGAGTCGCCATCGCGGCGCTGCTGATTGAGCGCCTTACCCGCAGCGGTGTGGAGCGACTGCTCCCATTCGCGCTTGGCTTTGAAGCGCTGCTGATCGGGATCGGCGCGCTGATCATTGAGCTGGCAGGCGGCAGGCTCTCCGGCGGCACTTCGGAGCTGTTTGCGGCGGCGGTGCTGGCACTGGCGCTGGGAGTGCAGACAAGCGCGCTGCAGAAGGTTGGTTCGTGGGTAATTCGCACGACATTTGTGACCGGCCTACTGACCGATGGAACGCTCGACGTCGTCGCGCGTGGGTTAGACGCGGCAGGCAGCTCAGCCCGCTCGGTTGCGATCCCAGATAAGCGGCCGGCAAGAATCGGCGTACTGACCTTCATCGTCGTTACCGCTTACGCTCTCGGCGCGGTCATCGCTGGCCTACTCTTCAAGTGGCAGGGCGGGACGGCGCTTTTCGTCGTCGCCGCCTTCACGCTGGCGCTGGCGCTGCTTACAGTCCGTATGCGGCTGCCAGCTCAGGATCATCGGCCGACACCATCCGCGCCAAGTCAACCATGACCTTGCACTGCTTCCAAGTGGCGTCGTCCTGCATTTTGCCGTCGATCATGTGAACTCCGCGCCCGTCGGGGATCGCTTCGATCACCTTCAGCGCGAACTTCACCTCGTCGGGGTCGGGAGAGAAGACCTTCTTCGCGATGTCGATCTGCACCGGGTGCAGCGACCAAGCACCGACGCAGCCCATCAGGAAGGCTGAGCGAAACTGGGCTTCGCAGCCGACTACGTCTTTGATGTCGCCGAAGGGGCCGTAGAAGGGGAGGATGCCAGCGCTGGCGCAGGCGTCAACCATGCGGGCGATCGAGTAATGCCAAAGATCTTGCTGAGCGCTTGGACGCTGCTCGTCAGGATCATCGGTCTGAGGGTCCTCGATTACGCGGTAGCCGGGGTGGCCGCCACCTACGCGGGTTGTCTTCATGCGCCTTGATGCGGCCAGGTCGGCCGGACCAAAGCTCATTCCTTGCATCCTTGGGCTGGCGTACGCAATCTCTTCAACGTTTGCGACGCCAAGCGCGGTTTCAAGCAGCGCATGGACAAGAATTGGCCGCTGGAGCCCGGCCTTCGCCTCAAGCTGGGCGAGTAGGCGATCGATGTAATGAATGTCCCAGGCGCCTTCAACTTTCGGCACCATGATCACGTCGAGCTTGTCGCCGATTTCGGTTACGAGCGTTGTGATGTCATCGAGCACCCATGGGGACTCGAGTGAGTTGATCCGCGTCCATAGCTGCGTTGAGCCAAGGTCGATGTTCTTGCCGATCTCAACGAGGCCGGCGCGGGCTGGCTCCTTCTTCTCGACCGAAACGGCGTCCTCGAGATTGCCGAGCAGAATGTCGGTCTGCCCCGCGATCTGGGGCAACTTGGCGGCCATCTTCTCGTTGCTTGGATCGAAGAAGTGGATCATCCGTGAAGGCGTGAACGGAATCTCCATCACTGGGTCCGGAGCGCCGATTGCGAGCGGCTTGAAGAAGTCTCTTGGGTGTCTCATGGGAACCACAGTATTGGACGTCGCGCCGAATTGTTTGCTCGTATGGCAGGCTCCTTGATTACGAATTGTCAACCTCGACGCAGGAGACCATCCAACCGCATGTCAGAACCCGGATTCACCACCAATCAACGTGAGCGCGAGAGCTCTGGTGCCCATCCTTACGGACGCTACCTCGAAGAGTTTGAGGTGGGCGACGTCTATAAGCACTGGCCGGCTAAGACGGTGACGGAGTCCGACGACCACCTCTTCTGCCTGATCACAATGAATCACCATCCGCTGCATCTAAATGACGTCTACGCCGCTGAGTCGCAGCAGAAGCGCAACGTCGTTGTGGGGCCGCTGGTCTACTCGCTCGCGCTAGGAATGAGCGTCAGCGACGTCTCCGGTAAGGCGATCGCCAACCTCGCAACCGAGGAGCTCAGCCACCCAAACCCAGTCTTCCACGGCGACACGCTTTTCTGCGAGACGGAGGTTTTGGAGAAGAAGGAATCAAAGAGCAAGCCCGACCGCGGCGTCGTGAAGGTCCACACTCGCGTTTTCAATCAAGAGGGAGTGCTAGTAGCCGAGTTCAAACGGCTCGTGCTTGTGCCCCGTCGCGAGCCCGGCAAAGCCGTCGCATAAAGTTTTCGAACTCAATGACCGATAGAGCCGTCCCAACTAAAAACGAAGCGCTGATCTCGTGGGTTGATGAGATCTCCGCGATGACGAAGCCCGCCGATGTGGTCTGGTGCGACGGCTCAGCCGAGGAATACGAGCGTCTTTGCCAGCTACTCGTAGCTAAAGGGACGTTTCGCGAGCTCAGCGACGCTAAACGGCCCAATTCGTACCTTGCTTGGTCTGACCCGGACGACGTCGCTCGCGTTGAGGATCGCACCTACATCTGCTCCGAAAAAGAGCACGACGCCGGGCCAACCAATAACTGGGAGGACCCTGCCGCGATGCGCGAGAAGCTCGTTCAGCTCTTCGAAGGCTCGATGACCGGCCGCACGATGTACGTCGTGCCCTTCAGCATGGGGCCGCTCGGCTCAGACAAGTCCTACATCGGCGTGCAGCTAACCGACTCGCCTTACGTGGCGGTTTCGATGCGCGTGATGACGCGAATGGGCGCCAAGGCGCTGGAGCAGATCGGCACTGACGGTGGCTTCGTCCCCTGCCTCCACTCGGTCGGGATGCCGCTCTATGAAGGCGTTGAGGATGTCTCTTGGCCTTGCAACAGCGACAAGTACATCGTCCACTTCCCCGAGGCGCGCGAGATCTGGTCATACGGCTCCGGCTACGGTGGCAATGCGCTGCTCGGTAAAAAGTGCTTCGCGCTGAGGATCGCCTCAGTGATGGCGCGCGACGAAGGCTGGATGGCTGAGCACATGCTGATCCTCAAGCTGACGTCGCCAGAGGGCGAAGTGAAGTACATCGGCGGCGCCTTTCCATCGGCCTGCGGCAAGACCAACCTCGCGATGCTGATCCCAACGCTCGAAGGGTGGACTGTCGAGACGATTGGCGACGACATCGCATGGATGAAGTTTGGCGACGACGGCCGCCTCTATGCGATTAACCCGGAGGCAGGCTTTTTCGGCGTAGCGCCGGGCACGAGTGTGAAGACGAACCCCAATGCGATCGCCTCGATCGAGCGGAACACGGTCTTCACGAATTGCGCGCTGACAGACGACGACGACGTCTGGTGGGAGGGGATGACCGACGAGGCTCCTGACCACCTAACCGACTGGCACGGCAATGACTGGGCGCCAGGCTCCGACACGCCGTCGTCGCACCCCAATGCCCGCTTCGCTTGCCCGGCGGAGCAGGACCCAGCGATCGCTGCTGAGTGGGAAGACCCGGCTGGTGTGCCGATCGACGCCTTCCTCTTTGGCGGTCGCCGCGCAACCGTTGTGCCGCTTGTCCGCGAGGCATTCGACTGGAACCACGGCGTCTTCCTCGGCGCAACAATGAGCTCCGAGATGACTGCGGCGGCCGCAGGGACGGTTGGCCAGCTCCGCTTTGACCCGATGGCGATGCTGCCTTTTTGTGGTTATAACGTCGGCGACTACTTCGCCCACTGGCTCAAGCTTGGCGCGCAGGCCGACGCCAGCAAACTGCCAAAGATCTTCTACGTCAACTGGTTCCGCAAAGACGACGATGGCAAGTTCATCTGGCCAGGCTTTGGTGAAAACAGCCGCGTGCTGGAGTGGGTATTCCGGCGCTGCGACGGTGACGCTGAAGTGGTTGAGACGCCGATCGGCCTGGTGCCAGCGCCAGGCTCGCTAAACGTTGATGGACTCGAAATTGATGAGGCCGATCTGGAGGCGCTGTTGAGCGTCGACAAAGCTGCCGTTGCGGCCGAGATTGATCAACTTCGTGGCCATCTCGATAGCGTCGGTGACTCACTGCCAAGCACGCTGCGCGATGAACTCGCCGCGCTCGAAAATCGCCTCGTTAGCTAGCGGAAAGTCGAAGCGCTAGTGGCGCTGCTGGTCGCCGGTGGCTGGCGGACGCGATTCCTCTGCCAATGACGAGATAGTCAGCGTGCCGCGGGTGGCGTCGGTGAGGACCTCTGTCGCCTCTTCCATCGAGCGCGCGTAGAGCTCGACTAACAGGTGGATCGTGATCGAATCGTCGTCGTGCTTGTGGTATCGAACATGAGTGAAGAACTCGCGCGTGCCGTTGTCGCCAAAAGCTGCGTGAGATAGCGCGTCGCCGGACTCTGGGCCGGAGCAGCTTTCGACATCGCTGGAATCGACGGTGACGGCGCAAGAGGCAACCCAGGGCGTGCCGGTGACCATGCGCTCCCAGCGGTCCTCGATCGGCTCGACGCGGCCGTCGCGGAAAACCAGGTGTGGCTGGTCGTGCATGCACTCAAGGCACTGGACGACGGCCTCTTGGAGCTCGTCGATCACCTCGGCGCGCTCGCCGCTGTGCGGGTCGATCTTGTGAATGCCCTCGTAGTGGACCTGAATCTCAAGGTCGGTTGACCAGCAGCGATAGCAGCGCAGCCAGGCGTTTGTTTCGACAGCAGGTTCCACGAAAGGCCATTCTATGCGGCTAGGCTCGCGCCGTGAGCGAGAAGCGACTAGAAAGCGCGGTGGCAGCCGTGATGGCTGGTGGTAGTGGCAGCCGAATTGGCGGCGCGAAAGCAACCGCTCAGCTGAGTGGTCACGCGCTGATCAGCTATCCGCTCAAGGCTGCCCTCGGTGCGCTTGAGCAGGTGGCCGTAGTGGCGAAGTCCAACACCGAGCTACCCGATGATTTAGGCCAGCGCGTGGAGCTCTGGATCGAACCAGACGAGCCACGCCACCCGGTGGTTGGAGTGATTGAGGCGCTGCGCCGCGCAGAGGGGAGGGCGGTCGTCGTGATCGCCTGCGACCTGCCGCTGCTGACTAGCGCAACGGTGGCGCTGCTCGCCTGCGCCGACGCTGGTGGCAGCGTCGCCGTGCTGGCCAGCGCCGCCGGGCGCCCACAGCCGCTGCTGGCACGCTACGAGCCAGCAGCGCTGGGGCTACTTGAAAAGTTCGATACCGACGGGCCAATGACGGCGCAGGTGATGGCCTTGCCGGCGACGCTGGTTGAGGTGCCGCCCGAGGCCAGCTTCAACGTCAACGACCTCGAGCAGCTAAAAGAGGTCAGCCGCCGATTGCGCTCATCGTCCGAGCCGGCTGAATAAAACCTGGCTCGCCGACGTGATGCTTTAGCTCTTTACGCCAGACAGCGTCGCGGACGATCTGGATCAGCTCGTCGTCGCTTGCGCCTGAGCGCAGCGGTTCGCGTAGGTCTGTTTCGTGGAGCGAGAAGAGGCAGGTGCGCAGCTTGCCATCGGCGGTCAAGCGAATCCGGTTGCAGTCGGAGCAGAATGGTTCGCTGACCGGGTTGATCAAGCCAATTGTTCCATTGCCATCGGCGAAGTTGTAAACCTTTGCCGTGGCGCTTGGTTCGCGTGGCTGCTCGTCGAGTCGGTGGATTTCGTTGATTGCGGCGTGAATTTCAGCACCGCTCAGAACCTTCTCCGGCTCCCAAGCATGGTCGGCGTCGAGCGGCATGAACTCGATGAAGCGAACCTCGAATGGGTTCTCGCGCGCGAACTGGACGAAGGCCGGGATCTCATCCTCGGTAAATCCGCGGATCGCGACGGCGTTGATCTTAATCGGGTGAGCCTCAGGAAAGGCTGCCAGCGTGCGTAGCCCTTCTAGTACTTGGGGTAGGGCGTCGCGGCGCGTGAGTTCGTAAAACTTGTCTTGCTGGAGCGAGTCAATTGAGATGTTGAAGCGGTTGATCCCTGCGGCCACAAGCGCGGCGGCGTCGCGGCCGAGCAGGAAGCCGTTCGTCGTGACCGAGAGGTCCTCAACTCCAGGGACGGCAGCGAGCATTGCGGCGAGCTTCGGGAAGTCTTTGCGCACCAGCGGTTCGCCGCCGGTTAGCCGCACGTCACCAACGCCGATAGACGCCAGCAGGCCAACGAGGCGGGTGATTTCCTCAAACTGCAGCACCGAGGAGCGCTCCAGCCACGCTAGGCCCTCAGCTGGCATGCAGTATTGGCAGCGAAAATTACAACGGTCGGTGACCGAAATTCGCACATCACCGATCTGGCGGCCATGGCCGTCAACGAGTTGCTCGCGCTCCACACTGGGGAGGATACCCGGCTGGGCGCCGGCGAATGTGTGCCTCACTGCGCGGCGTCGGCGCGGGCCTGCAGCGCTTCGTAGAGCGCGGCGAAGTCAACCTCGCCGAAGCCCTCCGCTGAAGCCTCGGCCATCAGCTCTCGCGTTTGAGCGGCGTAGTCAAACGGGACTGCCTCTTCGGCCGCTAGATCGAGCGCCAGGTCGACGTCTTTGATCATGTGGTCGAGGCGAAACAGCGTGTCGTAGCGACGCTCGATCATCGGCTGCAGCTTCAGCTGAGCGATCCGCGAATCGGCCGCGCCGCCGTCGATCACTTCGCTTAGTGCTCCGAGGTCAACGCCAGCTCCGCGCGCCAGAATCAGTGCCTGCGCTAGCACGGCGGCGTTGCTGGCGGCGATGGCGTTAGTGATCAGCTTGATCGTCTGCCCCTGGCCGAGCGCGCCGCAGTGGACAGTCTTGGCACCGAGCACCTCAAAGATTGGCGCTGCGCGCTCAACGTCGGCCTTGCTGCCACCGGCCATGATTGTCAGCGTGCCGGCCTCAGCGCCGGGCGAGGACCCTGTGACGGGGGCGTCGATGAAGGCGATGCCGTGCTGACCTAGCCGCTCGCCAAGTGAGCGCGCTGTTGCCGGGGAAATAGTTGACATGTCGATGCAGAGCATTCCTTCGCGGGCGCCAGCGATCACTCCGTCTTCGCCAACGAGAAGCTGCTCGACCTGCTCGCCATTGACGACGATCTTGATCACAACGTCGCTGGCGGCGGCCAGCTCGGCTGGCGTTGCCGCTGCGCGCGCGCCGTGCTCGGCGGCGAATGCTTCGGCCTTGGCGGCGGTGCGGTTCCAAACGGTCAGCTCGTAGTCAGCTGCGGCGAGATTCGCGGCCATCCGTGAACCCATGATTCCAAGCCCGATGAAGCCGATCCGCTCGCGCTCCATCAGCCGATCACTTCGCTAAGTTCCGCGGCCGCCACCGGTGGAACCGTTAGAGCCACGTTTCGGAACTGCCTGATCATCACGCCGCAGCCGAGCGCGTTGAGCTGTTTGCGGTCATAAGCGCAAAGAGTATCGGCGCCAGCTACTCGAGAGCTAGCGGCCAGCGCTTGCCAGCGGCGCCAGCGTGGAGCCACCCGAAACTGAGTAAAGCGAAACTTTCGCGCTGCTGCCGCGCAGGCTCTCTGGCGGCAGCACGATGCCGAAAGCCCCGCCCGAAGCTGTGTCATAAGCCTCTCCGACGGCGACGATCTTGCCGTTGACTGCGGCGGCAAGGGGCGTGCCCGGCGCCAAGCCTGAGGTGTTGCCAACGAAATAGATCTGGACGACGCCACTCTTGTGCGGGATGCTCGAATAGAGGTTGCTGAACCTGATAGTCGCGCGGGCGCTAGTGGTTGCTTTACCAAGCGCGGAAACCTGCTGGCCGATCAGGTTTGGGTTCGGCCCGAGCCGGTAGAGCGAATCTTGGCCGCTGGGGAAGGTCGCCGACCATTCGCGCGCCAACTGGTCGCGCCGCGCCATCACCTCTGTCGAAGGACCCCTCACTCGCGCAGCGCGGCGGCCGTTACGAACTGCCACCTCGCTCGTCGGCTGGGGGTCATTGAACGGGACCCCATCGAACTTCAGGTTCTGTCCGGTCTTCGTTACGGCAGCGATCGTCGGCGCTACGTCGACGGTCCGCGTCGGCGCAGTGCTGACGATGCCTTTGGTCTGCCCTGGGTACTTGACGAACATCACTTGGTTTGCGATCTCTGGGAGCGTCTCTTCCGTGACTGGGCGGCGCGATGCGCCAGCGCGGAAGCTAACGCCGTGGTCGGCGGTGACGATGAAGAGCGCCCTGTCCCAAATGCCGGCTTTTTTCATCCGCTCGACGATGCTTGCGACGATCTTGTCGGTGTATTGAGTCTGCAGAATAAATCGCTGAAGGGCGACGTTGGTGAGGTATTTGTTGGTGGTCCAGGTGGCGTCATTGAGGCCTGGAGCATCGCTGCCGTTGGGGTAATACTGGTCGCCGCTCGAGCCAAAACGCCACGGCACGTGAGGCATCAGCATGTGCATTACATAGAGCGGCGGTTTGCCCGCGCCGGTGATTGCGTTTTGTAGCCCAGCAACTTGGCGCAGGCCGTTGTTGTTGGTGCCAGCACCAGGCACTTCGGCAATCGGGGGTGTGTTTTCAAAACGCGCGTTGGGATCAGCGTTCTTCTTGTCGTTGCTGTCTAGCTCAGCCGCCTGTGCAGGCGAGAAATCGCCGTATGTAGCATCGATTGAGGGCAGCTGATCGGCCAGCGACTTGGGCAGCACGGTACGGCCGGTCACGACAGAAAGGTCGCTGTAGAGCGACCTCAGCCGCGTCGCAGCGGTTTCAGTTTGTTTTGCAGCACAGAGCGCCGGTGGGCAGATGTGCGTGATCGCTTCGACATTCCCGATTCTGTGGCTGGCGGCGAGCATCGTGTAGATGTTGTTGCGGTAGAGCTCGTTGACCTGCGCGCCCGAGAGCTTGCGCAGATCGTCCGGTGGGGCCTTGCCGGTGAGGATCGCCGGAACGGCAGAGAAGGTCGAATCGCTGACGGTGGTGTTGTTTTTGTACCAAGTTGAGGTCTTTGCAAGCTCCGCAAAGTTTGGAAAACGCTCAGCGTTGATCGATGTGTCGGCGTTCATCAGCGTGGCGTTAGGCAGCTCGTCGAAAATAATCAACACAACAGGCGTCGAATTGCCCGACTCACCGGGGTTGTTAGAGGAGCTGGAGCCCTCGCTGCTTGGCATCAAAATGTTCGAAATAGGCGCCGTGAATAGAAACAGCGCTAGGAAGATGAAAGGAGCTGGCGTCAGCACGGTGAGGAAGCTGCGCATGCCCGCCGTTCTAAGGAAACCCCAGCCGACGAGGGCGCCGACTAGCAGCGAGATTGCGATTGCTGGCAGCGCGCCAGCGAAGATTCCTTTGATGAACTGCATCGCAAGTAGCGCTGAAAGGAGAGCTATGAGGAGCACGTGTAGCTGCCTGGCGGCCTTGCTGGAGGCAGCGCTGACAGCCAGCTCGATGAGCGTCAGCAGAAGTGGTGGAATGAAGGTCAGCCCGATCGCGAAGATCAGAATGTCGCCGGGCGTATTGCCCCTCGCAACGAAAAACGCATCGTCGCTACCAAGTACGTCAAAGAGCGGGCGAACCAGCCCTAGCGACCAGAGCGCAGCGAGCTGGAGCCCTTGGATCCACCACGAAGGCCACTTCAGCTCGGCCGGTGGCTTGGCGGCTGGCCCGGGAGCCGCCTCCTCGTCGGTCAAATCAGGACTGTGGTGTGTCGTTCTCGGCGGGCGCGTCGGCTGATGCGGCCGTGACCGTCGAAGCCTCATCATCATCGCCGCGACCAAAGATGCCCTTGATCCGCTTCCAGTACATCCTCATTGCAACGCCCGCGGCGGCAAAGCCACCTATGAGGAGCTGAATAATCATCGAGCCACTACCTGCGTCGAGGTAGGCGAGTGTTGTGTGAAGGCTGGTCATGAGGAGAGTCTCCTGAGTCGGTTGCAACGCGGGCAAAAGACCCGTCGCCAATACGATTTCGTCCTAGAAGGTTACCGGCTTGTGATCAATAGTCCTTCATTTAGCTGAAAGACCGCCCAGTTTGCGTTCAACGAGCAATTCGGTTCAGTCTTTGAGCAAGATCCAAACAAGCGCCGCTGCGAACGCGATTTGCCCGAAGCTAAGGGCGATTCCGAGGCTCGCGGCGCCGAAGAGCAGCGCGATCAAGGTGCCGAGCGTGAATGCAGCAAGCAATGCCGCAAGTTGAACGGGGCGTGAATTAATCATGCGGCGGCGCTAACTCCGTTGCGCTCGGCGACGAGTCTGACGATGTCGCCGATGATCGACGTGATCTCAAAATCCTTTGGCGTGTAGACGCCGGCGACCCCGGCCGCTTTCAGCTCTGCGAGGTCCGCATCAGGGATGATGCCGCCGACGACAACAGGTGCGTCAACACCGAGCTTGGCCATGTCGTCAATCACGGCGGGGATCAGATCGCGGTGCGAGCCGGAAAGAATTGAAAGGCCAACAACGTCGACGTCCTCCTGCATTGCGCTCGTGGCAATTTGCTCCGGGCTTAGTCGAATTCCCTCGTAGATGACCTCCATCCCAGCGTCGCGCGCGCGAACGGCGATCTGCTCAGCGCCGTTTGAATGGCCGTCAAGGCCCGGCTTGCCAACGAGAATCTTGATCCGGCGGCCGAGCGCATCACTGACGCGGTTCACCTCGTCGCGCAGCGCTGATAGCGACCCGTCAGCGGTGCCGCCGCTGACGGCACCGCTGACGCCGGTCGGCGCGCGGTACTCGCCAAAACTGCTGCGCAGCGCGGCGGCCCACTCGCCGGTAGTGACCCCGGCCTTTGCTGCGGCAATCGTCGCAGGCATGATGTTTTCGCTCTCGTCAGCAGCTACTCGCGTTAGCTCAGCGATCGCGGCCTCAGCGGCGCCCGCGTCACGCTGCGCGCGCCAAGCGCGAACCGCTTCTGCCTGCTCAGCCTCAAGCGCTGGGTCAACGGTCAAGATGCCGCCGTCACTGCCGGCCATCAGCGGTGACTCCTCGCTCTCGGTGAAACTGTTGAGACCAACGACGGTCTGCTCGCCGCTTTCAATCCGCCGTACGCGCTGCCGATGGCTGTCAACGAGCGCGCCCTTCATATATTCGACCGCTTCAACGGCGCCACCTTGGCCTTCGACGACCTCCATCTCAGCGCGGGCACCCGCCAGCAGCTCGTCGACGAGACCGTCCATCACGACCGAGCCTTCAAAGATGTCGGGGTACTCGAGCAGGTCTGTCTCGTAGGCCATCAGCTGCTGAATCCGTAGCGACCACTGCTGGTCCCAGGGGCGCGGCAAGCCAAGCGCCTCGTTCCAAGCCGGTAGCTGGATCGCGCGTGCGCGTGCGTCGCGACCGAGCGTCACCGACAGCATTTCGAGCACGATTCGCGGCACGTTGTTCTCAGGCTGGGATTCCGTCAGACCGAGCGAGTTGACTTGAACGCCGTAGCGCAAGCGTAGTTTGCGTTCGTCCGTCACGCCGTAGCGCTCGCGGCCAACCTCCTCCCAGAGGATCGTCATCGCGCGCAGCTTCGCGTGCTCCTCGATAAAACGCATGCCGGCGTTTACGAAGAAGGAGATGCGTCCGAATACGTCACCCATCCGTTCCGGGGCGACGCGCTCAGCGGCGGCGTCGAGCACCGCGATCGCGTTGCTCATAGCGAAAGCGATCTCTTGAACCGGGGTGGCCCCAGCCTCTTGGAGGTGGTAGCTGCAGATGTTGATTGGGTTCCACTGCGGAACGTGCTCAACGGTGTAGGCAATCATGTCGGCGATCAGCCGCATCGACGGCGCCGGAGGGAAGGCGTAGGTACCGCGAGCGAGGAACTCTTTGATGATGTCGTTTTGAGTCGTGCCGGTCAGCTCTGCCTGTGGCGCTCCTTGCTCGTCGGCGACGGCGACGTAGAGCGCAAGTAGCCAAGCGGCGGTTGCGTTGATCGTCATTGATGTGTTCATCTTGGCCAGTGGGATGTCCTTGAGCAGCGCTTCCATGTCGCCGCGATGCGCGACCGGCACGCCGACCTTGCCAACTTCGCCTCGGGCGATCGGGTCGTCGGGGTCGTAGCCGGTCTGCGTGGGCAGGTCGAAGGCGATCGAAAGTCCGGTCTGGCCCTTCTCGAGGTTGGAGCGATAGAGCTCGTTTGATTTTTCGGCCGTCGAATGACCGGCGTAGGTGCGAATCATCCAAGGGCGGTCTGGCTCGGGTAGGCGAGGATCCATTGGGCAATTGTATGCTGCGAGGCCTTGTCTGAGCTCGAAGCGATCGATCTGCAACATATGGGCCGCGAACAGTCCATCTGCTGTTACCGGCAGGGCGACGTGATCATCGATCCTGGCCCGCAGGTCACTAGCCAGCGCGTGATCGATGCGCTTGGCGGGGAAACGCCGCGCGCAATCCTCTTGACTCACATTCACCTTGACCATGCTGCTGCGACCGGGGCGCTGATCAAACTGTGGCCCGAAACCGAGGTTTGGGTTCACGAACGCGGAGCGCCGCACGTAATCGACCCGGCGCGGTTAATTGCCAGCGCAACGCGACTTTACGGCGACCAGATGGAGCGGCTATGGGGCAAGATTCTGCCGGTGCCGGCGGAGCGCGTGCGAGCCCTTGCCGGTGATGAAATGATCGGTGACTGGAAGCTCCTCTACACCCCCGGCCACTGCGGAAACCACATTGCTTATCTGCACCAGCCGAGCGGCACGCTCTTCAGCGGCGACGTGGCAGGGGTGCGTCGGCTCGGTGGGCCGGTGTTGGCGCCAACGCCGCCGCCCGAGGTTGATCTTGCAGGCTGGGAGCAGTCAATCCAGCTGATCGAGACCGTGGCGCCGCGGCGGCTTGCGGTAACGCACTTCGGCGTCTACGACGACGTCAGCGCGCAGCTTGCGGCTCTGCGTGAGGATCTGGCCAGAGCCGAGATTTGGGCTCGTGAGGCGCCAGATGCTGAGGCCTATGCCGCTCTGCAGCGCGAATGGCTAGTTGGCGCGGCCGACGAGTCGACGGCCGCCGGATATTTCGCCGTGATGCGCTCGCAGGACGGCTACGCGGGGATGGCGCGAGCCCTGCTGCAGCGCGAGAAGTAATCAGCAGCTAGGCTTTTTAGCAATGTCACAGACCGTTGAACTTCCTCGCACGCAGGGCCCTTGTAGCGGAATTGGTGGCCAGTGGCGCGTGATCGTGCGCAATGATGATCACAACACCTTCGACGGTGTTGCCGGGGCCCTTGCACGCACCCTGCCCGCGGTTACTCTCGATGGCGGTTACGCGCTGGCGGACGAGATTCACAATCGCGGCCTCGCGATCGTCTGGAGCGGTCACCAAGAGGCGGCCGAGCTGTACTGGGAGCAGCTGCGCGATGCGGGCCTAACAATGGCGCCGCTCGAGCAGGGCTAGCGGCAGCAGATTTACCTGTTGGCGATAGCGTCCAGCACTGCTTCGCGGTCGGGATCCGGGGTCGGTGTGTGGCCATTGGGCCCGCCGCCATTATGGCCGCCGCCATTCTGCGGCGGCTCAGGGCTCACGCGCCCTTCTCCGACGAGGTCATTCCACTCGTAGAAGACTGGCACTTGATACCAGCCAGAGGTGATTGTGCGAAATTCGATCATCTCCGGACCAGACCACCAGCGCTCGAAATCGAGCTTGTCCTCGAACTGCGCGGTCTGACTGAACTTGTAGCGGTCATCGCGGCTGCGGTGGACGGCCCAAGCTACCGCGCCGTAGCGCAGCGCGGTCGGCGCTACATCACGAAGGGCTGCTTCCAGCTTGTCGCCACGGAAACCGGTTGCGTACCAAGGAATGTTTATAACGCTTGCCATTAGGCACCTACCTCTGCTCGAATTGCCGGCGGCTCGGCTGGGGTTTCACCGCTACGACCAAGATTCTCCTCTTCGGCCCCGACAAGAACAGCAATCTTGCCTGCGTGCTTGTTCTCATGCATCAATTGGTGGGCCTGCGCAACTTCTTCAAAGCCCATCGTCTTCCAGAGCACTGGCTTGATTAAACCATCGTCAATCAGCTGGTTTGCCTTCGTGCACTCCCACGCGTTGGCGAAGTGCGAGCCGATGATCTCCTTCTGGCGCATCCAGAGGTGGCGAACATCAAAGTCGCACATGAAGCCTGATGTGGCACCGCAGATCAAAACCTTGCCGAACGGCTTGACTGTGAAGACGGAGGTCGGAAACGTCGCCATGCCGACGTGTTCGAAGACGATGTCGGGCGATTCGCCGAGGATCTCCTTTACTCGCTTTGCAAAAGCGCGGCTAACTGCGAAGCGTTCCTTCTCTTCGGCTGGCGTTTCGTTGCCGGTGCGCATCATTCCGGCGAATTCACGGCGGTCGATGTAATCGGCTGCGCCGAGCTGCTTAACAAGTTCGCCCTTGCCTTCGGACGAGACAACTCCGACGCTCTCGCCGCCAGCTGCTTTGACGAGCTGAGTTGCGAACACGCCAAGGCCGCCAGCGGCGCCCCAGATCAGGACGCGGTGGCCAGCCTGCAGCTTCGCGCGATCGAGCAGCATCCGGTAGGCGGTGAAGTAGGTGAGGCCGTAGCTGGCAGCTTCCTCCCAAGACAGCGCGGCCGGCTTTGGCAGTAGCTGCTGGGCCTGAACCTTGGTGAACTGGGCGAACGAGCCCCAAGTCGTTTCGTAACCCCAAATCTTCTGCGACGGCGCGGCCATCGGGTCAAGACCATGAACCTCGACGTCCTCGTACGAGGCTTGGTTGCAATGGACGACAACCTCATCGCCGGGTGCCCAGCGAGTGACTCCTGGGCCCACCTTCCAGACGACGCCCGAAGCGTCAGAGCCGCCGATGTGGTGGCCGAACTCCGGGTGGTCGCCGGATCGAAAAACGGAGACTGGTTTGCCAAGCGCGGCCCAAACGTTGTTGAAGTTGACGCCAGCCGCCATCACGCGGACGACGACCTCGAATGCCGCTGGCTCGGGTGTGTCCACCTCTTCGAGCTGGAAGGCATCGATCGGCTCGCCCTCGCGCTCCTCGCGGATAACCCAAGCGGTCATCGAAGCGGGGAGCTCTCCCGGCTCGGTTGTGACGTTTGCAATTGCGGATGTGTCAATAGCCATAAAGCTCATAATACGGCTCGCGCGGCGAATCGGACTTGCCGCGGGGAGTAGTCCGGCGCGGCGTCGATACTTTGGCGCAGTGGAGAGCGAGGCCGACAGCACTAGCCAGCGCACAAAGGCATTCGACCTGAACCGCATGATCGCGCTGAGCGACGGCATATTTGCCTTCGCGCTAACACTGCTGGTGCTCAGCATCAGCGTCCCAGAAATCTCGCAGAGCAGCTCAAGTAGTGAGCTTTGGTCGGCGCTGAAGCAGCGCGACCAGGAGCTGATCTCCTACCTGATCAGCTTCGCTGTGATCGGCAGCTTTTGGATTCGCCACCATAAGTTTTGCGGCTCGCTTAAGGCAGTCGACCGCCCACTGCTCGTTATCAACCTGATCTATCTCGCTTCGATCTCCTTCATTCCGTATCCAACTCAGCTGCTGGGCGACTTTCAAAATCCGGCCGCGTTCGCTATTTACTCGGCTGCGATCGCGCTCTCGGTTCTGGTTGCAATCGTTCTCGCTGAGTACTCACGACGAGCAGAGCTGGTCGCCGTAAAGCCAAGCGTTGCGGAGGTCAAGAGCCAGCGCTTCGACGGCAACTCTGTCGTTGGAGGCTTCCTAATATCGATCCCGGTCGTGCTGGTGACCGGGGAGCTATGGCTCGGCTACCTCTGCTGGTTTATTGGCGCGAACTTCCAACTGTTGCAGAGGCGCCGCGGGTCAGGGAAGCATTAGGTCGTTCTGTGCTGACGGACGCTCGCCGCTGACGTTCAGTAGCGCCGCAGGGATTACGTCGTTCTCGACCGAGAGCGAGTAGGTGCCGTCGGACAAATTAGCCTTCATCGACGCCGTGTTATTGGGCGCGATCGTGGCGCTTTGGCTGTCGATTCGCAGATCCGTGCTGCCCGAAGGTGAGTTTGCGCCAAACGTGATTCGCTGATCCGAACTGGTCAGGTTGCTGACGATCAGGGTTATTGGCCCCCCGCCAATCTGGTTTGGCGAAAGCGAGATTTTCTTGGCCATCAGCGAAGCGTTGAGCTGGATTGGAAGCGGAGGGCGAAGCTCGTTGGCGGTGCGCTCTTTCGTGCCACAGCCAGCAATAGTCAGCGCGGCGAGCGCAAGTAGGGCGAGGATTGATTTGCGTGTCGCTCTCGGCATTGCTCAGAGGCGCCTCGTGGAAGCGCTGGATCGAACTCTAACGGACGGCTAGAGGCCAATGCTGGAGTGTTCGCTGGCGGCCTCTTCGGTCAGCGTGAAGAGCTCGGCCTGAAGGCGCTCCCAAGCTCCAGCTTCAGCCCGTTCGTAATCGCTGCCCTTAAGATTGCGAAGGTCTTCGCGGTAGCTCTCCCAAGCGGCCTGCATGCGTGGGTCGGGCGATACCTTTGGTTGCGGTGCGGTCGTCGTCACGTCAATCACCCTCCTCCAGGTTAATGATCAGATGACTGTACTCGTCACCGCGGCGAGTATTGACGAGAGGCGATTATTGCCCGCTGCGAGCGTGAAAAACCGTCGCCGTGGCGCCGCCGTCTCCTACTTGGAGCGTGGCTTCAAGATCGGCCTCGCGGCGCACGAGGGCGAGGCCGATTGGTCCCTGCTCGGGAGAGATCGCAACACTCGTGAGCGTTCCCACTTCGCGCTCGGTGGTGCTTAGTTGAGTCCCTGGTTCAACCTCGCCACTGAGCTTTAGCGAGCGGAGATTACGGTTTGGGCGGCCGCGGTAGTGGAGCCGCGCGATTGTCTCTTGGCCGACGTAACAGCCCTTCGTGAAGCTGACGGCGCGCTCGTTGAGGCCGCCCTCTTCGGGGATAACTGTCTGATCGAGGTCGACGCCGTAGCGCGGGCGGCCGCGTTCGATCCGCGCCAACTCAGCGAGCGGCTCGTCGGCCGCCGTCGCGCCGCCAGCCAGCAGCGCGGCGCGAACCTGCGCGCCGTCCTCTGCGGCGCAGAGTACGTCAACGCCAACGTCGGTCGTGATCAAGCGAAGCGCGAGGCCTGCCAGTTCGGCGGCCGCGTTGTCGTCTTCGCCATCGCCGAGCGCAGTTGCGCCGGCGACCGCGCGCGACTGCGGCCCGAGCAGCGAGAAGAGGCTGGTCTCCAAGGTCCGCTTATGAAGCTCCGCCTGATAGCCGACGAGACCGTGGCGGATTGCGTCGAATATTGGCTGCAGCGCGCAGCGTTCCATGTCGAGTAGCAGCTCATCTTCAGCGCAAAGGACGCGCAGGTCGCCGAGCATCCTGCCTTTTGAGGTGCAGCAGGCCGCAAGGCAGCCGCGGCCGGGGGTCAGGCTTTCGATCTCGTTTGTGACCACGGCGTTGAGCGCTTCGCGCGACTGCGAGCCACTGAGTGCGAGGCGGCCTCGATCAGAACGGTCCACCAGCGCTGCGCCGCCGCGTAGGGCGGCGATCTCGGCAGGGCTCGGTTCGACAACAGGCATCTGCCTCCAAGGATACTGAGCAGCCGAGCAGCGACTGGTTAGTTAGCCAGCTTGATAATAAAAGTTAGGCTTGCCATAATTATTTTGTGGAACGGACCGCAGAGCGCCATAGCCCGGCAATTGAGGATTACGCGAAAGCGATTTATGCGCTGCAGGAACGAGCAGATGGGCCGGTGACGACGACGGCGCTGGCTGAGCGGCTCAATGTAAGCGCTGCCTCCGCCTCGGGAATGGTGCGACGCCTCGGCGAAATCGGGCTGGCCGAGCACGAGCCCTACAAGGGCGTTGAATTGACCAAGGCTGGCCGCGCCGTCGCGCTCGAAGTGATCCGCCACCACCGTTTGCTCGAGCTGCTGCTCGCCGAGCTTGGCGTTCCATGGGACAGGGTTCACGACGAAGCCGAGGTGCTCGAGCACCACATCTCCGAGGAGCTTGAGGCGCTGATCGCTGAGCGCCTTGGCGACCCGACTCACGACCCCCACGGCGACCCGATTCCGGCCGTCGACCTGACGCTTGATGAAGGAGCGACAATCGCGCTCGACCAGCTTGAGCCCGGCCAGCGCGGCCGTTTCGTTCGTGTTTCCGACGCCGACCCCGAAATGCTCCGCTACTTAAGCTCGCTTGGCTTAAAGCCAGGTCAGAAGCTTCGGCTGATTGGCCGCGAACCCTTCGAAGGGCCTCTGATCGTCAGCTTTGGCTCCGAAAAGCATCCGCTAGGCGTAGCTCTAGCGCGGGCAATGCGGGTTGAGGTTCAGTAGTGACTGCGCCGCTGCGCGATCCTCCCGCCGATAGCCGCGTTGTGCCGGCTGGGACCGATGCCGAGACCGCGATTGGGGCAGAACAAAGCGACCTTGAGCGGCTCGCTGGCCGCAGCCGCGCAAGAACCATTCTGGCCGTCATGGGGCCGGCCTTCGTCGCCTGCATCGCCTACATCGACCCCGGCAATTTCGCCACCAACATCACGGCTGGCTCAACCTACGGTTACCTGCTGGTGTGGGTGCTGGTCAGCGCAAATCTGATGGCGATGCTGATCCAGAACCTCTCCGCCAAGATCGGCATTGCGACTGGCAAAAACTTGCCGGAGCTTTGCCGCGAGCACTTCCGTCGCCCGGTAGTGCGCGGGCTTTGGGTGCAGGCTGAGATTGTCGCGATGGCGACCGACCTAGCTGAGTTTGTTGGCGCAGCGCTGGCGCTGAACTTGCTTTTCGGCGTGCCACTGCTGCCGGCCGGGATTATCACCGCAGTCGCCTCCTTCGGCATCCTTTCGCTGCAGCAGCGCGGCTACCGTCGCTTCGAAGTTGCGCTGGTCTTCTTTCTGCTGATCATTCTGCTCGGCTTCCTTTACAACACTCTGCAGATTGGCTTCGACGCCGGCGCCGCAGCGGCCGGCCTCGTTCCCTCATTCGATGGATCGGAGAGCGTCCTCCTGGCAACCGGGATCCTTGGCGCGACGGTGATGCCGCACGTGATCTACCTCCACTCGGCGCTAACGCAGGGGAGGATCAAGCCGCGCGATGACGATGAGCGCCGCAAGCTGCTGCGCTTCCAGCGCATCGACGTAACACTCGCGATGGGCGTCGCTGGCGTTGTCAACCTGCTGATGCTGCTGGTCGCCGCGTCGCTCTTCTTCGGCAGCGACCTAGCTGGAACTGACACGATTGAGGGCGCCTATAGCGGCTTTGATCAGCTAGTTGGTGGCGACGCGGCGCTGGCCTTCGCACTTGCGCTGCTGGCCTCCGGCTTCGCAAGCTCAAGCGTTGGCACCTACGCCGGCCAAGTCGTGATGCAGGGCTTCATCGAGCGCACGATCCCACTCGCGCTGCGCCGCGGGATCACAATGGCGCCGGCCCTAGTCGTCTTGGCAATCGGCGTTAATCCAACCGACGCGCTCGTAATCAGTCAGGTCGTGCTGTCGTTTGGAATTCCGTTTGCGCTGGTGCCGCTGGTGCTGTTGACGCGCCGCGCAAACGTGATGGGCGTGCTCGTAAACCGACCGATCACTACGATTGCCGCGTCAATTGTCGCGGCAATGATCATCGCGCTCAACCTCTTCCTCGTCGTGCAGATAGTTGTCGGTTAACGCTGCTGTGCCGCGGGCGAGTAACCTGCAGGCGTAATGGGATTAGCCGCTTCATTTCAAGAAGTTCTCGATTCGCTGCCTGATGACTGGTCGGATCTTGATCTCGATTTGCGGATCTTTGACGAGTCGCGCTACGTCGAGGCGGCGACCTTCCTAGTGGTTTGTAACGCCCAGCCTTACTCGCACAACAGTTGGCACTGGAAGCTGCTGTGCGCGCACCGCTTCGGCCACGCCGCGGCGCCGCAGGCCGTCCACCGCTCGTTGCTCTTCCTCGACGAAGCTGGGATCGACGGTGAATTCGTTGTCCGCAGCGTTCGCTCCGGCCGCGCACCGGTGTTCGACTCGTGGGGGCGGCCAGAGAGTGTGCGCGAGGATTTCCGCCGGATTCACAACCAGTAGCCATGACGAAGGTAATCGCGGCCGTTCCCGACCTTCTCTTCGGTTCGAAATTGCAATCTGCGCTGACCGCAGGAGGCTTCGATTGTGAGCTTATTGCCAGTGCCGAGGTCGCTCGGGCCGCTGCCGCCGACGCGGATTTACTCGTTGTTGACCTGACCGACGATGATTTCGGCGGCATCAAACTCGTCACTGAAATGGGGCAGGCCGGCGAGCTTGGGTCGCTTCGCACGCTCGGCTTCTACAGCCATGTTGAGCCGCAGGTGAAAGCGGACGCGGCGGCCGCTGGATTCGATCTCGTCGTGCCGCGCTCGCGGATCAACCGTGAAGGCGCCGAGCTAGCCGCGAAGCTGCTCGCGGGCGCATAGACTGCCGATCTAATGCGCCGCCGCGTCACCTTCTCTCGCAATTTCACGCTTTCGCTTTCGCGTAGCTGCCAGTGCTACTGCAAATACTGCGCCTTTAAGACGCACCAGCCACACCTACACACGCCGGATGAGGTTGACCGCTTTATCGAGCAGGCGGTGCGGCGCAATGCGAAAGAGCTTTTGATCCTCACGGGCGAACGGCCCGAGGCCGTGGATGGAGTCGCCGAGCAGCTCGCAGAGCTTGGCCACGAAGACTTCACGGCCTACGTCGTTTGGGCCTGCGAACGGGCCCTGGAGCGCGGGCTACTCCCACACACAAATATCGGAGTCGTCCCGCGCGGGGACCTTGAGCGGCTGCGCGCGGTGACTGCATCACAAGGCCTGATGCTCGAATCGACGCGCGATGACCTGATCGCCCACCAGGGCTCGCCGACGAAATCACCTGCGCGGCGGCTCGAACTGATCGAAGCGGCTGGCGAACTGAAGATCCCGTTCACGAGCGGAATTCTCGTAGGTATCGGTGAAACGCAGATTGATCGCCTAGCGGCGCTTGACGCCTTGGCCGAAGTCAACGCCCGCCACGGCCACATTCAAGAGCTGATTATTCAGAACTTCGTTCCGCACGACTCTTATTACGGCGAGGACGTCGGCGAGCTAGCTGACATTGCTGCGACGCGCTTCTGGGAGACCGGAATCGGCGAGCCCAATGGTGCTCAGCTTCCTGACTGGGCGACGGGCGTTTCGATAGAGCAGCTCGAGGAGCTAATTGTCTACGCGCGCGCCAAGCTGCCCGGTGTTGGCGTGCAGGTTCCGCCCAACCTCTCTGAGCATTGGCCTCGCCTCGTCAGCGCCGGCGCGACCGACCTTGGTGGCCTCTCCGCTAATGGCGACCACATATCGCCTGAGCAGCCGTTCCCGTCGCCCCATCAAGTCCGCGCGCGGCTGCTCGAGGATGGTGTCGCGTTGACCGAGCGTCTTTGCGTCTACTCGCAGTACATCGGTCCTGAATGGACGGCGCCGGCCGTGCTCGACACGATCCGCGCTAAATACTGGAGCTTCATTCCACGCGGCGGCTCCGGTCGCAGCGAGGCGCCGTTCGCTATCAACGCTGATCTTGTCGGTCCGGCAATCGAGAAGGGGCGCGCCGGCGAAGCGCTGAGCGCAGAAGAAATAACGGCGCTCTTCGCTGAGACGCGGCCGGAAGCAATCGAGCAGATTCGCCTGGCCGCCGATGAGCTACGAGTGGAACTCGCCGGCGACAAGGTCAGCTTTGTTGTCAACCGCAACATCAACATTTCGAATGTCTGCACGGTCGGCTGCGGCTTTTGTGGTTTCGGCCAGAGCCGCCGCTCACCCGATGCCTACACGATCGATGAAGAAGAGTTCGTGCGGCGAATCGGCGAAGCGACCGAGTTCGGTGCCAGCGAACTGTGCATTCAGTCCGGTATCCACCCGCAGTGGCAGCTTGAGGATTATCTCGGCTGGCTGCGGCTTGCAAAGGCGGCCGCGCCGCAGCTGCACCTTCACGCTTACAGCCCGATGGAAATTGCGCACATGTGCGACATCTCAGGGCTACCGGCTGCAGAAGTGTTCGCGCGGTTGGCTGAGGCCGGCCTGGGCTCCACGCCCGGCACGGCAGCCGAGATCCTCGACGACGGCGTGCGCCAGCGGATTAGCCCAAACAAGCTGCCAGTAGCGCGCTGGGTGGAGATCATCGAAGCGAGTCACCGCGCCGGGCTCCGCTCAACGAGCACCGTGATGTTTGGCCACATCGAAGAGCCGTGGGAGCTGGCCGAGCACATGCGCGTGATCCGCGAGCTACAGCAGCGAACAGGTGGAATTACCGAATTTGTGCCGCTTTCATTCATTCCTTTCCACACGCTGCTTGGTCGCACGCACGGAATCGAGGAGATTAGCCGCGAGGCAAACCTGGCTCACACAGCGGTATTCCGCCTGGCGCTCGGCAAGACGATCCCCAACCTGCAGGCCAGCTGGGTAAAGATGGGGCTCGAAACTGCTACCGAAGCTTTGCGCTGGGGCGTAAATGATCTTGGCGGCACGCTGATGGAGGAGAACATCAGCCGATTGGCTGGCAGCTACCACGGCGTGCGCCTTGAGCCTGCCGAGTTGATCGCAGCCGCGCATCGCGCCGGCCGACCGGCCTTTGAACGCGACACGCTTTACGGCGAAAGGCGCGACTATCCACTCGCAGAGACGACCCAGGCGGTGACGGCATGACCGGGCTTAGCGACGATCAGCAGGCGATTACGCCCAAGGGACTGAAGGACTTGGAGGCAGAGTTGGCCGAGCTCGAAGGGCCCAAGCGGGCCGCGCTCTCAAAGCGAATTCAGGCAGCGCGCGAAGAGGGCGACTTGAAAGAGAACGCCGAGTACCACATCGCCAAAGACGATCAGTCGCACATGGAGACGAAGATTCTGCGCCTGCGTGAGCGCTTGCGCAGCGCCGTCGTCGTTGAAGCTGATGGCGACGCCAAGGTCGTCGCCTTTGGAATGCCGGTGACGGTGACAGATCTAGAAACAGGCAAGAAGCAGAGCTTCACGATCGTCGGGCCGACCGAAGCTAAACCGGCCGAGGGCAAGCTCTCAAGCGAGTCTCCAGTGGCGCAGGCGCTGCTAGGCAAGGCGCCGGGGGCCGAGGTTGAGGTTGAAACACCTGGCGGCGCGCGCCGTTGGCGCGTCGATGCGCTCAGCGGCTAAAGGAAGCGGTCGTCAGCCGGCGGGCGCAGTAGCGCCTGTGCACCCGGACCATCGTCCTTGCTGATCAATCGTCCGAGGCCACGAACGATCACCGCCGGGCAAGAGCCGTCCTTGGTGCGCACAAGGTCAGCCGCTGCGGCGGCCTGATCGGCGACAGCAATTAGCGTTGCGCTCAGCGGGCGGCCTTCGCTGTCGCTTCGGCCGCGCCAATCGTCGAGCGGCTCTAGGCCCGCGAGCCCAATCGCCACGTCGAGCTGCCCGAGGCGCCAGGCGCGGCCAAAGGAGTCGGTGATCATTACCGCTGGACGGCCGGGGAGCGCTGCCCGCAGCGAGCGGGCGCTGGCGTCAGGGTTACGCGGCAGCAAGACGAGGCGACCGTCAGCGCCGGAGTTGGAGCCATCGACGCCGGCGTTGGCACAGATCAGGCCATGGTGGGTGCGACAGATCAGCAGCTCACCGCTGTCGCGAATAATCTCGGAGCTTTGCTGGAGGATCACTTCGACGTGGCGTGCGTCGCGGCCTTGGCGCTCAGCAATCTCGACCGCTCTTGGCGAGGGCTCAACTTCGGCCAGGTCGATGACTGAGCCCTCAGCCTTGGAGACGATTTTGTGCGCCACGACGAGCAGATCATCGGCGCCGAGGGGCTGCTCTAGCGCCCCGCTCAGAAGCTTCGCGAGGTCATCGCCCGGTTTGATCTCCGCTAGCCCTAGAACAGGAAGCAGCTCGATCCGGTTCACCGCGCGCCGAGCCGCCCTATCACTGAGCGAGTGAACGCAGCAACGCTGGCGTCGGCGCTTTCAAGCGCCGCCGTGAGGGCGTCGAGATCATCGGCGGTATCGACGTCTAGCCCAATTCCGAAGCTGGTCTCTACCCGCGCCTGCGCCCCGGCCTCAGCGGCAATCTGCTGGTGGCGCTGGCAGCTGCCCTCGCCGAATGCGGGGCTGATCACATTGGCCGGGGTGAGGATCAAAGCGTTGGTCCCGCTGCCGTGGCGGTCGGGGATGATCACAACCTCGTTGTCATCGGCGAGCGATTCGATCAGTGAATCGATTTCGGCTGGGTCAAGCGCTGGAAGGTCGCTGGCGATCAGCAGCGTGTGGAAGGCGCCGTCGGTGACGGCCCAGTCGATTCCACGCTGCGCGGCCTCGCTGTGGCCTCCGTTCGGGTCGTCGGCAACCACTTGGGCGCCGGCGCCGCGCGCCAAAGCCTCGGCGCCTGGTTCGCTCGTGACGACGATGATGTCATCAACGAGCTTGCAGCGGCGCAGCGCGGCGAGCACGTCGCTGAGCATTCCGGTCGCGAGCGCCAAGCGCTGAGCCGACGAGAGCCCACCGCTCGCAAGCCGCACTTTGGCGGCAGTGAAGCGCTTGACTGGCAGCACGGCGACGAGACTCATGCTCAAAGAGATAGCGCGTCGACGGCGGCCAGTGCGTTGCGGGCGACGATTTGGCGGGACTGAGGTGAATCCATCAGTGTTGATGCGACCGTCACTATCAGCCCTTCGATGGCGACCGCCTCATCGGTCATCAGGCCGTCAATTAAGCCGTCGTAGGCGGCGGCGATCCCGGCCGCGTCGACGCTCAGTCCGGCGTGCTCCATGAACTCTGCCGTTGGACCCTTGAGTACCGCGCCGCCGACTATTGGCGATACGGCCAGCAGCGGCGCCGGGGCCTCGAGTAGCGCTTCGTAGAGTCCCTTAAGTTCGAGGATTGGACCGATTGAGATCACCGGATTGGAAGGGCCGATGATGATCGCCCGGGCGCTGGCAATCGCTTCGAGCACGTCGGTGCTTGGCCTTGCCGCTTCGATCCCCACCAGGCGGACGCCGTCGACCGGCCCCTTTCCTTGCCCCGCGATCAGGAACTGCTGCAGGCTCTGCCATCCACCGTGAGCGAAAACCTCGGTCTGGACGGCCTGGTTGGTCATCGGCAGGACGCGCGCCTGAATGCCAATCGCGTTCGTTAGGCGCGACATTGCTCGCGTCGGTGTGCTGCCGCGCTCGAGCAGTCGCCTACGTTCAGCGCACCAGGCGATGTCGCGGTCGCCAAGGTTGAACCAGACGCTGGTGCCGTGGCGGCGCAGCGCGTCCATCGCGCTGAAAGTGTCGCCTTCGATGCCCCAGCCGCGCGAGCCAATCAGGTCGGCGAGGGTAAAACTGATCAGGTCTGGGTCAGGCGAGACGGGCACGCCATAAATCTCAATGTCATCGGCCGTGTTTGCGATTACGACCAGATCTCCGCCCACGTGATCAAGCAGTCCGCGGGCTAATTTGGCGCCGCCGGTTCCCCCGGCCAGTACGACTACCGGGCCGCCGCTCACAGCCCGGTGATGCGGATGCCGGCGTGCGATTTGCTGCGGATGTTGATGCCGATCATCAGCGCCGTCAGAGATTCAGTGATGCGCGAGTTCTCGAGCCGGCCGGCGTCGATTGCGCGCAGCCCGCTGATCGCTTCGATCAGCTCTGAGGCGATTGCCTTCTGCTCTTTGTCGTCGCCGCAGACGAGCACGTCCTCATCAAACTTGTGTTCAGGATTGGCCAACATCGCCGCGCTGACGGTGTGCAGCGCACTGACGATTTGGACTCCTTCAGGCAGCAGTGAGGCGGCCTGCTGAGCGGCCGAACCCTGCCAAACCCCGAGCATCTGCGTCGGCTTGCCGCCGACCTGCGCGGCTAATGGCACGCTGGCATCGATCACCAGCTGGCCGGGGCTGAGCGCCTCGCTGACCTGCTTGAGCGTCGTGGCCTGAGCGCTGAAGGGGACAGAGAGAACGACGACCGGCGAGGCTGACGCGGCGGCCAGATTGTCGGCGCCTTCAGCGGCGGCGCCGGGCACGGCGGCGACTACCGCGGCGGCAGCCTCAGCGGCGCGCTGGGCTTCGCGCGAGCCGAGCACGAGCGGCACGCCGGCCTGGGCCCAGCGCAGCGCAAGGCCTTGGCCGAGGGCGCCGCTGGCACCAATGATCGAAACAGATGAAGGCAGGGGCATCGGCGCGGAGTATAGGTTTCAGCGCATGAGACTTGAGAAGAAGTTGGCTGTCGTGACTGGTGGAGCGAGCGGAATTGGCGCGGCAACCTGCCGCCGCTTGGCCGCTGAAGGGGCGACGGTCGTCGTCGCCGATCTGCAGATCGACGCTGCGCAGGAGCTCGCAGGCGAGATCAGCGGCGCCGCGATTGAGCTCGATGTAACTGACTTCGCAGCCGTCCATGGCAGCTTCGAGGCTGTCGCCGCAGAGCACGGGCCGATCGACGTTCTCGTCAACAACGCCGGCACCGACCGCTTCGCTTTCTTCATTCATACCGATGAGGAGCTGTGGGATTTCCTGCTCGCCGTTAACGTAAAAGGCGTCTTCAACTGCACCCACGCCGTGCTGCCGGCGATGCACGAGCGCAAAGGCGGCGTGATTGTCAACGTCGCCAGCGAGGCCGGCCGCACGGGTTCACCTGGCTCGGTCGTTTACTCGGCCGCCAAGGCTGGTGTAATTGGTTTCACGAGGGCGATCGCGCTGGAGTCGGCCCGCTATAACGTGCGCAGCAACGCGGTAGCGCCTGGCCCGGTTGACACGCCGCTCTTCCAAGCCGCCGCAACGATGCTCGGCGAGATCGGCGAGCGGCTCCAGCAGGGGATGATTTCGAAGACGGCAATGGGCCGCGCGGGGCAGCCGGAAGAGGTTGCCGCAGCTATCGCCTTCCTTGCCAGCGACGACGCCTCGTTCGTGACCGGCCAGACGCTGAACGTCAGCGGCGGCCTTTCAATGGCTTAAGTGCCGCTGAAGTTCGGGTCGCGCTTCTCGCTCAGGGCGCTCACGCCTTCGCGGAAGTCTGCGCTGCTTGCGCAAAGCTGCTGAGCGGCTACCTCCTGCTCGAGTGTCGATGCCAGCGCCGGCTTTGCGGCGGCGTCGATCACGCGCTTTGAGAGGCCCACGGCGATCGGTGCGCAGGCCAGCAGCTCGGCTACCAGCTGATCGGTGGCAGCGTCGAGCTCGTCAGCCGGCGCGACGCGGTTAGCCAGGCCGATTCGCTCGGCCTCGGCGCCGTTGATCATCTTCGAGGCCATGATCAGCTCCTTCGCGCGGCCAACGCCAACTAGCGCCGCGAGCCGCGAGCAGCCGCCTACGTCGGGGATCAAACCGACGCGGGTCTCGGGCATGCCAACTATTGCGCTGTCGCTGATCGTCCGCAGGTCGCAGGCCAGCGCGAGCTCTAGCGCGCCGCCGATGCAGGCGCCGTTAATCTGCGCGATAGTCGGCTTTGTCATCTCCTCGAGCAGATTCCAGCTTTCGATCATCGGGCGACGGAAGCCGCGCAGCTGGGAGGGGTCTTCAATTAGCGGCAAGAAGCTTGCGAAGTCGACGCCCGAGGAGAACATTGCGCCCTCGCCGCGCAGCACCACGGCGCGCACCTCGGGGTCGTTGGCGGCGTACTCAAGCGCCTCGCCGAGCGCAAGGATCATCTCAGCGTTCATTGCGTTGCGCTTCTCAGGGCGATTGAGAATCAGGTGGCGGACCGCGCCGCGGTCCTCAGTGATAACGGTTTGCATCGGAGCCTTCCTTGTTGAGCGGAGCCACCGATGATGACGGCTCGCGGCTCGCGCCGCCGTCAAGCAGCCGCCAAACGAAAGAGCTACGGGTAAACCTGGTCTCCGGTGGCGCTGTCGGTGACGACGATTGCAACCGAAGGACAGGCCTCGGCAGCGGCGAGAATCAGGTCGTCAGGGCCGGTGCCGATGACCTCGGCCACTTGGCCGCTAAGAAGAAACACTTGTGGCGCTACTTCGACGCAGTCGCCGTGCGCTGCACAGGCAACTTCGTCAATCGTCGGAACTAGGGTCATTCTGCCTCCTTGGTTTGCTCGGTTGAAGAGTGCTCAGCGATCAGTTTCCTCAAGCGAGGAATTTCGCGCGGCTGGCCTACAGCGAGCGCGGCGACGGGAACCCCATCACGGCTCACAAGAGCATGAAAATCACGTTCGTCGCGGCTGCCTTCGAACACAATCTGATCGCCCGCGGCTGGCTGCCCGAGTCCTTGCATGCGAACGCCATGAACGTCGCTCCACCAGCCGGTGAAGGGCACAGGAGCCGGTTCCTGGCCGAGGATTTCGTGTGCCGCTGCCTTGCCCTGGTGGGCCGCCAGCTCCCAGTGGTCGCCGCCCGCAACGTCGCCCGCTGAGTAGATTTCGGGTCGCTCCGTCAGCACCTCAATCGGCTGCGGCAGCCATTCACTGTTCGCGGTCACGCCGATCGCGACGAGCATCTCGTCGAGCTCAACGCGTGAGCCGTCGTCAAGTATCAACGCCTGAAGCCGGTCGCCCTCACCGATCAGCTCAGCGACGCGGACGCCGAGCTTCACCTCGACGCCCTCTTCACGCTGGAGGTCTACTAGCCACTGAGCTAGCTCTGGGTGGAGCGCGCGCGCCAGCGGCAAGGCTTCGGCCTCAATCAGGGTCACGTCGGCGCCACGGCCTTTCGCCGTCGCCGCCACCTCTTGGCCGATCAATCCGGCGCCGAGCACCACGAGCCGCTTGCCTGGCTCAAGAACATCGCGCAGGCGCAGGGCGTCGTCGAGCGTTCGCAGCGTGTGAACATTTTCGTAGCGTGAGCCGCCCGGGAGCTCACGCGCGCGGCTGCCGGTTGCGATCACTAGATGCTCGTAGCCAATCTCGGCGCCGGATTCGAGGATCAGCTTGCGGCGTTCGACGTCGAGCCCGCCGGCAGCGTCGCCAAGCAGCAGCTCAATCTCCTGATCGGCGTGCCAGTCGGCGGGGCGCAGCGCGACGTCGCCCGCATTCTTTGTCCCCGCAAGTAGCGCCTTGGAGAGCGGCGGCCGGTCGTAAGGGGCGTGCGCTTCGCTGCTGACAATCGTGATTGGGCCAGCAAAGCCACCTTGACGCAGCGTTTCCGCGCAGCGCTGCGCTGAGAGGCCACCGCCAGCGATCACAACGCCCGCGCTCACCGCAGCCCCCCTGACTGCTCTAACGCAGGCCGAGCTGCGCGCTGCGAAAGCTGGCTGCCCGAGCCAACGCTGGGGCTCAGTTCGTTGTCCAGCTGGCGAATCAGCTCCTCACCAAGTTCGGCTACGACAGAAGCAACGTCCTCAGTGGCGCTTTTTTCGCCCTTCTCTAGCTCACGCGAGCCGATCGCGATCGCGGGCCACCCGTCGCCGCGCGCGACTCCGGCGCCGGTTGCGTCTGCGCCGCCACGCGGCTCGATCGAGCTGTCGACCTGTGCGGCGGCTGCTCTCGCCGCGCGCCGCAGCTGAGGGTGGAGCCCGGTCGCGATCACGATTCCGTCTCGGCGCCACCAGCTCGGCGCTCCCGCTGAGCAGGGTTCAATCTGAACGATCGCAATATCGGCCGGCTTCATCGAGCGTTTGCGGCGGCTGCGTAGCCAGTAGCGCAGTCCGGCAGCCTGCGCTGAGCCGGCGCCGCTGAATACGATCGCGACGGCGATGTTTTCGGGCGGGTCGGCCGCTAAGCGGGCGGCGATTTCAAATGTTGCTTCGACGGCAGTTGGATCGCGCACCACCGCGCTCGTGCCGCGCCCCTGGAAGACGAGGATTGCCGCTAGCAGCAGGATCGTGGGGACCATTTGCGCGATCGATATCGGGAGGCCGTCGATCTCGGCTAGGCGCAGCGAGGCACAGGCCGCGATGAGCGCGATGCAGGCCGCGTTGGTTGCAATTAGTGATGCCGGCAGAAAGCGGTTTTGAGCGGTTGGGCGGTCATCGACGGAGGCGGTCAAGATAACTGTCACCGCTCGGTTTGCATCCTTCGACATGGGCGGCGAGATCACGTTCTGGCTGGAGCGCGCGCCGGTCAGGCGGCGAAGCGGGGCGAACCTTGTTCCGTCAGTCAGGCTGAGCACGAGCGCGACTACAGCAACGATTAGCCCAGTTAGCGGAGCGCCGATGCAGATCACGCTGGCGGCTACGCCTAGCGCCGAGCAGATCGCTTGTGCCAGCCACCAGCGCGGGTAAGTCCAGAGTGGCTGAACGGTCGCGCGGCGCCCAATCAGCGCAAGCTGCTCGCAGAGCGCTTCGGCTGCCAGCCGTTCGGCTTCGCTGCAGGCGGGCCGCGGTTCATCGGCTAGCAGCGTGGAACTCATACGACGGGGAGACTAGTGTTCAGCGCACTATGGATCAAAATGACCTCACCTACTCAGGCGCAGCCGTCCAATCCCAGATGATTCAAAGCGGCGCAATCACCGCTCGTCAACTCGTTGAAGCAACGCTGGCGCGAATTGAACATGTCAACCCGCTGATCAACGCCTACCGCGTTGTCTTTGCCGACGCCGCGCTGGCAGAGGCCGACACGATCGACGCCGCTGGCGCCGACAGCTCGCAGCCAATGCGCGGCGTGCCAGTGGCGATCAAGGACGACACCGACGTGCTCGGCGAGCGCACCGCTTGGGGGAGCCTCGCTACCGACCCAAACCCAGTTGGCCAGGACGCCGACGTAGTCGCGCGGCTGCGCGAGGCGGGCGCGATCATCATTGGAAAGACGAACGTGCCGGAGCTGACGGTCTGGCCTTTCACGGAGACGCTGGCCTTTGGCGCTACGCGCAACCCGTGGAACATCGACTACGCCGCTGGCGGCTCAAGCGGCGGCTCTGGCGCCGCGGCGGCGGCGGGGCTTTGCGGCGTGGCGCATGGTTCCGACGGGGCCGGATCGGTCCGAATCCCAGCCGCCTTCAACGGGCTCTTCGGCCTCAAGACCCAGCGCGAGCGCATTTCCCTTGGGCCAAATAATTTCGACGGTTGGAACGGCATGACCGTTTATGGGCCGCTCTCGCGCACCGTCGCTGACGCCGCTCTCTTCCTTGACGCCACCGCCGACGGCGCTCCGGAGGGCGGCTACCTCGCGGCGCTCAGCGCTCCTGTTCAGCCTATGCGGATAGCGATCGCGCTGAAACCGCCGCCGGGTTCGCTGACAAAACTCGGCGCCGAGCAGCGAGCCGCGATCGACGACACCGCCGCGGCGCTGCGTGAGCTCGGCCACGACGTCTTCGAGCAGGAGATCGACTATCCGCTGGCTGCTTTCGTGAGCACAGTTGCCCGCTACCTGCGCTCGGTGACCGACGACGCCGGGGCGCTGCCGCACCCTGAACGGCTTGAGCGACGCACTAAGAACATGGCCAAGCTAGGTGGCTTGATCTCTGACCGCAGGCTCGCGCAGGCTCGCGCCGCTGAGCCAAGGATTGCCACGCAGATCAACGCGATCTTCGAAAAAGCTGACGCCGTGCTGATGCCCGGCACCGCAGGGGCGCCGTTCAAGATCGGTCAGCTTCACGGCCGCGGCGCGCTCTGGACGCTCAACGCCGCCGCCTCACGCGTGCCGTGGTACGGCGTTTGGAACGCGATAGGCCAGGCGGCCTC
Organism: Solirubrobacteraceae bacterium; assembly: GCA_041687955.1. Classification (GTDB taxonomy): domain Bacteria; phylum Actinomycetota; class Thermoleophilia; order Solirubrobacterales; family Solirubrobacteraceae; genus F1-60-MAGs163. Next base: position 31,279 of record JBDNJF010000090.1, read on the forward strand.
ATCGGTACCGGCTGGTTTTGATTCGAACGGGTTGCCGCTTTCAGTCCAGTTTGGCGCCGCGCCGGGCGACGAGCTAACGCTGCTGCGGCTCGCCGCCCAGCTTGAGCTGGTGAGGCCGTGGGCGCAGGCGCGGCCGCCGCTCGGCGGCGCCTCGAAGTGAGCGGCGCTGAGCTGCTGGCGGTCGCCGAAGAGGCGGCGCGCGCCGCCGCGGCCGAGCTTCTGGCTCACCAATCCGGCGCCCACAGCAGCGTTGAATCGAAGAGCACCCCGACCGACCCTGTAAGCGCCGCCGACCTTGCTGCTGAAGCGGCGATCCGTGCTGTACTGGCGGCGCGCCGCCCGGACGACGCGATCCTTGGCGAAGAGGGCGATGACAAGCTGGGTACGAGCGGTCTGCGCTGGGTTGTGGACCCGCTCGATGGAACCGTCAACTACCTCTATGGCATCCCGCAGTGGTGCGTTTCGGTGGCCTGCGAGCAGCAGGTCGGGGTGATCTTTGACCCGCTGAGTGGCGACCTCTTCAGCGTCGTTGCGGGTGATCGGCCGCTACTGAACGGAGAACCAATCGCAGCGTCGCAGTGTGATCAACTGGAACGGGCGCTGGTCGCGACCGGCTTTGGCTACGACCCGGCCGTGCGGCTCGGGCAAGGGGCAATCGTCGCGAAGCTCTTGCCCAATGTGCGCGACATTCGCCGCGGCGGCAGCGCCGCGCTGGACCTCGCTTGGCTCGCCGCCGGGCGCTACGATGCCTACTTTGAGCGCGGGGTGCAGGCCTGGGACACCGCCGCAGGCCTGCTGATCTGCGAAGGCGCGGGGTTGCAGCTGCGGACCCTCGATGCCAGCGGCGCGCAGGGCCCGGGTGTGCTCGTTGCGCCGCCAGCGATCATCGACGAGCTATTCGCGATCGTCGCAGCGGCTTAGCCGTCTAGGCTAAACGTCATGAAGCACAGCGCCGAAGGTTGGTGGATAGAAGAAGCGGGCGCTCCAGCGCCCTGCCCGCCTCTGGGCGGTTCGACCGACGCCGACGTAGTGATCGTCGGCGCGGGCTACCTAGGAATGTGGACGGCGTGGCACCTGCTCGCCCGTGACAACGACCTGCGAATCGTGATCCTTGAGTCCGGGCTGGCTGGCCACGGCCCAAGCGGCCGCAACGGTGGCTTCGTCAACGGCTACTGGGACCACGTGCCGTCGCTGGCAGAGAAGTTTGGGCCCGAGCGCTCTATCCGTCTGGCTGAGCTGGCCGATCAATCAATCGTCGCCGTTGGTGATTTCTGCAAAAGCGAGAAGGTTGACGCTTGGTACAAAGCGGTAGCGCACCTTGAGATCGCGACTTCGCCAAACCAGGACGGCGCCTGGCGCGAGGCGATGTGGGGTTTAAGTCGGCTTGGGATTGACGACGAGATCGTCGAACTAACGCCCGATCAGATGGCTCAAATCTGCTATTCCGCCGAGTTCCGTGGCGCCGCTTTCAAGCCTTTTGGCGCGACAGTTCAGCCGGCGCGGCTGGCATTCGGGCTGCGCGCTGCGCTGCTTGCGCGCGGCGTGAAGCTGTTCGAACAGAGCGCGGTAACTGAGATTGAGCAGCACGGCCCCCGCGTCACCGTCCGCACGGAGCGTGGCCGCGTGCACGCTGATTCGGCTGTGCTCGCGGTCAACTGGCGCACGCTGCGTTGGCCAACCTTCGCGCGCGAGCTGAGCGTTGCCTCTAGCCACATGGTGCTAACCGAGCCAGTGCCAGACGTCTTGGAGGAGATCGGCTGGGTTGGCGGCGAAGCGCTAAGTGATTGCCGTCGGATGCTGCATTACTTTCGCACCACAAACGACGGCCGAATCGCCTTTGGCTGGGGTGGGGGAAGGGTCGCCAACGGCGCCAAACACGATCCCAGGCTCGATCTTGACCCGGAGATGGTCGAGCAGACGGCGGCAACGCTGCGCCGCTTCTTCCCGCAGCTCGAAGGGCGCGCAATCACCCACGCTTGGGGCGGCCCGATCGACGTGGCCCCCAATTCGCTTCCGATCTACCGCACGAGCGGCGCCGTTCACGCCGGCTGGGGCTTCACCGGTCACGGCGTTGGTCCTTCCAACCTTGGCGGCAGGATTCTCAGTGGCCTTGCGCTCGGCGCCGACGACGAAACTACAAGCTGCCCGCTGGTTGAGCCGAAGGTCAAATATTTCCCGCCCGAGCCGGCTCGTTCGATCGGTGGCAATCTAATCCGTGGCGCGCTGATTCGCAGCGACGACGCCGATCGGCGGGGCGAGAAACCCGGCCCCGTGACGGCAGCGATCACGAAGCTGCCGAAGCTAATTGGCATGAACCTGCCGCGCTGAGCATCTAGTCGTGCTTAGGCGCCTCTTTGCAGCTGCAGTCCTCGTCGCCGCGATCTTCGCCGTGCTGGTCGTCAGCGGGAAGATTCAGTTCGACCGCTCGTCGCTGAGCATTTCCGTTGGCTCAGAGCCTTCCAAGAGCGAGAGTGCGAACCGCGCCAGCCGAACCGCGAACGCTACGCGCAGCATCGCGCTTGGTGCTGCGCCGCCTCCGATCGCTGAGGCATCCGGCTTGGCGGCCAGTAGCGACAACCCTGGCGTTGTCTGGACCCACAACGACAGCGGCGGCGCCGCAAGTCTCTACGCGCTCGGCAGGCGAGTCCAGCTGAGGGCGACTCTGCCTCTCGCAGGAGCAAGCAACATCGATTGGGAGGACATTGCGCGCGGGCCGGGGCCAACCGGCGCGGCCGACTGGCTTTACGCCGCCGACATTGGTGACAACGACGCCGTCCGCAGCTCGGTTCGCGTCTACCGCACGGCCGAACCAAACCTCTCGGGCTTCTCCGACGGGGCGCAGCTTGCGCCCTCGCCAACGAGCTCGGTCGAGCTGGTCTACGCTGACGGCGCTCGCGACGCCGAAGCGCTGATTGTCGATCCGAGCAGCAACGACCTTTACCTGATCACGAAGCGCGAAGCGCGCTCGCGGGTCTACCGAGCGAGAGCGCCGAGCTTCGCTGGCGAGAGCGCAACGCTCAGCTTCGTTCGCGAACTCAGCTACGGCGACGTCGTCGGCGCTGACTCCTGCCCAGACGGGCGCACGGTGCTGGTTAAGCGTTATTTCGCGCTAGACGCTTACATCGGCTCGTCGGTAGCTGACGCGCTGGCGGGCTCGCCTTCTCCGCGGCTCTTGGAGGCCGAGCCTCAGGGCGAAGCGGTCGCCGCTGACCCGAAGTGCCGCGGCTACTACACGCTCAGCGAAGGCGCCTCGCAGCAACTGATTCGCTACCGCCGTTAAACGAAACTGAAGTACCCGGGGCGGGAGTCGAACCCGCACATCCTTTCGGACAAGGGCTTTTGAGGCCCCCGCGTCTACCATTCCGCCACCCGGGCAAGGCAATCACATCGTAGGCGCCCAAATGGTCGGTCAGGCGCCAGCAGGCAAAACTTCGCCCTCTTCGCCGATCAAATGCTCCACTTCGACGTTCCATTTCTGGCTGAACGCGTACATCGAGGCAAAGATCACCAGCACTTGTAGCGCTACAAGGATCGCTGTAAGGCTTCCAAGCGTGCCCGAGCTGAGCGCTGGCTGCGCATATCCGGCCGCTTCGCGATCAACCCAACTTGGAATCGCGATCATGCCAAAGACGGCCATCATCATCGCCAGCGTCGCGACCACCGGCAGCAGGCCCCGCGACCACTTCCAAACGTAGAAAGCGAACAGAAGATCAAGGAAAATCCAGACGACGCAGACCGGCTTCATTCCTGCCAGAGCACTCCAGCCGCCAAATGTGATGACCCCAATCAGCAGCGAAGAGAGGATCAGCACCACAACAACTGCTGCCCGCATTGCCAAGCTGGCACCCGTTTCGCGGTTGGGGTGCTCAATAATTACTTCGCCTTCCAGAAAAACGCGCTTCATTGCTTGCGACGATACCGCGAGCTATGGCTACATGCCAGCGGCGCTACGATTTGTGCCGCGCGGGCGTGGCGGAATTGGTAGACGCGCCGGGTTTAGGACCCGGTGGCCGAAAGGCTGTGGGGGTTCGAGTCCCTTCGCCCGCATCAGCAAAGGCGACAGCAATGGCGGCTAGATTGAAAAGTAGTTCGTCGTCATCGTGATCAGCCCACCGATGCGCGGTACTGTCCGGCATATGAGCCCAGCCCCCGGTCAGAAGCACGCGATCGTTGTTCCCGGAGCGTGGACCAAAGCGGCGGCCTTTGAAGACGTGTCAGCCGCCCTCGAGGAAGGGGGTTACACGAGCGAAATTCTTGAGCTTCCGGTTCGCAGCAGCAGAATTGCCCAGCTCGATCGAAGGGGCCTAGGGGCGATCGACGCGGCGCTTGACGAGCAGATCGATCTTTGTGCTGAGCCCCCAACCCTCGTCGGCCATTCTCTCGGCGGACTGATGGCGCTGCGCGCGAGCCGCCGACGGAAGGTTCAGGCGTTGGTTCTTTTAATGCCCGCCCCGCCGACAGGGCTTTGCCGGTGGTGCTCGGCGACGCTGTCCGCGACCCGCGGCACTCGATCCGGATGCTCGGCGCGGCCTTCAGCGTCACCCTTGCCACGCGCCTAGGTTTCGGTCCCCCGGATGGTTTGTATTCGAGTAGCGTGACAACTGAGGCTCTTGAGCGCGGCGCTGGTTTCCGCTCAGATGAGTCCTGGGCGGTGCTCGCCGCAGCGATGCTGGGCTCGCGCGATGCAGTCGGTCCCGCAAGCGTTCCGACGCTCGTCGTCGCTGGGAGCCAAGATCGCTTTACGCCAACGCGCGTCCTGCGGCCCCTTGCTGACGATCTCGGCGCTGAGCTTCTTGAGTTCGATGTAGCTCACGCTTTCAACGAAGAACCAAGTTACCGACTCGTCACTGACGCGGTTCTGGATTTCCTCGCTCGTAGCTCAGCCACTTCAGAGACCGATTAGGACGGCGCGCTTGCTCGGGCTTGGGTTCTGCTTTGAGCTGCAAGCGGTGTAACTTATCGAGGTGACCGCGCGCGCTGAGGAAGAGCAGCTGGAGCAGCTTGCCGGCGAGGTCTTCCGCGTTGACGAACGCGAAATTGACTTTGGGATCGCACTAGCTGGGATGCTCGCGGTGGCCCCTGCGCTGCTGATTGGGCTCGCGACTGGTGAGCCAACGCTCGGATTGCTCGCCGCGCTAGGTGGCCTCAATGTGGCGCTCGCCGTTCCTGGCCGCGACGTGAGCGACCGCTGGGCGTGGGGGCTGCTTTGCCTCGTTGGCTCAGTTGCCGCGGTCGCCCTGGCCGACGTTACGCAGCCGAGCATTGCGGCCTGCGTCGTCGCAACCTTCTTCTGGACTGGCGCTTGGTCGACGTTGCGCGTGGCAGGAAAGCACGGCGCGCTAACTGGGTTTGCGCTCGGCGCTGTTTTCATCATCACCAATGGCCTACCAGCCCAGCCGCTTGGCCCAGCGATCGCGGCGGTTGCCGTCGGCGGCGCAGCAGCGCTGGTGTTGATGCTGATCGCTGGTGGCGGCCCGGCGCCGAAAGGGGGAGCGGCAACCTGGCCGGGGATCCGCGCAACGCTCGGCGCAGCCTGGTCGGCGCTTTGCACTGGGCCGGTGCTGCGCCATCACGCGCTTCGAATCGGCATCGCTACAGCCGCTTCGGTTCTCGCCTACCGCCTGATCGACCTCTCCTACGGCTACTGGGTGACGCTGACAATCCTCGCGATCCTTCAGCCTGACCCTCACGCAAGCCGAGTCCGGAGTATTCAGCGCTCAACAGGTTCGCTGATTGGAATTACGATCGCCGCGGCATTCGTTTTTCTGACAGGCGACCCGTGGGTTCTGGCCACCGCGGCATCGCTGGCGGCATTCGCGCTTTTCGCAATGCGCGAGCGCAGCTATCACTGGCTGGTGATGCTGCTCACGCCAACTGCGCTGCTGATGATCAGCAGTGTCTTTTACAGCGGTTTGGCGCTGGCCGGCTACCGCGTGCTCAACACTGCGCTAGGAATCCTTCTCGCGTTGGCGGCGAGCTGGCTGATCTGGGGCAACGATGGGATCAGCAAGCCGCCGCCTGCGCTGCCGCCGCGCTGAAGGCAGCCGCCCTCCAGTCGCGCTCGCGGCTGGCTATTGTCAGCGGCGCACCTGGGGGACTGGTGTAATGGCAACATAGGGGTCTCCAAAACCCTTGCTCGAGGTTCGATTCCTCGGTTCCCCGCTCAAATCTTGATTCACTTGTTTGCTTGCGGTGCTCGCTATAGCCGCGGATGGCAGGCGCAATCGATAATCTGCCTCCAGTGACGGCGAACATCCTCAGCTTTGACGCGGTAACTAAAAGTTACGGCTCGCGCAAGGCCGTCGATGGGCTCTGTTTTGAGGTGGCTGAGCGCTCCGTAACCGGGCTACTTGGGGCAAACGGAGCTGGAAAGTCGACTGCGATGAAGCTGCTGCTCGGGCTCGCAGCGCCTAATGCTGGCCAGATCGAGCTGTTCGGGGCAAGGCAGGGCACTGCTGCGTTCGCAGGTGCCGTGCGCCGCACCGGTTCTCACATCGAGCTGCCGGCGCTTTACGAGCGCGCCACGGCGCGCCAAAATGTTCAGATTCAGGCTTCGGCATTTGGAATCGGGCGCCGCGACCCGAAGATCGAGGCAGCATTGGAGATGGTTGGGCTTTCGTCGCGCTCTGACGACAAAGTCAAAAGCTTCTCGCTTGGGATGCGCCAGCGGATGAGCTTGGCGCTAGCGCTAGTTCACGAACCCGAGCTGGTCGTGTTAGACGAGCCCATCAACGGCCTCGACCCCGAAGGAGTTGTTGGGATGCGAGAGATGATTCGCTCGCTACCGGCTCGTGGGATGACGGTTCTTCTCTCCTCGCATGTCCTCGACGAGATCGAGCGGACTGTTGACTCTCTAGTGATCATCCGTGACGGGAAACTGATAACCGAAGGTTCGATCGATTCGATTGTTACGGGCAGTGGAATGATCCTGCGCGTCCCAGCTGGCCGCGAGGCGGCAGCTTTGGCGGCGTTGGCCGCAGCTGGCCTGGAGGCCGAGCATCTGGAGAGCGGCGCGATAGCGGTAGAGACGGGAGCCCGGCCCGGGTCAGCGATCGCAGAGCTACTGGCTGGCGCCGAGATTTATCCGGATGAGCTACGCCCGCAGAGCGCAGACCTTGAGTCCGTCTTCCTTGGTCTAAATGCCGACGATCCGAGCGGCGCCTGATGTTCGCCTCAGAGCTACTGAAAGTCCGCAGCCTGCCAGCGCCGAGGATTGCGCTTTTGATTACTGTCGGTCTGGTCGTGATCGGCGCCGTCGTGGTCGTAATCGTCGGTCCAGCACAGGGGACTTCAAGCGCTTATTACGAGGTCCCGGCAGCGATCGCGTCGATAGTTGTCACGGTCGGCGCAATCGTGCTGGGCGCTTGGACCTTCGGGCTCGAATTCGCGAGCAAAACGCTGCGGCTCGCCGCCACTAACCAGCCGTCGCGCGCTCGATTGGTGCTTGTGAAGGTCTTCAGCGCGCTCGCTTTGCTTAGCGTCTACGTAATCCTGTCGCTGGCGATCACGCTCGCGATCGAAGCCGTCATGGCATCTGTTGGGGGCGTTAATCTGCCGTTCTCAGCGCAGCTTGAGTCGATGCTAAGCGGCGGCGTCGAAGCGATCATCTGGGGTCTCTTCGCCTTCGGGCTCGCCCTGTTATTTCGCAGTTATACGGCGGGGATTGTTGCGGCACTGGTACTCGCGCTCGGCGTGGACGCGGGCCTTCAGGAGATCCCGACGGTTGGCAAGTACAGCCTTGGTTCGGCGATAAGCTCGATCGGTGACGCGATTGCCGGCGACATCGCCACGCTGGCGCTGGGGGTTGCGCTGGTGGCGGTCGCCGCTTGGCTGGCCTTAGTGATTGGCGCCGGCGCGGCGCGCTTTATCACGCGGGATCTGGCGTAGCTGAACGCTCAGCTACTTGGATGCAGCTTCGCGCTCGGAGCGGCTCTGGGCCAGCATCGCGTCGCGCTCGCCGATCTGCTCGACCTTGGCGAGCAGGTTCTCGGCCATGCGGATCGAGGCGGCGTCAATCAGACGGCCGTCGAGAGAGACCGCGCCGCGGCCTTCGGAGGCGGCGATCTCCATCTCTTCGAGGATGCGCCGCGTGCGGCTAACCACGTGCTCGGCTGGCGTGAAGACCTCGTTTGCGAGATCGACTTGGGAGGGGTGGATTGCCCACTTGCCTTCGCAGCCGAGCATCGCAGCGCGGCGGGCGGCCGAAATGTAGCCCTCAGGGTCGGAGAAATCACCGAACGGCCCGTCGATTGGGCGTAGACCGTTTGCCCGCGCGGCAACTGCCATGCGGGCGATCGCGTAGTGCCAAGGGTCACCCCAGAATGCCTCTCGCTCGCCGCCCTCTTCGGCTGGGTCGGTCAGGACCGAGTAGTCGGCGCTGACGCCACCAATGTTGGTCGTCGAGGACTGAATTGAGGCGGCATAGTCAGCAACGCCGAAGACCAGAGCTTCGAGCCGCTCGGGGTGCGACTGCGCGATCGTTTCAACGTTGGCCATCCCGGCTGCGGTTTCGATCAGCACGTAAAGCGCAATTGGATCCTTAATCCCCATCGCTGCTTCGATCTGCTCCAGCATCGTTGCGACTAGGTGCACGTCGGCAGCGCTGCTGACCTTCGGGATCAGAATCGCGTCAAGGTTCTTGCCGGCCTGCTCGACGACGTCAACGATGTCGCGGTAGCACCAGTAGGTGTCGAGGCCGTTGATGCGGACCGAGACTGAGCAGGCCGACCAGTCGAGGTCGCCAAGGGCGGCGATCACGTTGAGCCTCGCCTGAACTTTGTCGTCGGGGGCGACTGCGTCCTCAAGGTCGAGAAAGACGACGTCGGCTCCCGCGTCAGGGGCGCGCTCGAGCATGCGCTCATTACTGCCGGGGACGGCTAGCTCAGAACGGTGCAGGCGGTGGGGCATTGTCATGGCGGTCTTCTCCTTTGCAGTGCGAGCGGCGCAGTGAACCACACCACCACGGCGACTGTCAAAAGACCGCCGCTCTGCGGCCTGATCGACAATCCAGTGATTACGGCACTTTTAGCGTCAACTCAATGAGTTGGGCGAAAATTTTATAGTTTCAGCTATTGATCCTATTTGTTCGAACGGGCAGGCTACGCGAATGACAAATTCTCAAATCGAAGCAATCAACGTCGAACCGCGACTGCTCTGTGGCCCCGGGCCGGCAAATATTAGTCCCGGGGTCTTGAGCGCGCTGAGCAAGCCGCTGCTCGGTCACCTCGACCCGGACATGTTCGAGATCCTGACTGAGCTCGCTGCGATGACGGCAAGGGTCTACCAGCGCGACGAGGGTGACGGCATGACTTTGCCGATCAGCGCTACAGGGACATCGGGCATGGAAGCCGGTATTGCCGCTCTGGTAGAGCCCGGCTCAACTGTGATCATCGGCGTCAACGGTTACTTTGGCCGCCGCCTTGTTGAAATTGCTAGCCGCTACCACGCTAACGTCGTCGCGGTCGAAGCCGACTGGGGCCAGGCGGTAGCGAATGAAGCCCTGCTTGATGCTTTGGCAGCGAACCCCGACGCGCGCCTAATGGCGGTCGTCCACGCTGAAACATCTTCTGGCGTTCGCCACGACTTCGCCGAGCTCGGAGAAGCGATGAAAGGCAATGACACCTTCCTGATGGCCGACTGCGTCACCGCGCTGGGCGGGATCGAAGTGGCGCTCAGCGACTGGGGCGTGGACTACGCCTACAGCTGCTCACAGAAATGTCTGGCGATGAGCCCCGGCATGTCGCCGATCTCAATCTCGCAGCGTGCGCTTGACTTTATGCGCAGCCAGCCAAAGCCAAGCACCTTCTACCTCGACCCACAACTATTGGAGGCCTACTGGCTAACTCGCCCGGCGGCCTACCATCACACGCTGCCCTCGCCGCTCGTCTTTGGATTCCACGAGGCGCTGCGCGAAGTTCTCAACGAGGGGCTTGAGGCTCGCTGGGCACGGCACGCCGAGGCCGGCGGACACCTGCAGGCAGCGATGGCTGAGCGCAGCATGGAACTGCTTGCCGACCCGGCCCACCAGCTGCCGCAGCTAACGGCAGTGCTCGTCCCCGAGGGAATCGACGGCCCAGTCGTGCAGAGGCAGATGCTGCGCGAGCATGGAATCGAGATCGGCGGCGGGCTGCCCGGTGCTCCCGCGATCTGGCGCTTCGGCCTGATGGGCTACAACGCCAACATCGCAACGGCCGACAAAGTTTTGGCCGCGTTCGACGCCGTGATGGCTGACGCACCCACTCTGGCTGTCGCCTGAACGAAGCTAGTCGCTGTCGCGTCGCTTGACGAGCTCGCTTGGCAAGTCAACTGGCTGCGGCACCTTCCAGTCGCGTAGGCGCGCGATGATGCGGAGGCTGACGATGATGATCGTCGCGACGATCGCAGTTTCAGCTGCGGGCGCACCGAGCCTGATTGCAGCAACGTAGAAAATCAGTCCGATCAGGGCTGCCGTCGCATAGAGGTAACCACGCTGGAAGATTGCTGGAGGTTTTGCCGTCATTAGGTCGCAGATAACGCCGCCACCAAGCCCTGCGATCAAGCCGACGAGAATCGCCGGCACGGGGCTGATCCCGTTCACGAGCGCCTTATTTGCACCGGTTACGCCGTAGAGGCCGAGCGCAGCGGCGTCGAAGATCAGCAGCAGCCAAGCAAGCCTCGTTACCTGATGGGCGAGCACTGCGACCAGCGCCGAAGCGACCACCGCGGCAACGATGTACCACGGATTTTTTAGTGCGACCGGCAGCTGATTGAGGAGGACGTCGCGAAGCAGGCCGCCGCCTAGTCCGGTGAGAATTCCCAGCGCAACGACGCCACTGATGTCGAACTTTGCCCGCACCGCTACTAGTGAGCCGCCGAGCGCGGAGGTCGTTACCGCCGCTAGGTCTAGCCAGAGCGGAGTCTGTACGGGATCGAGGATCACGCAATGAAAAGTTAGAGCGCGCGGCGGATGCGTCAGGGGCTCTCGCTAGCCTGCCGCCAATGACAACCGCTGCTGTAGCCGACAACGTCAATCCGAAGCGCTGGCTGTCGCTGCTGGCACTTTGCACGCTGACCGGCCTAGTTTGGCTTACAGCAACCGACATCTCGATTGCCTTGCCAACGATCGGCAAGGCTTTCGGTGGCTCGATGGACAGCCTGCAGTGGGCTGTAAACGGTTACTTCCTCGCCGGTTCGCTGATCGTGCTCGGTGGCAGGCTCAGCGACATGAAAGGGCGCCGGGCTGTCTTCGTGGCCGGCGGCGTGCTGCTGCTGGTTGGCTCGGTCGTTGCCGGTAGTGCAAACGGCACCGAGCAGCTAGTGGTCGGACGCGTGATCGAAGGAATCGGCGCCGCGGCGATTCTTCCCTCGTCGTTGGCGATCGTCGCTGTTCAGTTCCCGGTCAATGAGCGTGCGCGAGCAATCGCGATCTGGATCGCCGTTGCTTGGGGCGGGCAGGGCCTTGGGCCGCTGATCGGTGGTGGCCTAATCGAAGCATTCGGTTGGGCTGCGATCTTCTGGATCAATCTGCCGCTAGGAATTGCCGCACTCTGGCTTGTGATCAAGACGACTCCTGAGACCTTCAACACACGTGAAGGGGCGAAGCTCGACATTCCCGGAGCGGTCGTTGTCACCGGCGCGCTAGTGATGCTCTCCTACGGGCTCGTCAAGTGCGACTCCGCCAGCGCATCGCAGCTGCTGCTCTATTTCGGTGGGTCGGTTGCGCTCTTCGCGCTCTTTGTCCTCGTTGAGGCGCGCGCCAAGGAGCCGCTTGTGCCGCTTTCTGTATTTCGCCGTGCGGCTTTCATGGGCGCCGTCTCGGCCAATCTGCTTGCGAACATCGTCTTCTCGGCCGTGATCTTCATCATGGCGCTCTACCTGCAGGTAGTGATGGGTTACGGCGCGCTGAAGGCTGGCGCGCTGCTGCTGCCGGCGACGCTCGTTGTATTGGCCGTCAACGTACTTGGTGAACACTTAACCCAAAGGCAGGTTTACAGGCTGCCGATCGCGCTCGGAATGGTGATCCTTGGCGTTGGCACGGTCTTCCTAACAGGCCTTGGCGGAAGCTACGCCGAGCTGCTTCCGGGCTTCATCCTCGTAGGCGCAGGGATCGGCCTGCAGATCACACCGGCCGCGGAGCTGGCTGTTGGCTCATCCGGCGCCGGCGAGGGCGTTGCCTCGGGCGTCTTTAAGGCGATGAGCATGATCGGCGGCTCGCTCGGGGTTGCTGTCTCAACTGCCGTCTTCCAGAACGTCGCCGTGCGGACCTTCGACGAGCCTGCCAATAGCGCTGCCCTAAGCGGCACGGCACAGACAAAACTGCTCGACGTGCTGGTTGGTTCGCAGCCAACCTCGACGCTCTCCGACAGCGCAGTTCAGATCGTCTACAAAGCATTCGACAACGGTGGCGGCGCGGCGATGATCTTCTGCGCATTGGTCTGCGTGGTCGGCGCGCTACTGGCCTTCTTCCTGCTGAAGGGCGCAAAGACCGACTCTGAAGCTGAGATCGCGGCTCTTTAACTAACGGGGCCGATCGCACCGACAGCGAGTTACACTCTCTCAATGGAGAAGAGACGGCTTCTGATTGTGCCGCTGCTGGCCGCTGCGCTACTCGCCTTAAGTGGAACAGCGATCGCTTCACCGGTTCAAATGACTTTCACTTCAGCGCCGGTCACGGTCGGCGGTTACTCGGTCGAGCGAGATTCATCCTACGGCCCGCCACTGAAAGTTGATCGGCCGGTTGGCGCCGGTTTCATCACCGCGATGTCGGTCGACGTCGTCGATGTAAAAACCGGCAAGGAGGTGCCAATCAACCGGATCATGCTCCACCACATCGTCTTTGCTGCCTACGGCGGCCCGGCAGGAATTACGCCGTTCTACGGCGATGGTGAAGAGCGAGCCGTGATGAAGCTGCCGCCCGGCTACGGCTACCCAGTTGACGCGGCTGAGAAGTGGTACATGGTTTGGATGCTGATGAACCACCGCGCGCAGACCGATTCGGTCAAAATTCGCTGGCGCCTGACGTGGGACACGAACCCCAACCTAAAGCCGGTCAAGCCGATGACCTTCGATGCGTCGCGGCGCGCTCAGGGACTGGTTTACAGCGTTCCCGGAGGAGGCAAGCCGGGCTCATCAGACGTGCGCACACAAACACTGAAGGCGCCCTTCAACGGCCGTATCGTTGCCGGGCTTGGCCACGTTCACGGCGGCGCCAAAGAGCTGACGCTGAGCCAGCCGGCCTGCGGTGACAGGGCGCTCTACCGCTCACTTCCTACTTGGGGAGCTGCTAACAACCCGTTTTACCAGGTCAAGCCGGTTCTGCATGAGCCCGGGCCGATTAACATGAGCCGGATTGCAAGTAGTACCGGGATAGCGGTGCGAGCAGGCGAAGAGCTGAAGCTCTCCTCGATCTACGACGCGCAGTTTCCCCATACCCGCGTGATGGGGCTGATGCTGGTTTACATTGCCCGCGATGATTCGCCGTCCAGCAGCTGCACGCCGCTTCCCGCTGACCTCAAGCAGGTCGGTACGAAAACCAAAGGCCGCAGCCGGGCGCCGGTCTTTCCCGTTCCGCTCACCGGGCTTAATTCAAAAGGCCGCGCGGTTGAAATCTCAAGGCCTCCAGGTAGCACGTTGACCGCAGGACTCAGCGCGAATTTAAGTGTTGGCGATGTTTTCTACACGCGGCGAAACATCTCGATTGCCCAAGGTGGCTCGGTCACCTGGGCCTTCGGCAGCGTGCTCCAGCATGACGTGACGGTCGCTGATGGCCCGCGCGGGTTCAACTCTGATTGGATGAAAGCCGGACAGACTTTTACTCGTCGCTTCGACGTGCCCGGCACATACAAGCTCTTCTGTTCACTGCACCCTGTTCAGATGACGCAGCTGATCAAGGTGCGGCGGAAGAGCGCTGGCTAGCGCCAGCAGCGGTAGGATTACGAAGCCTGCGGGCGAGGTGTTGTGGTTGCACAGGAGCCTTCCAAGCTTCTAGGGCGGGTTCGATTCCCGTCGCCCGCTTGGACTGAGTTGCAGGGCCACGGGGAGTGGCGCAGTCTGGTAGCGCACCCGGCTGGGGGCCGGGCGGTCGCAGGTTCAAATCCTGTCTCCCCGATTTA
>JBDNJF010000014.1:0-2775 GCA_041687955.1 Solirubrobacteraceae bacterium
GGCGACAGCGTGACGACAGACCACATCTCTCCAGCCGGGGCAATCAAGCCCGACAGCCCGGCCGGGCTCTACCTCCAGTCGCTCGGCGTAAAACCGGCAGACTTCAACTCCTACGGCGCGCGCCGCGGCAACCACGAAGTGATGGTTCGCGGAACGTTTGCCAACATTCGCCTGCGCAACCAGTTGGCGCCCGGAACCGAAGGCGGCGTAACGCGCCACCAACCAGATGGCGCCGAGATGTCGATCTACGACGCCGCGATGCTTTACGGCGAGGAAGCAACGCCGCTGGTAGTGCTCGGCGGCCGCGAATACGGCGCCGGTTCCTCGCGCGACTGGGCCGCGAAGGGCACCTTACTGCTGGGCGTGCGCGCCGTCATCGCTGAGAGCTTTGAGCGGATTCACCGCTCGAACCTGATTGGAATGGGAGTTCTGGCGCTCGAGTTTCCTGCCGGTGAGAACGCAGCTTCGCTGGGCCTCAAAGGCGACGAACTTTTTGACATAAGTGGCGTTGCGCAGGCACTGAACGCTGGCGAAATGCCGACAGTAGCCGCTGTCACTGCCGGCGAAGTTCAGTTCGAAGCGGTTGTTCGGATCGACACTCCGAAGGAAGCTGATTATTTCCGCCACGGCGGAATCCTCCCTTACGTTCTGCGTCAGCTCGCGGCGCGCTGAAGAAACTGCGCCAGCGCCTCGTGGTACTCGGGCACGTCGAGCAGAAACGAATCGTGACCCCACGGCGAGTCGATTTCGCTGTGGCTGGCAGCTAGCTCGCGCGCTTGCAGTTCGCTGACGATTCGCTCCGAGTGGGGCGCCGCGAAGCGCCAGTCGCTGCTGAACGAGATTGCGAGGAACTCGGTCGGGTTACCGCGCAGCTTTTGATCTAAGTTTTGCTCGTCGAACGGCGTGAAGTAGTCCATTGTTCGCGTTAAGTAGAGGTAGCTGAGCGCGTCGAAGCGGCTGAGGAAGCTGGCGCCCTGATGGTGGAGGTAATGCTCAACTTCGAAGTCTGGGCCTAGCCCTGGCTCGGAGCCTTCGATCCTGCGTGCGCGGCCAAACTTGTGCGCGAACGATTGCTCCGAGAGGTAGGTGATGTGGGCCATCATCCGGGCCACGGTCAGGCCAATGTTCGGCCCGCGGCCGCTCTCGTGGTAGCGGCCACCTTGGAAATCAGGGTCGCGCATGATCGCTTCGCGGGCGACTGTCGAGAAGGCGACGTTCATCGCGCTTAGCTCAGCGCTGGCGCAGATTGCTGCGCAGCGTTTCATCGCCAATGGGTAGTCGATCGCCCACTGCAGCGCCTGCATGCCGCCGAGCGAGCCGCCGAGCGCGGCGTGCAGCCGCTCAACTTCGAGCTTCTCTAAGAGTCTCCGGTGAACCGTATTTAGGTCGCGCACGCTGACCATCGGGAACTCAAGGCCGTAACGCTCCCCAGTCTCGGCGTTGATCGACGACGGACCCGTTGTTCCTTGGCAGCCACCCAAAAGGTTCGGTGAGATGACGAAGAACTGCTCGGTGTCGATCGGTTTGCCGGGCCCGATCAGCCTGTCCCACCATCCGCGCCGCTCGCGGTCACCGTGGTGGCCTGCGGCGTGCGCGTCTCCAGTTAGTGCGTGGCAAACAAAGACGGCATTGCTGCGGTCGCTGCTTAGCTGACCGTAGGTTTCGTAGGCGACCTCAACCGGCCCGAGCGTCGCCCCGGATTCAAGAACAAGCGGTTCGTCTTCGGTGAAGCAGACGACCGATTTGGTCTTGACCTCGCCGAGGCCGCCTGCTTCCACGGGGTATGGCTCCTTAAGCGGTAGCGGCTACGCGCGACTTCGCGAGCGCTTGGTCGATGTCGCCGAGGATGTCATCGATGTTCTCAATCCCGACCGAGAGGCGGACCGTCTCCTGCGTCACGCCTGCGGCGGCGAGCTCATCGGCGTCTAGCTGCGAGTGCGTAGTTGAAGCAGGGTGGATCGCCAGCGACTTTGCGTCGCCAATGTTGGCGAGGTGGCTGAATAGCTCAAGGCCTTCAATGAAACTTTTGCCGGCGTCGAGGCCGCCCTTTAGTCCGAATGTCACGAGCGCACCGTAACCGCCGGTCAGGACTCGGTCTGCAACTTCCTTGTACGGGCTGTCTTCGAGGCCCGGGTAGTAGACCCACTCGACGTCCTCGTTTGCATCCAAGTGCTCGGCAACAGCTTGGGCGTTCGAGTTGTGGCGCTCCATCCGCAGCGGCAATGTTTCGACGCCCTGCAGGAAGAGGAACGAGTTAAACGGTGACAGCGCCGCGCCGGTGTTGCGCAGCAGCACCGTACGGACGCGGCCGATGTAGGCCGCTGGCCCGAGCGCGTCGGCCCAGACCACTCCGTGGTAGCTGGGGTCGGGCCCGACGAGAATCTTGAACTTTTCCGGCTGCGAGCTCCAGTCGAAGTTGCCCGAATCGATCACGATGCCGCCGATTGAGGTGCCGTGGCCGCCGATGAACTTCGTCAGCGAATGGACGATGATGTCAACGCCCTGATCAAAGAGCCGCGCGCCTACCGGCGTTGCGACGGTGTTGTCAATGATTAGCGGAACGCCGACGCTGTGAGCAGCCTCAGCCCAAGCTGGAATGTCGAGCACATTCAGCCGCGGGTTGCCGATCGTCTCGCCGAAGACGGCCTTCGTCCTTTCGTCGGCGGCTGCGGCTACCGCGGCTGGGTCGTCGGCGTCGACCCAGCGAACCTCAATCCCGTACTGGGGCAGGGTGTGAGCAAAAAGGTTGTAGGTGCCGCCGTAGAGCTGGCTGAC
>JBDNJF010000015.1:0-9247 GCA_041687955.1 Solirubrobacteraceae bacterium
ATTGACCAGACCGAAGTCCTTACGCATGGCGAGCTTAAAGAGAACCGCGACTACGGCGGCCGCAAGACGCGTGGCTACACCGACGCGCGCAAGCTCGCGGACGGGCCAACGCTCTCCCAAGTGAAGATCAAGGACTTTATTTACAAGCAAGGCGATCTGACAATGCCTGGCAAGAAGGGGCTACCTCCCGTGGTAGCGCCTGGCAAGAGCATCACGTTCGTAAACCAAGAAAAGAACACTGAAGACCTCTTCCATACTGTGACGCCGTGCAAAGCGCCCTGCGACCGCAGCTCGGGAATCAGTTACCCGCTCGCCGATGGTGCTCAAGTTGACTCAGGTGAACTCGGCTTCGGGCCTGCCGGCATTACTGCCTCGGCAAACCGCAACAGTTGGTCAACGCCGACTTACTTGAAGGCTGGCACATACACCTACTTCTGCAGGGTTCATCCGTTCATGCGCGGAAGCTGGCGCGTCAAAGCGCCAAAGACAGCGAAGCGCTAAACCGGCGAACTGCTACTGCCGATAGGCTTGGCCAATGGAGGCTGGCCGTGACCCACTCGAGCAGCGACTCGAAGCGTTGCTTCTGCAGGAATCGTTCGAGCCTGAGGCCGAATTTGTCGAGGCTGCCAAGTTAACGAGTCCGGCGATCTACGCCGAAGCTGCCGCCGACTCGCCGGCTTGGTGGGGCGACCGCGCGCGCGAACTTGACTGGGCCACCCCATTTTCGACGACGCTCGACGCTTCGGCTGCCCCCTTCTACAAGTGGTTTGAGGATGGCGAGCTCAACGCCTCCTACAACTGCCTCGACCGCCACGTTGAAGCTGGGCTTGGAGACCGCGTTGCTTACCAATGGTTCGGCGAGGAGGGTGAGCAGCGCGAGATTACTTACGCGCAGCTGTTAGCCGACGTGCAGCGAACCGCAAACGCGCTAAAGGCGCGCGGCGTTGGCCCCGGCGACGTCGTTGGCATCTACCTGCCGATGATCCCCGAGGTCGTCGTCGCGATGCTTGCCTGCGCGCGAATTGGCGCGCCTCACAACGTCGTCTTTGGCGGTTTCGCGCCGCAGTCCGTGCGGGAGCGGATGGAAGTCTCAAAGGCGAAGGCGCTTTTCGTAGCCGACGGCGCGCGGCGCAAAGGCAAGACCGCCGCGGTCAAAGCCGACGTTGACGAGGCGATGGCGAACCTCCCCGACCTAGAGACGATCTTCGTCGTTCGCAGCACCGGAATTGAAGCGCCGATGACCGACGGGCGCGATGTCTGGCTCGACGAAATCTGCGCCGAGGTTGAAGCCGAGTGCCCGGCCGAGCCTTTTGGCGCCGAGCACCCGCTCTTCATCCTCTACTCCTCTGGCTCGACCGCCAAGCCGAAGGGCATCCTCCACACCACCGGCGGCTACATGACCGGCGTCGCATGGACGTATGGCGCTGTCTTCGACATCAAGCCGGAGAGCGACGTTTGGTTCTGCTCAGCCGACGTCGGCTGGATCACCGGCCACTCCTACATCGTCTACGGGCCGCTCGCCAACGCTGCCACAAGCGTTATCTACGAAGGCGCCCCCGACTACCCGCACAAGGGAATTTGGTGGGAGCTAATTGAGCGCTCAAAGACGACGATCTTTTACACCGCGCCGACCGCAATCCGCGCCTGCATGAAGTGGGGCGCCGAATTCCCAGAGAAGTACGACCTCTCGTCGCTGCGGCTGCTGGGATCGGTCGGCGAGCCGATCAACCCGAAGGCTTGGCTGTGGTACTGGGAGGTCATCGGCGGCGGCCGCTGCCCAATCGTCGACACCTGGTGGCAGACCGAGACCGGCCACATCATGATCAGTCCACTACCGGCGATAACGACGACCAAACCCGGTTCGGCGACGCAGGCGATTCCGGGGGTCGAAGCGAAGGTGCTCAGCGCCGACGGCGAACCGATCGCACCCGGCGGGCCGCAAGGTCTACTTGCGCTGACGAAGCCTTGGCCGGGAATGCTGCGCACGCTTTACGGCGACGACGACCGCTACGTCGAGACCTACTGGAAGCGCTTTGGCCCTGAGACCTACTTCGTCGGCGACGCCGCTCGCTGCGACGATGATCAATGCTTCTGGGTGATCGGCCGCGTTGACGACGTGATCAACGTCTCCGGCCACCGGCTCTCAACGGCTGAAGTGGAGTCGGCAATTGTTGCCCATCACGCCGTTGCCGAGGCCGCCGTCGTCGCCGAAAACGACGAGCTGACCGGGCAGGCAATCGTCGCCTTCGTAACGCTCGAAGGCAACTACGAGGGCGACGAGGTGATGGAGGGCGAGATCCGCGAGCACGTCGCCACAAAGATCGGCAAGCTTGCGCGGCCGAAGCGAATCATCTGGGCCGACGACCTACCGAAGACGCGCTCGGGCAAGATCATGCGCCGCCTGCTGCGCGACATCGCCGGCGGCCACGAGCTAGGCGACGTAACAACGCTGCGCGACCCTGCGGTTATGGGGCAGCTGCAGACGCGGATGGCGAGCGGCGCGCACGACGACGACTGAAGCTTAAAAACGGCCGTCGTTACCAGCTTGTTCACATCGCGCCCCCAAACTCCGCGATAAATGTGTTAGTGACGGTATCCAAGTGCCAGTTCGCATAGGAATTAACGGCTTTGGCCGAATCGGGCGGCTCGCGCTTCGCGTGCTGTGGGAACACAGCGACGTTGAGGTGGTTTGGATCAACGAGGTGGCCGGAGACGCAACCAGCGCTGCGTATTTGCTCAACTTTGACTCCGCGCAGGGTCGTTGGCGACACGAGGCGATCGCAGAGGGAGCTGAAATCGTCGCCGCAGGTAGGCGGATCGGCTTCAGCAGCCACGAGGCGCCGGGCGACGTTGCTTGGGACGAGCTGGGCGTTGACGTTGTGCTCGAATCGACCTCCAAGTTCAAGACGCCGCAGGCACTTGCGCCCTTCTTTGCGCGCGGAGTTGACAGCGTTGTCGTTGCCGCCCCGGTAAAAGAGGGAGCCCTCAACATTGTGATTGGGGTCAACGACGACCTGTACGACCCCGATCAGCACAAAATCGTCACGGCCGCCTCCTGCACGACTAACTGCTTGGCTCCTGTGGTGAAGGTAATCCACGAGGGAATCGGCATCGATCACGGAGCAATAACGACGCTCCACGACATGACGGCGACGCAATCGGTGGTCGACGCGCCGCACAAAGATCTGCGCCGCGGTCGCGCCGCAAGCCTCTCGCTGATCCCAACAACGACGGGCTCAGCTACCGCCATCGGACTGATCTTCCCGGAGCTTTTGGGAAAGCTCGATGGCCTCGCCGTCCGCGTTCCCCTGCTGAATGCTTCGCTAACCGATTGCGTATTTGAAGTGTCGCGGCCAACGACGGTCGCGGAGGTCAATGGGCTACTGCGCGACGCCGCTCAGAGCGGTCCACTCTGCGGAATCCTCGGATATGAAGAGCGGCCTCTGGTTTCGGTCGACTTCAAGGGTGACCCGCGCTCCTCAATCGTCGACGCACTCTCGACGATTGTTACCAACGAAACTCAGGTCAAGATCCTCGCGTGGTACGACAACGAGTGGGGCTACGCCAATCGCTGGGCCGAGCTGGCGCGCCGCGTAGCGCTAGCAATCTCCGACAGCAGCAGTTGATGGCAGGCACTTCCGGCGTGCACGGCGAGAACACCAGCAATCTGCGCAACTACATTCTCGTCACGGCCGCCTACTGGGCCGACACGCTCGCTGATGGTGCCAGCCGCATCCTTGTCCTCTTTTTCTTCTACAACCTTGGCTACACGCCATTTCAGCTGGCGACGATCTTCGCCTTCTACGAGCTGTTTGGCATTCTCACCAACCTCGTCGGCGGCTGGCTTGCGGCTCGCTTCGGCCTGAAGTCAACGCTCTTTGGTGGCCTCGTCGTCCAGATTATTTCGCTCTCAATGCTTGCTTTGGCCCCCGAGTCGTGGCTCGTCGTTCCCTACGTGATGGGCTCGCAGGCGCTCTCTGGAATTGCCAAAGACCTAACAAAGATGAGTAGTAAGAGCGCCGTCAAATTGGTGGTCGCAGATGGCGACGAGAGCGCCCTCTTTCGTTGGGTTTCGATTTTAACCGGCTCAAAGAACGCGCTCAAGGGCGTTGGCTTCTTCCTTGGCGGCCTCTTGCTAACACTGGTCGGGTTCCAAAGCGCGCTGCTGATCCTCGTCGCGATTGTGCTGACAGCGCTCATTGCGACGGCAACGCTGATGCACGGTGGCCTAGGCACGACTAACGCGGGCGCCAAGTTCCGTCACATGTTTAGCCAAAACCGCGCCGTCAACGTGCTCGCTGCAGCACGGATATTCCTCTTTGCCTCGCGCGACGTTTGGTTCGTGGTCGGTCTGCCGGTTTTCCTGCGTACAGTGCTCGGCTGGAGCTTCTGGGAGGTCGGCGGTTTCCTCGCAATCTGGGTGATCGGCTACGGCGCAGTCCAAGCCTCGGCGCCGAAATTTGTTCGCCGCCGCGCCGCCGATGGCCATGGCGAGCCGGATGGCATGACGGCGGCGCTAATCGCATTTGCCCTCGCCTTCTTCCCAGCGGCCATTGCGATCGCGCTCAGCGTCGGGGTTGATCAAACATTTGCGATTATCGTCGGCCTCGCGTTTTTCGGCGTGATCTTCGCGTTCAATTCAGCCGTCCACTCCTACCTGATTCTCTCCTATTCCGACGGCGACAAGGTGGCAATGAATGTCGGCTTCTACTACATGGCCAACGCCGCCGGAAGGCTCATCGGCACGCTTCTCTCCGGCCTTCTCTACCAGTGGCAGGGCTTGACCGCCTGTCTTTGGGCCTCAGTCATCTTCGTGATCGCAGCGGGGCTGCTTTCGCTAATGCTGCCTAAACAGCGGCTCATGGCTGAGCCCGCGACTAGCCGTTAGCGAAGCGCTGGCTAGTTACCCCGCGCCCTCAGCGTCAGCTAGGTACTTCTTCTTCGCGGCCTCGTTGAAAAAGGCGACAGCCTGCTTTTTCAGCGTCGTGAAACTGATCGCGCAGAGGTCTTGGCTGGCAGCCGACTTGGGCAGCGTGACACTGACCGACGTTGCACCCTTCTTCCAAGTCACTGCAGCTTCGTTGCGATCCGCGAAACCGTTGCCGGCGAGCTTGGCGCAGACAACCTGGGCCGGTAAATCGGTCTTTGGCGTGCCCTGCTTGCCACTCACGCCAACCGCTACATCGGAGCCCTTAACGCTGAAGATCAGCGCCGAGTTGATCGACTTTGCCGTTTTCGTGGTCGGCGCGGGAGCTGCCGTGTTTGCTGAATTACTCTCGCCAGAGCCGCAACCAGCTGCCGACAAGGCAAGGAGCACGATTAGGCTCGATCTGATCACACTCTGAAGGGTCATAAAGCCAGTTTAACCTAGTTTTTATCGAGCTTTTAGTGACTTACACGCCCTGCTAGAGCGGTCGCGGGCAGCCAGCCGAAAAAGCCCGTAAGTAAGCAGTGCGCAAGCTCAAAACGCAGTACGACCGCGTAATTGCTTAGGCTTGCCACACTCGCAACCGAAAGAGGAACCGTGAATAAACAAGATCTAGCAGCAAAGGTCGCAGCAAGCACAGGCGCAACGCAGGCAGAAGCTCAGCGTACGCTGGACGCAACACTCGTCGCAATTGTCAGCGAAGTAGCTGGCGGCGGCGAAGTGAACCTCGCCGGTTTCGGCAAGTTCACCGTTGCTCACCGCAAGGCCCGCGAGGGTCGTAACCCGGCAACCGGCGCGACGATCCAGATCGCCGCGAGCAAGGCGCCGAAGTTCTCAGCGCTTGGCGCCTTCAAGAAGGCAGTCAAGGGCTCCTAGCGCGCGGGCGCCTTCGCGCGGCCCGCACCGCAGTACCGCTGAAACTAACGGCGTCCCGGCACGAAGCCGGGGCGCCGTTGTTTTTTTGTCCGAGGGCAGTCGGTGCAGCGCGCCCGGCTGGTAGTTTCAGGCGATCGTGCCCGCCGCGCCAGAGATTCCCCCTGCAGAAAAGTCTGCTTACGCACACGAAGCAATCATTGCGACGCGCTGGAAGGACAACGACGTCTACGGCCACGTCAACAACGCCGACTATTACGGCTACTTTGACACCGTGATTAATGAGCTGCTGATAAGCGAAGGCGGGCTCGACATCCACGACGGCGAGACGATCGGGCTCTGCGCTGAATCGCACTGCAAGTTCCTCGGCCCGCTCTCCTTCCCCGGCAGCGTCGATGCCTTTCTCCGCGTCGCCCACATTGGCAGCAGCAGCGTCCGTTACGAGCTGGCACTCTTTGATCGCAGCAGCGGCGAATCGGCAGCTGTCGGCTGGTTCGTCCACGTCTTCGTTGACGCGCGGACGCGGCGCCCTGCGGAGATCTCTACGCAGATGCGCGAACTGTTCGAACGACTACAGGTCAGTTGAGTGGCTAGCGTCCGCGCCGCCGTGCTGGTTCGCAGCGGTGACCCAGGACCATTCGCCTCAACCGAGCCGATCCAGATCCGCGAGCTTCAGCTCGATAGCCCGGGGCCCGGAGAGCTAGCCGTGAAGATCCACGCCGCCGGGCTCTGCCACTCCGACCTCTCCGTGATTAATGGCGACCGCCCGCGGCCGGTTCCAATCGTGCTCGGCCATGAGGCAGCAGGCGAGGTGACGGCGATTGGCGCAGGCGTGAGTGCTTTTAAGCTTGGGGACCGCGTTGTGCTGGCCTTCGTTCCGTCCTGCGGCGAGTGTGAAGCCTGCCTCGCTGGCCGCGCCGCGCTCTGTGTGCCTGGCGCCCAGTCCAACACGGCAGGGACGCTTAGCTCCGGCGAGCGGCGCTGGAGCGGCGATCAGGGCGAGCTGCTCCATCACCACCTTGGGATCAGCGCCTTTGCCGAGCAAACAATCGTCTCTGAGCTTTCAGCGATCAAGATCCCCGACGACCTTCCGTACGAGCTGGCCGCGCTCTTTGGCTGCGCCGTCCTTACCGGCGTGGGCGCCGCTCTCAACGCCGCGGAGATTAAGCACGGTCAGACGGTCGCAATCTTCGGCCTGGGCGGCGTGGGACTAGCGGCAGTGATGGGAGCGAAACTTGCCGGCGCAGGCCGAATCATCGCGATCGACCCGGTCGACCATAAACGTGACCTAGCGCGCGAGCTTGGCGCCGACGATCTGCTCGAAGGCGGCCCTGAAACCGTTGAAGATCTGAAGGCAATCACCGACGGTGGACCTGAGCGCGCAATTGAGACGGTCGGCTCAGCCAAGGTGCTGGAAAGCGCCTATCTGGCAACGCGCCGCGGCGGCATCACAGTCACCGTCGGCCTGCCAAACCCCGAGGCGCTGCTCTCAATTCCAGCCGTCAGCCTTGTCGCCGAGGAGCGAACGCTAAAAGGCTCATACCTCGGCTCAGCAAATCCAAGTGAAATGCTGCCGCGGCTATTCGACTACTGGCGCGAGGGCAAGTTGCCGGTAGAGAAGCTGATCAGCGGTCGCATAAGCTTGGACGAGATCAACGAAGGCTTCGACCGCCTCGCTTCTGCAGAAGCAGTCCGTCAGATCATCATCTTCTAGAGCGGTGTGCCGACGGCGGCTTCGCTCTGGGTTGATCAGATTGACCGACGGCATCGTGAAGATCATCCGCGGCCGGTACCCGAGCAGCGCGATCGGCGCGCTGAGAGGTCGTAGCGACGGCTTGCGTGATGAACCACGTGGCTGGCCTAGAAAATCCGCAGTTCGTGGCTGATCCGGTGCTAGCTATCAGACTCACGCTAAACCGAAGCGAAGGCGGCGCGACGCGGGTATCGTGCAGGCGTGACGGTTCGTCGAGATCTCCTAACCGCCGAGCCCAAAGTTGGTGCCGCCCGCCCCGTCAGCGCGAGCATTTCGCCGATAAGGCCTGCAGGGTTAACACGGCGCGAGGCACTGGCTGCGGGTGCTCTAGCGATCGGCTCACTATCTGCGGGCTGCGCCGACGCAGCCACGCCCGCGAGCGGGAGGTCAGTGATCATCGTTGGTGCTGGACTGGCCGGGCTTGGCGCCGCCCAAGCGCTGAAGAGCCGTGGCTTTGAGGTTACGCTGCTCGAGGCTCGCGACCGGATTGGTGGCCGAGTGCAGACAATCCAGCACTTTGGAGCCTCGATCGATCTCGGAGCTGCGTGGATCCATGACAGCCGCGGCAACCCCTTGACCGCCGTCGCACGTAACGCTCGCCTACAGACGGTTGCCACAAACTACGATCGCGTCCGCCTGCGCAGAGCGGGCGGCGCGCCGGTCGCGCGGTCGCAGGTCGAACGGTTAGGCCAGACACGGGACAAAATCATCACCGCTCTCTACAGGCAGGCGGAGCGGACCCCGCGCGCACCGATGGCTCCGGCGCTCACCCGCGAAATTCGTCGCCTGAAGCTCACGAACAGCGACCGCCAAGTACTCACTTGGCAGCTGGGCGTCGAAATTCCACTCGATCTCGGCGCTGACCCGGGCCAGCTTTCATTGGACGGCTTCTATGAGGGCGACGCCTGGGATGGTGGACCGGATCTGCTGATTCGGGGTGGCGCCGGACAGCTCATTACGGCAATCGCCAGCGGTCTAACCGCACAGACGGGAGTCGAGGTTGTCTCGGTCAGCACGCAGGGCAGCAAAGTCGCGCTGCGCACCACTACCGGCGAGCAGCTTTCGGCTGATGGCTGCATCGTCACGGTGCCGCTCGGTGTCCTCAAGGCATCGGCGATCAGCTTTGATCCACCGCTGCCTAGCGCTACACGCCAAGCGATCGGTCGGGTCGGCGTCGGCCTGCTTGAGAAAACTTTCCTCAACTATCCAAAAGTTTGGTGGCCTGAAGAAGCCGCCCAGCTGGGGACGGTTGGCGCGTCGCTGGAACAGACGCTCAGCGCCTTCCAGCTAAGCGCGCTGACCGGGAAACCGCTCGCCGTAGCGTTCACGGGTGGCTCATACGCCGTGCGGCTGGAGCGTGCTGGCAGCGGGGCGCAAGCGGCAGCAGTTGTCGGCCGCTTGAGCTCGGGCTTCGGCAAGCAGGCGATGACTGGGGAGACGCTCTCAACTGCCTGGCAGACCGACCAGTTTGCTCGCGGCGCCTACTCGCATCTGCCGCCCGGATCATCGGCCGCAGACCGCGTCGCGCTCGGGCGGCTCGCAGGCCGAGTGATTCTCGCCGGCGAGCACACCAGCACCACGCGGCCGTCAACGATGGACGGCGCTTGGCTTGCCGGAAAGGCCGCAGCCAAGCGGCTGGCGGCGCTGCTTAGCTAAGCGGTCCTCGGTCGACCGCGGTAAATCGGGGAGACAGG
>JBDNJF010000091.1:0-2501 GCA_041687955.1 Solirubrobacteraceae bacterium
TGCTTGCTGATCGTGGGGATCGCGATTACGAAGCCGTCCGACAAAACCCAAACCAGGCCAATCAGCACGCACAGCGCCAGCAGCGAGCGCCAGCGAAGCGGGTTTACCTGGCGCTGCGCGGTTGCCGGCGGCTCAGGCACTTGAGGAACTTAGCTAACTGAACGAGGGGGCCTAATAATTCTCGCTGATGTAAGCGTAAGCCTGGTCGAATAGCTCGCCGGTTGCTGGCAGCCCGCTGTCTTTGAGGATCCGTCTGAGTTCTAGGCGCACCGTACGATCGCCGGGGTGCGAGGCTTGCCAGCCCGTGTTACGAACCGGCGACACCAAGTCATCGACCTGCTCTACAACGTGCTCGATCACAACAGGCACGCCTTCAGGTTTGTATTCCTCGAAGATCTGCGTAAGCGCGCCCTTGTGCGGGTCGATTACAACAATCTCATCAAGGCGACCTTCATCGTCCGCGTGTTCAGCGGTCACCAAGTCTTTCGCGAGTTCAAGCAGGACCTTGAGAAACTCAACGCTGGCGGCCGCGTTTTCAACCCGGCTCTTGCGCAGCAGCTCAAGCCGTTCAGCCAACGAACGCCAGACCTTGTTTTCATCGGATCCGCTAAGGCGCCGCTGCAGGCGATCCTCAAGCTTCTGCAGGATTTCAAAGGCGCTTGGCGCAGACTCCCGTTCGCCGCCATCAGGCGGGAAAAGTTCCAACTCTTTGAGCGCTTCGATTGTGCCGGCGTCCATTGCAACCTTATCTAGGTCATTGGAGTCAATTGTCACCCCCTGTAGGTGCTCATGGACAATCGCGATCGTCTTAGCGCCAAGCCGGTGCCAGAGCAAAAGGTCAGCAGCTTTATTGGGCAGGATTGAGGCGTAAACACGAGCTAGGAAGCGATACTCCTCCTCCGTTGGCCGCAGCGCAGTATCCGGCCAGAGGAACTCGAACAGCCCCTGGCAACGCATGAACTCTTCAGCGAAAGCGTCGCGCGCGTCTTCAGTGGCAAGAATTTGCTGCGCGCCGTGGATCTGATCAAACGTTGCTGCGCTTCGGTCAACCGACTCGAATTGCGCGGCGGCCGCCGTCACGTTGGCGGCGAGCTCGGCCAGCAGAATGTCGGTGTCGGCGGCGACAGCTGCGCCTGCTGTGGGCGCCTTCACGATCAGCGCGGCGGCGAGCTCTTTGCCCATCCCGATGTAGTCAACAACCAGCCCGTGAAGCTTTTCCTGCTGCGTGTTTGGATTGGTCCAGCGGCGGTTGGTGCGGCAGACAGCTTGGAAAAGAGTGTGGGCGCGAAGCGGCTTGTCGAGGTACATCACGCCCTCAATCGGCGCGTCAAAGCCGGTTAGCAGCTTCGCCGTCACGATTACAAACTTCAGCGGGTCATCGACGTCGCGGAATCTGTCCTTGATTACCGCCTCGGCTTCGCGGTCAAGGTTCCAGCGCTCCCACTCTGGCGGATCGTCTTTTGCTGTCGTCATCACCACGGCAGCTTCTTCGCCCCGCTCAAGTAGTGCGCTAATCGCATCGAAGTAGGCGATGCAGGTCGCGCGGTCGTAGGCAACTACCTGCGCTTTGAGGCCGAGCGGCCCGATCCGCCGGCGGTAGTGCTCAACGATGTCCGCGCAGACAGCTTCTACGCGGTCCGGGTCTCGCACCACAACAGATAAGTGCGCCGCCTTCTTAGCGAGCATGTCGCGCGCTTCATCATCGAGCCGCTCCTCGTCCGCTAATTGATCGAACGCTTCCTGCAGCGCCTCGCCGTCAAGGTGAAAGTTGACCAGCCGCGTTTCCACGTGCACCGGCAAAGTTGCCCCGTCAAAGATTGAACGCTCCACCGAGTAGTGGTTCAGAGCGCCGCCTGGGTCATCTTCGTCGCCGAACATCTTCCAGGTGTCGCGGTCATCAGTGGAGATCGGCGTGCCGGTAAGGCCAATGAACTTTGCATTAGGTAAAGCCTCCCGCATGTCCAGCCCAAGGCGGCCTTCCTGAGTGCGGTGCGCCTCATCAACCATCACAACAATGTTTTCGCGCTCGTTCAGCAAGCCAGCGTCAGCGAAGCGAAAAATCGTCGTGATGATCACGCCGCGAGCATCGTTGCTCAGCATCCGTGCCAGATCGGCTTTCGTTTCAGCGGTTTTTAGCCCGCTCAGACCGACCGATTCGAACTCCGCCTTCGTTTGCTGAATCAGCTCGAGGCGGTCAAGCACGACAACGATCGTTGGCGCGTCAAGGTCGCTCTGATGACGCAGCTTTGCGGCGGCGAAAGCCATCGCAAAAGTCTTACCGGAGCCTTGGTGGTGCCAGACTAATCCTTGCCGCTTGTCTGGGTCACGCACGCGCGCGACGATCGCATCAACAGCCTCCACTTGCGGGTAGCGAGGAATGATTTTCTGACGGACCGCCCCGCTGGTCGTGCGCCGCGACGAATAGAGCGTGAACGAGCGCAGAATCTCAAGCACCATCGACGGTGTCAGCAGCAGCTCAGCGGAGCGCAGCACGTTCGCCA
>JBDNJF010000092.1:0-4180 GCA_041687955.1 Solirubrobacteraceae bacterium
AGCGCCCGCGCTAGCGCAGCAGTGTCGTACCATGCAGCTCGCTGCGCCGCCAAACGGCGCCGAGCAATCCGGGGTAGCTCAATGGCAGAGCGAACGACTGTTAATCGTTAGGTTGTGGGTTCGAGTCCCACCCCCGGAGCTGGCTTTACTCGATAGATACAGGGTTTTTAGGCTCCAGGGTACCATTCAGGGTACCAGTTTCACTGCGCGCGAAGGCCGTTGTGAGCATTGCCAGCTCATGCGGCAGCGACGGTGCGTAGTCGGCGTAGCGTTGTGTTGTGGCCAGGTCACGGTGTCCTAACCATTCCTTTAGCGTGGTCATTGGGACGCCGGCGCCGGCGGCGAGCGTGGCGAACGTGTGCCGCAGGTCATGGATACGCAGGTCGCCGCGCAGCCCGGCCTGGGCGCGCGCCAGCTTGTAGCGTCGCCTGACCTGATGCTCGATCATTGGCAGTCCTGTTTGCGGGTCGGCAAAGACCAGTGCGTCGGCGTGGCGGTCCGGGTCGAAGTTCTCGCCCAGCGACGACTTGCCAAGCCGTTCCAGTTCACCGGCGAGCTCAGGGTTCAACGGGACCGTGCGCTGACTGCGGCGACTCTTTGGCGTTGTGCGCGTTCCGCTCTTGCGATCCCATGACCAGCGCACGCGCAGCTTCGAGTTCATCAGGTCAACGTCCTGCCACTGCAACGCCAGCAGTTCACCAAAGCGCAGGCCGGCGAGCGCAGCGGTCAGATAGAAGGCGCGGTCATGCGTTTGGAACGCGCCCGGTTGTGCAGCGTCGGCTAGGCACCAAACTTCGTCTTTGCTGATGAACCTTATGCCGGTGTAGTCCGGCACCTTTGGCAGCTCGACGGCGGCCACCGGGTTGGTTGTTGCCACGTTCAACCGCTGACGCGGGTCGAGCACGTGGCGATAGACGGCGCCAAGCGTCAGCACGTAGTTGCGGATCGTCTTAGGCTGCAGGCCGTGTGCCTGCATAGCGTCGCGCAGCTCGTCAACGTCTTGCGGCGTCACGCGTTCCAGCGGCTCACTGCCAAGCCTCGGCAGTACCCATCGCTCCAGCACAACCTCGGTCGTCCTGATGCTTGACGGTTTCATGCCGCGCCGGTGCATCGCTGCAACGTGAAGCTGCGCCGCCTCAGCGACCGTCATGCGCCGGTCGACCGGCGCGGCGACCTGCACCTCAGCGATCACTTCGCGCAGCCTCGCCTCCGCTTCAACCCTTGTCAGGCCGTCAGCGCAGTGCGCGGTTCGCTTCGGGCCTAGCTTGCGCTTGACCCTCTGGCCGTTTGAGTGCCAGTGGCCGTAGTACGACTCACGGCCAGCGGCATCGGTTCTGACACTTAGGCCGCCGGTGCCGTGTGTACGTCGTGATGTTGTCTGCATTGGTTTCTCCCTTGATTGAACACCGGGGAAACCATGAGGCTGAACGTCGGCGCGGTTCGCGCCGGGTGGTTCTGGTTGTACCGTTCAGATTGCATCAGGGAAATCTCCTGGTGTCAGCGGCCGGGGCGTTAGTAGCGTCGCCGGCCGCACCTTTATTGGTTCCACGATGGTACACCATCTGAGCGTCGTCGTTGCCTGCAGTGTCGCCCAGCGGAGCGTCAGCGGCAAGCGCGTCGAACACCTCAGCAACGCGGCCATCAGCTCGGCCTCTATTGGTACCCAGAATGGGACCCTGCCACTGGAAACTCAGTGTTCATGTGGTCTTTCGGTCACTGAAGTTGAGACGCTGACCCACTGCGCCGCGTTCACGGCGAGCCGACCAGTCAGCCAAGCTCACTGGATCGAAGCGCACATACCGACCCAGCCGCACATGCGGCACACGGTCACGACGCGCCTCAGCCAACAACCAAGTCGCCGGCACACCCAACAGCACGCCAGCAGCCTTAGCGTCAACCAGCAGCACCCTCGGCATCGTGTGAACCAGAACGGGCTCGTCGGTCATGCCGCCACCGCCAGCTCCTCATCGACTTGTCCGGCGTCGGATAGTTGAATATTCATTTGTTGCCGCCGTTCTGCGCACCCTCGTGACGGGTCAGGTCAGCCACCCCTAGGGGTGTGGCCTGACTGACCCGTCGCGCGCCAGGGTGAAGGGTCATCTGGTCAGGCCGCGGGTCAGGTGGCCTGACCCCTCGCGCTGTCCAGGGGTTGCCGCGGTGTTCTGGACGGTTTGCTCTGCCTTCGATGTCGAGCTGGTCGAGGGCGCGGCGGACGGTGCCGTCATCGCGGGATCGCTTGACGTGACGCGCTAGGTCGGCGCGGCTCACGCCTTCCGGGTTTGCGATCAGGTGCGCTTCTATCTGATCGGCGATGATCTCCTTCACCGTTGGCGCGCCGGCGTTGCCGCCGTAGGGTTCGGCCGACTCCAGGCTCATTCGCTGATCGGCGTATTGGAGCTGTAGCCAAAGGTCTTCGGGTTCACCGGCTAGTCGCATCTTGTCGGCTCGCAGATACCGGCGCGTTTTCACTTCGGGATCACCGTCGCACCGGCCGAGCAGGTACAGCATGTCCGTCTGGTCGCGGAGCGCGCTGCTGCCGCGGTACGCGCTCCCGCTGTTCTTCGGGCGATGATGTACGACGATGATGGCGGCGCCGGTGTGGCGGGCGACCTGCCGGATACCGGCCATTACGGGGGCAACACTGTCCCCGTTGTTTTCTTCCATTCGTGGCGCGAGGCTGCGGAGGCTGTCAAGGATCAGCAGGTTCACGCCCGCATCGGTGACGGTCTGCGTTAGCCATTCGGTGTCGGTTGGCTTTGATAGGTCGAAACCGTTGGACAGGTACAGGTCGAGATTCACGCGGGGCGCATCTACTTCACGGACGCGGCGGTGCAGTAGCCACTCACCATTCTCAGCGTCGAGGATCAGCGCGTTTCCTTTGCGACATTCGATCCCGCCGGGACTGCTGCCGCACGCAACGCCAACGGCGAGCGCCAGTGCAATCCAACTTTTACCTTCCCCGGCGTGGCCGGTCAGTACCGTGACGAATCCGTCGGCGGCAAGTTCACCGCATCTCCACGGCATCGGTTCGAGCTTCCGGTCGAGTAGTTCGGCAACGTCAAGCCTGCGGGCTGGCGCGCTCATCACTTCACCTCCTTGATCTTTACGGTCGCGACCGGCCAGATGTAGGTCTTGGGCTGGCTGTACCTGATGATTTTGTTGCCTTCAGCTCCGGTCACACTTCGGTAGCGGGCGGTCGCTTTTATCGTGCCGTCGCGCTGCTCGTAGTCGTAAGCGTGGAAGCTGTTGCCGCCGTGCTCGTAGACAATCCAGCCGAACACTGCGGGCGGCATTTCGGGCGCAACTGATCGCAGCTCGGTGAGTGTCGCGAAGCGGCCGGCGAGTTCTTGAACATCAGTCCTGATGTCGGTCATCGCGCGACCTCGCCAACGACCACGGCCCACGCGTCGCTGAAGATTGTCGGGCCGGCGGCCGCAGCTTGACCTCGGCCGCGCAGCAAACCCACAGCAACCGGCAACGCTCGATGAACTAGATCGCGCACGGCATCATCCGCCGACAGGACAACCTCACCGACCTCATAGGTCAGCACGAGCGCGAGCCGCAACGCTACTTGCCGGTGATCCTCACCGACAACTACAAAGACATCTACATCAGCCGGGGGTTTTTCACCCGGCGCCGGTTCCCTAGGGTCGTCGGAAGATCCACCGGTCGAGGCCGCTGCTGTTCGACGCCTTGACGGCGCGCCAGCACCTCGGCGACGACTCACAGGCCGAACGGCCCGCACACGGACTCGGAGAGCGCAATCAGGTGAAGGCGGTCGACGATGATGGACCAGGTCAACGCGGCCGTCACGCCCCAAGCGCACAGCCTCATACGGTGGCGGATGATCTTCCTGAAGCTGCACCTGCTGAGCCTCACGCTCAGCCTCAGTCGGTGGCGGGTTCGTCTTGTAGCCAAGAGCTTCCGCTGCTTTGCGTGCGTCGTAAATACTCGTCATGTCAGAATAATTGCACGGGCCTCTGCTGGCATGGCGCATCATCCCCGCAAATTGCGACATCAAATTGAGACGCGGCAGGCGCTGAGCGTGGCCCACCGCGCCAGCGCCCGCGATGATGCTGCGAACGATTGAATGAGTCTCACGGCGGCGGCCCCAGGGCACCTGAGCATCATCGCGACGGCTTCGCCGTACTGTCAGGATTACGCGACCTGTACGCGGCCT
>JBDNJF010000093.1:0-17964 GCA_041687955.1 Solirubrobacteraceae bacterium
AGCGTGCTGGAGGTTTTCTACCCTACTCCTGCGCTTGGCTTGGCTGGCGCGCCCGCCGAGCTTATTCGCGCTGCCGGCCACGACGCCGGCGCTGGTACGAGTGAGATCCATAGCCACCACGCCGCCGAGCTAGGCTCCCCAGAGCTTGGTGATGCCGTCGGAACCGACGACTTGCGCGCAGTTCGAAGCGTCTGCGTGTTAACGGTGATCGAAGATTGCAGCCTGCCACCAGCAGACGCCTACGACGCCTATCTGCGGCTGCAGCTCGTCTCGCACCGCTTTACACCACCAGGCACACTTAATTTTGACGGCATTTTTGGCGTCCTCTCAAATGTTGTCTGGACCGACGTTGGCCCGTGCGCGGTTGAAGGCTTCGGTGCTACAAAGATGCGCTTCATGGCGGCTGGACGCGCGCTGCAAGTTCGCTCGGTTGACAAATTTGCGCGGATGACTGACTACGTTGTTCCAGAAGGCGTGCGGATTGCCGATGCGGACCGCGTACGGCTTGGCGCGCACTTGGCGCCTGGTACGACCGTGATGCACGAAGGTTTCGTCAACTTCAACGCAGGAACCCTCGGCGAATCAATGATCGAAGGACGAATTAGCGCCGGCGTCTGCGTCGGCGCTGGCTCAGACATCGGTGGTGGCGCTTCGCTGATGGGAACGCTCTCCGGCGGTGGCAGCGAGCGCATTACGGTTGGCGAGGGCTGTCTAATCGGCGCCAACGCCGGGATTGGAATCTCGCTTGGCGACAATTGTGTCGTAGAGGCCGGCTTGTACGTAACGGCCGGGACGATTGTCACAACGACGGACGGATCTCAGTGCAAGGCGCGCGAACTGAGCGGCGAGCCGGGCCTACTCTTTCGCCGCAACAGCACCACCGGCACCGTCGAAGCGTTAGA
Source organism: Solirubrobacteraceae bacterium (assembly GCA_041687955.1). GTDB lineage: Bacteria > Actinomycetota > Thermoleophilia > Solirubrobacterales > Solirubrobacteraceae > F1-60-MAGs163. The sequence continues at coordinate 903 of JBDNJF010000093.1, forward strand.
GCGCGATGGTGACTGGGGCGCCCTCAGCCCAGAGCTCCACAGCAACTGAAGCTTAGGCCCCACTTACGCGAGCCAGCAGTTCACCAGTAAGACGAATCCGCTCAACACAGTTTGCGCTGCCGCTCAGCTCAACGCTCATTGCATCGTCAATCTCGACCAGTAGTTCCCCGCCGTCTAACACCACAGTCACGGGGCTACTGCCGCCGGCCAGCACGCTGGCTACCGCAGCTCCGCTAGCGCCGGTCCCGCTTGAAGCAGTCTCGCCAACACCACGCTCAAAGATCCGGGCACGGATGCGCCCGTCACCGAGCGTTGTCCACCAGCTAGCGTTTGTGCGGGCCGGGAAGCGCGCGTCGTTTTCGACCAGCGGTCCGATAAGGCCGAGGTCTAGCTCCTCCAACGCGCTCAGAGATCCAACCTCAAATGCGCATTGTGGGTTCCCGATCGAAATGAACTGAAACGTTTCCTGGCTGCCAGTAATTTCAATCTCGCCGCGCCCATCGCCCGAACCTGAGGGAAACTGGCCGCTAACAGTGCTCGCTTTGCCGAGCCGCACAGTGGCGCTGTCGGGCCCGGTCAGCTCAGCTGTAATCGTTCCGGCGGCTGTTCTGATTGCGAGCGAATCTGAGCCGGTCCAGCCGCTGGCGCGCAAATAGAGAAAGGCTTGCCTCGAGCCATTACCGGAGAGTTCTGCCTGCGAGCCATCGGCATTCCAAATCGTCAGTCCGGCACTTATCGCGTCATCGTCATCGTGGCTCAGCTCGAGAACCCCATCGGCGCCAAGGCCAACCGACTGATCGCAGAGGAGGCGGACCGCTTCCGCCGTCAGCTCGTGGCGCAGCCGATCGCGTTCAACGATCAGATACTCATTGCCAAGCGCCTGCCACCGCTCAAGTTCCATCCCGCGCAGACTACGCTGCCGACGGGCTGGCGCCGGTAATAATTTGTTCTGCAATCTGCTCGGCGCTACGGCCGCTAACGTTAATCAGCTCGGCTGGATCGAGTTTTCCAAGCCAGCTCAACTGTCGTTTTGCGTAGCGGCGTGTTGCCTGCTTCATCGCTTCCAGATCGCCGTTCTGCAGTTCCTTAAACCCGAGCGCCATCTGTGCTGTCCGCGACGCGCCCGCTGCGAGCGCTGCTGCTACCTCGTCAGCGCCTCCCGCTGCTGCGATCTCCTCGACTCGTTCGTCGATCCTCGCGTAGAGCTCCTCGCGGTCGCAGGTAAGACCGATCAACCTAGTCCAATGACGCATCTTTGAGGTCCAGATCCCACCGTCCTGATCCTCCAGCGACTGCCCTTCGGCCAACAACGCCAGTGCCCGCAGCAGGCGTCGGTGATCGGAGGGGTTAATCCGCTGCGCAGCTGACGGAGACTGCGCCCGAAGCCGCGCGTGGAGTGCCTCCGCGCCATCAGTCTGCAGCTGCCGTGCCAGCGCCTCCTCGGTGGCTGGCGCTATTGGCGGCCGCATAGGCATCTCGGTCAGCGCCGCTTGCAGGTAAAGCCCTGTCCCACCGACGACGATCGCTAGCTGGCCGCCGGCAACCGCCTGATCGATCTCGGCATGCGCGAGCGCGGCGTACTGCCCAGCGCTGAACTCAGTCGCTACTGGGACAAAACCAATCAGTCGATGTTCGGCGCGCGCGCGTTGCTGCTGACTTGCGGCGCCCGACACGAGCGTCAGTCCTTCATAAACCTGCATCGAGTCAGCGGCGACAATCAAGCAGCCGTTGCCATCGATGGCGAGCCGCTCGGCGACTGCCACGGCGATGGCGCTCTTTCCAACCGAAGTTGGGCCGAACAGCGCTAGTACCTGCGGCGCAAGCTGGGCGCTTGAATCGTCAGGCAGAGCCATAGCCGCAACCGTAGCGCTGCGTGCGACAATATTGGGATGAAGATTGAAGGCAAGACGGTTCTATTGACTGGCGCCACCGGCGGAATTGGCGAGGCTATCGCCCGCGAGCTAAGCAGCGCAGGCGCGAAGCTGATCGTTACCGGGCGCAGGGCAGATGTGCTCGAGCGAATCGCCGTCGACACCGACGCGACCGTCGCAGTCGCTGACCTAGCCGATCGAACCCAGCTGGACGCCCTCCTGGCGGCTCACCCCACTGTCGACGTGCTGGTTGCCAACGCAGCGCTCCCTGCTTCTGGCGAAATCGATGATTTTACGCCCGAGCAAATTGATCGCGCCCTCGACGTCAATCTGCGCGCTCCGATTCTCATGGCACGCCATCTCAGCGAAGGGATGATCGCGCGCGGCGACGGCCAGATTGTCCTTATCTCGTCTCTAGCCGGCAAGGTTGCCGCCGCTGGCAGCAGTCTCTATTCGGCGACCAAGTTTGGCCTACGCGGCTTCGGCGCAGGCCTGCGCGCCGATCTTGTAGGAACCGGTGTTGGCGTTAGCGTGATCTTCCCGGGCTTCGTCCGCGACGCAGGCATGTTTCATGACAGCAAGGTCGAGCTTCCAAGCTACGTTGGCGCCAGCACGCCGCAGGATGTAGCGACCGCCGTCCGCGTGGCGATCGCGCACAATCGCGGTGAAATAGATGTAGCGCCGTTCGGAGTTCGGGCGGCAACGAAGGCTTCAGAGCTCGCCCCCGCGCTAATGAGTTCAGTAGTCCGGCGGCTCGGTGGCTCCGAATTTAGCGCCGAAGTTGCTGACGGGCAATCGGATAAGCGCTAGCGCAGGGCGCTCGACAGCAGCGTTGCTCTGCCGCCCAGCGAGGTGCTGGTCGCGTTCTCAATTTCAACCATCACAAGCTCGCCGGGCTCGGCGATCCCAACAAAATTGACGGGCTTGTTGTGGCGAGTGCGACCGCGAATCCGCTCCGCGTCGGTGCGCGACGGGCCCTCAACCAAAACCTCAACCGAACGTCCCACAAATCGCTGCGCGCGCTTGCGAGCGCCGCGCTGGACAACCTCAATCAGACGCCCGATTCTTTCGCTTGCCTGCCCGGCGGGAACTAGGCCCTCTGTGATTAAGGCTGCCTCTGTTTCGCGGCGCGGCGAGTAAATGAAGGTGTAGGCGGCGTCGAATTGAACCTCCGCCGCTAGCGCGAGTGTTTGTTCGAAATCGGCGTCAGTCTCGCCAGGAAAACCAACAATAATGTCAGTCGTGAGGCTGATGTCCGGAATTGCCTCGCGGATCATCGCTACGCGCTCAAGGTAGCGTTCGCGGCTATAGGTACGCCGCATTGCCTTGAGAATCTTTGATGACCCGGACTGCAGCGGTAAGTGGATGTGTTCGCAGACCGATTCCAGCCCAACGTGAGCCGCGACCACGTCGGCGCTGACGTCTTGGGGGTGCGGGCTTGTGTAGCGCAGCCGATCGACGCCGTCGACCGCGTCTACCGCCGCCAGCAGCTCGCTGAACGACCGCCGATCGGGGCGCAGATCGCGGCCATACGAATTCACGTTCTGCCCCAGCAGAACAATTTCGCGCGCGCCACGAGCGACGAGCCGCTCGGCCTCAACAACAAGGTCGCGGAATTGCCGGCTGACTTCCAAGCCCCGCGTCGAAGGTACGATGCAGTACGAGCACTTCTGGTTGCAGCCAACGCTGATCTGGAGCCAAGCCGACGGGCCCTGATGCGCGGGCATCGGCAGATCAGCGGTGAAGCCGCCGAACTCAAAGTGGCCCTGAGCTTCGATCGAATTTGAAAGCAGAAACTCGCCCAGCCGATCCACCTGACCCGGACCGAAGGCCACGTCGACAAACGGGTAGCGCTCGAAGACCTCATCTTTTAGCGACTGTGCCCAGCAGCCGCCAACGCCAATTACGACCCCCGGACGAGCCGCTTTAAAGCGCTTTGCGTTGCCAAGTTGCGTTGCGAGCCGACGGTCAGCACTCTCGCGGATCGAGCAGGTGTTGAGCAAAATCAGGTCTGCATCGCTTGGCGCATCAGCCGCTGAATAACCAAGTGATTCGAGCAGGCCGTCGATCCGCTGCGAATCGTGCTCATTCATCTGACAACCAAAGGTCGTCAGGTGGTAGGTAAGGCCAGGCATTAGCGAGGCAGGCTATCGCGCCGGCCGCTAGCCGCGCTCGAAGGCACGCACAGCGTCGTAAGCGATTTCGAGGCTGTAACCCCTCCGCGCGAGCATTCCGAGCGCCCGCTCGCGCTCGCGCTCGTCGCTGGGCTTCACCCCGATCCGCTGGTCGAGCACGCGAATTGCGTCATCGACCTGATCAGAGTGACCGCGTGACCCGGCGACAGCTTCGATGATTTCGGTCGAAATTCCGGTCTCACGCAGGTTTTTGATGATCCGCTCGTTCCCCCAGCCGTCAATTGCGCGACGATCCTCAGCGTAGAGCGCGGCGAAGCGCTGATCACTGAGATAGCCGTCGCTGATCATCTGCGCCACGACTTCACCGATGACCGGCGTGGAGATTCCATCGCGCTCAAGCCGAGCTGAAAGCTGTGCAACGGTCCGCTCCCGCTTCGCGATATAGCGAAAGGCGCGCTCAAGCGCCTCCTGCACTCTTTGGTCGTGGTCTAGTGGCGCGCTTGCCAACTGCTCAGGCAGCTTCAGCTGTCGGCTCTTCGGCGCTCGCCTCAGCCTCTGCCGCTAGGTCCGGAACCTCGGCGTCGGGATCACGCTCAATCGGAACCACAAGATCTGTATCAACGCCGACTATCGCGTAAATTTTCTCTTCGATCTCTTTCGCCATCTTCGGGTGTTCATCGAGGTAGGCCTTGGCGTTATTACGCCCCTGTCCAATTCGCTCCTCGCCGTAGGAGAAGAACGAGCCTGACTTTGTGACGATGTCGTGCTCAATTCCGAGGTCAAGAATACAACCCGATGTCGAGATCCCCTTGCCAAACTCAATGTCGAACTCTGCCTGCCGGAATGGCGCAGCAACCTTGTTTTTAACGACCTTGACGCGCACGCGGTTACCAACGGCTTCTGTTCCGTCCTTGATCGTTTCAATGCGTCGGATATCAAGCCGCTGGGAGGAATAGAACTTCAAGGCGCGGCCACCAGGCTGAGTTTCTGGCGAGCCAAACATGACGCCGATCTTCTCGCGAATCTGGTTTGTGAAGAGACACATCGTCTGGGCGCGATTTAGGTTGCCGGCGAGCTTGCGCATCGCTTGGCTCATCATTCGCGCCTGGAGGCCGACCGTCTGGTCGCCCATCTGCCCTTCAAGCTCGGACCGGGGCGTCAACGCAGCCACCGAATCGACGGCGACGAGGTCGACGGCGCCAGAGCGCACGAGCATGTCAGCGATCTCAAGCGCCTGCTCACCATAATCAGGCTGAGAGACGAGCAGCTCGTCTATATCGACGCCAATTTGCCGCGCGTAGAGCGGATCCATTGAGTGCTCTGCGTCAATAAAGGCGCAGACACCGCCGAGCTTCTGCGCTTCGGCGATTACGTGGTAAACGAGGGTAGTTTTACCGGAAGACTCAGGACCAAACAGCTCGACGATCCGCCCACGTGGCATACCACCGATTCCAAGCGCAAGGTCTAGCGAAAGCGCACCCGTCGGGATCGCGTCGACCTTAACCTGCGCGCCCTCGTCCCCCATCCGCATTACGGACCCTTGCCCGAACTGCTTTTCGATCTGACTCAAAGCGCCTTTGAGGGCGTCGTCACGAGCTTTTGCTGCCTTTTCGGTTGGTGGAGTTGGCATCGTCTGTACAACCTCTCTATCGGGCGAAGGCCTATGTTCGGGCCTCGTGCGGACGGAAAGGTGAGGCTACGCAGCGGGCTGAAGCGTCACTAGGGCGTAAATGCCAAAAAAGAAGCCAAAAGCACGCCTCTCATGCGCTCACTGAACCCAGCAGACGGGCCGTCATGTGCAACACAACCGTCGTCGTGCGATCGCGAATCAGCTGCCGCGACCCTGGAAGCTCGAGCCTTCTAACCGTGGAAGCACCGTCGGCGAGGGCCACGGCAACCCAAACTAAACCGACCGGCTTATCTTTCGTTCCGCCGCCGGGGCCAGCTATACCGGTCACGCCAACGCCAATCTCGGCGTCCAACACCTCACGGCAGCCAATTGCGAGCGCGAGCGCGACCTCCTCGCTGACCGCCCCGTGCTGCTCAATTAACCCCGCTGGAACTGCAGCCAGTTTGCTTTTAGCCTCGTTGCTATAAACGACGAGCCCGCCGCGTAGGTAGTCAGAAGCGCCAGCCATCTCGGTGAGCCGCGCGGCAACGAGCCCGCCGGTACATGACTCAGCCAGCGCAATTGTCCTCAGTGGAGGCCCCTTCAGGAGCGCTGCAAGCTGCTGGTCAATCGTCGTACCGTCGACCGAGAAGAGCGTATCGGCGTGGCTGCTCGCAACAAACTGAGCGAAGCGGTCGTAGAGGGATTGACGATCGGGCGTATAGCGCGTCACGATCTCAATTTCACCGCGGCGTAGACAGGTCGTGATCTCAAGATCGTCGATCTCGATTCCCGACGCCTCAGCAGAGCGCAGCGTCGCAGCGATCTCTGATTCAGGAATACCGAAGAGCCGCAGCATCGACTGCTCAATCGCGGCGCTCCCCTCTGTCGCGGCGATGAATGGCTCTGTCTGGGCGGCAGCCTCCCACATCGGGATCAGCTCGCTCGGTGGACCAGGCAGGACTACAACTGTTGGCCCGTCCCGCCCCTCCGCTGGCGGCACGACGAGCCCCGGCGCGGTACCAACTGGCTCGAGAATACTTGCCCCTCGTGGAATCGTTGCCTGCTTGAGGTTGCCGGCCGCGACCGACTCTTGATCAACGTCCGGCCAACGCGCCGTCAGGCGCTCGAGAATTGCCGTGATGCGCTGGTGCAGCTGCTCGTCGATGACCATCGGCCGCCCTTGAAACTCACCAACGACGGTCGCCGTTAGGTCGTCAGCCGTCGGCCCCAGTCCGCCGCTCGTAATGATCAAAGAGCACCCCTCAGCTGCCAACCAACCCAGCGCGGCCAGAATGTCGGCTGGCCGGTCTCCAACCACAACAGTGCTCTCGTGGTCGACGCCTAGCGCGCGCAACTGCTCCGAGCACCACGGGCCATTGCGATCAACGACGCGCCCGGTCAAGACCTCAGTTCCGGTAACGACGATGCCCGCGCGCATACTCATCGCGTCGAACCGAGGACGATCGCGTGAGCGAAGGCCTCGATCGCCGCCGCGTCGGAGCTCGTGCCGATAAGGAACAGTCCACCGATCAACACGAGGATCAGCGTGACGACGAGCCACGTGCGCCAGCCGCGCCTTCTGCGGGCGTCAGCGCTAAGAGCGGCCGGGCTGTAATTGGCAGGAACGCCAACTGAAACCTGCCCCGCCCTGAATGTTTCCACCAGAGCACGGCCATCGAGGCCCAGATAATCGCCGTAGGTCCTAAGGAAGCTAATCGCGGCTGTTTCCTCCGGCAACGCGGCCCAATCACCGCCCTCTAAGGCGCGCAGGTATTTTGAGCGGATCTTAGTTACGTGCTCCGCCGTAGCGATGTCGATACCCGCGTCTGTTCGAGCTGTCCGTAACTGGGTGCCAATGTCGGCCATGCCCAAAGGCTAATCAGTCTTCAGCTAAATCGGGCGAAACCGCGTGCAGAGTTGCATCTTCTGCCTCTGGCGGCTCATCGGACGGTGTCCCAGTGGCCTCTAGCGCAGCAAGCACGCGAGGCAAATCTGCTGCCGTAACGAGCACTTGGCGCGGCTTTGAGCCCTCGTAGCCAGAGATGATCGAGCGCCGTTCGAGCATGTCAATCAATCGCCCTGCGCGCGTGTAGCCAACGCGCAACCTGCGTTGAAGCATCGAAGTCGAAGCTGTATCCATTTCAACAACGAGCGCAATCGCTTCGCTGAGCATTGGATCCTCATCGGGGTCGAAGCCGTCAGCATCGCCCCCGGGCTTGCCTGAATCGTTTGCTACCTCAGGCTCATCGAGCAAATCCTCCCGCAAGGCTGGCTCGCCCTGAGCGGCCCAGAACTCCGTCAGTTTGGCGATCTGTGGCTCATCGATGTAGGCGCCTTGAATCCGCTCAAGCTTTGACGACCCAACCGGAGAGAAGAGCATGTCGCCCTGCCCGAGCAGGCTCTCAGCGCCGTTCTGGTCAAGGATCACGCGTGAATCGGTCTGGCTAGAGACAGCAAAGGCTATCCGCGACGGGACGTTGGCTTTGATCATGCCGGTGATCACGTCGACGCGCGGGCTCTGCGTCGCCAGCACCAGATGGATGCCGACGGCGCGCGCCCTCTGCGCGAGGCGGATTACGGCGGTTTCAACCTCGGCTGGCGCGACCATCATCAGATCGGCGAGTTCGTCGATGACGCAGAGCAGGAAGGGAAGTGGTTCATCGCCATCGCTAACGCGAGCCTTATTCAGTTCCACCAACGAGCGTGTGCGAGCGACCGACATGACTCCATACCTCCACTCCATTTCGCGCACTAGATTGCCGAGCGCGTTGGCAGCCATCCGCGGACTAGTGATGACCGGCGTTAGCAAGTGTGGAATCGCTTCGTAATGGTTCAGCTCTACCTGCTTTGGGTCGACGAGGACGAGGCGCACTTGATCAGGCGTTGCGCGCAGCAGGATCGAGCTGAGCATTGCGTTGACTGCGCCAGACTTACCAGCACCAGTCGTGCCGGCAATCAGGAGATGAGGCATCCGCGCGAGGTCAGCAGTGACTGCGCGACCGCCGACATCCTTGCCGAGAAAGACAGTCAGTGGGCTGGCGTCAGATGGAAGCTCGCCGAAGACATCACCGAGCGTTACCTCACGCCGGGTGCGATTGGGGACCTCGACTCCGACAGCCTGTTTCCCGGGGATCGGGGCGAGAATTCGGATATCGGTTGCGGCTAGCGCGTAGGCGAGGTCGTCTTTGAGCGCTCCGATCTTGTTCATCTTCACCCCCGGAGCGAGCCGCAGTTCATAGCGAGTGATGTGTGGCCCGGCGACCGTTCCGACGAGCGATGCATCGATTCCGTGATGGCGCAGCGCTTCCAATAACGCGTCAGAGACTCGCGATTGGTCGGTTGTGTCGGGGGCCGCGTTCTTTTTCGAGCTGAGCTTCAGCAACTTCGGGTCTGGCAGGGAGAAGACTGGCGCTGCCCCAGTCTCGCTTATCTGTGCCTTCGCAGCTAGCTTGCCCCGCTTTGCGGCCACAGGAGCCGACGCTGCAGGCGATGGTTCTGCCGCTGCTAGCTCTTGCTCAATCAGAGGCTCGGTCTCATCACTGGCGAGGTCGAAGAACTCGACTGCTCCCATCTGCTGAACTGTGGGCTCGAAGCCTTCTGGCTCTGGCGGCGTGATCGGCTCTTTCTCCAAACTCCGGCGTGAGAGCGCGCTAACGCCACCGGCCAGCGCCTTGCCAAGGTCAGTGAGGCCGCTGCCACCGTGGCGCAGGACGCCAGCAATCGACAGGCCGCTGATCAGGAGCACGGCGGCCAGCAACAAGAAAAGCGCAAAGATGTGGCTGCCTACTGACCCGACGAGCGTCCCGCTACCAAGGTAAAGCAGATCGCCGACTGCGCCCCCACGATCACCGAAGAAGGAGGGCGCTAGCTGAACCGTTCTACCGCCTCCGGTCCCCAGACCGAGGGTGCCGGCGGCTAGCGCGAGTGAGCCGCCGAGCAGCAGGCAAGCCGCGCCGACTCGCAGGGTCTGCGGCAGGTTGATCACCGGGCGGAGAATCAGAACCAAGCCGGCGAGCGCCAGCAGCGGCGGGATCAGATACGCAACCTGCCCAAAGCTCCAGCGCAGCGCGGCAACAAATTGATCCCCACCAATCCCTGCGTCGCCGCCGGAGTAAAGCGGAAAGGCAATGAAAAGCGCCGCAGCGACTAGTGCTAACCCTGAAAGGTCGCGCTGGCGCTGGCTTAGCGACGGCAACTGCAGCGGTTTCGAGACTTTTTTCTGTGGCCGCTTGCGCGGCTTCGCAGCAGCACGCGAAGGCGATTTGCGCTTCGGTGAGCTCTTTGGGCGCGGCTTGGCTTTAGTTTTCGCAGTGGCCATAGAAAAATTCCTACGAGCAGACCCTTCGACAGCGAGCACGATCTCCCTTCAGCCGGCGCAAATCCAACGTTCTACCCTCTTGAGGCAATGTCCTCTCGCACCGCACGGGTCCTAATTATCGAAGACGACGACGCGATCGCTGAAGTCGTCCAGCGGATGCTGCGAATCGATGGCTACACGACCGAGATCGCTAGCGATGGAGCGATCGGACTGGAACTTGCACTGAGCTTCGATCCCGACTTAGTGATTCTTGACCTTGGGCTACCGCAAATAGACGGCAACGAGGTGGCTCGGCGGCTGCGCGAAGCCAGCGACGTTCCAATACTCGTGCTGACAGCGCGCGATGCGACCGAATCGAAGGTCGAAGGTCTCGACGCAGGCGCCGACGACTACCTCGTCAAGCCATTTGAACGCGACGAGCTACTAGCCCGTCTGCGCTCGTTACTGCGGCGTCGGCCGCCACGAGGTAGCGCGAGCTTGTCGTTTCAGGACATCGTCCTAAAGCCCGACAGCTACGAGGTCTTGCGCGGTGATCGCCGCGTAGAGCTGACGCAGCGCGAGTTTGAATTGCTCGAGTATTTGATTGTCAACCAGCGGGTCGTAATCAGCCGTCAGCAGCTGCTCGAGGACGTCTGGGGTTACGACCCATTTGCCGATACGAACACGATTGAGGTATTCGTTTCCAACATCCGTCGCAAGCTAGAGGCCGACGGAGAGCCGCGCCTTTTGCACACCGTGCGCGGAGTTGGGTACGTGCTTCGTGTTTGACAGGATCAGCATCCGCTGGCGCCTAGCCTTGGTGTCGGCCGGGCTGACCTTCCTAATCCTTTGCGCCTTTGCCGCCGTCTTCGGTTCGCTGACCACATCGCGCTTACGGGCTGACTTCGTTCGTGATACTGCCGACGCCGCTAGGCGCCTTGAAGAACGCTTGACGATCACGCCAACCTCTTCAACCGAGTTTCGTATAACTCCCCCACTTGAGCTGTATGCATCTCCAAATAACGCCACGATCCGCCTTTTTTTTGCCGACCGCGAGCCGATCCCTGGCGGCGTGACGCCTGGCGCGCCAAAGCTTAGTCTGCCCTCCAAGCCCGGCACGTCCGAAAGTGCTGGCTACCTAATCGAAACGCGCTTGGCTTCGCTCACCAGCGGCGGGGGCTCAGGGCTGAGCTTCCAGATCTGGATCGAATATGCGCGGCCGCTAGCCGACCTGCGCCAGACGGTCAACGCGCTGCGACTGGTTCTGGTTGGCGGCATTATCGGTGGTTCGCTACTAGCGCTGCTTGGGGGGCTGGCGCTGGCGCGGCGTTCGCTGCGTCCGATCACCGACCTGACGGCGGCGGCGCAAGAGATCGCGCGTACCCGCGACCCGGATCGCCACGTTCCCGAGCCCCCAACCGATGATGAGGTAGCTGAGCTGGCTCGGACTTTCGATGAGATGCTCAGCGCGCTAGAGGCCTCGCGTGGCGAGACGGAGGGAGCTCTCGCCCGTCAGCGCGAGTTTGTCGCCGACGCCTCACACGAGCTCCGCACTCCGCTTACCAGCATCCTCGCCAACCTCGAGCTGCTCTCTGACAGCCTTGACGGCGATCGCAAAGAGGCTGCGTCATCAGCGCTTCGAAGCTCCCAGCGGATGAGGCGAATTGTCGGCGATCTGCTGCTTCTCGCCCGCAGCGACGATCAGCAGCCAGTCTCTCGGCAGCCGATCGATCTAGCCAAGATTGCGACGGAGGCAAGCGCCGAGGCGAGCGCATTGGCAACCAATCATCACCTCAAGGTCGACGCACCAAGACCACTGATCATCAATGGCGACGGCGACCAGCTCCACCGCCTAGCGCTGAACTTGATCGAAAATGCCATCCGCCACACGCCAGCAGCAACGACAGTAAGGATCTGCGCGGAAGGCGACGGTAACGAGGCTTGTCTGATTGTCAGCGACGATGGTCCTGGAATCGCAGCCGAGCAGCGAGCGCGGATCTTCGAGCGCTTCGTCCGTCGGTCCAGCGACCACGGTGGCTCTAGCGGGCTTGGACTCGCGATAGTTCGGACCGTCGCCGAATCGCACGGGGGCTCAGTCAGCGTCGAGGATGCGCAGCCCGGCGCAACCTTCATCGTGCATTTACCGCTGGCGTCAAGCGGCGGCGCCTAAACCTCAACGACCACGGGCAGCACCATCGGCCTCCGTCGTAAGTGGTCATAAACGAGCGCCGCTAAGTCGTCGTGCAACATCTCTCCAATCACGTCAATCTCGCTTACCGACTCCTTCGCCGCGCGCGCAATTGTCGCTTCGACGCCAGCCCGCACTTCATCGAGCAGCTCGTTGGCCTCATCCGGGAACGGGACGCCGCGGAAAATTACCTCTGGCTCAGCAACGGAGGAACCGTCCTCAGCTGAAATTGTCGCCACGACGACGAAGATTCCGTCGGCACTAAGCATCCGCCGATCACGCAGCGGTGCTTCGTTGACCTCACCGAGCTCTACACCGTCGACGAAAACCATCCCCGATGGAACCGGCTCGCCAAAGCGCGCGCCCTCACTCGTGATCTCAAGCGGCAATCCATTCTCACCCTTGAAGATCCGCTCCGGCTCTACGCCTACAGCTTCCGCTAGGCGGCCGTGCAGCTCGAGCCGCTGGAAGTCGCCATGGAAAGGCATCACGTACGTCGGCTTTGTCAGGTTTAGCATCAGCTTGATCTCTTCGGCGTAACCGTGGCCGGAGGCATGAATCGGCGCGTCACGCGGCGTCATGACCTTGCAGCCAATGTGGTAGAGCCGGTCGATTGTTTCGGAGACGGCGCGCTCGTTGCCTGGCACCGGAGTCGCGCTAAAGATCACCGTATCGCCGCGGCGAAGCTGAACTTCGCGGTGCTCACTGAAAGCCATCCGTCGCAGCGCGCTGAGAGGCTCACCTTGCGAGCCGGTGCAAATAATTACGATCTCGTCGTCCGGCAGATTCTCGAGCGCGCGCGGCTTGACAAGCAAACCTTCGGGAAAATCGATGTGGCCGAGCGACCTGCCGATGTTTGTGTTCTTGATCATCGAGCGGCCAATCAGCGCAACCTTACGTCCGAGTACTTCCGCGGCATCGACGACCTGCTGGACGCGATGAATGTTGGAGGCGAAGCAGGTGACGATGATCCGCCCTTCGCAGCCGGCAAACGCCTGCTCAAGATGAGGCCCCACGCCAGCTTCACTCTCCGAATACCCTGCTCGGTCAGCGTTGGTGGAATCCCCGCAGAGCAGCAGCAGACCGTCAGCGCCGAGCTGCGCGAGTCGCCCGAAATCGGCCGGGCGGGCGTCGACCGGGGTTTGATCGAACTTGTAGTCGCCGGTGATCAGCATCGTTCCGGCCGCCGTTGTAATCGCGACGGCCATCGCGTCGGGGATCGAGTGGGTCATCTGAATCAGCTCAACCGTGAATGGACCTAGCTCGATCTCGTCGCCGGGGCGTACGTCCTCGATGTCGATCTCCTTGATTCTGTGCTCGTCTAGCTTTGAGCGAGCCATCGCCATCGTTAGTGGCGCGCCGAAGAGCGGCGGAAGCTCGCCCTCGGCGCTCATCTCACGCAGCACCCACGGGAGCGCGCCGATGTGATCTTCGTGGCCGTGCGTGATGACGATCCCTTCAATGTCACTGGAGCGACCCTCAAGGTACGAGAAGTCCGGGAGAACAAGGTCGATTCCGACCATCTCGGCAGTTGGGAAGCGAACCCCACAGTCGACGACCAGCAGCTTGCCGTCATATTCGATGACGGTCATATTTTTTCCAATTTCGCCGAGACCGCCAAGCGGCAGCACTCGCAATGTTTGGTCGGCCATTAGTGACCATCTCCCTTTAGTAATCCAAGATTTGTGAGCGCCGTCGCTACGACGGCTAGTTCCTCACGGCTGGCCTCCACGAGGGGAAGCCGCAGCGTGCCGGATGGAAGACCGAGCAGCGATAGCGCGGCCTTGACCGGAATTGGGTTCGTCGTCACGCCGAGCGCGGCATAGATTTCAGCGAGACCAGCGTCAATCTGCGAGCGCTGATCGGGCTGCTCAACCATCTGCCTCATCTGCGGGCCTGCGACGTGGCTTGCGACGAGGATGCCGCCAAGGCCACCAAGATCCAGAACCTCAGCGAGCATGTCGTCGTTACCTGCGTAGAGGCCGAGCCCGTCAACCTGCGCGACGTCTTCGGGGTTGGCCTGCTTGACGAAGTCAATCCGATCAAGCTGGGCCAGCTCGGCGAGAAACTCGTTTGGGAGATTAGTTCCCGTGCGGCTTGGGATGTTGTAGAGAATGATCGGCTTGTCAGTGGCCTCGATGACCTCTTTGTAATGGGCGAGGATGCCGCGGCGGTTGGGGCGGTTGTAATACGGCGTTACGGAGAGGATTGCGTCAGCGCCGAGCTCAGTTGAGCGCTCTGTCATCAGGACTGCGTGACGGGTGTCGTTTGAGCCGGCGCCGGCGATGATCGAGGTCCCTTCAGGCCGATTTGCAACCGCCAGCTCGATTAGGCCTAGGTGCTCCTCAATCGAGAGCGTCGCTGCCTCGCCGGTTGTGCCGCAGACAACGAAGCCGTCTGAACCGTTTGCGGCGAGGAAAGCGAGCAGCTCGACGAAGCCTTGCTCGTCAACTCTGCCTTGCTGATCAAACGGAGTGATAACCGCCGTGATGATTGAGCCAAGCGAAGCGCTCACAGCAGGTTCTCAAGACCGACGACGGGAGAGCTGGGTAGGTCGCCGACGCGGCGAATGGCCAGCAGCACCCCGGGCATAAACGAAGCGCGATCGAGCGTGTCGTGACGAATCGTCAGCGTCTCCCCCGTGCCACCCAAGATCACTTCCTGGTGTGCCACCAGCCCGGGAAGGCGAACCGAGTGGATTGGCACCTCTCTGCCGCTTGATTCCTTCATCAGCTCAGCGGTGCGCGCAGCCGTCCCACTTGGTGCGTCGAGCTTCTTGTCGTGGTGAAGCTCGACGATTTCAGCCGACTGCATGAGCGCAGCAGCCTCGGTAGCGAAGCGCATCATCAGCACGGCACCGATTGAAAAATTCGGTGCCACGAGCATGTTTGCGCCGCTCAAGCCTGCAAGCTCACTTAACTCAAAGCCGGTTGTTCCGATCACCACGTGAACGCCGGCGGCGACCGCCTCGCGCGCATTAGGCAGCGCACTGTCGGGCTGCGTGAAGTCGACCAGCACGTCGGCGTCAGCGAGAACGTCGGCCACGGCAGTGCTCAGGGCCGGGTCGGCCCGCCCCACGACAACCATTCCGTCATCGAGCTCAACCGCTTCGCAGACCGCCATGCCCATTCGGCCGGCGGCGCCGGCAACGGCGACCCTGATCGGGGCTGCTGCTGCCGATCCATCTCCACTCATGCCAATTCCTTAGTCGCGGCCACCGCGGCGCTGGCGGGGACGGTCTGAGCCGCCGCCATTGCGCTCGCGGCGCTGACCACCACCGCCACCTGCGACAGCTTCAGCGAGTTCGTCGGCGCCCTTGCCAGCGATCGACGGATCGTCCGCGAGGCGCAGGCCGATGCGGCCACGCTCACGGTCGACTTCAACGACGCGAACCTGAATCTCATCGCCGCGGGAGAGAACGTCATCGACGTTTTCCACCCGCTCACCTGGTGAGACGTTCGAGATGTGAAGTAGTCCATCCGTTCCCTTGGCAAGTTCGATGAAGGCGCCGAAGGTAGTCGTCTTGACGACCTTGCCGGTGAACTCGTCACCGACCTCAACCTCCTTCATCATCGTTGTAATGCGATCGCGCAGCGCTTCACCGAGCTCACCGTTCGATGAGTAGATCAGCACTTGGCCTTCGTCATTTACGTCGATCTGCGATTCGAACTCTTCGGCTAGACCGCGAATTGTCTCGCCACCCTTGCCGATCAGCATGCCAATCTGCGAAGGATCGATCTGAACTTGGATGATCCGCGGCGCGTAAGGCGACATTTCCTCGCTCGGGCCTGAGATCACGGCATCCATCTGGCCGAGAATGTTTAGGCGAGCCTCCTTGGCCTGAGTCAAAGCGTCCTTGAGGATCTCGAACGTCACGCCCGTTATTTTGATGTCCATTTGTAGCGCCGTGATGCCCTCGTTCGTGCCTGCGACCTTGAAGTCCATGTCGCCGAGGTGATCCTCGACGCCAGCGATGTCGGTGAGGACGATGTAATCGTCGCCTTCCTTAATCAGCCCCATCGCAATCCCGGCGACCGGTGCTTTGATCGGCACCCCAGCCTGCATTAGTGAGAGCGACGATCCACAAACTGAAGCCATCGAGGACGAACCGTTTGACTCGAGGATGTCGGAGACAACGCGGATCGTGTACGGGAAGGCCTCAGTGTCCGGGACAACCGGCACGAGGGCCCGCTCAGCAAGCGCGCCGTGACCGATGTCGCGGCGCTTAGGGCCGCGCATGAAGCCTGCTTCGCCAACCGAGAAGGGCGGGAAGTTGTAGTGGTGCCAGTAGAAGCGATTCTTCTCCAGTCCAAGCGTGTCGAGCCGCATCTCTTCCTTCAGCGTGCCGAGCGTGGCGATCGAAAGCGCTTGCGTCTGTCCGCGCGTGAAGAGCGCCGACCCGTGCGTGCGCGGCGTTACTCCAACCTCGATGGAGATGTCGCGGATCTCCTGCGCGTCACGACCGTCTGGACGCTTCTTGTCGACCGCAATCCGATTCCGAATTGTCGCCTTTTCGAGCTTCGAGAAGATCGTCAAAGCGGTCGCTTTCTGCCCCGCATATCCAGCGTCATCCGGGCTGCCAGCGTATTCAGCGACGATTGCGTCGCAGACGGCGTTGCTGGCGTCTTGGCGGGCGAGCTTGTCCTCAACCTGAGTTGCGGCGTCAAGGTCAGCGCCGTGTGAAGCGCGAACTTTCTCGACAAGCGTTTGATCGAGACTTGGTGCCTCAAAGACGATCTTCTCGCGGCCGGCCTTCTCACGCAGCTCGTGCTGGAGCGCGCAAAGCTTCTTGATCTCACCGTGAGCGATGTCGAGAGCGTCAAGAATCTCGTCTTCGCTGATTTCGCTTGCTCCAGCTTCGACCATCAATATCGCCTCTTCGGTGCCGGCGACGACGAGGTCAAGCTCGCAGCCCTCTAGTAGCGACTCTTCGGTTGGATTAATCACGAAGCTGCCATC
>JBDNJF010000094.1:0-18300 GCA_041687955.1 Solirubrobacteraceae bacterium
CCCAAGCCGGAGAGGGGATTCGAACCCCTGACCCCCTGTTTACAAGACAGGTGCTCTGACCAGCTGAGCTACTCCGGCAGCGGTTGCCAGTCTAGGCGTCAGTCGCGTTCGACCGGCGGCATTACGGCGCCGATGATCCAAAATAGCGGGATGAAGATGCCGATGATGAACATAATCCAGTGGCCCTTGCGCAGGCTTGTAACGCCGAGCACGACGAGCAGGACAAAGTAGATGACTACGACGAGACCCCAGACGGGCCCGCTGGCGGCAAGGACCATTGCTAACTCTCCGTTCGATTATTGCTGACTGGCGAAGACTACTCGGCGGCCGGGCGGTTGAGCGCGCGCTCAGTCTCGCCAAGGACGACGCCGAACAGCAGGTGGCGCCAAGTTGCCTGCGCGAATGCGGCGCCACTGCCGCTCAGCTTCGGCAGCTCGTCGCGTGCAGGGTGAAAACGCTCGCTAAGGCCGACCGCTGGCCATGAGGCAAGGTGCTCCGCCATGCCGGCGGCCGGACCCTTCAAAACGGGCGGCAGCGGCAGGTGCGGCGCGACGTTGGCGTAGACGGCCCCAAATAGGGCGCCATTGAGCAGGTGCATCGCGGCGCCGATCGGTCTCCAGGCTGGCCCGCGCGTTACCGCTTTGCCCAGCAGTTCGGTGTCGTCATAGCGAACGCCAAAGACCCGCATGTCAATTGGCTGCTGAATCGCCCAGACTCCAGTGGCAATTGCTCCAGCCAGCGCTCCGCGTAAAGTTTGCTCTAGGTCGATCCGCATTGCACTGAAGGTATCGAGACGGGGTGTAACTAAATGCGCCGCGATTGGTAACGGAAGTTATGGAACAGCAGAAGCTGCTTGAAAAAGCTGGCGGTCACGGCGTAAATCGCGTCGTATTCCGCGTCGTGCGCTTCTTCTTCCTGCCTTTCTTCCGAACCTACTTTCGCCTCAGCACGCTCGGCCGCGAACACGTGCCAAAGACCGGAGCGACGATCTATGCCTGCAACCACCGCTCGTTCCTTGACCCGTTTGTAATCAGCGCGCTCGGCCGCCGGCCGCTCTACTTCGTTGCCAAGCGCGAGCTATTCGAAAAGAATCGCCTCCAAACCTGGTTCCTCAACGGCCTTGGCGCCTTTCCGATCGACCGTGGTCACGGCGACAACGATTCGATGGAGACGGCGCTGCGGATCCTCGCGCGCGGTGACGGCGTGATGATCTTCGTTGAAGGAACGCGCGTGCGGCCAGGCCCGCTCGGCCACCCGCGCAGCGGCGTTGGCCGCCTCGCGCTGCAGAGCGGCGCGCCGGTAGTTCCCGTAGCCGTGATCGGAACGGAGAATGTGCGCCGCGGCTGGAAGATTTATCCGCGCAAGGTGACGGTGCGCGCCGGTGCACCGCTGAACTTTCCGCAAGTTGACGACCCGTCGCACGAGCTTGCGAAGTCGGTCGCTGATCGCGTTTGGCCCTGCGTTGAGATGCAATGGGAGTGGCTTGGCGGAACGGCGCCGCTGCGGCGCGTTGGCATTGTCGGCGCCGGCAGCTGGGGCACGAGCCTTGCGGTCGCGCTGGCGCGCAGCGGCGTGGCTGTTGAACTTGGGGCGCGAAGCGCCGAGCAGGCCAGCGCGATCAACGCGGCGCGCCTCAACGAGCGCTACCTGCCGGGAGTCGAGCTGGACGCTGCGATTAGCGTCGCCGAGGCCGCCAAGCTTGACGCTGAACACGCCGACGCTGTGCTGCTGGCTGTGCCAACCGGCGAGCTGCCGGCCGTGATCGCTGAGATCGCTCCACGGCTCGGCCCGCGCACGGGGCTAATCGTCACCTCGAAGGGTTTGGTTCCCCCAGCGGGTGAGCTGCCAACCGCTTATTGCGCTGCACGGATCGGGGATCGTCCGATCGCCTGCCTCGGCGGCCCCGGCCACGCCGCCGAAGCGCTTGAGCACGGCGCCTCGCTGGTGATCGCCGGGGAGAACAAAAACTTTCTCGCTCAGCTTCGCCGCGCCTTCGCTGACGCCCATTTTGACGTTTCATTGACCGCGGACGTAACCGGCGTGGAGCTGGCCGGCGTTGCCACCAATGCCGCCGTGTTAGCGGCGGCTACCGCAAGCGTTGCCGGCCCGAACGCTGCCGGCGCCGCCGCGGGCAAAGTTTTTTCCGAAGTGGCTAGTTACGCTGAGCAGCTTGGCAGCAGGCCCGAGAGTTGGACCGGCCTCGCCGGTGTGGGCGACCTTGTTGCCTCCGTGGTTGCCGCCGGCGGCCGCAACCGCCGCGCTGGCGAAATGCTCGCCGCCGGCGTCTCAGCGCAGGAAATCCGCCCTGAGATCGGGCAGGTAGCCGAGGCGCTTGACTCGCTGCCACTGCTGGCCGAAGCGCTGGCAGCAGCGAGCATTCGCGCGCCAGCGATCGCTGCCCTGGCCGAAGTTGTCGAAGGTGAGGGCGACGCTGCCGAATTCGCCGAATCGATCATCGAACCGCGCCGAGTGGTCGGCGCACGCGTCCTCTAAGGCGCGCGGGTAGGCTCTGATGAGTGGAAAAGGAGGAGCTAGACCGCCGTTTCAGCGACTGCTACCGCGATCATCTTCGCGACGTCTATTCCTACTCGTATTACCGCGTTGGCAACCATCACGACGCCGAGGACCTAACCGAGCAGACTTTCCTGCAGGCCTACCGCCACTTCGAAAGGGCGCTCGAGCAATCGGACGGGCGCCCACTGCGCCCGTGGCTTATTCGCATTGCCCACAACCTTGCCGCCAACCTCTACCGCGACCGCTCGCGCAAACCTCAGACGAACATCGACGCGATTGCCGAGCCGGGGGCGCTGCACACGACCGAGCAGTTAGTCGAAGGGCGCGACGAGCTGCGACGGATTCTCGGCTCGGTCGAGCAGCTACCGGAGGATCGCCGCGAAGCGCTGATTATGCGTTTTGCGCTAGGGATGAACAACAAGGAGATAGGCGACGCATTGGGGCGCAGCGAAGGCGCGACGAAGGTACTGCTGCACCGCGCGATCAAGCAGCTCGAAACTCTAGTCGCAGGGCCGCTGGAGGCCTGACTTTATGAGCAGTCAGCCAAACCGGATTGATCTCGAAGCGCTGTTGGCGCAGGCACTGCGCCCGGTTGATCCACCCGAACACCTGGCGAGCGACCTCGAGCAGCGGCTCCATCGGATCTCGGTGCTTGCAGCCGACCAGATTGAGTCCTGGGATGCCAACGCAATTCATGACCCAAGGACTTGGGTCGGGCCAGCAGCAGCGCTCGCAGTCGGGACCGCCGCGGCAGGGGCCGCAGCTGTGCTTGGGGTGAGGCAGCGGCGCGGCCGCCAGCGGGCAGTTCAGGCAGGGCCGGTGGCCTTCGCGCGCAAGGCGATCGACACGATCGGCAGCGAAGTAACACGGCGCTTTAACGGCTAGCCTTAGTTTGGCTCTTTGGCGCCTGACGCGCGCCCCTGATCACGAGCAAGGACGCACCCGATGACCGCCACCACAACCACCTGCTACCGCCACTCCTCGCGTGAGACGGCTGTCTCGTGCTCCGGCTGCGGCAAGCCGATCTGCACCGACTGCATGACGCCAAGCCCGGTTGGGATGCGCTGCCCCGATTGCGCAACTCAGAGTGGCAAGGCAGTGCGACTACCGGTGCTCAGTGGCCAGTCCGACAAGCCGGTCGTCACACTCACGCTGATTGGCCTTTGCCTGCTTGGCTACATGCTCAGTGGTGGCCTGCCGTTCGGCAGCGGGCAGAACCAAATCTTTTATGACGGAGCGCTTGCGGCAGCTCCGATTGGCGCTGGTGGGCAGTACTGGCGGCTCGTCACTTCAGGCTTCCTTCACGCCGGATTGATGCACTTGGCCTTCAACATGATTCTGCTCTGGTTCATTGGTTCGCAGATGGAGCCGCAGCTTGGTCGCGGCCGCTTCCTCACGCTTTACATCGTCTCGCTGTTAGGTGGCTCGTTCGGCGCGTTGCTGCTCTCGCCAAATGCTTTGACGGTCGGCGCCTCTGGCGCAATCTTCGGCCTGATGGGCGCCGCTTCAGCGATCATCTACGCGCGCGGCGGCAACCCACTGCAGAGCGGTATCGGAATGCTGCTCGTCTTCAACCTCGTCTTCAGCTTTGTGCTTTCAAACGTTTCGATCGGCGGCCATCTCGGCGGCCTCGCGGCCGGGGCGCTCGCTGGCGGGGCCTTTGTGATGGCTGAGAAGCGCGGGCAGCCGGCGCTCGGCTGGGCCGCGTGCGCGGCAATCGCGGTCGTCGCAGTAGCTGGGTCGCTGGTCTTGGCGGCGGCAGCTACGCCAGCCTTCATCGGCTAGAGCAGAAGATCAAGCGCCGGCCCGGGAGCCTGCAGCACAACGTCGGGGTGGAGCACGTGGGCGATGATCTCAAGCCCGTCAACGAGTCTTGGCCCGGGCCGCGAAAAGGTCGCCGAGCCGTCGATCGCAACGATCCGCTGCGCGCCAGTCGCGATCAGCTGCTCGCGGTGCGCTTCGGCCGCCTCGAGCGCGCCGGCCGCATTAATTCCGCACGGCATCACGAAGACCACCTGCGGCTCGGCCTCGGTGACGGCCTCCCAGCTGCTCTGCGGCGAAGGCTCGCCGGGCATCCCGAGCAGATCCACCCCGCCCGCAATCTCGATCAGTTGCGGCGTCCAGTGGCCGCCGATGAAGACAGGGTCGAGCCACTCGATTGCCACCGCGCCAATCATTGGTCGGTCGGCGACGGCAGCCTCAATCGCGTCAACGCGGGCTCGCTGGCTGGCGATCAGCGTCAGCGCCTCGCGTTCGCTGCCGGTCGCCTGCGCGATCGTGCGGATGTCAACCATCGTCTCACCGAAGGTGCTGGGGTCGAGCGCGATCACTTTCGGTTTGCTCTCGATCCTCTCGCTCACACTGACAACGTCGTCGTAGCTGACGGCGCAGACGGGGCAAAGGGCCTGCGTAACGATCAGGTCGGGCTCCAGCTCAGCCAGCAGTTGCTCGTCGAGCTGGTAGATCGCTTCGCCCTTGCCGGTGATCTCGCGCACCGCGGCGTCGATCTCGGCTGACGACAGCCCGGGCTCGAGCAGGTCACGCGTGACCGCCGCTGCGTCGGCCGCCTGCGGCGGCCAGTCGCATTCGTGCGTAACACCGACTACTTGGTCGCCAAGGCCAAGTGCGAAGCAGATCTCGGTCGCGTGGGGTACAAGGCTGACAATCCTCACTGATCAATCTTAGGGAAAGGGCTCTACACTCGCGCCATGGATCGACTAGAGGACGACGTGATCGAAACAGCGATCGCCGATGGCGAGTGGCGCTACGAGGATGGCGGCATTGTTCGCGATTACTCGCTGCCCAACTTCGAGTCGGCAATTGCCTTTGTCGATAGCGTCGCTGGCGTCGCTGAGGTGGCCAACCACCACCCCGACATCTTCGTCCACGATTGGAATCAGGTTCGCATCACCTGCAGTACCCACTCTGAGGGCGGCGTAACTGACGCAGACCTCGCGTTGGCCAAAGAGATTGACGAGCTTGCATAACTTTCACTCTTCTGGCCCAGCAGCCGGTAGTGTTCGAACTGATCACTAGTGCCTGACGACCTTCCGCGAAGTTCCTCCCTACAGGCCCGGGCGCGATGACCGCGCTGCTGATTGCCGCAATCTTCGTCCTCGTAGCTGTAAACGGCTTCTTTACCGCCGCCGAGTTCGCGCTGGTTGGTGCCAGTCGCGGCCGGCTGCAGGCCGAGGCGGAGCAAGGTGTGCGCGGCGCCGCGCGGGCCGTACACCAACAGGACAACCTAACCAAATACCTGTCAGCCTGCCAGTTTGGCATCACACTGGCCTCTCTCGGTATCGGCTTCCTCGGCGAGCCGGCGGTCGCGACATTGCTGGAGCCGCTGCTTGGTGGGCCGCTGGCGCACGGCGCCGCGGTCGCCATCTCGGTTGCGATTGCGTTCGTCTTGGTGACAGCGCTGCATGTGATCTTCGGCGAGCAGGTGCCGAAGATCTTCGCGATCATCAAGGCTGAAAGCGTCGTCAAGCGTTGCTCGCGGCTGCTCAGCATCTTTGAGATTACGACGCGCCCGTTTGTCGTCGCCCTCAACGGCGCCGTCAACGCCGTGCTGCGGCTGATGCGGATCGATCCCGAGGCGGGCTTGGACGAGGGTGGCACGCCGGAAGATTTTAAGTTGCTTATCGCGCAGGCCCAGACCGGCGGCAAGCTCGACCCGGGTGAAGCAACGATGCTGGCCGGCGTCTTCCACCTGCATGAGCAGCAGGCCCGCCAGGTGATGACGCCGATCCCCGCTGTTGTGATGGTCGATGTGAGCGACGATGTCGAAACAGCGCTGCGCAGCTGCGTCAGCTCCGGCCACACGCGGCTCGTCGTGACCGAGAACCGCAGCGCCGAGCACGTTCGCGGCACCGTCCACGCCAACTCCTTGATCGCGCTTTATCTGGAGGCAGGTGCTGAAGCTTCAATCGAGCCGCTCGTGCGCGACGCCGTGATCGTCCCCGAAACCAAGGCGCTCGATGATCTTCTCGCCGACCTGCAGCGCGAGCGCTCGTCGCTGGCGGTCGTGATCGACGAGTACGGGCGCACGGCTGGCCTCGTAACTGTCGAGGACATCGTCGAAGAGGTCGTCGGTGAAATCGATGATGAAACCGACCCCACGGCGCGCTCGGTGCGCAAGCTCGCCAGCGGTGGCTGGTCGGTCAGTGGGCACGTACCAATTTCCGACCTGCCTGACTTTGGGATTAATCTGCCAGCCGACAGTGACGCTTACAACTCGGTTGGTGGCCTCGTCTTCCACGAGCTTGGGCGGATGCCCCAGCGCGGTGACACGGTCACAGTTGAGGGCTACCGCTTGCGCGTCGAGTCGGTGCGCGAGAATCGCATCACCGCAGTTCGCATCAGGCCGATCGCTTAAGCGACGTGGCCCAGAACCAAAACCGGCCCGCTGGGGGAGCGGACCGGTCGGTCAATCTGGGAGGAGGAACATCCATGAAGAACGTTCTGCTTCACAGGGTGACCGGGAAGTCTGAATGGTTCGTAAAGAATTAGTGACTTCGGTGTTACTTCGTTTCGCGGCTTAGTAGTCAAAGAAGCCGCGGCCGGTCTTGCGACCGAGCGCGCCCTCGGCGATCAGAGCCTGCACGCGCGCCGGTGCTGGAGAGCCGATCTCGTCGCCGATTGCGGCGGAGACGTCAAGGCCAACGAAGTCGAGTAGTGCCAGCGGCCCCATCGGGTGGCCGGCGCCGAGCTTCATTGCTTCGTCAACGTCGGCCGGGTCCATCCCGGTCTGCTCGAGGAAGTCAACTGCAGAGAAGAGGTAGGGGAAGAGAAGGCGGTTAACGACGAAGCCGGGCAGGTCGGGAACTGGGACGGCGGTCTTGCCAAGGTCGGCGCAAAGCGCGGCGGCTCGCTCGCGCGTGGCCTCTGTCGCCTCATCGGGGAAGGCCAGCTCAATCAGCGCCATCCGCGGCACCGGATTGAAGACGTGGAGGCCAACGAAGCGCTCCGGCGCGCCGCTGGCGCGCGCCAGCTCGCCGACGGAGAGCGACGAGGTCGTCGTCGCCCAGATTGCCTCGTCACTGGAGACTGAGGCGACCGTCTCAAAAACTTCAGCTTTGATTGCCGCATCTTCGGCAACCGCCTCGACGAACGCGGTCGCCGCTGAAAGGTCGGCTGGGTCGGTTGTGACAGTGACCGAGCCAGGCCCAGCCTCGTCGCCCATTTTGCCGATCTGCTTTTCGATTGACGCGCGGGCGCGCTCGGCCGATTCCTCGCTTCGAGCGAGCAGTATTACGTCGCCGGTTTTTGTGGCAACCGCGGCCAGCCCACAGGCGATAGCGCCGCTGCCGATAACTGCGATCTGTTCAGGCATCGGCGGAACCCTACTGGTCGGCCCGCCGCCGCGCCAACTGACCGATCGGTCACACAAGTCGGTACGCTTGCCGCTGTCCCGTAAAACTTGAGTTCGAAAGGTCTTATCCCGTTATGCCGCTACAAGGTCGTGAAGTAGTCATCGTTGAAGCCGTTCGCACGCCAATCGGGCGCGGCCATAAAGAGAAGGGCTTCTATAAGGACACGCATCCAGCGGCTCTGCTTGGCCGCTCTTACAGCGAACTGATCGACCGCACTGGGATCGACCCGCTCGAGGTTGACACTGTGATCGCAGGCTGCGTTCAGCAGTTCGGCGAGCAGGCCTTCAACATTGGCCGCAACGCTTGGCTTCAGGAAGGGCTGCCGATTGAAACCTCGGCAACAACAATTGACACTCAGTGTGGTTCAGCCCAGCAGGCCGTCGGTTATGGCGCTGCATTGATCGCAACCGGCGTCCACGACGTCGTGATCGGCTCGGGCGTTGAGCACATGGGTCACCTGCCTTTCGCGGCAGGGATGGAAACGCAGGAGACTTACGGCTATGCATTCACGCCGGAGCTGATGGCCAAGCACAACATCGTCGGCCAAGGTCTCGGCGCCGAGATGATCGCCGATCAATGGGAGATTCCCCGCTCCGAGCTGGACGAGCTGGCGGTTCGCTCGCACGCCCTCGCCAACAAGGCAACTGAGGACGGAAGCTTCGCCCGCGAGATGGTCAAGATCGAGATTGACGGCAACCTGCTGACGGTCGATCAAGGGATCCGCCCCGACACCAACATTGAGACGCTCAGCGAGCTTAAGCCCGTCTTCCGGCCCGACGGTAAGGTCACCGCCGCTAACGCCTCACAGATTTCAGACGGCGCCGCCGCGGTGCTGATGATGACGCGCGAGAAGGCCGCCGAGCTGGGCCTAACGCCGCGCGCAATCATCGTCGATGAGACCAGCGTTGGCTGCGACCCAGTGAAGATGCTTGAGGGTCCAATCCCGGCAACGGCAAAGATTCTTGAGCGCAACAACATGACGATCGACGACATTGACTTTTTCGAAGTCAACGAAGCTTTTGCTCCTGTCGTTGCCGCTTGGGCGCGCGAGCACAATCCTGACATGGACCGCGTAAACCCGCGCGGTGGAGCGATGGCGCTCGGCCATCCGCTCGGCTCAACCGGAGCACGCCTGCTGACAACGCTGCTGCACGAGCTCGAGGATGAGGACAAGGAGTACGGCCTCGTCACGATGTGTTGCGGCGGCGGAATCGGCACCGGCACGCTGATCAAGCGCGTTTAGGGCTGCGGCTTAGCTTCGCCGCCGTTGGCGCGAAGCGCCGCGGCGATCGTTTCAGGAATTGGGGTCGGTTTGTCGGCGACGTAGTCGTAGCCGACGAGTGCCCCCCAACCTTCGGCCAGCGTGCGGCCATCGCTTTCAGAGGTCATCAGGAACTCCGTGCGAAAGCTAGAGCGCTTCAGTGCGCGCGGGCGGATGAAAGTCCGCACCTCTTCGTCAAAAAGCCCTGGTGAGCGGTAGTTGATGTGCGCCTCAGCGAAGATCAGGCCAACCTTGTGCTCGGCCTCAACCGGGCTGTGCGAAGCGACCAGCGACTGAATGAACGCGATCCGCGCGCTCTCAAAGAAGCCGAGGAAAGCGACATTGTTGAGGTGGCGCATCGCGTCGAGGTCGCCGAAGCGAATTCGATCAACGTACGAGAACGGCCAGCCTTCACGCTCTACTGCCATTGGAAGCCAACCGTCGACACAGCTACCGGCAGCGGACTGGCAGCGAGGCCCGCCAGTACCTGCGGATCGTTGTAGCCGGTCGGTGCAACATCGTTGGGGCCGTCCGGATGGAAGCAGGAAGCGAGGTACTGAATCTGGCCGCGGCCAACGCCCAGCTCAAACTGGCCGCCGCCGTACATCGCGATCCCGCGCTCGTTGCAGACGTCGTAGGCTCGGAAAAGCTCGCTCAAAGGGCCAAACCGTGAAGGTTTGATGTTGACCATCGTTGGCTGGAAAGGAAGAGCGTCAATGTCTGCAACCGAGTTGATGTTGGCGTCCCAAGTGATTCGGCTGCGGGCGTCGGTAAGAACGGCGTCAATTTCGGGCGTTAGCTTTGGATCCTCAATCCAAGTATCCGTCAGCACCGCCAGGACGCGCTGATAAAAGTCGGGGTCGGCCGGAGTATCGACTTCGGTGCCTTCGTAAAGACCTTTGAAATCAAGCACCACGGCGGCGCCGCTGCTGGCGATCTCCTCCAGCGTCGCTTCGTCCCAAGCCGGCGTCGGGTCGAGCTTGAACTCTAATTGCGGGTAGAGCGCAAGCCGCTGCTGCAGCGGCGCGAGGATTTCCGGTGGCTCGCCAAGTCGCAGCGAGCAGACGAAGCGCAGTGGCGCAGGCTCCAAGGCGAGCCGCCCGCAGAGCGACTGACCGGCCTGGCGCAGCGCAAGGTCGAGCGCCGCCGACTCAAAGCCCCAGATTCGGTAGTTGCGCGAAATCTCGCGCAGCGGCGGCTGTGGGAACAGCTCTAGCGCTTCGAGCGCCTCGCAGAAGCTTCCCAGCGTCCACTCGCCCGCCAGCGGTAGCGGCGCGCCCCAAGCCTGCAGTGCTTCGTGATCTTCGTTGTCGTAGGTGACGTCCTCGCCGCTGCCGCTCTGGCCAGCGCCACTAACGCTGATCGTCGTCGTCATCCGCATAAAGCCTGACGAGACGTCCGCCTGCTGGCCACTTAGCTCGTGGCTTTCGATCGTCAGCGGCAGATCGGCCAGCCGGTCAAAGTTGGCCATTGGGCGGCTACTCGCTCTCTGGGCTCTGTACTTCGAGCCGCGCGATCAGCTCGTCGAGCTTGATCTCGTCTAACCCTTGACTGACGGCCTCGAGCTCACCGGCGCAGTACTCAACCAGCGCGCGCCCCTCTTTAACTAGATCAAGCGTCTCGCGCAGGCCTGCCTCACCGGAGTCGAGGCGGCGGATGATCTCATCAAGGCGGGCGGTTGCCAGCTCGTAACTTTGTTCAGCTTCCGGCATCGTCATCGATGATCTTCGCAGCAACAGAGTCCTCGGCGAACTGAAGCCGAACTTCCTCGGCGTCGCGGGCCCGGGCTGCGCTGGTGAGCACGTTCCCTTTTCCGTCTTCAATGATTGCGTAGCCACGTTCAAGAACGCCGCGGGGGTCATGCGCGGAGAGTGCGATCGAGAGGCCTTCAAGCGTTCGCAGGCGGGCAATCTTGTCGGGGCCGGCGCCGGCGAGCGCCTTGCGCCGCAGCACCTCGGCGACGGTCGCCGAGCGCTCGCGCTGGAGCAGCAGGCGACGCTGACCGGCGGCGCGTAGCTCACGCGCGCCTTGGTGGAGCTCGCGCCGTTGGCGCGCGATGTGCGTTTGCGGCACGCGCGCCAGCGCCACCAGCGTGCGCGCGCGGCTGACTACGGCCCGCTGCGCGTGGCGTGAGAGCGACTCAGTGGCAACGAGCAGCGCTGCTCGCTCAGCGCTGATGTCGAGTGGAACCGCCGCTTCCGCTGCGTGGGTTGGCGTTGAGCAGCTTTCGGCCGCGACGTCGTCGATCAGCGTTTGATCAGTGTGGTGGCCGACGCTGGCGATAACCGGCACGCGAAGTAGCGCGACCGTGCGACAGAGAGTTTCGTCGCAGAACGCGAAAAGGTCGGCGAGCGAACCGCCGCCGCGAGCGACGATGATCGTTTCGATCTGCTCGATGCCGGCAAGGTCGGTCAGTGCCTGCGTGATCGCTGCTGCAGCCTTGCGGTCCTGTACGGGAGCGAAACCCCAAACGAGCGTGCCGGCCCAGCCGCGCCGCTGCAAACCAGCGAGAATATCGTCGCGCGCCTTGCCCGATTCGCTCGTCACAACGCCGATTGTGCGCGGCAGCTGGGGCCGCGCCAGCAGCTTCTGCGGCTCGAAGAGCCCTTCGCTTTGAAGTTGGCGCCGCAGCACAGCTAGCTGCGCCAGTAGGTCACCTTCGCCGGCGACGCGAAGGTCGCTGACGTCAAACGAGAACGATGGCGAGGAGGTTTTGCTTCCGGGGTAGTAATCAGGGCCGCCGGCGACGACGATCTGAGCGCCGTCGCAGAGCGCCGCCGTAACCTCGCCGAGGGCCTCAAATTTGTTTGTCCAGATCGCGCAGGGCACGGCGCCGCGCGCGTCGCGAAGCTCAAAGTAGACGCGCGCCTTGGTTTTCTTAAGGTTCCAGATTTCACCGAAGAGCTGAAGCCTTGCGCGGCCGCGCAGCTCCTCGCGCAGCATCTCGGCGTAGGCGCCGACTGGGAACGGCCCCTTCAGCGCGCTTCCTTCAATGCCGGCCGGGTTCTCTGGGGCTTCGTCGGTCACCCCGGGCCGGCTAGCGCAGCTTCGGGTCGGTGACGCAGGCCAGCGGCTCTAATCCTTCACTTTGCTGCCCACGGATCTCGCCGTCGTAGCCGAGCTGATCAAGGCGAGCGATCTGCGATTGGCCTTCAAGGCGCGCAGGGTGGCCGGCCGGAAGATCTTCAATTAAGCGGCGGATCCGGTTGCGAAGCTGGAGTGAGAAGTGAGGGGTTGAGGCGTGCACGAGCTGGCGGACGTCATCGACGCTGATGTCGAGTGCCTGGCTTGGGTTGCTTGAAGGCTTCTGGGATTCGCTCATCGGTTTGCTGCCTCTTTCGTTACCGGCGCTATCTCCAGCAGGCCATCGATCGTCGCCTGCGCGCGGTCTGTCACGGCCACCGGATCGCCAATGATCCAAGCGTGATTATAGACGCCTCGAACCGGGTCGGACGAGTAACCGGGGCGAATGTCGCGTAAATAGTTGGCAACGTCGGGAGGCAGGCTGCCATCGCGGCCCACCAGCAGCAGAGGGCCGTAGCTGCCGCTGGCAGAGAGCGGTGCGGCGCCGCCAGCTGTCAATGGCGCAGCTTCGTTAGTCAAGACAAGGCCGTGCCCCGGGTCGATGATGCCCCAGCCGAAGTCACCGTCGCTGAAGCGCGCAAAAGCGATCGCATTGGCGCTGGCGGTCTTTGCGCCGACCCGCGTAACTTGCCCGAGCGCGGCCAACTCGCGGGCAACATTTTCGGAGATCACTGAGCTTGGTCCGAGGATGTAGATCTTCGGCTTGCCGTGAGCCTTAATCGCCGCCGCCGTCGCAGCCGGCAGCTCGTCGCGGCCGCTGAAGAGCACGCTATCGCCGGATTTCGCTGCCCACGCCGCGGCTGGCATCGCCATCGCCGGCGATTCAGAAGAGGCAATCACGACAGCGTTGCTCCAGCGACCGGCGATCCGGGCTTGGTAGGCGTCGATTCTTGCCGCGAGCGTAAACGGATCACTGCCGCCGATTGAGAGCGACTTCAGCGATGTCGGTGAGGCTGCCGTCCCAAGGCGAATAACCTGCGCGCCGTTCTTGCCGGCTCCAGTCGGTGCTAGCGCGCTCAGCGCAGCCGCGCTCGGCGCCGGAATCTTTGCCCCAGCGGTGAGCAGCATCGGAGCGTGCAGCGGCGCTGCCATTAGCACCGCGCCTGCGATCGTCGACTGCCAGCTGGCGGAGTCGGCGAGCACGACGGAGAGTGGCCGCTGACTAGCGCCCGCGGCGGGGTAGACAGCGCGCGCGGCGGAGGCTGCAATTGATGCTGGCGAGCTGGCCCAAATGCGCGTTGTGTTCTTTGTTGCAGCGCTCGGAATCGCTGCGACCGTTTGGCCCGGGGCGGGACTCGCACCTGACGCGCCGGTCGTCTCTGCGTCACCGGCCCTGCCGCACGAGGCGAGGGCCAGCGCTGTGACAACAGCGACGCCCAGCAACAGCGAACGGCGTAGCTTGATTGACTCCATAAAAGCGAGACTAGCGGCCGCGGCCACTGCTCATGAGGAGCGAAGAAAAATGCGCTGGTAGCGACCATTTAGCTTGCTCTATCACGGCCCGCCAACCGCCCGGCATCCAAGCGCTGAGGATTAGCTCAGTCGGGAATTAAGCCTTCACCTGAGAATTCAGCGCCGGCCTCTTCGAAGCTCAGGTCGTCGGGCGGGATGATCACGTCGGAGGTCTCAATATCGTCATCGGCGATCACGGTGCCCTCAGTTCGCACCAGCGCCAGCATGGCGTCGAAGTTCTGATGAAAGCCCTCCCGGTCACCGGCCTCAACAGCAGCAACCGCGGCGTTGTCGAGCTCGTTGACGCGCTCTAGGGCGTCATCATCGAGCCGGTACTGATCTTCTGAAGCGATCCGGATAATCATTTTGCGGGCTCCTCTCCTGCCTCAAGCTCAGGCGCCGCTTCTCCGGCGCCAAGTTCGGCCTTCATCCGCGCCATGTCGTCATTCACGGCGCTGGCACTCGACAGCTCTGCGAGCTGGCGGTCGATGTCGTCATTGCCGTCGCCGAGTGTGGTCAGGTCGTCAAAAGTACCGGCGGCCTCGAGCTCCTCAACCGCTGAGGCGCGCGCCTTCATGTCCTCGGTCTTGTCAACGGCCCGCTGCATTGCGAGCCCCACGTCGGCCATCTCTTCTCCAACGCCCGTCGCAGCCTCTGAAATGCGGACCTGGGCTTCGGCGGCTGAATACTGAGCCTTGATCGTCTCTTTTTTGGTGCGGAAGGCCTCAATCTTCTTGCGCAGCTTGGCCTCTGAATCGGTCAGCTTTTGCTGCTGGCCCTCGAGCTCCGCTATTTGAGAGTCGAACGATTGCAGCTCAGTTTGGGCGACATTCTTGCGCTCGAGTGCTTCACGGGCGAGCTCTTCATTGCCTTGGGCGAGTGCTTGGCGCGCTTGCGTGTCGAGCTTGACAACAGCCTGCTCGAGCTTCTCGGACTGCATCTGAAGTCGCTTCTTGGCCGTTACGACCTCAGCGATCCCTTGCTTGACCTTCTGCAATGACTCAAGCTGTTTCTGGTAGCTGTAATCGAGCGTTTCGCCCGGGTCTTCAGCGCGGTCCAAAACCTTTGAAACCTTCGCTTTTATGACGGTTGACATGCGCCCACTAAGACCAGCCATTATCGCTCCTTAAGGTCGTCTCGACAAGATTCTTCCCAAGCCTAGCGCCAGTGCCTTGATAACCTGCGATTAAGCCGAGTTCCTCACCGATATGCGTGAGGGAGCGGGGGACCCAACGAAGGCTTTGGCCTTCAGGGGCGAATAGCGGGCATTGCCGCCCGTTTAGCGCTGTTAGCGCGAGCCCGTCAGCTCACCTCGCAGGCTTGATTGCAGTAATTGCCAATGAACAAATTAATCAATAGTTTCCGCGCTCTGATGCGCACCCGCCTTGCCCTGCTCGCTCTCGTGGCGATCCTTCCTGCCGTCCTCTGGGCGGTCGTTCCCGTTGGCTCGCTTGGAGCCTCAAACGACGCCAAGCTAAGCAACCTTAGGAACAAGATCGAGAAGACGCAGTCGCAGGTTGATTCGAAGAAGGGAACCGAGAGCGTCCTCACCTCGGAGGTCGCCAAATGGCAGTCCAAAATCAGCGCGCTTCAAGGCAAGATCAACACGCTCCAAGGTCGGCAAAATGAGATTCAGGTTGGCCTTGACCGCGAAACAAACGAGCTGGACAAGATTCAGGACGAGCTGCGCACCCAGCGCCGCCGACAAGTACTGATGAAGGCACGGCTTGAAGAGGGCCGCCGCGTGCTCGGGCAGCGACTTTTTGAGCTTTACCGCGCCGACGCGCCTACTCTCATCTCTGTTGTTCTCGATTCAGAGGGCTTTGCTGAGCTGCTCGAGCGCAGTGAATTCCTCCAGCGCATCGGCGACCAAGATCGCCGCGTAATCACGCTCGTTCGTGCCGCTCGCGTCGATGCAACCGTCAACGCTAATCGGCTCGGCTCACTTGAGCAGCGCCAGCAGGTTGTGACCTCCCGAATTAAGGTCAAGCGTGACGCAGTCGCGTCGATTAAGCGCGAGCTCGTTACCACGCGTAGCGGCTTCGATCAAAGCAAGGAACGCAAGGCGACGCTACTAGCCGGGGTTAAGGTCGATCGCCGCAAGCTTGAGGGCGCGCTTTCGAAGATGATCGAAACGCAGGCCAAGATCGAAGGCGTGCTGGTTGATGGTGGGCCTATCCGCGCGGGTTCAGGTTCGATGATCTGGCCGGTCAACGGACCAATCACTTCGCCGTTTTGTGAGCGTCGCTCATGGGAATCCTGCCACCCCGGAATCGACATCGGCGTCTCCGCTGGAACGCCGATCCGCGCCGCCGACAGCGGCACCGTCCGCGTCGCTTCGATGAACGGCGGCTACGGCAACTACACCTGCATCGCGCACAGCGCATCGCTTTCCACCTGTTACGCGCACCAGTCCCGTTTTGCCGCCAGCGTTGGTCAAAACGTCAGCAAGGGGCAGGTAATTGGCTACGTCGGTTGTACTGGATTCTGCTTTGGCGACCACCTCCACTTTGAGGTTCGGATCAACGGTCAAGTGACCAACCCGATGAACTACCTCTAGCCTTTCCTCAATGCAGCCGGAGATCGATCTTTTCGGGCTACCGATTAAGACCTTCGGGCTGATGTTCGCGCTTGCCTTCATCGCCGCCGGCGCCATTCTCCACCGGCGCCTGTTGGAGCGTGGGCTGCCCGGCGACTGGGCTTACGAAGCGATCTTTGCCGCGCTGGCAGGTGGCCTCGTCGGTGCGCGGCTAATCTGGATCGTTGAAAACCTCGACCGCGTTAACGGAGATCTTCTTGGCAGCCTCTTCTCCGGCTCGGGGTTGGTGTGGTACGGCGGTGCCGCTGGTGGCGCACTTTTTGTGATCATCTGGGCGCGCTGGCGAGGCTGCCTTGACATGGCGACTTTCGACCTTGCTGCCGTACCACTCGCGCTCGGCTACGCGATCGGCCGGATTGGCTGCCAGCTTTCAGGCGACGGCGACTACGGCAAGGCCTGGGACGGGCCTTGGGCGATGGGCTACCCCGATGGCACCGTGCCGACGGCGCCCGGCGTAACGGTCCACCCAACGCCGATCTACGAGACGATCGTAATGGGGTTGATCGCCTGGCTGCTGTGGAATCTGCGCGACCGCGTGCGGCCGGGAGTTCTGTTTGCGCTTTGGCTGCTGCTGGCCGGTTTGGCGCGTTTCCTAGTTGAGTTCGTGCGCCGCAACGAAGTTGCCGCGCTGGGCCTAACGCTGCCGCAGCTGCAGAGTCTGGCGATGATCATCGGCGCGCTGATCTGGCTGGCAGTCGTCTACCAGCGCCACGGTTCGGTCACTTTGCCTGCGCAGAGTGGCATGATGCGCGCCGATGGCTGAAACAGAACCGTTAGAGAACGTCTACCCGATCGGGAGCAGGATTAACGAGCTTGGCAGGCTCGAGATCAGCGGTTGCGACGTTGTTGAGTTGGCGCGCGAGTTCGGCACGCCAGCCTACATCGTCGCCGAAGACGACATGCGCGCCCGGGCTCGCGGGTTTCAGGCCGCCTTTGCCGCTGCGAGCGATGACTTCGAGCTGATTTTCGCTTCGAAGGCCTTTCCTTGTGCTGCCGTTTGCGCGCTTTTTGCCGACGAGGGCTTTGGCTGCGACGTCGCATCGGCCGGTGAGCTGGCGATCGCGCTCGCCGGCGGTGTGCCGGCCGCAAAGATCCAGATGCACGGCAACGCGAAGAGCGAGCTTGATCTGGCGCGCGCCACCGAGGTTGGAATTGGGGCGATCATCATCGATAACCTGCGCGACCTCGATCGACTGGAGCAACTCGGCGGCCGCTCCAGCAGGCAGAAGATCTACCTGCGGATTGCGCCCGGAGTTAGCCCCGACACGCACCCGGCGATTTCAACAGGCGGCCCGAACACGAAGTTTGGCTTTGACCTTGAGCATGCGCCAGCGGCGATCGCCCGCGCTCAGGCAATCGACTCGCTTGAGCTTGCCGGATTGCACTTTCATATTGGCTCGCAGATCTCCGACCTCTCTCCTTTTGAAGAGGCGCTGCGGTCGCTCGCCAGCCTCGGTGATTTTCATTCCTACAACCTCGGTGGCGGCCTTGCCGCTGCCTACACGGCGCAGGATTGGCCGCCTAGCTACCCCGAATACGCGGCGGCAAAGGCCGATGCGTTGGAGAGCGTCTTCGGCCCCGGGCACCGTTTGATTGATGAGCCAGGGCGCGCGCTGGTAGCCAATGGCTGCGTCACGCTCTACACCGTTGAGTCGGTCAAACGGAACGTTGACACTTATGTCGCCGTTGACGGAGGAATGTCCGACAACATGAGGCCGATGCTTTACGGCGCCCGTTATGAGGCCGAGATTGCCGATCGATTTGGCGGCGGAACCGCCTGCCACTTGGTTGGAAAACATTGTGAATCGGGCGACATCTTGATCCGCGATGCCGACCTTAATGAGCCCGCTGCAGGAGATCTGGTCGTTGTTCCAGCCACGGGGGCGTACGGTCATGCAATGGCCAACAATTACAACGGCGCTTTGAGGCCTCCAGTGATCTTTGCGAGCAATGGCGACGCGCGCGTTGTGCTGCGCCGTGAGACCAACGACGACCTGCTGGCGCGCGATGTCTGACGA
>JBDNJF010000002.1:0-10699 GCA_041687955.1 Solirubrobacteraceae bacterium
ACCGCCGAAGGGCTCGACGAGGCGCTGGAGGGAACCGAGCTGGCCTACTACCTAATTCATTCGATGGAAGCATCGGCCGAAGGCGCGTCATTCGCCGAGCGCGAGCTGCGCTCGGCCGAGAACTTCGCCGCGGCGGCGCGGCGCGCCGGGCTGCGCCGGCTCTGTTACCTCGGCGGCATTGTGCCCGCCGACCGGGCACCCTCGGAGCACCTCGCCAGTCGCCTCGCCGTCGAGCAGACGCTGCTGGAAAGCGCGCCCGAGGCAGTTGCCTTGCGCGCCTCAATCGTGATCAGCGCCCAGTCGCGCTCGTTTCGCTTCCTCGTGCGGCTGCTGGAGCGCTCGCCGCTTTTGCCGCTGCCAGACTGGCGTGACTTTCGCACGCAGCCAATCGACGGGCGGGACGTCGTCGCCTACTTGGAGCAGGCCGGCCTATCAAGCGCAGTTGAGGGCAAGCTAGTGCTCGACATCGCCGGCCCCGACGCCGTTACTTACGGCCAGCTGATTCAGCGGATCGCCGACGCAATGCTGCTGAGCCGGCCGGCCGTTGAGCTGCCGTTCTCACTGACGCCGGTGGCGAGCGTGGTGGCGGCCGCGATCGCCGGCGAGACGAGCGAACTGGTCGGGCCGCTGATGGCTGGTCTGAGCGGCGATTTGCTGGCCGATGACGCCGCTGCGCGCGAGCTCTTCGGCGTGCGACTGCACCGCCTGGACAGCGCAATCTCGCACGCCTTGCGCGAGTGGGAAAAAATTGAGCCGCTCGCGGCGCGTTAAAAGAAACATGGGCGCAGTCACTGAAGAAATCCGGATCAACGCAGCGCCTCAGGAGGTTTGGAACGTGGCACTAAACCCGCAGCGGCTTGGTGACTGGGTGACGATTCACCGCAAACTCAATCACTGCGATGACGGAAGGGCGCGCCTGGGCTTCGCGATGGTTCAGACGATGGAAATCCGCGGCGCGCCACTGAAGGTGGCTTGGGAGCTGGTCAGCTGTGACGAGCCGCACCTGGCGAAGTGGGAAGGGCGCGGCCCTGCCGGCTCGCGCGCCGAGACCAGCTACCAGCTAGAAGCCAACGATGGCGGCACTCTCTTTCACTACAGCAACGAGTTCTTCCCACCGATGGGCATCATTGGCCGCGTGGCCCAAAAAGCTATCGCCGGCGACCTGCCCCGGAGCGAAGCGTTGGCGTCGCTCGAACGGCTGCAGCAAATTTTCGCAGCTCAAGAGTAATCGAGAAAGCTGGCACATTGAAGCTCTGCGAACGAATTTGTTCGAAGTGGTAACTTATCAATACGTAGTTACTGCAAACCCCCCAGGAGCATTACCCAATGGCCGATTTTGTAGACAAGAAGAAAAGCGAGATGGAAGCGCGGCTCACGGAGCTGCGCCCGATGTACGACGAGTACGACCGGCTCGAAGCCGCAGTCGCCGCCCTTAGCGCAGTCGGACCTAGCCCCAGCCGCCGTGGCAAAACAGCCAAGCGCGCAGCAAAGCAGCCGGTTCGCCGCAAAGGGACCGGAGCCCGCGGCCGCCCGAAGGGCTCAGGCGTGCGCGACAAGCAGGCCCTTGAGCTCGTCACTACAACGCCGGGCGTGACGATCCCCGAGATGGCGCAGGAAATGGGGATCAAGCAGAACTACCTCTACCGCGTCCTCCCCAGCCTCGAGAAGGAAGGCCTCGTCCGCAAGAAGGGCCGTGGTTGGTACCCGCGTTAAGCGCTCAGCAGAAAACTGTGCGAACTGAAATTGGGTCTGCTCAGCCGAGCAGGCCCATTTTATTTACTGCCTCGCGCTCGTCAGCCAGCTCACTAACGCTGGCGTCAATCCGCCGGCGCGAGAAGTCGGAAATCTCGAGCCCCTCAACGATTTCGTAGCTGCCGCCGCTGCAGATAACGGGGAACGAGCTGATCACTCCCTCGTCAACGCCGTATGAGCCGTCCGAAGGAACCGCCATCGAGACATAGTCAGCTTCAGCCGAGCCGAGCACCCAGTCGTGCATGTGGTCGATCGCCGCATTTGCAGCCGATGCCGCGCTCGACGAGCCGCGCGCCTCAATGATTTCGGCGCCGCGCAGCTGCACGCGGGTGATGAACTGCTCTTCAACCCACGCCTGATCGTCAACTACTTCCACGGCTGGCTTGCCGCCAACCCTCGCGTGGCTGATGTCGGGGTACTGCGTTGCCGAGTGGTTGCCCCAAATGATCATTCGCTTGATCTCCGCGACGGGCACCCCGGTCTTGCTCGCCAGCTGCGCGATCGCGCGATTGTGGTCAAGCCGCGTCATTGCAGTGAAGCGTTCGGGCGGAACGTCGGGCGCATTGCTCATCGCAATGAGGGCATTGGTGTTGGCGGGGTTTCCAACTACAAGAACGCGGATGTCGTCGGCAGCCTTGTCGTTAATCGCCTTGCCTTGAGGCGCGAAGATGCCGCCGTTGGCCTCCAGCAGGTCGCCGCGCTCCATCCCCTTCGTGCGCGGGCGGGCGCCCACGAGAAAGCCAATGTTGGCACCGTCAAACGCTTCGTCAGGCTGGTCGCTTATCTCAATCCCACTGAGCAGCGGGAAGGCGCAGTCGAGCAGCTCCATCGCCGTTCCTTCGGCCGCGCCGAGCGCGGGCGTGATCTCAAGCAGGCGAAGTTCAACCGGGCGGTCGGGGCCGAGCAGCTGGCCTGAAGCGATCCTGAAGAGCAGCGCATAGCCGATCTGGCCGGCGGCTCCCGTGACGGTAATTTTTGTCGGGCTGCTCATCTTTGGTTCCCCTCGAAGGATCGTGAGTAATGATTTCGGGGACGCTACCGAGCGGCGCGCCAACGTGACGTGCGCTCGGTCACAGATCAGTGCTGCGACTTAGGCCATCGCTAGCTGAAGCCGTTCGTCGACCGAAGCGAGGAACTCTTCGGTCGTTTGGAACGGTTGATCGGGGCCAATCAGGAGAGCAAGATCCTTCGTCATCAGCCCAGCTTCGACGGTCTCGATGCAGACCTGCTCGAGCCGCTCGGCGAAGGCCACAACCTCAGGCGTCTGGTCGAGCCGGCCGCGCGCCTGCAGGGCGCGCGTCCAAGCGAAGATTGAGGCGATCGGATTTGTTGAGGTCGGCTTGCCCTGCTGGTGCTGGCGGTAGTGGCGCGTGACGGTGCCGTGGGCGGCCTCGGCCTCAACCGTCTTGCCGTCGGGTGTCATCAGCACGCTCGTCATCAGCCCAAGCGAACCGAAGCCCTGCGCCACAGTGTCTGACTGAACGTCGCCGTCGTAGTTCTTGCAAGCCCAAACATACCCTCCCTCCCACTTCAGCGCCGAGGCCACCATGTCATCAATCAAGCGGTGCTCATAGGTGATCGAAGCGGCTTCAAATTCGGCCTTGAACTCGTCCTCGTAAATCTCCTCAAAGATGTCTTTGAAACGGCCGTCGTAAGCCTTCAAGATCGTGTTTTTAGTTGACAGATAAACAGGCATCGAATGCTCAAGGCCGTAGCGCAGGCAAGCGCGGGCAAAGTCGAGGATCGAGTCGTCGAGGTTGTACATCGCCATCGCCACGCCCCCGCCAGGGAAGTCGTAAACGTCAATCTCGATCGGCTCGTCCCCGTTCTTCGGCGCAAAGGTCATCGTCAGAGTGCCTTCACCGGGAATCACAAGGTCGCTCGCGCGGTACTGATCACCAAATGCGTGGCGGCCAATCACGATCGGCTTCGTCCAGCTCGGCACGAGCCGCGGCACATTGCTAATCACGATCGGCTCACGGAAAATCACGCCGCCAAGAATGTTTCGAATCGTCCCGTTCGGTGAGCGCCACATCTCTTTCAGGCCAAACTCCTCAACCCGCTCCTCGTCCGGTGTGATCGTCGCGCATTTGACGCCAACGCCGTACTGCTTGATCGCATTTGCAGCGTCGATGGTGATTTGATCATCGCTCGCGTCGCGGCTCTCCATTCCAAGGTCAAAATATTTGAGGTCAATGTCGAGGTAGGGAAGGATCAGCTGCTCTTTGATGAACTTCCAGATGATTCGCGTCATCTCGTCGCCATCGAGCTCGACTACCGGGTTTTTTACCTGAATCTTTGACATCGCATCCCTTTACGCTATTTGCGCTTCAGAGGCTAGCCAAGCAACGGCGGCGCTGACTTTGGGCGCGCGGCGTACCCTTTGAAGCGATGGCAACCCATCAGGTAACGAACCAGCCTCCGCCACTGAGCGAACGCAACCTGTTCGAAGACAATCTGGCGCTCGTTGAAGCGTTGGAGCGCGAAGGCGGCGGCTGGGCGAGCGAACGCGCCAGCGAGGCTGGCCGCTTTTGGGGCGGCGAGCCGATGCAGTGGGGCGAGCTGGCAAACGAGCGGCCACCGGTGCTGGCTCGTTTTAACCGTTATGGCGAGCGAACCGACGAAGTTACTTTCGACGACTCGTGGCACAAATTAATGGCAGCCGGCATTCGTGATCAGCTGCACGCGCTGCCATGGCGCAGCAGCGAGCCGGGCGCCAACGTCGCCCGCGGCGCACTCTTCATCACCGCGACGCAGGCTGAAGCCGGCTTCGCCTGCCCCACGACGATGACCTTCGCCGCCGTGCCCGCTCTGCGCGCCCAGCCTGAGCTAGCGGCCGAATGGGAGCCGCTACTTACCTCAACCTCATACGACCCGTCGTCGGTTCCCGCCGCCGCGAAGGGGTCCGCGATCTGCGGCATGGCGATGACCGAGAAGCAGGGCGGCTCTGACGTGCGCGCAAACACGACGACGGCAAAAGCGGTCAATGGCGGTGGCCCCGGCGCCGAATACGAGATAACAGGCCACAAGTGGTTCTGCTCGGCTCCGATGAGTGATCTTTTCTTGATCCTTGCCCAGGCGCCTGAAGGAATCTCCTGCTTCGCGCTGCCGCGAATCCTGCCCAACGGTTCACGCAACAAGGTCAGAATTGAGCGGCTCAAAGACAAACTGGGTAACCGCTCCAATGCTTCCAGCGAAGTTGAGTACGACGGAGCCATCGCGCGGATGGTTGGCGAGCCCGGCCGGGGCATCCCAACGATCATCGAGATGGTCGCGCACACGCGGCTCGACTGCGTGCTGGGCGCGGCGGCCGGGATGCGCAGCGCGGTCGCGCAAGCAACCTGGCACGCCGCGCACCGCGCCGCCTTCGGCAAGCAGCTAATAGACCAGCCGCTAATGACCAACGTGCTCGCCGACCTGGCGCTCGAATCGGAGGCCGCGACGGTGATGGCAATGCGGCTGGCGCGCTCCTACGATGAGGCCGAAAGCGACCCGGCTGCCACGCAGTTCAAGCGGCTGGCCACGGCAGTATCGAAGTACTACGCATGCCAGCGCGCACCACAACACGCCTTCGAAGCAATGGAGGTTTTCGGCGGCGCCGGCTACGTCGAAGAGTCGGGAATGCCGCGGCTTTACCGCGAGGCGCCGCTGAACTCAATCTGGGAGGGCTCCGGCAACGTGATCGCGCTCGACGTGCTGCGGGCGCTGCGCCACGAACCAGAATCGCTTGAAGGTTTCTTCACCGAGCTGGGTCGCGCCAGCGGCGCCAACGCGCGGCTCGACGCAGCGATTGCGCGCCTGCGCAGCGAATTTGAAAGCGGCGACGAGCTTGAGTTTCGCGCCCGCACGATCGTTGAGCAAATGGCGATCGCGCTGCAGGCAGCGCTGCTGGTTCAGCACGGGCCGAGCGTAGTTTCAGACGCTTTCTGCGCGGCGCGCTTGAGCGAGAACCGTGGCCTCAACTACGGCGCTTTGCCGAGCGGAATTGACGCCGCTGCAATAGTTGCGCGCCATACCCCGCAGGGCTAAGCGTGACCCTGCGAGACTAAGCAGATGTTCGGTGAGCGCTCAATCAAGCTCTTCAGTGTTTCTGGCATCCGCGTGGGCGCCAACCCGAGCTGGTTCATCTTCCTTTTCTTGATGATCTATTGGCTCTCAGGCTACTTCGGCGACATTCTGATTGGCTCCTCAAACACGCTCTCTTTCGCAATTGCGATCGCCGCCACGCTGCTTTTCTTCATCTCGCTGCTGCTGCATGAGCTAGGCCACGCGCTGGCGGCGCGGCGCGAAGGAATCTCAACCTCGGGAATCGACCTCTGGCTCTTCGGCGGCGTCGCCA
The DNA here is from genome assembly GCA_041687955.1 of Solirubrobacteraceae bacterium. Taxonomy (GTDB): domain Bacteria; phylum Actinomycetota; class Thermoleophilia; order Solirubrobacterales; family Solirubrobacteraceae; genus F1-60-MAGs163. The sequence goes on from JBDNJF010000002.1 coordinate 6,092, forward strand.
AGCTTTCGCGTGATTCCAATTCGCCGGGGGAGGAATTCAAGGTGGCCGCGGCCGGCCCTGCCGTTACGGCAATCATCGTCGTGCTCTGCATCGCTATCGCAGCGGTCGCCTCGCAAACAACGAGCGTCATCAACACAGCGACCTTTAGCGGCATTTCAACGACGCCATTTACGGCGCTGATCGGCTGGCTCGCGATGGTCAACGTGGCACTGCTGATCTTCAACCTTGTTCCCGCCTTTCCGCTCGACGGCGGCCGAATTACGCGCGCCGTTGCGTGGAAGGTGACGGGCGAGCGCGGCAAGGGAACGCGCTTTGCTGGCTACCTCGGACAGGGCTTCGGCGTGATCATGATCGCGCTTGGGGTTTACGCCTTAATGCGTGGCGACGTTGTATCCGGGCTTTGGTTCGCGGTACTCGGCTGGTTCCTAGCTTCAGCGGCGCGCGGCGCCGTCGCCAGCAGCCGCTTCACCGACGAGATCGAAGGGATCACGGTCGCCGACGTGATGGATTCTGAGCCGATCGCGATCCCATCGTCGATGAGCGCAATCGATGCCGACGAACAGTTCTTTGCCCGCTTTCAGTGGCCATGGTTTGCGGTTGTTGATCCGCTCGGCCGCTTTGACGGGATCCTCACAGCCGAAGCCGTTGACGCTGAAGTTCGCGCTGGCAGGCCCGCAACCGCCGTCGGGCAGCTGCTCGATGCTGCCGCAAGCGAGGCCAGCGCCGTGCCGCGCGAAGCCCCGATCGAGGCGCTGCTGACGATCGACGCGCTGAAGAAAATCGGCGCCGTATTAGTAGTAGATAGCGAGAGTCGCCTTTGCGGCGTGGTCACGGCGCAGCAGCTAGAACGAGCGCTTACGGCCGCCGTGCCGCACAGCTCCTAAGCGCGCTCCTCACTTCTACAGACAAAGGCGCGCTGCGAGCTTCCTCGCCTGCAGCGGGCTAATTCGATCGAGCCCGCCGCGGGTGATGCGCTGCAGGGCGCCACCAGCGGGCACTACCGTGACCCTGCCGCAGGCCTGCGCCGTATACAATTCAGCAGCGGCGGAACCGCCCCTTAGGCGCTTCCGCTGGACAGCGAACACGACCCCAATGGAGCCATGCCCGCACACGACGTATTAATCATCGGAGCCGGTCTCGCCGGTCAACGCGCGGCGATCGCCGCCTCAAAAACTGGCGCCACGGTCGCAATCCTCTCGAAGGTCCACCCGGTTCGCTCGCACTCAGTTGCGGCGGCAGGCGGCATCAACGCCGCAATCAACCCTGTTGACGATTGGCGCTCACACGCCTACGACACGATCAAAGGCTCCGACTTCCTCGGCGACCAGGACGCGATTGAGGTGATGTGCCGTGAGGCACCGGCCGAAGTCATGTGGCTTGAGCACGCCGGAGTCACCTTCCACCGCAATGAGAAAGGCGAGATGGACCTGCGCGCTTTCGGCGGCGCCTCGATGAAGCGCACCGCCTACGTCGCCGACATCACCGGCCAAGCGCTGCTCCACGTTCTCTATGAACAGTTGATGAAATACCACGAGGTAATTGAGCGCTACGAAGAGTGGTTCGTAACCTCGCTGATCACCAGCGATGAAGGCGCATGCGTCGGCGCTGTAGCGCGCGAGATCCGCAGCGGAAAGATCGAAACTTTCGTCGCCAAGAGCGTGATTCTCGCCTCCGGCGGCGCGGGCCAGTGTTTCCAGCCGACGACCAACGCTTTGATCTGCACCGGTGACGGAATTGCTCAGGCTTACCAGGCCGGCGCGCCGCTGATGGACATGGAAATGATCCAGTACCACCCGACAACGCTGGCCGAGAATGGCTTCTTGATCACCGAGGGCGCTCGCGGTGAAGGCGCTTACCTGCTCAACTCTGAAGGCGAGCGTTTCATGGAGAAGTACGCGCCGAACAAGATGGAGCTTGCTTCGCGCGACGTTGTTTCGCGCGCCGAGCAGACGGAGATCCTCGAAGGCCGTGGCGTCGGCCCTGACAAGCAGGGCATCTACCTCGACATCACCGTCGTTCCGCGCAAGCGCACGCTCGAAGCGCTGCGCGAGATCGTAAACATCGGCAAGGATTTCGCCGGCGTCGACATCACGCGCGAGCCAATCATCATCCAGCCGGGAATGCACTACATCATGGGCGGCGTCAAGACCGATATCAACGGCGCCACCCCACTTCCCGGTCTCTACGCCGCTGGCGAGGTGGCCTGCGTTTCAGTTCACGGCGGCAACCGCCTTGGAGCCAACTCCCTGCTGGACACTTTGATCTTCGGCCGCCGCTCCGGCGAACACGCCGCCGAGCGCGCGCTGGCAATGAAAATGCCAAAGGTCTCCGACGATCAGCTGGTTAAGGACCGCGCGATGATCGCTGAGATTCTGGCTCGGCCAAAGAGTGGCCGCCGCGTCTCCGAGATTAAGCAGGAGCTCGGCGAGACGATGAACCGCTATGCGGCTGTTTACCGCGACGAGGCCGGGCTGCAAAGTGCATATGAGATCCTCCGCCGCCTCAGAGAAGAGGCCAAAACCGCCTACGTTGACGACAAGGGCGCAGTCTTCAACCAGGACGTTCTAGGCGCGATTGAGCTCGATTACATGCTCGACTGCTCGGAGGCAATTGTCGTCGCCTCATTGGAGCGCAAGGAATCACGTGGCGCCCAGTTCCGCACCGACTTCCCCGATCGCAATGACGCTGAGTGGCTCAAGCACATCGATGTTTCGCGCAACGGTGGCGACGCGCCGAAGGTCTCGTATTCAGAGGTGACGATCACCGACTGGCAGCCCGAAGCGCGCACCTACTAAGCCCTAGAGGAAAGAACAATGGCCGAATTCAAGCTCAAGATCCGTCGCTACGACCCTGAGACAGGCGCAGCGCCTTATTGGGATCAGCACACCGTCGACCTAGAGCCTCACCGCTCGGTGCTGGAAGGCATCCTCCAAGCCCGCAATGAGATCGACGGCTCAATTGGAGTGCGCTGCTCGTGCCGCTCAGCAATCTGCGGCTCCTGCGGCGTGCGCGTAAATGGCAAGGCGGGCCTCGCCTGCCACACCCACCTTGACGATGCGCTCGCAAGCGCTGGCGAAGACGGCGTAATCGAAGTTGAGCCGATGGGCAACATGCCAATCATTAAAGACCTGATCGTTGACATGGACGCAGTCCACTGGAAAAAGATTCAGCGGGTAACGCCATGGCTGATCGGCAAGCAGCCCGTCCCGGAGCGCGAATACATCGTCTCGCGCGAGTCGATGATCGACATCACGCAGTCGATGGCTTGCATTCAGTGCGGCGCCTGCGTCTCCGACTGCCTTTCGATGGAGGTTGACCCACTCTTCGTAGGCCCCGCCGCCTTGGCTAAGACTTACCGCTTCGTCGGTGACCCGCGTGACGCCGCGCACAAGCAGCGGCTGAAGGATCTCGGCGAGGACAAGCACGGCATTTACGACTGCACGCACTGCTTTAAGTGCATTGAGGCTTGCCCGAAGGGCGTCGCGCCAATGAACCAGATCATGCGGCTGCGACGGATCGCCGGCAACGACTTTGAGATCAAAGACCGCAACAACGGCGAGCGCCACGAGGCCGCATTCGTCAAGAACATTGAGAAGAACGGCATCCTCCACGAAGCTGACCTGCTGCCCGATTCATACGGCGGCAAGTTCCACCCGCGCGCCGTGCCGGAGCTAATTTCAAGCCTCCCGATCGTGATGACCGCGCTACTGCGGGGCAAGATGAGCCCGGCCAAAGCGCTGCTGCACCCACACAGCGCGCCGGAGGGCGTGAAGAACATTTTTGAAGTCGTTGAGGGGCGCGAGCAGCGCACAGAGTTCAACCCCTACATCAGTGGCACCGACGCCGACAACGAAGAGAGCGTCGAAGCTGCGGAGCTAACTGAAGTTGCCGAGCCGGTGGGGGTTGCGCCCGACGGCACCGAAGGCTCAAGCGCTTAAGCGAAGGAAAGGAACTAATGAAAGTTGCCTACTGGCCTGGCTGCGTAAGCCGCGGCTTCACCTCAGAGCTGCACGGCTCAATGGCGGCCGTCGCGCCGATGCTGAACATCGAACTGGTTGAACTTGACCGCGCGAACTGCTGCGGCGCCGGCGTCATTGCCGAACACAGCCAAGAGCTCGCTGACACGCTTAACGCCCGCACCTTCGCGCTCGCTCAGCAGGAGATCACGCAGGGCGCCGACCTGATGATGAACATCTGTTCCACCTGCCAGGGCGCGCAGAGTGAATGCCAGCAGCGCCTTGACGCCAGCGCCGACTACCGCGCCCAGGTAAACGAAACGCTCGCCGACGAGGGCCTTGAATATCAGGACGGCATCATCAACAAGAACTTCCTATGGGTTTTAGTTGAGGACATCGGCCTCGAGCGGCTAGCGAGCCTCGTCCAAAAGCCGCTGACCGACCTACGCGTAGGCCCGTTTTATGGCTGCTACATCGTCCGCCCAACCGACCGGCTCGACATCAACCGCGCCCAGCCACGCGACGAGTACCTCGGGCAGGTAATCGAGACGCTCGGCGGCACCGTGATTGATTACGCCGGCTCACACAAGTGCTGCGGCTTCCCGATCATCACAATGAACAAGAAGGCTTCACTCGAGCAGGCCGGCCGCCA
>JBDNJF010000016.1:0-3756 GCA_041687955.1 Solirubrobacteraceae bacterium
TACGTTTGCGAGCGCTGCCAAAAGCGTCCGCGGGGGTCGCTCAAGCGTCGAGCAGCTCCGACAGCTTCCCGCTCCGGTCGGCAGCGATGAGCTCTTGGAAGCCGCCAATCAGTTCGTCATCGACGAGGATCTGGGGAAAGGTCATCATGCCCGTCTTCGCGTTCAGCGCCACGCGGCCCTCCGCGTCCATGCCAAGGTTAATCTCTTCAAAAGGGATTTCGCGCGCGTTGAGCAGGGCTTTCGCTTGCGTGCACAGCGGGCAGGCGGTTGATGAGTACATCACGACATTGGACATAAGGTTCAATGTAGCGATTCAGAGGAGTTCAGCCTGATGGCTGGGCCAGTCAAGACTGAGGCCGTCGTGCTGCGTTCAATGCGCTACGGCGAAGCGGACCGCATCCTGCACGTCTACACGCCGATGCGCGGAAAGATCAGCGCTATCGCGAAAGGTGTTAGGCGCTCCAAGAGCCGATTTGGGGGTCGCTTGGAACCATTTTTCCGGCTCAACTTGGAGCTCCACGAGGGGCGCAGCGACCTGATGACCGTGACCGGAGCAGAGACGATCAGTGCCTACGCTGCGCTGCGCTCGGATGAGCACGCTTTGGGCAGCGCTGCGCGGGCCTGCGACTCGCTCGGCCGCGTATTCGACTCTGGCGAGCCGCACCCCGAGGTTTTTAATCTGCTCTGCAGCGCGCTCACTTTGCTCGACGAGCAGCCCGAGAAGGCGACAGATGAGTTCCAGGTTGCCTTCAGGCTGAAGCTGCTGCTGGCGGCCGGTTTTGCGCCGCAGCTAGCCGCCTGCGCAAGCTGCGGCGAGGCCGATCAGCTCGTTGGCTTCTCACCGGCTGCCGGCGGCGTGGTTTGCGCATCGTGCGAAGCGGGATCGTTCGAGCTCGACGGCGAAACCCATTCTTTTCTCACGGGCGCGCTTGGCCACTCGCTCTCCGAAACTCCTAGCGCCGATCAGCGCGTCATCGCGCTAGCCGATCGCGCAATCAGCGAGACCGCCGCGCATCACGGTCAGGTTCGTTTGAAAGCGATCGCGTGAAAATCTTCTCGGATCGCTTGCCATGGGCTGCGAGAATGAGCTGAATGGACCCTCATGCCAACCCCGGCGCAGTCGCCACTGAGTTCGCAGAGCGCCAGCAGGCGCTCGAGGACGAGCTCCTCTCGCCGCTCGCTGCCCGCTCTTGGCCCGCGCATCGGCTAGTCCACGAGGCCGACTGCGGCCTTCGCTCGCCGCTGCAGCGTGATCGCGATCGGATTGTTCACTGCAAGGCGTTCCGCCGTCTCAAGCACAAGACGCAAGTCTTCGTCTCTCCCGAAGGCGACCATTACCGCACGCGCCTAACCCACACGGTCGAGGTAACCCAGATTGCTCGCACGGTCGCCCGTGCATTGCGCCTGAACGAGGATCTAACCGAGGCGATCGGGCTCGGTCACGACCTCGGCCACCCACCATTTGGCCACATTGGCGAAGCGGTTCTCGACAAGTGCCTCAAAGAGCGCTTCGATGGTGGCTTTCGCCATTACGAGCAGTCGCTTCGCGTCGTCGAAGTGCTTGAGCGTGACGGCGCCGGGCTGAATCTCACGGCCGACGTGCGCGACGGCATCGCTTGCCACTCTGGCCGCGCTCCAATGCCGCGAACGCTCGAAGGGGGAATCGTGCGGCTGGTCGACCGGATCGCCTACATCAACCATGACATCGATGACGCTACGCGCGCCGGGCTTGTCGCGCAGGCCGACCTGCCCGACGGTCCGATTGGGACGCTCGGCAAGACCGGCTCCGCGCGGATCGACTATCTCGTTCATGACCTCGTCGAAAACTCGCAGCTCGCTGGTGCAATCGTGCAGGGAGAAGAGGCCGGCGCGGCAATGGATGAGCTGCGCACGTGGATGTTCGACAACGTCTATCTGGGCGATAGCGCGCGCGCTGAGCACAGCCGCATTGAGCGCGTTATAACGACCCTCTTCAACCATTACGCAAACGATCCCGATCGCATCCCTGATGCTGGCGGCGCGCCCGGCGCAAGCCTCGATCGCCGTGTTACCGATTACTTGGCAGGGATGACCGACCGCTACTGCATCCGCGTCTTTGAGCAGTTGACGGTGCCGGAGTCGTTTGCCGCGTAGGCTGCTTTCGATGCCGCTCTATACCGACGATTCAATTGAGCGCCTGCGCCAAACCGTCGACATGGCTGAGCTGGTCGGCGCGAAGACAGAGCTAAAGCGCTCGGGTCAGCAGCTAATGGGAATTTGCCCGTTCCACGATGAGCGCAGCCCCTCGTTCAGCGTCGACCCCGTTCAGAAGGTTTTCCACTGCTTCGGCTGCGGCGAAGGGGGAGACCTCTTCAAGTTCGTTCAGCTGACCGAAGGGCTCAACTTTCGCGAGGCGGTCGAATCGCTCTCTGATCGTTATGGCGTAACAATGGAGCTGACTGAGGAGGATCCGCAGGCCGCGCAGAGGCGCGAGCAGCGCGAGCGGCTGCTGGGCCTGCTGGAGCGGACTGCCGCCTTTTACGTGCGCAATCTATGGGAGTCGCCGGAGGCTGAAGAGTCGCGCGAATATTTGAAGTCACGCGGGCTCGACGAGGCGCTACTGCTCGAGTTTCGCGTCGGTTACGCCCCGAGCGCCTGGGACACGGTGTTGGTTGCGTCACGCAAGGCCGGTTACAGCGAAGCAGAGCTTCTCGATGCTGGCCTGTCGGCAAAGAACCAGAAAGGCAATGTTTACGACCGCTTTCGCCGCCGCATCACATTCCCGCTCTGCGACAGCCGCGGGCGCGTGCTTGGCTTTGGCGCGCGCGCGATCGGCGCCGACCAGCAGCCCAAGTACCTAAATAGCTCTGAGAACGTCATCTTTCACAAGGGCCGCCAGGTTTACGCCGTCGACCTTGCCCGCGCGGCGGCGGCAAAGAGCGGTGAGGTGATTCTGTGTGAGGGATACACCGACGTGATCGCGATGCACCAAGCCGGCCTGCGCAACACAGTCGGGCTGATGGGCACGGCGCTGACCGAGGACCAAGTTGGCGAGTTGGCACGAATGGCGCCGGTCGTCGCGCTGGCGCTCGACGCCGATAGCGCAGGGCAGGAGGCGATGATTCGCGCCGCCAAAGTTGCCGCTGGGCGCAAACTCGAGCTGCGAGTGGTGCCGCTGCCGGCGGGTAATGATCCGGCCGACCTCGTCCAGCAGGACGGCGCCGAAGCAATCGCGAAGCTCGTCGCCAGCTCGGTTCCCTTTGTGCGCTTCCGAGTTGACCGAGTGCTGTTGCTCGCCGACCTGGCAAGCGCCGAAGGAAAAGATCGCGCCGTCAGTGAACTCGCGCCAATCATTAAACCGCTACCGGCAAGCGCGATGCGCGACGAGCTGACCGAGCTGGCCGCCGCTGCGCTCGGCGTGCCTGGCGCAAAGTTGACGGAGTGGCTCGGCCGCGCCCGCCCGGCGCCCGCCGCCACCGAGGCCGCGGCCCCGGCCCCGGCCAGCGATGCTCCGGGTGAGGCGCCGCGGCAAGCGCCGAGCGCGATCGATCCAGCAGCGCGAGTCGAGCGAGCGTTTCTTGTCCAGTGCCTCGCCGACCCGGCCACTGGCCGCGAGGCGATCGCAGATTTAGACCTTGATGCCGATTTCGTAAGCCCAGTCTTTCAGCGCGCAGCAAAGTTGATTCTTACAACGCCGGCAGGTAGCGAGCTGCACGCGCCTGTGGACGATGAGGAGCTCAGCCGCGCGCTCGCCGAGCTCCAGGTGAGGGCGGTACA
>JBDNJF010000017.1:0-2859 GCA_041687955.1 Solirubrobacteraceae bacterium
CGGCTCGCAGGCCTTTACGACAGTCTCGGCCACGCCGACTACTTCGCCCTGCTCGGCGCGATCACGCTGATCGCGGCGTTCGTGATGCTCGCCATGGTGCGGCCGCTTGGGCGGCTGGCGCCGGATTAGGGGGGCGGGTGGGCATGGCTGGCGTGTAGGTCGGGAGCGTTGCTCCCATGTAGGCTGTGGCCGCTGACCGAACCGAAGTAGTCGAGAGATATTCCAATGGATGCAAACGCAAAGACAGCCTCAGTTTTATTTGTAGGCAACGACCGCTACGTCGTACCGGCCTACCAACGGCCCTTCGTCTGGGAGCAAGAGCTGCAGTGGCAGCCCCTTTGGGATGACATTGAACGGCTTGCTGATGCGCGGATCGCAGATCGCCAAGAGACGCACTTCCTCGGAGCGATCGTGATCAGTCAGAAGAAGATCAGCCCCGGCAAGATCTCTGAGTGGTCGGTGATTGACGGGCAGCAGCGCCTCACCAGCCTGCAGCTGATCTTCTCAGCAATCGGGCAGGCTGCCGAATCAGATGGTCTGGGGACAGAAGCGAGGCGCGCGCGCAAGTTAACCTTGCATGACGCAGACGATGCGTCTGGCGAAGAGCGCTTTCGCTTCTGGCCGACCACCGTGAACCGCGAAGCGTTCCGTGCGGTGATGCAGGACGGTGGCCCGGCAAGCGACCACGAGGACGACCCCGACAACACAATCGAAGAGGCATGGCTGTTCTTTAGGGACAGGGCCCGCGAGTACGCCACGCGCGAAGATGACGGCGCGCAGGTTGATAACCAATCTCCAGAGGAGAGACTCCAAACGCGTTATGGCGCGCTGCGAGAGGCTGCTGGCGGGATGGTGCAGATCGTCGTTATTCAGCTGGACGAGCACGACCCGGCACAAGTTATCTTTGAGACGTTAAACGCGCGCGGAACGCCGCTTCTGGCGATTGATCTAGTGAAGAACGCGCTGCTTGAGCGGGCGCAGCAGGCCGGCCACAACCTAGAAGATGTTCACGATAAGTACTGGGAGCCGCAATTCGGCGACTATGAATACTGGTCGGAGGAGCAGAGGCTTGGTCGCTTCACAATCCCACGCTCAGAGGTATTCCTGATGTATTGGCTCGCGATAAAGCTCGGCGGGGTCGTTTCCACCGACGCCCTCTTTGATCGCTTCCGCCGCGCCTTCCTTGACGGCCCCGACGCAGCCGACCCGTTGGCGCTGCTTGAGGAGATGAGCAGCGATGCCGCGCTGCTTCGGAGCTTCCCGGACTTGCCTGTCGACACGCCCGCCGGTTCGTACCTTCAGGCGGCGCGGATGGCCGACATCACGACCTTCTACCCGCTCGTGCTGGCATTGCTGAAGGCCGACGTCTCAGAGGACCGCCTAGAGAGAGCGTTCGCGATGCTGGAGAGCTTCATCGTGCGCCGGATGATCGCACGACTGCACACTGGCAACTACAACAAAGTCGTTGTTGAGCTTGTGCGCAAGGTTCTGTCTGATCCGCAGCGCGCTGACGAAGTTATGGCACAGGAACTACTGGGCGGCGAGAGCGCCAACCTGCACTGGCCTTCGGATGATGAGCTGCGCGAGCGCCTTCAGTTTGAGCCGCTCTACGGCTGGCTCGGCCGCCAGCGAATCATTGGCTTGCTCTCCAGTATCGAGGTTGGCAAGCGCAGCGCACTTCGCGGCGAACCGACCGGCAGCTGGCCAAAGAAGCTCCAGATCGAACACCTGATGCCGCAGGCGTGGCGAGCTAACTGGCCGCTACCCAATCGAGAAGACGAGGAGGCCGTTCAGCGCCGGGAATCGCGGATCCACCTGCTCGGCAACCTGACGCTGGTGGTCCCTGATCTGAACTCCGGTTTGTCGAACAAAGCATGGTCTGAAAAGCGCAAGAGACTCTACAAATTCAGCAACTTGATGATCAATAAGGAGATCGAGCAGTGCGATAAGTGGGACGAGAATGCGATCGACAGCCGCGGCGCCGAACTTACCGATGCTCTGCTCAAGCGCTGGCCGGGCGTCGAATCCTTTGTTCCTGATGGATGGAAGCTTCCCGACGCAGAGTTGAACCCAGAGCACGCACAGATGGAGCCCGCCGAGGTTCGTGACGTATTCGAGAATGGCACGCCGCTCATCAGGGAGCTTCTGTTCGACTTGGCAGCTAACCCGGATCAGCGGCGCACGTACGCTGAAATTGAGGAATCGATTGGCTGGCCGCGACGCCGTCTGGGCTCTGTCTTCGGCGGCTACTCGCAGCGTTTCAAGAAGTTTGATGGTCGGCGGCCGTTCCACATCCATCTCGATCAGACAGGCAGCTGGTGCATGTGGATGGACAGCGAGGCCGCCGACGTCGTCAATGAAGCAGCTGCAGCAAGTTTTGGTAGCTCTGATGATGCGGAGGCGCAGGCACGATCGAGTATCGAGTCAGATGATGTGCGCGCGCTGATTGAAATCATCCCGCAGCGCGTCGAGGCAGCAGACGGGTGCGCTGCGGAGCTCTTCAAGCATCAGGGCGACCAAGTTCAGCTGCGCGGCGTCGACGGTCGGCGGGCGCGAGGCTATTTCGCCAAAAACTGGCTATTCCTCTGGTGGTACGGGCGGTTCAGCGATGATCAAGCCTGGTTCAAGGCCCGTCTTTCAAGCCCAGAGCAAGTTGTCGAGTGGGGCAACGGCGAGCTTCGCCTGCACGTACTCAACGAAGCCGACATCAATGTCGTAATCGAGGCGCTGGCTGGTTCGTCGCAGTCCGAGACCGCTTCCTGATCGTTCAGACAGCGAGGGAGGGGTACTCATGCCGTGGTGCTGGTCGAGGGGCCGGGCACTGTTACAAACCCGATTCGCGCTCAGGTCTACGGCGGC
>JBDNJF010000018.1:0-17746 GCA_041687955.1 Solirubrobacteraceae bacterium
CCCTGCATGCCGCCGATTGTGATCGCCGTGTCGTTGCCGATCACCTGAGCGGCTACCTGCAGCACGACCTCGGGAATCACCGGGTTGACCTTCCCAGGCATGATTGAGGAGCCCTTCTGCAGCTCGGGCAGGAAGAGCTCGCCGATGCCGGCGCGCGGGCCGGAACCCATCAGCGCGATGTCATTAGCGATTTTCGTCAGCGAAACGGCCAGCACCTTCAGCGCGCCTGACAGCTCAACCAGCGAGTCGCGGTTTCCTTGCGCTTCGAACGGGTGGGCGGGCGCGTCAATCTTCAGCCCCGTCTCTTTAGTCAGTTCGCGGCGCACCTTCTTCGCAAACTGGCGGTGCGTGTTGAGGCCGGTGCCGGTGGCGGTGCCGCCAAGCGGAATCTGGCGAACGTGAACCAAGGCCGCCGCGATCCGTTCGCGCGCCAGCGCAATCTGGGTCTCGTAGCCCGCGAACTCTTGGCCGAGCGTCACCGGAACGGCGTCCATCAGGTGCGTGCGGCCGGCCTTGACAATGTTCTTAAAGCTGCGCGCCTTCTTCCCGAGCGAGCGCTCAAGCGTCTGTAAAGCGGGAAGCAGCTCGTTGGTCGTCATCTCAAGCGCCGCGAGGTGGACGGCAGACGGGAAGACGTCGTTCGATGACTGGCCGAAGTTGACCTCGTCGTTGGCGTGGGCGCCTGAGAGGCTGGCAATCACTTCGTTTGCGTTCATGTTCGACGAGGTGCCCGATCCGGTTTGGAATACGTCGATCGGAAATTGGCTGTCGTGCTTGCCAGCGGCGATCTCGTCGGCTGCCTTGGCAATCTTGCGAGCGGTTGCTGGCCTCAGCAGCCCGAGATCACCATTAACCCGCGCTGCCGCGCCCTTGATCCGCGCAAGCCAGTGGATTACCTGAATCGGCACGCGCTCGCCGGAAACCGGGAAGTTGTCTACTGCCTTTGCTGTTTCGCCGCCGTATAGACGCTTAGCTGCCATCAGGACTCCTCAGAAGAATTAGTTGGTCAATGCTACGACCGATAGCCACCGCGGCGCTGCCCGGCTTAGCCGCAGAAAGCGCTGATCTCGCGCGCGACGGCAACCGGGTCGTCGTAGGCAGCGAGGTACCCGGTTCGCGGCAGCATCCGAAGCTGCGCATTGGGCAGCAGGTCTAGCGCCTCCTCGGCGGCCACCGGCGGATGGCGCGGGTCCTCTTCTGGCCAGAGCAGCAGCACAGGGAATTCCATTGCTGCGTAGGCCTCAATCAGTTCGCGCTGCACACAGTTCGGGCGGCTGCGGGCGAAGACCGCCCATGAGCGCGCAAGGTTGCTGTTGCCACCAGCGTCGGCGAAGGAGTGGCGCGCCAGTTCGGCTGCCTGCGCATTATCGCGCGCGCTCAGCCGCTGCGCGCGGCCCGGCCGCAGCGCGAACGGCGCGCCGCGCATAAGCAGGCGGTCAAACCCCGGTAGCGAACCGAGCCTTGCCACTGCCAGCCACGCGGCCCACTCGCGGTCGCCGCTGGCGCCACGATGAAGGCGGTTTGCGAGCACGATCAGTTTTGAAGGACTGAGCTGGCCGGCCGCGACCGCGCGCAGCGTTAGCTCGACGCCGAGCCCGTGGCCGCCGACGAGCGGCCGCGGTCCACCGACGTCATTGCAGAAGCCAGCCACCACCTCGGCCAGCCAATCGAGCGAGTAGGGGTGGTTCGGGCGATCTTCGGAATCTCCGTGCAGCGGCAGGTCGGGCAGGACGACGCGGTAGCGGTGCTCGAGTTCCTCGACCAACGGTTCAAATTCGCGGTAGCTGAGCAGCTCGGAGTGCCAGAGGATGAGAGCCGGGCCGGTTCCCTGCTCGCGATAGGCGACGCGAGCGCCGTCGCGGTGGTGGTAGAGCCGCAGCCGCATTGGCGAGCGTTAAGGGCCGATCTCGGAGGCCGGTGGTAGCGCAAAGTTGTGTCTGGCACAGCCGCGCTCGATCTCCTCGATTACGGCCTCGATCACGGCGATGCGAGCGAAGCGCTTCTGTTCGGCCGCGATCACATGCCAGGGCGCCCAGTCTGTGCTGGTCCGCTCGATCATTTCGTCGACGGCTGCCGAGTAATCGTCCCAGCGATCACGGTTGCGCCAGTCCTCGTCGGTCAGCTTCCAGGCTTTCAGCGGGTCTGCTTCGCGCTGCTTGAAGCGCTTTAGCTGCATCTCAGGTGAGATTTCGAGCCAAAGCTTGACGATGATCATCGCTTCAAGACTGAGCGAGCGTTCGTAGTCAACGATCTCCGAATAGGCACGCTGCCATTGTTCTGTCGTTGCAAAGCCTTCAACCCGCTCTACCAGCACGCGGCCGTACCAAGTGCGATCGAAGACGGCCATGCCACCATGCCCAGGCAGCCACTCGCCGAAGCGCTGAAGATAGAAGTGACGCTTCTCGTCGGCGGTCGGCGCAGCGAACTGGACCACGCGCACGTGGCGCGCGTCGAGCGGCGCGATCAGGCGGCGAATTGCGCCGCCTTTGCCAGCTGCGTCCCAGCCTTCGATGCAGATCAGCAGGCCAGGCCCGATCTTGCCATCGCCGAGTTTGCCTCCAAGCGCCAGCCGTAGCTGATCGATCCGGCGGCTGCGGTCGCTTAGCTGCTGCTCGTAATGCTCGCGCGAGAGCTTTTGCGTTAGGTCTAAATCTGAACGGATTGTCATCGCAGTGCTAAATCTGCCACAGCTCGGTGATTGGCGCAGAGCGACCGGCTCTGTCCGCTCAAGCAAGAAAGATTCGTGCCCAATGGCTCTCGTTCCCGACGATCCTCTGGCGCACCGTGCGTTGGAGTCGCTGCTTCACGCTGAAGCGAAGATCAGACGACGCTTAGCAGGCGACCTTGAGCGCGAAGGGCTGTCAGCGAGCGGCTTCTTTGTGCTCGTAGTGCTCGTCAGTGCGGGCGGCGAACTGGAACTGCGCGCACTGCGCCACCGGCTCCAAACCTCGAAGGCCAACGCGACTGAGCTGATCGACACGCTCGTCGTCCGCGGCCTCGTTTCGCGCAGCAAAATGGCGATTGACCGCCGCACCGTGCTGGTTGCTCTGACTCCCTCGGGCCGCGCCACGGTTGACCGCTGCTTCCCCGAACATAGCGAGCGCGTGCAGCGCGCCTTCGCTGTTTTGAACGAGGAAGAGAAGCGTTCGCTGGCGGTGATCTGCCGCAAACTCGCGGCCTGACGGCGGCTGCGCGCCGCCGATCTGCCGCAGCCTTGCGAGAATGGAGCGCCCGATGCCCTCGCTGCCGCGCCCAGTAGATCCAAACGCTTCATTTCCCAAGCTCGAAGAGCAGGTCCTGGAGCGCTGGCGCGAGCGCGACGTGTTCGCGCAGTCGCTTCGCCGCCGCGAGGGCGCTGAGCCATGGGTCTTCTACGAGGGGCCGCCGACGGCGAACGGCAAGCCCGGCTCACACCACGTGCTGGCGAGGGTTTTCAAGGACATCTACCCGCGTTACAAAACGATGCAGGGTTATTACGTCGAGCGCAAGGGCGGCTGGGACTGCCACGGGCTGCCGGTTGAGATTACAGTCGAGCAGGAGCTCGGCATTTCATCAAAAGCGGAGATTGAAGAGTTCGGCATCGCCGAGTTCAACCAGAAGTGCCGCGACTCCGTTTTCACCTTCCTTGACGAGTGGGATCGCCTTACAGAGAGGATCGGTTTCTGGATCGATCTCGATGATCCCTACCGCACGCTCGACGCCGGCTATGTCGAGTCGGTCTGGTGGGCGTTGAAGCAGATCTGGGACAAGGAGATGCTCTACGAGGGCCACAAGGTTGTCCCGTACTGCCCGCGCTGCGGCACTTCGCTCTCCTCACATGAGGTTGCGCAGGGCTACAAGGATGTGATCGACGCCAGCGTTTTCGTCCGCTTCCCACTGATCGAAGCGCAAGCTCCACTGGAGGCTGGCGATCAGCTGGTTGTCTGGACGACGACGCCTTGGACTTTGGTCTCCAACGCCGCCGTCGCGGTCGACCCAAAACTGACCTACGTGCGAGCCAAACTGCCTGGCGAGGACGCCGTGATGGTGGTTGCCGAAGCGCTGGTCGGCCGCGTACTTGGCGAAGAGGCTGAGCTTTTGGACAGCTTCCCCGGCTCTGACCTAGAGGGTGCTAGCTACGAGCCGCCGTTCGATTTCATTGCCGCCGCCGAATGGGGTGAGCGCGGCCACACCGTCCTCGCAGCCGACTTCGTCACCGACGAGGACGGCTCCGGCCTCGTCCACACCGCCGTCGCCTTCGGCGAAGACGATTACCGCCTCGGCCAGCAGGCTGGGCTTGCCGTCTTAAAGCCAGTCCGTCTCGACGGCACTTACGACGAGCGGATCGGACCTTACGAGGGGCGTTTTGTCAAGGATTGCGACGCCGACCTCGTTGCCGACCTCAAAGCTCGTGGCAAGCTGCTGCGCAGCGAGAGGTACGAGCACTCCTATCCCCACTGCTGGCGCTGCTCGACGCCGCTGCTCTATTACGCGAAGCCGTCCTGGTACATCGCCACCTCGCAGATCCGCGACCAGATGCTGGTCGCCAACGACACGATCGACTGGCACCCGCCGCACATCAAAGAGGGCCGCTTCGGTGACTGGCTGCGCGGCAACGTCGACTGGGCGATTTCACGCGAGCGCTACTGGGGCACGCCGCTGCCGATCTGGCGCTGCGAAAACGGGCACGCCGAATGCGTGGGCTCGTTCGAGCAGCTCGAAGAGCTCTCGGGCGTGTTGATCGACGACCCGCACCGCCCTTACGTTGACGAGGTCGGCTTCCCCTGCCCGCAGTGCAGCGAGCCGATGAAGCGCGTTCCCGAAGTTGTTGATGTTTGGTTTGACTCCGGTGCGATGCCGTTTGCCCAGTACCACGCACCGTTCGAGAACGAAGCGAAGTTCGAGCAGCTCTTCCCGGCCGATTTCGTCTGCGAGGCGATCGATCAAACGCGCGGCTGGTTCTACTCGCTGCTGGCAGTCTCGACGCTGCTCTTCGGCAAGTCCTCGTACGAGGCGGTCGTCTGCCTCGGCCACATTCGTGATGAGGACGACCGCAAAATGAGCAAGTCGATCGGCAACGTCGTCGAGCCGTGGGAGATCCTTGACCGCTTTGGCGCTGATGCGATGCGCTGGTACTTCTTCACTGCCAAGCAGCCTTGGGACGGTTATCGCTTCTCGGTTGACGCCGTCGGCGATGGCGTGCGGCTCTTTCTCAAGCAGCTTTGGAACAGCTACTCGTTCCTCGTTCTTTACGAGAACGCGGCAGGCGAAAACCTGATCGAAGGCGAGGAGACGGAGCTTGACCTTTGGCTGCGTTCGCGATTGGCCGCGACCGTTGATGAGGTAACCACTGCGCTTGACGGCTTTGACGCGACCAGCGGCGGCCGCGCGATCGCTGCCTTCGTTGACGATCTCTCCAACTGGTACGTGCGCCGCTCGCGCAGGCGCTTCTGGGAGGGCGACGCTGTCGCGATCGCAACGCTGCGCGAGGCGCTGGTTACGGTCTCAAAGCTGCTCGCGCCGTTCACGCCATTCATCGCCGATGAGATCTACGACAACCTCGACGGCAGCCAGCCATCGGTCCACCTTTGTGATTGGCCGCAGCCGGGGGCAGCGCGCGACCTTGGCCTTGAGACGGCGATGGCAACGGCGCGCGAGACGGTGCGCCTTGGCCTCGCGGCGCGCGGCCAAGCGAAGATCAAGCTGCGCCAGCCGCTGCGCGAAGCGGTCGTAGTCGCCGCCGGCCTGGAGCGCGAAGCTATCGCGCAGCTGGCGGGGATCGTTGAGGACGAGCTGAACGTTGAGGCGCTGCGCTTCGTTGACAACGCTGACGAGCTCGGCTCTTACGAGGTAAAAGCCAACTACCGCACGCTCGGGCCGCGCTTTGGCAACAAGATGCCACTGGTGGCCGCCGCCGTTGCTGCGCTAGACGCCGCGCACGTCGCGGCGACCTTGCGCGAGGGTGGCAGCGTTGGCATTGTGATCGGCGGCGACGAGCACCCGCTCGGTGAGGACGACCTGCTGCTGGCGATGGCGCCGCTCGGCGGCTACCAGCTCGAGCGCGAGGGCTCGCACGCCGTGGCGCTCGACCTTCAGCTCGACGATCAGCTTCTGCGCCGCGGCCTCGCGCGTGAGGTAATCCACGCCGTCCAGAACGCGCGCAAGGAGGCCGGCTTGGCGGTCGAGGATCGGATCGTGCTTGGGCTGAGCGGCGACGAGGCGATGCTTGCCGCCGCGCGCGAGCATCAGCGCCTGATTGCCGACGAAGCGCTGGCTACGTCGATCGAAGTCACCGACTCGCTGGAAGGCGCTTCAGCGACAGTGCTTGACGGTCACGAACTGCTGATCAAGCTAGAAAAAGCCTGAGCTCAGACGCTCAGAGCGTTGTTGAGCTCCTGCTCGATCCGCGGCTTTGGCTGCGCGCCAACGATCTGAGCGGCGGGCGTGCCGTTCTTGAAAAGAATCATCGTCGGAATCGACATTACGCCGAAGTCGGCGGCCGTCTGCTGATTATCGTCGATGTTTAGCTTGACGACGCGGACGTCTTCGCGCTCTGAATCGATCTGCTCCAGAAGCGGGCCAACCATCTTGCAGGGACCGCACCAAGGGGCCCAGAAGTCGACCAGAACAGGTGTCTCAGATGAGGCCTCTACTACGTCGGCTTGGAAGCTGCTGTCACTGATCTCTGGAAGTGCCATCGCGCTACTCCTTAGTTGTTCAAGTCGTTTTGTACCGTTGCCACTATTCAAAGCGTAGTGGCTCTACTCAGCGGCGCTGGCCTAAATCGCCGGGTGCTTCGAGCTTCTGGATCTGCAACAGGCTGGTAGTTCCGGGCTGTCCGCTTGGCAGGCCGGCCGTGATTCCAACCCTCTGGCCGGGTTCCAGCCAGCCGAGTTCAACGACGCGGCGAGCCGAATCGGCGATCAGCTCCTCGGTCGTCTCGTGGCGGCGCTGCAACCCGGCGGTAACTCCCCAAAGCAGGCCGCAGCGACGGACCGTTTCGCGGCCGGGGGAGAGCGCGAAGATCGGCACTGTTGGCCGGTGGGCTGATACCAGTCGCGCCGAGCGGCCCGAGAGCGTTGGCACGACGATCGCGTCGAGCTCCAGTTCGCTGGCGGCGGCGACGGCCTTGTGGGCAACTGTGTAGCTGGGGTCGCGGCTGTCGCGGCGAACGCGCTGCTCGTTCCAGCGCTGGTAGGGGGCCTCACGCTCAGTTGTGCGAGCGATCGAATCCATCATCGCCACGGCCTCAACCGGGTAGGCGCCGACGGCAGTCTCCTGAGAGAGCATCACGGCATCGGTTCCATCAAGGATTGCGTTTGCCACGTCGGCAACCTCGGCCCGCGTCGGCCGCGCTGCGCGAACCATCGAATCGAGCATCTGTGTTGCCGTGATCGAAGCACGCGCGTTTTCGCCGGCTAGGCGCAGCAGCCGCTTTTGAACCATCGGCACGTCTTCGATCGGTAGCTCGATCCCAAGGTCGCCGCGGGCGACCATAATCGCGTCGCTAACGCGGATGATGTCCTCGGCGCGGGCCACAGCCTGAGGCTTCTCAATCTTTGCGATCAGTGGCACCCGCGTGTGCTCGCGCAGCTCGGTTACCTCTTCCGGTTTGCGCACGAAGCTCAGCGCAACCATGTCAACACCTATCTCGGTTCCCGCCGCCAAGTGGGCGAGGTCCTCTTCCGGTACTGAAGGCAGCTCGTCGGCCGGGCCGGGAATGTTCAGCCCTTGGCGCGAGACGATGATTCCACCAAGCTCCACTTCGCAGTCGAACTCAAGTTCATCGGGGCGCAGGTTTTTTGCCCGAAGTCGCACGGAACCGTCGGCGAGGTAGACCGACTCACCAACTTCGACCGCTGTCGCTAGCCCGGGCCAGTTGACGGTCAAGTGGCTGGCGTTGCCTGGCTTTTCGTCGTTGGCGTGGCAGCTGAAAGTAACGTTGTCACCGGCTCGCAGCATCACTTCGCCCTCTTCGAGCTGACCGATGCGGATCTTTGGCCCAGGCAGATCCTGGAGGATTGCCACGGCCCGTCCCGCGCGCTCGGAGGCTTCCCGAACGAGCCGCGCTGTTTCGGCGTGGAGCTCGTGGTTTCCGTGGCTGAAGTTCAGCCGCGCCACATCCATGCCGGCGTTAACCATCGCCAGCAGCACTTCGGGATCGGTCGAAGCGGGGCCAATTGTGGCGACGATTTTTGTGCGGCGGCGCGGCATCAGGCCTCCCACGCTACTGGGCAAACGGGGCGCTGGTCACACGCTCGCGCCCAGCGAGGCTCAGCTGGCTGGCACAAACTGCCCGTCAACCAGCAGCGGCGCCCCGTCGGCGGTCAGCCTGCCGCCTTCGCGCAGGTCGCAGATCAGGTCCCAGTGGAGCGCGCTTGCGTTGCGGCCGCCTGTCTCCGGGTACGAGCGACCAAGCGCTAAGTGAACGGTGCCGCCGATCTTCTCGTCGAAAAGGATTGAGCCGACCGGCCGCGTGATTGCGAAGTTGGTACCGATCCCTACCTCGCCGAGTTTGCGCGCGCCTTCGTCGGTTGCGAGCACCTGCTGCAGGTATTCGTTGCCACGCTCGGCGCGCGCCTCAACGACAACGCCCTTCGCGAACACCAGCTCGACGCCATCAACGTCGATGCCAGCTGGGGCGCTCGGGATCGTGAAGCGGACCCGCCCCTCAGCGCTGCTCTCGACCGGGCCGCTGAAGACCTCGCCGCTTGGCATGTTGCGGCGGCCATCGCTATTGACCCAGCTGCGGCCCTTCACGCTCAGTTTGAGGTCGGTTCCCTCAGCCTCGATTCTCAGCTCGCGGACGCCTTCGAGCCGCTCTATTAGCTCAGCCTGAAAGGCGGCGAGCTCGCCCCAAGCCGCGGGCGGGTCGGCGCGGTCGAGGAAGGTTGCGCTGCGGACAAAGCCAGCAAACTCGTCGAGCTCCATCCCCGCTAGCTGCGCCCCAGCTGGGGTAGGCCAGAGCGTCGCGCACCAGCGCTTCTTCATCGTCCGCTCACGCAGTGGCCGGCGCGCCCGCGCGACGCGGGTAATTCGCGCTGGGTCAACGGTTGCCAGCTCGCGCGCGTCGTGCGGGGCTGCGATCCCAAGCACCGCCGTCAGCTCCTTCGCCTCGGCCATCGCAACATCGTCGAAGTCGTCGAGCTGGTCGTCACGAGCGTTGTCGTAGAAGTTCTTCATCTGGCCGGGTAGCTCAACGTGGAGCGTTGGCCAAGCCTCACGATCCAGCACGGCGCGCTGCAGTTCCAGCAGCAGCGGCGCGGCCATTGCAGTTGAGCGAATAACAATCTTCTGGTGGGCCTCAACTTCAAGGCACCAGCCGATCAGCAGCTCGGCCATCGCCGCTGGGTCGATCAGCTCGGCGACGCGCTCAGCCGCCGCTTCGATCGATTCGCCCGGGCTCATGGCGCCTTCACATCCGGGAACCATTCGGCGCAGTGCGCGCGAATACTGACGCGGACAAAATCGCGCTCCTCGCGGCTGGATGCTCGCAGCCGCGCCAGCAGGTCGCCCTGGCCGCTCGTCTCAACGTCGTTGATCGTCCAGCTCAGCGCGAGTCGTTCGAAGAGGAACTCAAGCGCGCGGTGCCACGCATCTTCCTGCGAAAGAACGTTTCCTTGAAAAGTCTTCGCGTATTGCGCGCGCGTCTTTGGGCTGAGCACGCAGCGCAGCGCGAGGACGCTCCCATCAGCTGAGCGGTACTCGGCGGTGGGCGCCTCGGGCATTGCTGGCTCGGCGCCCTGCTCGCGCGAGCGGCGCCGCGAGCGGCGGCCCATCAGGTTGTCGCGGCGGCAGTTTCGAGCTGGCCTCGAACGTCGCCCCTAAGCGGTTCGGTGTGACCGGCCCAAGCGGTCGCTGGCTCCAGTGCTGCAAGCTTCAGCATCGATTGGCGCGCCATCTCCGTGTCCCAGTTAAAGGCCGCGTGGGGAACTCGTGCGTGCCCTTTGAAGCCGGTCTGCGGGTCGAGCGTGTAGAAGCAATCGCTCACCAGTGCGAGGCGGTCCGATTCACGCCAGAGCCCAATCAGCCCCGGTGCATGGCCCGGCAGGTGGATTACTTTGAAGCCCGCAATCTCGTCGCCCTCAGCGAGCGTGCCAGCAATCTCCACCGGCCCGCCATCCCAGCTAACGAGCAGCTTCGGTAGCAGCGCGCGGCCGACCGCGTTGAGTTTGGAGATGTCGAAGTAATGCTCGCCGCCGTCGCCCTCTGCGTCGGCAAGTTCGTCGGCGTGGCACAGCACTGGCACGCCGAGCTGCGGCGCAACGCCGCGGTGGTCAGCGTGGCCGTGGCCAAGTACGACTCGCGTAATGCCACCGAGCTTTGCGCCGGCAATCGCGATCGCCGGGCCCATCGATTTCACGCCCGCGTCAAAAAGCATCACGCCGTCTTCGTCGCGGACGAGGTAGACGTTCATCGTTTTGCCAGGGAAGCCGCCGCGGATAACCCAAACGCCTTCAGCGATCTGCTCTGGCTCGCTTGCGGCGAGCTTTGCCATCAGTTTTGTGCGGCCGTTGAAGGCGCTCTTCATTCCGGCATCCATTTTCGAGCCGTCGGGCGGCAGCAATCCGAGCTGGCGGGCGATTGTCATCCCGTCTGCGAAGGCGTTGTTCTCGATGATCAGCCCGTCACGGACGATCAACACATCCACTCCTTCGAGCTCAATCTTTGTGCCGTTCGGTTCGATCCCTTGGAAGCGGCCGCCGGTAAAGGTGCCGGTCGCCTCCCAACGAACGGCGGCACGGTCTTCTTCAACCGTCACCTCGACAACGTTGAAATTGAAATCCGGAAACGGCTCGAAGATGCCGCTAAGGAACGCTCGCACACCGTCGGGGGCTGTCGTGTCAACTTGGCCGCGGACGTTTTCACGGCCGCCGGGGCGCCAGCAAGCGACGGCGGCTTCGACGTCGTGGGCAACCAGTGCGTCAAAGTAATTCTTCGCCACTGCGGTCGTTACGGCGGGGTCGATGGCGCCGCTTATGTCGCTGATCGAATCGGTCATCAGGGTCCTCTCGCTGGTGGGGCTGCTGGCGGCAGGCTATCGCCCCAGCCGCGCCAGCGGGCTTTGATCCGTAGGCTGGCTTCAGCCGTGAGTGAATCTTCCCGAACCCGCGAACTTGGTCGCGGCGAAAAGGTGCTGCCGGGCGTATGGCGCTTGCGCTTGCCGCTGCCTTGGCCGGGCGTGCCGCATTGCAACGCCTGGGCAATTGCCGCCGGTGATGGAATCGTGCTCGTTGACTGTGGCATGGACCAGCCTGGGTCGATGGCTCAGCTGGAGCGCGCACTGCAGCAAGTCAACCTGCGGATCGACCTAATCCGCCTGCTTGTTTGCACCCACGCTCACTCCGATCACTATGGCCAGGCGGCGTCGATTGTTAAGGCAACTGGCTGCGAGCTTTGGATGCACCCCAACCACGAGCACAGCGTTCAGAGCGCAGCGAACCCTGAGGCGGCGCTGGAACGGCGAATCGAGGTGGCAATTCTCAGTGGCGTGCCGCAGGCTCCGCTGCGCGCTTACGCCGACCAAGCAAAGGGCCGCGGATCAGGGTTTTCGGGGATTGTGGAACCCTCGCGCGAGCTGCTTCCGGGCGTCCAGATCAACACCGACCTAGGCCCTTGGGAAGTGGTCGAGACGCCCGGCCACGCGCCGTCGCACGTTTGCCTCTACCAGCCCGAGCGCCGCTTGTTGATCTCTGGCGACCACCTGCTTGGACGCCCGTCGCTCTATTACGACTACGGCTGGACGGCTGACCCGGTGGGCGAATATTTAAGCTCGCTCGAACTTATAGAGGACCTTGACATGCGCCTTTGCCTGCCTGGTCACGGGCGTAGCTTCGCTGAGGTTCCCGCCCACATCACCGCCAACCGCGTTGCGATCGCCGAGCGAATTGATGGCGTAATCGACGCCCTGGCTCAGGACGGGCCAATGACCGCCTTTGAGGTCGTTCAGTCTGTTCACGGTGACGCGCTCACGCCGGTTAACGCCAACTGGTGGCTTTCGGAGACGCTCTGCTACCTGCGTCACCTTGAAGTGACCGGGCGGGCCGAGCGCAGCGACGGCGTTGGCGAGGATCAGCCTGAGCTCTGGCAGCTGATCTAGCTCACGCCTCCTAGAATTAGATGATGCGCATTGATCGATTGCTCGAGAGCAGCAACGAGCCGCAGTTCTCGTTTGAGTTCTTTCCGCCGAAGAGCGAGGACGGCGACCGCCACCTGCTGGAAGCGGTGGAGCAATTGGTTCCGCTCGAACCTGCCTTCATCTCCGTCACCTACGGCGCTGGCGGCTCAACGCGTGAAAAGACAATTAAGATCGTCTCGCAAATTCGCGACGACTTTGGAATCGAAGCAATGCCGCACTTCACCTGCGTTGGCTCAACCGTCGATGAGCTGCGCGCGACGCTTGACGAGATGGCCGAGCTTGGCATTGAGAACGTGTTGGCGCTGCGTGGCGACCCGCCGGGGGGAGAGAGCGAGTGGACGCAGACCGATGGCGGCCTTGAATACTCGCGTGAGCTGGTTGAGCTGATTAGCGCCGAGTACCCCTTCGCGATCGCCGCCGCCGCCTTTCCCGAGACGCACATTCACGCTGCCAGCTCCGAGGCCGACTTAGGCCATCTGAAGCAGAAGGTTGACGCGGGAGCGCACTTCCTGGTGACGCAGCTCTTCTTTGACAACGACGCCTATTTCGATTTCGTTGTGAGGGCGCGCGAGGCCGGCATCATGGTGCCGATAATTCCCGGCATCATGCCGATCGGCAACTTGGCGCAGCTAGAGCGGATGACGACGCTCTGCGGCGCGACAATCCCCCCCGAGCTGCTTGCCGCGCTAGAAGCGCGCAGCGACGACGGGCGCGCGGTTGAGGCGCTCGGCGTTGCCTACGCAACGCTGCAGTGCGCTGAGCTGCTGGCCGGCGGTGCACCGGGAATTCACTTCTACACGCTCAACCGCTCGCCGGCTACGCAGGCAATTCTCGGAGCGCTGAAGCTGCAGCGCCCGTGGCTCACTCAATAACTTCTCTTATCTCAAGCTGCTGCGCGACGGCGCTACTGCCGTCGGCCCGTGACCAGCGCACGTCAATCGAATCATCCTGGCGGTAGGTGCCAACACCCCAGGCGCCCAGTGCCCAGCGCCAGCCACTGACCTTATCCTTGGCTAGCGAGCGCTGGAAGACGAGCGCGCCATCACGCACCTGGTAATCGCCCGGTTGCTGCTGGCGCACGCCGTTGACGTAAACCTCGAAAGGCGAGCGCACGTCGGCGGGGAGCGGAACGATCGATTGGGCCACAGGAGAATCCTACGAGCCCGCCGCACGGCAGCATAGGCTCGCGGCGTGGAAACCATTGAACAGTTCACGGTGCGCCGCTCTTCGCGCGCCCGCCGCGTGCGCGTGCGCGTCGAGCCGGACGGCTCACTGCTCGTGACTTTGCCGCAAGCAGCTAGAGCCAGCGAAGCCGATGATGCGATTGAGCAGCTTGAGGGTTGGATCGCTAGCCGGCGCGCAAACCTGCTGCGTGCGCGCAGCGTCGTTGCGCGCCCTGACGGAACGCTTCCTTATCTAGGCGAGTTGCTAACCGTTAGCGAGCAACCGGGTCGCACGAGCGCGCATCGCAGCGGCGACGAGCTGCTCGTGCCGGCCGACGCGCGCAGCGAGCGCGCAATCGAGCGCTGGTATCGGCGCAGCGCCAAAGCGGAGGTAATCGAGCGGCTCGCCCCGGCGCTCAGCGCGCTCGCTGTCAAGGCCGGCTCAGTTTCAATCCGTGACCAGCGCACGCGCTGGGGTAGCTGTTCGTCGAGCGGTGCGCTCTCTTTTAATTGGCGCCTGCTGCTCGGCCCGCGAGAGCTGCTCGATTACGTCGTCTGGCACGAGGCCTGCCACCTCGTCGTACTCGATCATTCGCCCCGCTTTTGGGCGCTGCTTGAGCAGCACCAGCCCGATTACCGCGCGCCGCGCGACTGGCTTCGCCGCAATGGCTCGGCTCTGAGCCTTTAGCTCGCCGCTATTCGCTACCGAGCACGCGGCGCAGAGCCGAGTAGGAGTCTTCGCCTTCGCGCGGCTCAATTACGGCGCGGCGGATTCGCCCGCTGTAGGCCTGCACCGACCCATCGCCGCGAAGGTCAACGCCGCCGCGGACGCCGAGGCCGCTGATCTCCGCCCTCACGGCGACTAGCTCTTCCGGCTGGTAGCTGCGCCCGATTGACTTCGTTTGCTCGCGGCGAACCGTTTGCGCCATTGCGCGAATCTCAGTCTCAAGCGCGTCGAGCGCACCATTGAGCGTCTCAAAGCGCTGGCGTTCGGAGTCGCCCTCACGGCGGAGAGTGAGCGTGTAGGAGCGGGCCAAGGGGCTAAACGATGACGAGCAGAACAATCACCATCGTGGCAACCGCCAGTACTACCGAAATAGCACCCATCGCGATTCCCGCGCCGCGGCTGGGTGGGAACGATTCTGACGCCGTTCCAATTCCGCCGATGATTACGGCCCAAGCCGCAAAGACAATCCCGATGATGAAAAACGGCACTTCACTCTTGGCGGCTTCGCTGGCGAGAATCAATGTTGCCTCAGTCATATCCGGCACGCTACCCAACGCCGCCGCCGGACGTCACTTGGCCCCCGGGGCCGCCTTCGTAGCGGCTCTCAGTTGCGTCGCGCTGACCGTGGTAGTGGCTGCCTAGGTCGGGGTGACCGTATGGGCGGTCGGCGGCCTGGTCAAGCGTCATAAAGGAGAGCTGTGCGATTGGCAGCCCGGCCCAAAGTTTTATTGGCACCCGCGTCAGGTTGTTCAGCTCCAGCGTCAGCGTGCCCTTCCAGCCCGGGTCGCAGAAGCCGGCCGTTGCGTGGACGATTAACCCCAGGCGGCCAAGCGAGGACTTCCCTTCAATCCGCGCCACGATGTCGTCGGGCAACTCAACCCACTCTTCGGTGCGGCCGAGGCAGAACTCGCCGGGGTGAATCACAAACGGTTCGTCAGGCTCGATCGTCACCGGCTCAGTTAAGTCCGCAGGTGGGTTCTTCAGGTCGATTGCGCTAACGCGGTGGTTGTGGAATACGCGGAACGAATTACCAAGCCGCAGGTCAACGCTGGCTGGCTGCACCATTGCCTCGTCCCACGGATCAATCACAATCCGCCCTTCGCCAACGAGGCGGCGAATCGTTCCGTCAGAAAGAACAGAGGCGGTGGCCATCGCCTGATCCTAAACGGCTCTGCCTACGGTTCGTCGCGAGCGTCAGGCGCGGTCGCGCTGACGGCGCGTTGTGCCGCGCGTACGAGCTGGCGCAGGCGGCGCCAATTCGCCATGCGGGCCGCGACGCGGGCTGCGCGGCAACGGGCCTCGCGGATGCGGTGAAAGTGGCTTCAGCGCGCCGCCCTCGCCGCTGGCGTCGGCAGCATCTTCCGGCGTGTCCCTTACTGCCCACCAGATGATCGCGAAAAGCGCGAAAATCGGCAGCTTCAGCACAAACATCATAAAAATAAAAGTCCACGTGCTCACGGTTGGACGACAATAGCCGTAATGGCCCCCGGTGACAGCGGTTTTGGCACCTAAGCGTTAGCTACGCAGCACAATTGGCTGGTGCGCAAAGGTCGTCATCTGCTGCAGCTCTCCGACTCGGCCGGCGATCTCGTTGCCAGTCAGCTCGACGATTCGCTCGGTTCCGAAGTCCTCAACGTTGAATGAGGCCAGCGCCGTTCCATAAACCATCGCCTCCGTTAGCAGCTGATGGTCGATCGGCCGCTCAGGGTGGGCTGCGACGTAGCCAACGAAGCCGCCGGCGAAGCTGTCGCCGGCGCCGGTCGGGTCGACTACCGTGGCGAGCGGAAAGGCCGGCAGCGCGAAGTAGCCTTCCTTTGTGAAAAGAGCGGCGCCGTACTTGCCTTGTTTGGCGATCACAGAGCTAGGCCCCCACTGCAGAATCTCGTTTGCCGCGCTGACGAAGTTCGGCGCCTCGGTCAGTAGCTCAAGCTCCTCGTCGTTGAGTATTAGGCAGTCAACGCCAGCGATCGTTTCTACCAGCGAGTCGCGCGCAATGTTGATCCAAAGATCCATCGAGTCCATCGCTACAAATCGGGCCTGCTGACACTGGCCGCGCACCTCGTTCTGTAGGTCGGGAACGATGTTGGCGAGAAAGAGGACGTCGCAGGCCTTCGCCTCGTTTGAGAGCTTCGGCTTGAAGTCCTCGAAGACATTCAGTTCAGTTACGTGCGTTTCGCGGCTATTAAGGTTGTCGTGATACTCGCCCTTCCAGAAGAAGGTCTTACCGCCGGCTACCTGTTCGACGTCGTCGGTGATCGTGCCGCGCGTCTGCAGCACCTCCCACGACTGTCCGTCAAAATCGTCACCGACCGGTCCGATCACGCGAACCTGATCGAAGAACGAAGCGGCCAGCGCGAAATGGGTCGCGGCGCCACCGAGCATTCGCTCGCGCTCCCCGAAAGGGGTAATTACTGCGTCATAGGCGATCGATCCAACAACGGTAAGACTCATGCGCGAGACGAGGTTAGCCTGCTGGCACCGATGCGCGTGCAGCCCTAGCGTTCGCTGCTGATTGCGCTGAAGCCCTAGTCTGCCTGCCGTGACTTCATTTGCTGAGCTCGGACTCTCCGAGACGACCCTCCAAGCGCTGCGCGACGTTGGCTACACCGAGCCAAGCCCAATCCAGGAGCAGACAATCCCAGCGCTGCTCGAAGGACGCGACATCATCGGCCAGGCTCAGACCGGCTCCGGCAAGACGGCCGCGTTTGGCCTGCCACTGATTGAGTACATCGATCCCGCGGTCAAAGACTGCCAGGCAATCGTGCTCACGCCAACGCGCGAGCTCTGCATTCAGGTAACACAGGCGCTGCGCGCATATGGCGAGTCGAAGGGCGTTGACGTGGTGGCTGTTTTCGGCGGCGCGCCGATTCGCACGCAGCAGGCTCAGCTGCGCGCCGGAGGGCAGATCGTCGTCGGCACCGTCGGCCGCGTGCTGGACCTAATCACGCGCGCCTCGCTGATTCTCCATGACTGCCGCTTCGTCGTTCTCGACGAGGCTGACGAGATGCTTGATCTCGGCTTCCTTGAGGACGTCGAGAAGATTCTCTCGCGCACCCCGAGCGGGCGCCAGACCGCGCTCTTCAGCGCGACGATGCCGCCGCCAATCCGCAAGCTTGCCGACCGTTACCTCTATGAGCCCGAAGTAATCAAAGTCGAGGCCAAGACGCTGACCGTTGACACCGTTGAGCAGTTTCGCCTCGAGGTTGGCCAGAAGGATAAGCCAGCCAAACTGGTTGAGCTTTTGGCATCTGAAAAGCCGACCCAAGCGATCGTCTTCGCCCGAACGAAGATCCGCTGCGACCAGCTTTTCCGCACGCTCCGCGACAAGGGGATGAACGTTCGCGCGCTGCACGGAGACATGTCACAAGGCTCGCGTGACGGCGTGATGCTGGCCTTTAAGGGCGAGCGAGTGCCGATTCTCGTAGCTACCGACGTTGCCGCCCGTGGGCTCGACATCTCTTCGGTCACGCACGTCGTCAACTTTGATGTTCCCGTCTCACCAGATGTCTACGTTCACCGCATCGGCCGCACCGGCCGCGTTGGCCGTTCGGGCCGCGCAATCACGTTCGTTGAGCCCAAGCAGCAGAGCGAGCTGGAGGCAATCGAGAAGCACACCGGCGTGATGATGACGCAGTGGGCGCCGGGCGCAAAGACAGACGCCGCTCCCGTCGAAGAGAAGCCTCACCGCCACGAGAAGCCGCACGTCGACAAGAGCGTCGATCAGGAGGGTCCGTGGGC
>JBDNJF010000095.1:0-3359 GCA_041687955.1 Solirubrobacteraceae bacterium
CAAAGTTCGCCGAGCAAGCCGAGACGGCCTATGAGGTCTGGCACGGCCCCCACTTCCATGCGCCGCAGGTCGGCCTCGACGACGCCCCGATCGGCGGAACCGTGCTCGCCGCCCGCACACTGTTCGCAGGCGAACAGTCGGTCAACCGCGAGTTCTTCAACCTCGCCACCCAACGCAGCGGCGGACCAGCACTAACCAACTCGCGCTGCTGCCTCGAGGCCGACGACAGCATCGCCCACTTCGCGCTCGGCTACACGCTCTACGAACTCGGCCGCTACCACGAGGCCTACCGCCACCTGCGCTACTACGCCCAAATCTCCCCCGCCAGCGCTTGGAACTGGTGCTGGCTCGGCAAAGCCGCCCAGGCGATCGGCGAGACCGGCGAAGCACGGGCTGCCTATGAGCGCGCCTGTGAGGTTGAGGTCGCTGATGGTAAGGACGCTGAGGAGACCGACGCGGCGGAGCTGCTGGTGGGGTTGGATGGGGGTTGAGTGAGCGCCCCTAGTAGTTCCCACTGATATACGCATACGCGTGATCAAACAGGTCGCCGGTGGCGGGCAGGCCGCTGTCTTTGAGGATGCGGCGTAGTTCTAGGCGTACGGCGCGGTCGCCGGGGTGTGAGGCTTGCCAGCCGGTGTTGCGCACCGGTGTCACCAGATCATCCACTTGTTCGACGACGTGTTCGATCACGACCGGCACGCCTTCAGGTTGGTAGTCCTCGAATATCTGCGTGAGCGCTCCTTTGCGCGGGTCGATCACGACGATCTCATCGAGACGTCCTTCATCGTCGGCGTGTTCAGCGGCGACCAAGTCTTTCGCGAGCTCAAGCAGCTGCTTGAGGAATTCAACGCTGGCGGCTGCGTTCTCAACGCGGTTCTTTCGTAGCAGTTCAAGCCGTTCGGCGAGCGAGCGCCAGACCTTGTTGTCGTCCGAGCCGCTCAGGCGGCGCTGCAGGCGATCTTCGAGCCGTTCGATTATTTCGAAGGCGTTCAAGGCTGGTTTCGGCAGTTTGTCGTCTTCGGGGAAGAGTTCGAGTTCTTTCAGTGCCTCGATTGTGCCGGCGTCCATTGCAACCTTGTCTAGGTCATTGGAGTCGATTGTCACCCCCTTCAGATGCTGATGCACGATCGCGATTGTTTTCGCCCCTAGGCGATGCCACAGCAGCAGGTCTGCAGCCTTGTTTGGCAGGATTGACGCGTAGACACGAGCTAAGAAGCGGTAGTCGTCCTCGATCGGGCGCAGCGCTGTGTCGGGCCAAAGGAACTCAAACAGTCCCTGGCAGCGCATGAACTCTGCGGCAAAAGCGTCGCGGTCTTCTTCGCTGGCAAGGATTTGCTGGGCGTCATGGATCTGATCGAATGTTGCGAGGCTGCGGTCAACGGTTGCGAACTGCGCTGCCGCCGAATTGACGTTTGCGGCAAGCTCGGCCAGCAATATGTCTGTGTCGGCTGCCTGCGTTGCACCGGCCGTGGGCGCTTTGACGAGCAGCGCGCCGGCAAGCTCCTTACCCATGCCGACGTAATCGACAACTAGCCCGTGCAGCTTCTCTTGATGAGTGTTCGGGTTGGTCCAGCGACGGTTGGTGCGGCAGACAGCCTGAAACAGCGTGTGGGCTCGCAGCGGCTTGTCGAGATACATCACTCCCTCAATCGGCGCGTCAAAACCGACAAGCAGTTTTGCGGTCACAATCACAAACTTCAGCGGATCGTTCACATCACGAAAGCGGTCCTTGATCACCGCTTCGGCTTCACGGCCGAGGTTCCACCGCTCCCACTCAGCCGGATCATCTTTCGCTGTTGTCATTACGACGGCGGCCTCTTCGCCTGGTTCAAGCAGCGCGCTAATCGCATCGAAATAGGCGATGCATGCGGCGCGATCGTAGGCGACGACCTGCGCCTTCAGGCCAAGCGGCGCGATCCGTCTGCGGTAATGCGACACAATGTCAGCGCAGACCGCTTCCACACGGTCCGGGTCGCGCACCACGACCGAAATGTGAGCAGCCTTTTTGGCGAGCAGGTCGCGCGCTTCATCATCAAGGTTTTCCTGATCGGCCAAATCATCGAACGCTTCCTGCAACGCCTCGCCGTCAACATGGAAGTTCACAAGCCGCGTTTCAACATGCACCGGCAAAGTTGCGCCGTCATGGATTGAACGCTCGACCGAGTAGTGGTTCAGCGCGCCGCCCGGGTCATCCTCGTCGCCGAACATCTTCCACGTGTCGCGGTCATCGGTGGAGATCGGCGTGCCTGTCAGGCCAATGAACTTCGCGTTGGGCAAAGCCGCGCGCATGTCAAGCCCAAGGCGCCCTTCCTGCGTGCGGTGGGCCTCGTCAACCATCACAACAATGTTCTCGCGATCGTTGAGCAAGCCGGCATCAGCGAAGCGGAAGATTGTCGTGATGATCACGCCGCGAGCATCGCTGCCCAGCAGCTGCGCCAGATCAGCTTTCGTCTCAGCGGTTTTTAGGCCACTGAGCCCAACCGATTCGAACTCCGCCTTCGTTTGCTGAATCAGCTCGAGCCGGTCAAGCACGACAACGATCGTCGGCGCGTCAAGGTCGCTCTGATGACGCAGCTTTGCAGCGGCGAACGCCATTGCGAACGTCTTACCGGAGCCTTGGTGATGCCATACCAATCCTTGCCGCTTCTTCGGGTCACGGCAGCGCGCAACGATCGCATCAACAGCCTCCACTTGCGGGTAGCGAGGAATGACCTTCTGACGGACTGCCCCGCTGCTTGTGCGCCGCGACGAATAGAGCGTGAACGAGCGCAGAATCTCAAGCACCATCGACGGTGTCAGCAGCAGCTCAGCGGAGCGCAGCACGTTCGCCAGACCAGGCTGACCGATCTGATCGGTCGTGACCGACCAGTTCAGCCACATCTCTGGCGGCTGACAGACAGCGCCATAACGAAACTCGCGGCCCTCCGACGCGAACGACAGCACGTTCGGCACAAAGAACTCCGGCGTCTTCACCTCGTAGGCGTTAGTGATGTCAGTCGCACCGTTCAGCCATGAAAGGTTGTTCACCTGCGGCGACTTTGTTTCACCAACAACGAGCGGAAGGCCATTGACCCACAGCACAATGTCGTAACGGCGATGCTCTTTGAGGACATGGAAGGTTGCTTCGAGCGTGACGCGCAAAGTGTTCGCTGCAAGGTCCTCGAAGTTGATCAGGCGAACCTGCGCGTCAAGGTCCTCACCGATGTACTTGATCGCGCGCCGCCCACACATCCACGCAACAAACTCCTCATTCGCCGCCACCAAGCCATCACTACGCACGCCAAGCACGACGGCACGCAGCTTCGTCAGCACCTGCTCGGTACGCAGAGGGTCTTCAGCGATCTCAGGGTTAAGGCGAA
>JBDNJF010000019.1:0-37585 GCA_041687955.1 Solirubrobacteraceae bacterium
AGCGCTACGTCGGCCTGGTCACGCGACTGCTGGGCTTTGTCGTTGACACCCTGATCATCAGCTTTGTTGCCGCTTTCAGCTGGGCCGTTGTCGCGCTGACAATGTCGGCGCTGGACGTTCCCGACAGCGTTGACTCAGTGATCGTCGCGATCATGGGCGTTCTCTACGTGATTTGGGCCGGCGGCTACTTTGTCGCCTTTTGGAGCGGCACCGGTCAGACGCCGGGAGGCAGAGCGCTGGAGTTTCGCGTCGTTGGCGCTGACGACGGAAAGCCGATCAAGCTGGGCCGCGCGCTGGCACGCTTGGCCGGGATGGTGCTCGGCGCGATCCCGTTCTTCGCCGGTTACATCCTCGGCCTCTTCAACGAACGCTGCCGCTGCCTGCTTGACCTCTTCGGCAACACCGTCGTGATTGATGCTCCGGTCTACACGATTGCCGACCGGCGCAGGATGGCTCTCGAGGCGACCACCAGCCAGTACAATCCGCGCCACAGCGCCGCCGAGCAACGAATGGGCTCAGGCGGCCCTAGCGCGCTTTAACCGCTGAGCTCCGAACCCACCGCAGCCCGAAAGGAATACCAATGCCCGTAGACCCAGGCCCAGAGGACATCAAGCGCTACGTCGAAGAGGACGATGGCGGCCCGGTCGTAATGCTCAACATGCTCAAGTACAAGACCGATGGCGGCCGCGAAAGCTACGGCGAGTACGGCGCCAAGGTGATGTCTTTCCTCGAAGGCGTGGGCGGCGAAGTGCTCTATGCCAGTGAAACCTCAACCGCGCTCGTAGCCCCCGACGGCTGGGACTGGGATTCAGTGATGCTGATCCGCTACCCGAGCCGCTCGAAGTTCCTTGAGATGGTGATGGACCCTGAGTACCAAGCGATCACGCACCTGCGAACCGAAGGCCTCGACGAGGCAATCCTGCAGGCCACCACGCCATTGATGTAAATCAGAGCGTCCAGATGAGCGACTTCAGCCAGTTCTCGATCGGATTCGATCGGCGCGACCGTGCGCGGCTGCACGAATTGTGGGACGGGGTAATTGATTCGCAGCGCTGGTCGGAAGGCGAACTAACCGCAGCCTTCGAGGCTGCTTGGAGCAATCTTCATTCGATCGGCTCAGTTGCCTTTTCCGGCTGGACCGGCGCGGCGCTGGCGGCGCTCGAGTTCGCCGACGTGCGTGGCCAGACTGTGCTGTGCCCGTCAAATACGTTCATGGCAACGCCGCTGTCGATAATCAGTGCCGGTGCCAACGTTGCCTTTGTCGATTGCAACCGTGAGGACCTTTGCATGTCATTCGATGACCTCGAGGCAAAGGTCGCCGAGCACAGCCCGAAGGCCTTGATGCTGGTTCACGTCGGTGGTCACATCGCTTTCGACGTGGAGCGGATCGCCGCGCTATGCAAGGCAAAAGGAATCTTCCTAATCGAAGATTGCGCGCACGCCCACGGGGCAACTTGGCACGGCAAGCGGCCAGGCTCGTGGGGCGATGCTGGCGTCTACTCGTTCTATGCGACAAAGACGATCTCAACCGGCGAAGGCGGCATGCTCGTCAGCGATAACGAGGAGCTGCTCGCCTTCGCGCGCCACTTCCGCAACTACGGCAAGCCTGACTACGCCCACTTCGGCCTTAATTTCCGCCTCAGCGAGTTCACGGCGGCAATTGGACTAGTTCAGACCGAGCGGCTTGAGGAAATAGTCGCTTGGAAGCGGGAGGTCGCGCGCACGGTGCTCGATCCAGCCCACCCCGACAGGCTCAAAATGCCGGAGGGGATGGCCTCCGGCTATTACAAATACATCGTCTTCACAGAGGTTGGCCGCTCGACGGGTAAGGTTTATGACGAATCTTGCCACCGGATAATGGAGTTTGAAGTTGAGCTGCCCAATACCGACTGGGTGGCGGCAAACCACTGGTGCGTACCGCTCTATTACCAGCCCTAACCGATACCGATTGGATCTAAAGACGCAATGAAAGTGCTCGTCACAGGAGGCTCAGGCTTCATCGGCTCGCACGTAGTCGATCAGCTCGTTAGGGCTGGCCACAAGCCGGTCATCTACGACCGTCGCCCCTCCCCTTTCCGCGACGACATCCAGACCGAGCTTGGTGAGCTCAGTGATTTGACGATGCTTGAGCTGGCCATGAGCGGCTGCGACGCGGTGATGCACCTGGCGGCAGCGGCAGACGTTGGTGAAGTCGAAAAGATGCCGGTCGAATCGGAGGCCGCAAATGCGCGCGGGACGCTCAACGTGCTCGAAGCCGCCCGTGGCGCCGGCGTGCAGCGCGTGATCTACGCAAGCACGATCTGGGTTTATACCGGCCAGTCAGGCGAGCACGTTGACGAGGAAAGCAATCTCGGGATGCCAAACCACCTTTACACGGCCTCAAAGCTGGCCGGTGAGATGTACTGCCGCAGTTACAACGAGCTCTATGACCTGGAGTTCACTGTGCTGCGCTTCGGCATCCCTTACGGCCCGCGTGCGCGCCCAGCGGCGGTTATTCCAGCCTTCGTCGGCAAAGCGATGGCGGGCGAGGCACTGAGCGTCGCCGGCGCTGGCGACCAGTCGCGCCGCTTTGTATATGTCGAAGACCTTGCTGCAGGCTGCGTAAAGGCGCTCGGCCCCATCGCCGCCAACCGCACTTACAACCTTGTTAGCGACAGCTCGGTGACGATCCTTGAGATCGCTGAGCTGGTGCAGGAACTGGTGGCGCCAACCGGGATCGAGTACACCGAGCAGCGCAACGCTGATTACGTAGGCGTTGAGGTGAGCGGCACCCGCGCCGAAGAGGAGCTCGGCTGGACCGCCGAAACAGCTTTTGCCGAGGGAGTGAGCCGATACGTCCAGTGGCGGCGCGAGGATGAGGCTGCTGTTCCAGTGCCAATCCAGCCAGCCGCCAAAGCCACTGTGGGATTTTCGTCAGCGCTGACCCGCGCTCGTCAAAGTGTTGCGATCCCTTTCGCTTACGCCCTCGCTTCACTAACGATGCTCGCCGCCTACGTTGTCGCGGTTGATTCGCTCGGGTTGCCTGACGCCCAGGTAGGAACGCTTGCCGTCACGATGATCGCCTCGCTGGCAGTTTTCCTGCTGATCGAGCTGATGTGGCGCAACCCAAAGACGCGCTCGATCTCGGCCGTCAGTTCGGCGCTCGTAACCGCGCTCTTCATCTTCGCCGTAATGACCCCGTGGGGGCATCAGATTTTCCACCTCGCAACGCCTGGGCGCTCGCTCTTCGTACTGACGATCACCGGCGTGGCGCTGGTGATCGCGCTTGCCAGCGCCGGCATTGCGCTAGCGCGCAGGCGCGGCTTGATCGACGACTTCGCCGAAGCTGGCGCCAGCTCCTAATCGCCGCTGAGGGTCTGAAACACAAGCCCGCTGGCGCTCACGCGGTCGAAAATCGCTGGCAGCGCGGCAACCGTGTTGCGCCAACAGCCAGCGTCGCTGTACCAGTCAGCGTCGTGCAGCAGCAGCACGTCACCTGGGCCTAAATTTGCCGTCACGCTCGCGCCGATTGACTTGGCGCTCGACTTCGCCGACCAGTCGCGGCCCCAGCGCGACCAAAGCAGCGGCTCGAGGCCCTGCCCGCGAGCGATCTTCAGCCCCGGATAGGAGTAGATCCCAAGCGGCGGGCGGTGGAAGCGTGGCCGCTGGCCGCTCAGATCACAGATCGTTGCCTGCGCGCGGTCGAGGTCGGCGGCGATAATCGCTGGAGCGAGCCGCAGCATCACGCGGTGGCGGTCGCCGTGAACGGCAACCTCATGGCCTTCGGCAACTATCCGCTCGGCTAGCTGCGGAAAGGCGCGTACCTGCTCGCCAACGAGGAAAAAACTGGCCTTGACGCCAGCGGCTGCCAGCAGGTCGAGCACGGCTGGCGTTCCCTCAGGGTGGGGGCCGTCGTCGAAGGTCAGCGCGACGCCACTGGCGCCTTCGAGGCGGCGCGGCACGCCCAGCGCCTGCGCCAGCGATGGGATCACCGGCGCCAAAGCGGGCAGCGCCCACGCCGCCCCCGCTGCCGCGCCGAGTAGCGCTGCTGCGCGTGCGATCATTGCTCTACTCCGGCCAGTGCCAGCACTTCAAAGGCCGCCGAAGGGCGCTCACCGTAAGCGAGATCTTCGCTACGGGGGCGCTGCAATGCGCGGGCCAGGGCGTCTGCCAGCGCCGAGCGGTCACTGGCCACTTCGGCTAGCCCGAAGCGCTCGTAGGCCTCGTTGTTGAGGCGAATGTGGGCCACGCCCCAACCGTACGAAATTAGCTGGCATCCTCGAACGCGCGCTTCAAACGCGGTCAGCCCGGCGGTCGAGTGGATCAGCACGTCAGCGGCGGCAAGCAGCTGCGGCATCTGTTCGGTGAAACCGACAACCTTGGCCCGCGGCGCCATCGCGAAGGCATCACTCAGCCGCCTGTGCACCTGCTCGCTGCGGCCGCAAAGAACCACAACGCGGCCAGCCGAATCTGCCGCCAGCGCCACCTCTGCCGCGCCACCGAGATCACCGACCGCCCAGCCACCGCCGGAAACCAGAATCAGCGGGCCGTCGGCCGGCATTCCAAGCGCCGCGCGCGCGTCGGCTTGGCTGAGCGGCTGCTCAAACGCGGCTGAGGCCATGCCGCGGACGCAGACGACGCGGCTGCCGGGTGCGATCTGCTCTACCTCGGCGCGCGACTCTTGTTCGGTGATCAGGTGAAGGTCGGCGCCCGGGTGAGCCCAGTAGCGCAAGCCTGCGAGGTCGGTGATCGCTGACGCGACGGGGATCTGCAGCTCGCCGCGCTGGCGCAAACGACCAAGCAGATCGGTCGCCGCCGGATGGGTACAAACGATCACGTCTGGCCGCTGCGCGGCGATCAGCGCGCTTAGCCCCCTGCGGCCAACCCGCTCTGCCAGCCACTGGCCGATCTTGCGCGTTGGCCCAAAGCGCGCGACGAGAAAGTAGACACCGTCAAAAAGCCAGTTGAAGCGGTCGAACATTAGCTCCGAGCCGTCATCAACCAATAGCGCGGCGGCTGCGCCCATCGCGGCGAGACTGTCAACAATCACCACTTCGCACTGCGGGTCGAGCTCAAGCAGCCCGTCGGCGATCATCCGCGCAGGCAGGTTATGGCCTTCGCCAATACCGGCGCTGAGGATCAAGACGCGTGATGCCATCGCCCGAATCGTAGACTCGCGGCACAGTGCGCGACGTTATTTTCGGAATCCTGCTGGCCGCCGCGGCCTCATCCTGCTTCAACTTTGGGCTAGTGATTCAGGCTGGCGAGGCGCGCAAGGAGAAGGGCAACGGCGGACTGAGCCCGAAACTGCTGCTGAAACTTGTGCGCAGGCCAACTTGGCTGGGCGGAACCGCGCTGCAGATTGGCGGCGGCGCCTTGCAGGTGCTGGCGCTGACGCTGGCTCCATTGGCGGTCGTCCAACCAGCAGATTCTTTCGGCCTGATAGTGCTTTTGATCTTTGGCGCCCGCAAGCTTGGCGACCACGTTGGCCGCCGTGAGCTGCTCGGCGTCGGCGCGATCATCGTCGGCGTGCTCGGCGTGGCACTGACTGCGCCAGAGCATTCCAGCAGCAGCGCCGCGACGGCGACGTTGTTTTTTGTGCTGGCGCCACTGGCGCTGCTGGCAGTGATCCCGTATGCCTTTGGCAAGCGCGTCGGCGGCACCGTGATCGTGCTGGCAGCCGGCCTTACGTTTGCCCTTGGCGCCTTCATGCTGAAGCTGCTGGCAGACTCAGTCACGGCCTCCGCCTGGCTGGCGGTGGCAGCAGTTCTGGTGGCCGTTGGCTTGCTTGGCGCGCTCGGGATGACAAGCGAACAAAACGCGCTGCAGCGCAGGACAGTCGGCCACGTGGCACCGATCATCTTCGTGATGGAGATGATCATCCCGATCGTCCTGGGCCTGCTTATCGGCGGCGAGGACTGGCCGCAGAGTCCAGCGCTTATCGTGATCTTTATTGCCTCGCTCTTCGTTACTGCGGCAGCCGCAGTTTCGCTGATCCTCAGCCCAGCGGCAATGGCGATTGAGCAGGCCGCGAAAGAGCAGCCGGCCAGCAAAACCCGATCGCGGCTACCGTAACGACCGATGACGACCCGCCCGGCCCCGCAGCCAGCTCGCCACGTCCGCGTGATCGCCGCTGGCGGCACGATCGCAATGAGCGGTGCGAGCGGAGCGACGCCCGAGTTTGACGCCGAATCGCTGATCGCCTCAGTTCCGGGCTTGGCCGCTCACGAAGGGCTTGAAGCGCAGACCGTCGCGAATCTGCCAAGCGCCCACCTGAGCCTGACGCAGCAGCTTGAGATCTGCCACGCAGCGCGCGACGCGGCGCGGCGCGGCATCGGCGTCGTCGTGACGCACGGAACCGACACGCTTGAAGAGACAGCGATGCTCTGCGACATAATCAGCGACGCCGAAGCGCCGATCGTCTTCACCGGCGCTATTCGAACCGCCAGCGCGCCCGGCGCTGACGGGCCAGCAAACCTCGTTGACGCGGTCAGCGTTGCCGCCAGCGAGGGTGCTACCGGGCTTGGCGTGCTGGTCGTCTTCGGCGGCGAAATTCACCACTCGCGCGTTGTCCGCAAAACCGACACAACCTCGCTGACGGCGTTCTCCTCGCCGCAGATAGGCCCGCTCGGGCGCGTCACCGAAGGCCACCCGACGATCTGGTCGAGCCTGCCACGCAACCCGACGCTCGACCCGCCGCAGCTAGAGAAGCGCGTCTTCATCGTGCCCACTTCATCCGGCGACGACGGCTCGTTGGCGCGGGCCGCGCTGGCAACCGAGCCCGACGGCGTGGTAATCGGCACGCTCGGGGCAGGCCACCTTACGCCGCAGCTGCTGGCGCTCTGGGCAGAGGCCGCAGAGCGGATTCCGGTAATCGCTTACTGCCGGCCGGAGCGCGGCGTGATTCTCAACTCAACTTACGGCTACGCAGGCTCAGAGATGGATCTTCGCTTGACGAGGGTTATTCCGGCAGGCTTCCTCTCGCCCCAAGCAGCGCGGATGAAGCTGCTTGCCTGCCTTGCCTGTGGACTCTCGATCGACGAGGTTCGCTGGGCCTTCAGCCAAGACGATGGCTAACTAGCTGGCGCTGCTGGGCGCGCGATCGGCGAAGATCGTCTCGCGCAGCTGCTTGGCATAGTCAGAGTCGAGCACAATCGCCTCAAGCTCAACGTCGTCGCTCATCAGCGCCTGCATTCGCAAGTGGTCATGGCCAGCAGCCGCGCAAAGCGCTAGGCCGCAGTAGAAGAAATCAAACTCGCGAAGCTGCTGCGCTGCCTCGCCAAGCTCGCTGGCAGTTAGCGTTTCGAGATCAAGGTCGCAGTATGCGACGTCATCGTGGTGGTGGACGGCCGAGCGAACGGCGTCAACCAGCTGGGCGCGGCCCTGCTCGTCCCAGCGGCTCAGCGTGATCACCGAGCTGCAGCGCTGCTCGTCGCGCTCTATAACTGCGCTGGGGCGCTCGCCAAGCTGCTCGAGTGCGCGCTCGCGCTCAGCATCGACGAGCTCGAGCTCGAGGTTCGCGTAGGCGGCGCGAAGCGGATCGGCGTAGCGCTCAGGGAAGCTAACTGCTCGCGGCGAGCGCTCAAGTGGCAGAAAGGTCAGTAGTGAGGCAGCGCGCGGCGTCGGCTTGCCTTGATCGTCTTTTCCTTGCGGCACTGAGCCGAGCATCAAGGCGCTCTCGCGGTAGCCACGCGAGTGCTCCGCGCGCTGGCTGTATGGGTGGGCAGTTACTGCGCGCGCGTAGACAGTCGCCACATCGGCCGCCCGCGCGCGCTCGATCGTGCGCTCGAAAAGCCGGTTGAAAATTCCCAGCCCGCGGTAGGCCGGATGAACGACCGCGATACCGGTTTCTCCCGCCTCACCGCTCTTCTCCAACACGAGCGCGTGGTGGCCGACGACCTCGCCGGCTAGGACGGCAACCGACGAGTGAAGCCGGCCGGCTTCAATCTCGGCCTCAACCCAGCGCGGGCGATAAAAGTTTGGGTGGCCGTAGCCAAGCCCGTAGTTGGTGTAAAGCAGCCGCGAAACGGCCTCAACGTCAGCAAGCTGCGTGTTGTGGATCTCAACCTCGTCGGCGGTCGCGTCGCTCTCACCGCTCTCACGCGCAAACTGGGCGAAGGCGACGAGCTCTTGCGGCGCGGCGCCCTTAGCTTCAACGGCAGCGCTGAGCCGTTTGCCGTCGCGTCCAAGGTTCACGAGCCGCAGGTCGTGGGTCAACGCTTCGATCTCAGAGAGCTCCGGCGGAATGCCGCCGAGCCCACCGCCGAACGCCGCGATCGGCTCGCCCCAATCCTCGATTGTGCAGCGAACAGCGCCCTCGGCCAGCTCAAGCTGCACGACCAGCTCGCCGGTCGAGTCATCCGGGTAGGCGCGCTCAATTATCCAGGCCGAAAGCCCGTGAACAACCTTTCCAAGCTGCTCTGCGCTTGCGCGCTCCAGCCCACGGGCAAGCGAAAAGCGCTCAACAACGCCGTCAACGAGAGTTAGCTCACTCGTCTCACTCCCAATCGATATTCGAACGCGGTTGGCCACCTGCGCAGAGTACGCCACAGCGAAGGCGCTTGCCGCTGGCGCAGCGCAGCGGTGGCGGTGACGCATCTGAGACCCCGAGCAGATGACGTTCGGCCCGGTGCCTTCGATTGCGCTCGGTTACAACGGCCGCCCGAGCAACATCGATCAACTGATCGACTTCAGTGACGCAGTAGCGCATAATCTGTCAGCGTGGAACAGAGCGCCGACAGAGAGCCGCGTGGCAGCAAGGTCGCGCGGCGGCTAAAGACAATCCCGCCGATCCTGATTGGCCTTGTGCTGGTGACAGCGCTGCTGCCGCTGCTGCTGGTCGCTGCACTGCTGGTTGACGTCTTCCGTGCGATCACGAGCCGTAAGCCGTTTATGGCGCTGCGGCTGGTGCTCTTTCTTTGGATCTATCTGGCGTGCGACACGGCTGCCCTGCTGGCGCTGCTGGCGCTTTGGCTAGTCAGCGGCTTTGGGCACAATCGCAAGCTGCTCGTCGACTCAACTTGGAACTTGCAGCAGCTTTGGGTTCGCGTGCTGCTCGGCTCGGTCAAGGCGCTGTTTGGGCTACGAATAGTTGACGAGGGAAGCGAGTGCTTGCGCCCTGGGCCAGTGATCGTGCTGATTCGCCACGCCAGCATTGTCGACAACTTCCTGCCGTCTGCGCTGGTCGCGGCGCCCGAGCGAATTCACCTGCGCTACGTGATCAAGCGCGAGCTGCTTTCCGAACCATGCCTCGACGTTGGTGGCCAGCGACTACCGAACTACTTTGTTCGCCGCGACACCGGCGAGCAGGTTGAACGCGAGCGGATCGGGCAGCTTGCCCGCGGGATGGGCAGCGAAGACGGGGTGCTGCTGTACCCCGAGGGCACTCGCTTCACCGCCGAGCGGCGCCAGCGGGCGCTTGAAAAGATCGCCGAGCGAGACCCGCAGCGCGCGGCGCGGCTGGAGCCGATCGAATATTTGCTACCGCCGAAAGTTGGTGGGCTGCTGGCGGTGCTCGGCGAGGCGCCAAAGGCCGATGTCGTGTTGATGATCCATCAGGGATTCGATGGGCTGCGGCTGATTTCCGACATCTGGGGCGGCGCGCTGGTTGGCCGCGTGATCAACGTGCGCTTCACGCGAGTCGCGCATGACCAGATTCCTGCCATCCGCGCCGATCAAGTTGAGTGGCTCGATCAACTTTGGCTCGAAGCCGACCGCTGGGTGGCGGCGAAGGCAGCCGAAGGCTAAGCACCGTACCCTCAGCTAGATGACGACGACCAACCTGCTGGCAATAAACGTCGCTGTTGTACTCGTACTGACAACCTCGCTGTGGGCTGTAAGCGTGGCGGTCAAGGACAGCTCGATTGTTGACATCTTCTGGGGCTCCGGCTTTGTTGTTATCGCCTGGGTCAGCTTTGCTCTCGCCGACGGCGCGGCCGGGCGGCGCTGGCTGCTGGCAATCATGACGACGCTGTGGGGACTAAGGCTGACGATTCACTTAGCGCGGCGCAACCTCGGCCACGGCGAGGACTTCCGCTACCAAGAGATGCGCGCGAAGGCCGGTAGCGCGTGGCCGCTACGCAGCCTTTGGGTTGTGTTCTGGGCGCAGGGAATACTGATGTGGCTCGTATCGCTGCCGGTGCAGGTGGGCCAGCAGGGCGACACCGCTAGCGGCTGGAGCTGGCTCGTGGTCGTAGGAATCATCGTCTTCGCCGTAGGGCTTTTCTTCGAAACGGTCGGTGACCTGCAGCTAACGCGCTTCATCGCCGACCCTGCAAATAAGGGCACGGTGATGGACCGCGGCCTCTGGCGCTACACGCGCCACCCAAACTATTTCGGTGATTTCAGCGTCTGGTGGGGGCTCTACCTGATCGCGCTCGCGGCCGGCGCCTGGTGGACGATCATCGGGCCGATCATCATGTCGGTCTTATTGATTCGCGTTAGTGGCGCCGGGCTGCTTGAAAAGTCGATCGGTAAACGCCGCGCCGGCTACGACGGATACGTAGCCCGCACCAGCGGTTTCTTCCCGCGGCCACCGAAGCGCGGCTGAGCCGCACGAGCAGCTCCTAGCGGCAGGGAGCGGGCAGCCAGCGTCGAAAAGAGGCTGACGGTGACGACTATCCCCGCACAGCCATCTGGAGAGGCGCGCCCGGCGCCCGCTTCGCCGAGCGCCAACGAACTCTTATCGACCCGCGTGGTTTTGCGGATCGTCTTGACCGTGCTAATCGTGATCGGCACGATCGCCCTCGTTTGGGTCCTTTGGCAGCCGGTAACTTGGATCATCATCGCCGTGTTCGTCGCCGTCGCCTTGGCCGGCCCAGTCAACTTGTTAGCACGCGTGATGCCGAGGCCGCTGGCGATTGCACTCGTTTACATCGGTGTGCTGCTGGTTCCGATCGGCATCAGCGCCGCGGTAATGCCGCCAATCGTTGACCAAGGCGTCAGCTTCGTCAACGACCTACCAAGCTACGTTGACGATCTCCAGACCGAGGTTCAGAAGAACCCGAAACTAGACAAGCTCAATGCCGACTTTGGCGTCACCACCGAGCTCACCCGGATCGCGGAGGATGCACCAACGAGGATCGGCGAGGCCGCAACGATCATCCGTGACTTCGGCAGCAGCCTCGTTAGTTCGCTCTTCGCAGGGCTAACGATCTACATCCTCTCAATCTTCATGGTGGCGCGCGGGCGCCATTGGATCGACGGGCTGCTCAGTCTGCGCAGCGGGCGCGAATCGAAGGCTGCCAGCATTGCGCTGGACCGGATCGCGGGCGCCGTCGGCAACTACATTGCAGGCG
Source organism: Solirubrobacteraceae bacterium (assembly GCA_041687955.1). Classification (GTDB taxonomy): domain Bacteria; phylum Actinomycetota; class Thermoleophilia; order Solirubrobacterales; family Solirubrobacteraceae; genus F1-60-MAGs163. The sequence continues at coordinate 11,277 of JBDNJF010000019.1, forward strand.
CAGCCGTGCAAGCCGTAATCGCTGGTTTGTGCGCTTTCATCGTCCTGACAATTCTTGGCGTTCCGTTCGCGGGCGCACTCGCGGTGCTTTATGCGCTCTTGGACCTGATCCCGCTGGTGGGCGCTTTTATCGCGGGCGGAATCATCCTCGTGGTCACTCTGTTCACCGACTTCCCGACGGCTTCGATCATTTGGTTCATTTACGCGAGCGCCTACCAAAGCTTCGAGAACTATGTGATTCAGCCGCAAATCCACAAGCGCGCAGTGGCACTTGAGCCCTTCATCGTGATCGTCTCAGTGCTCTTCGGCGCAACGTTATTTGGCGTCGTTGGCGCGCTGCTGGCAATACCTGCCGCTGCAGCGCTTCAGATTGGGGCTCAGGAATGGTGGCGCTACCGGCTCGGCCAGCAGGATGCTGAGCCACCGACCGCAGCTGCGGCCAGCGCCAATTCGTGAAAGTATCGACCTGATGGCGCGAATTGGATTACTCACCGGCGGCGGCGACTGCCCGGGACTAAACGCAGTTATTCGCGGCAGCGTGCGCCAAGGAGTGCGCCAGTACGACGATCAGTTTGTTGGCATGCGCCACGGCTGGGCCGGAGTTCTCGCTGGCGAAGGCAAGCCGCTCGGCGCGGCCGAAGTATCCGGCCTTCTGACTCGTGGCGGCACGATCCTTGGCAGCTCACGCACCAACCCTTACCGCGATGGCGGTGGCGGCACAGAGGCCGTCAAAGCCGGAATGGAGAAGCTCGAGCTTGACGGGCTAATCGCGATCGGCGGTGAGGACACGCTGGGCGTTGCAACGAAGCTGGCAGGCGACGGTGTGGCGGTGATCGGCGTGCCCAAGACGATCGACAATGACCTTGCTGGCACCGACTACACCTTCGGCTTTGACACCGCCGTGCAAGTTGCAAGCGACGCAATAGACCGCCTCCACACAACGGCTGAATCGCACGACCGTGTGATCGTCGTGGAAGTGATGGGCCGCCACGCTGGCTGGATTGCTTGCTCGGCTGGGATTGCCGGAGGCGCCCACGCAATCCTCGTGCCCGAGCGGCCATTTGACCTGAACGAGCTCTGTGATCGGATTCGCGGGCGCCACGCGCGCGGGAAGAACTTCTCGATTGTTGTTGCCAGCGAAGGCGCGGTGCCCAAAGACGGTGCGCTAAGCGCAAGAAAGGATGAAGTTGATGAGTTTGGTCACCCACGGCTTGGCGGGATTGGCGCCTGGCTTGAGCACGAGATTGAGCGCGTTACCGGCTTTGAAACAAGAATGGTTGTCCTCGGCCACGTGCAGCGTGGCGGCACGCCGACCGCCTACGACCGCATTCTCGCTACCCGCTACGGCGTCGGCGCGATCGACGCTTACAACCGCGGCGAGCGCGGAATGATGGTCGCGCTAAGTGGCACGAAAATCGTCACGGTCCCTCTCTCGGAGGCTCTCGCCGAGCCGAAATTGCTCGATCCAGAGCTCTTTCGCACGGCGGAAGTTTTCTTCGGCTAAGCCATGTCACCGTTCTGGATATGGATGCAGGGCGCAATCGTCGTCGTCGTTTTGATCGGCATGGCGATAGCAATCGTGAAGCTGCTTTAGCGAGCAGGTAGTCTGCAGGGACGCAATGGGGCAAGGGAGTTGCAATGTTTGGATCGATTGTCGTTGGAACAGACGGATCAGAGACGGCCAGCGAAGCCGTACGCCAAGCGGTTGATCTGGCGAAGGAGACAGGCGCGCGACTGGACGTCGTCAGCGCCTACGCGCCGGTCCCCGTCTCACGGCTGAGGAGCGAAGCGAGTGAGGCCCCTTCAGACGTGCAGTGGATGATCAACGAGCGCGAAGATGTGGAGGCGACGCTGGCGGCCGTCGTCACGCAAGCGGCGACGATCGGGGTTGAATGCTCGTCGCATTCGCGCCAAGGCGATCCGGCCGACGCGATCCTCGACGTTGCTGAGGAAACCTCGGCCGACCTAATTGTCGTCGGCAACAAGGGGATGACCGGCGCCAAGCGCTTTTTGCTCGGCTCAGTGCCAAATAAGGTTAGCCACCACGCACCATGCTCGGTGCTGATTATTCGCACTACCTAGCAGTGGCGGCAGCGGCGTTAAGCAGTCCGGCGCCGTAATAGCGGTCAATCCCGGGTGAACCAAGGTCGCGCGCCGTGCTCTTAAGCCTTGCTTCAATGCGGCTGCCAGAAGGGTTTGATCCAATCACGCCGGTCGCAATCACCAGCGCCGCTGCGGCCGTCACGTGCGGCGTCGCCATCGAAGTGCCCTCGTAATCGTTTGGCAGGCCGAAGGCTGATAGAGACCTGCCGCTGAAAGTCACCTGAGCGATATTGCGCGAGGCAGTCCGGCGGCAACGCGATTCGCCAGTCGCGGCGGAGTCTTGGCCGCCGCCTGGCGCGACGATGTCAAGCCCGCCGCCGCCGTTTGAATACTCAGCGACGCAGCCACGCTCGGTCGTTGCGCCAACCGACATCACGCCGGGCGCGTTGGCCGGGTAAGAGATCGACTGATCACCCTCATTGCCCGAAGCGCTAACCACGAGCACGCCGCGTGATCGGGCGAAGTTGATCGCCCCTAACAGCTGGGGAATGTCAGCGGCGCGAACACCGGGATCAAACTCAAGGCTGAGGTTAATCAGCTTGGCGCCCTTCCTGACGGCAAAGCGAACTCCATCGGCGATGTCGTTAGCGCTGCCCTCGCCGTTGCGGTCGAGCACACGAATCGGCATGATTTTCGCTCCGTAGGCGAGGCCTGCGACAGCGATCTTGTTGTTGGTGGCTTCGGCAATTGTGCCGGCGACGTGCGTGCCATGACCGTTCGCGTCGTTGGCGTAAGGGTCGCGATCGACGTAATCCCAGCCAGCTACAAACTGGCGCGCGTTGAAATCCGGGGAGCGCTTGTAGGGAACGCGATTGGAGTAGGCAACGCCGGTGTCGAGCACGGCGACGGTCACGCCCTTGCCGCCGGGGCGGCCGCTGGCGCGCGCGTTGGCCCAGGCCTGCTGCGCGCCGACGCCGTAGTTGCCGACGAAGTTCCACTGCAGACTTGCGAGAAACGGGTCGTTGGGCGTATAGCTTCCGGCGGCAACGTGGGCCGTCATGTTTGGCACGGCGTAGGCGACATCGTCGCGCGCGCGCAGCTCGGCGAGCGCCTTACGGACGTTCTCAACCTGCAGCACGACCGGGTCGGCGTTGGCCACTGAGGGCGCTGCGCCGGTCTCTGGATCTGTGAACTGGACGACTACTTGGTTGGGCTCGGCCTCTGCTGCGCCGGCCGCGGCGGGCAACGCGAAAACGGCCAGCAGCGCGGTCGCCGCGATCAGTGAAAGTTGTAGGCGCTTGATTAAGGTCATCGGATGCTGAGCTGCAGGCCTGCTGCTCACTATTTAGAACACGGCAGACAGCCAAAAGTAACGCTACTTAGGGCGAATAGGGGATGATGGCAGCCACGTGGACGAAAAACGCCAGACAGACGATCAACGCTGGATCAGCGAGGCGATCGAGGAGGCCGCGTTGGCCCCCAGCCACGGCGACGTTCCGATTGCCGCTTTGGTCGTCCATGACGGCCGCGTGATCGGGCGCGCCCACAACGAGCGCGAGCGCCACGGCGACCCGACCGCGCACGCTGAAATTGTCGCCCTGCGCGCCGCCGCCGCCGCGCTCGGCTCGTGGCGCGTGCTCGATTCAACAATTTACGTGACGCTTGAGCCGTGCGCGATGTGCGCTGGGGCGATCGTGCTGGCGCGCGTTCCGCGAGTTGTCTTCGGTGCATGGGATCCAAAAGCTGGCGCCGCTGGCAGCGTGCTCGACATTCTCAGTGAGCCGCAGCTAAACCACCGCCCTGAGGTGGTTGGCGGCGTGCTTGAGGCGCAGTGCGCGGCGCTGCTGACCGACTTCTTTGAAGAGCGGCGCTAAGCCGCCGCCTTCAGTCGCTGACGCGGCCGTCGTCGCTGTAGACGACAACGCGCTCGCCGCGCGCAAATGCTGCCAGCGTCATTCCTCGCTCGGCTGCCAGCTCTACGGCAAGTGACGTCGGCGCTCCAACGCCTACGAGGATCGGCGCGCCAGCAACGGCCGCCTTCTGCACCAGTTCAAATGAGATCCGACCGCTGACACAAAGGATTTTTCCGCTCAGCGGCAGCCCGCCGTCCAGCAGCGCGCGGCCAATCACCTTGTCGATTGCGTTGTGACGACCAACGTCCTCGCGCACGCAGATCAAATCACCTTCAGCGCTGAAGAGGCCTGTGGCGTGCATTCCGCCGGTGCGATCAAAGCCCGGCTGGCGCAGCCGGTCCGGCAGCGCGGCCAGCAGCGCACGCCCAACCACCGGGCCAGGCAGGGCGGTCGGGGCGGCAACGGCGACCTGCTCAATCGCGCCTTTGCCGCAGATCCCGCAGGAGGAGGTCGTGTAGAAGTTGCGCTGCCCAGGGTCGCTGAGCAGCGGGCCCGTGACGTCAACGATGTTGGCGGCGAAATCGGTTGTCGGGCCAGCGTCGCGCGGCTCGTTGATTAATCCTTCGCCGTAAAGGAAGCCGAGCGCCAGCTCCTCATCGTTGCCGGGCGTGCGCATCGTGACTGAGAGCGCTTTGCCGTCGACGCGAATCTCAAGCGGCTCTTCGACGGCGATCTCATCGCGCTGGCCTTCGCGCACGACGCTGGTGACCATTCGTCCGGCGTCAGCGTTGGCCACCTGCCAGCCCTCGGTCAGTCCGCCGCTACGAGCGCCGGCGTCTCGGACGGTGCTTCGCTCATCGCGCGCACATCAACGGCAACAACCTTGTATTCAGGGCAGCCGGTGTTGACCTCAACTGAGTCGCCGACCAGCAGGTTGGTGCGCAGCTCAGGGAAGTGGAAGGTCGTAAAGACATTGCCCTGCTCGATCCGGTCGGTGATCCGCGCCGGAATCTCAATCCGCCCATGATGGCTGCGGACAGCTACCAGGTCGCCCTCGCTGATCCCTTGCCGCGCCGCGTCGTCAGGGTGGATGTCGAGCCATTCAGTTGGCTGCAACTCGAGATTCCGCGTGCGCCTCGTCATCGTGCCGGCGTTGTAGTGCTGCAGGCGGCGGCCGGTGACGAGGATAAGTGGGAACTCCTCGTCGGCAACTTCGCCCGGCTCGCGGTAAGGCAAGGCGTTGAACTTGCCAAGGCCATTCTCTTGGCGGAAATGCCCGGCGTAGAGGATCGGCGCATCGCTGCCGTCTGCCTCTACCGGCCAGCAAAGTCCCCTGCGGCCGAGCCGCTCGTATGTGACGCCGGCAAACTCCGGTGTCAGCGCTGCGATCTCCTGCATCGCTGCCTCCGGCGTTGCCAAGTTCATCGGGTGGCCAAGCGCTGCTGAAAGCGAGGTGAGGATCTCAAAATCGGTGCGGGCGTCGCCAGGCGGATCGATCGCCGGCTCGACCAGCTGAATGCGGCGCTCAGCATTGATGAAGGTTCCTTGCTTCTCAAGGAAGGCCGATGCCGGCAGGATCACGTCGGCGTACTTCGTCGTCTCGGTCATGAAGATGTCTTGACAGACGAGGAACTCGAGCGCCTCCAGCGCAGCGATCACGTGCGTCGTGTTGGGGTCGGTCTGGGCGACGTCCTCGCCGAAGATGAACATTGACTTCAGCTCGCCGGCAACGGCAGCGTCGAACATTTGCGGAATCTTCAGCCCCTTCTGGCGCGACAGATTGACCCCCCAGCGCTGTTCAAAGCTGGTTGCGACGGCTTCGTCGCTGACCGGCCTGTAACCAGAGTAGGTGTCGGGCAGCGCGCCCATGTCGGACGAGCCCTGCACGTTGTTCTGGCCGCGCAGCGGCAGCAGCGCCGATCCTAGGCGACCAACCTTGCCGGTCATCATCGCCAGGCCGCACATCAGCTGCACCACCTCAGAGCCGTAGCGCTGCTCGGTTACGCCAAGGCCCCAGATCAGGCAGGCGTTCTCAGCCTCAGCGTAAATCCTCGCGGCGGCGCGAATGTCGTCGGCGGCAATGCCCGTAATTCGTTCAGCTTCCTCTGGCGGGTACTCGGCCAGCAGCGCGGCAAACTCGTCGTAGCCCTCTGTGCGCTCAGCGATGAATTGCTCGTCGGTAAGGCCCTCAGTCATCACGACGTGGGCGATCCCGAGGATCACGGCGGCGTTGGTGCCGGGCCGCATTGAGCAGTGCAGCTCGGCGTAATCGGCCAGCTCAATCCGGCGCGGGTCAACGGTGATCAGCTTCATGCCGTTAATCGCCGCCTGCTTAATCCGTGCGCCGACTACCGGGTGGCCTTCAGTGGCGTTGGCGCCGATCAGGATTGCCGCGTCGGTGGCCTCGATGTCATCGAAAGTGCCGGTAGCGCCGGAGTAGCCGAAGCAGCGGCGCATAGCGAACGACGTTGGCGAATGGCAGACGCGCGAGCAGTTATCGATGTTGTTGGTGCCAACGGCGGCGCGGATTAGCCGCTGCATCGCCCAGCAGTCTTCGTTTGTGGCGCGCGACGAGGCGAGGCCGGCGATCGCGTCCGCTCCATGATCGGCCTTGATCCGCGTGAACTCAGCGACGATCCGCTCAAAAGCCTCGTCCCAAGTTGCTTCGCGGAAGCCGTCAGCTTCGCGGATAAGTGGCGTTGTCAGCCGCTCGTCAGAGCGCGTGAACTGGTGAGCAAAGCGCCCTTTCAGGCAGGTGTGGCCTTTGTTGGCGGGGCCGTCCAGCGCCGGGCTGATCGAGGCGATCACGCCGTCCTGCGGGTGAACTTCAAGCCGGCAGCCGACGCCGCAGTAGCCGCAGGTTGTGCTGACGCTCGAATTTGCCTTCTTGCTCATCTCGCTAGCCCCCTGAGCCGTTGTGGTTCTGCTCAATTGCTAAGTCTAGAAGCCTTATCTCTGTAATCGCGTCGGTTGGGCAAGTATCGGCGCAGGCGCCGCAGGAGACGCAGCTCGACTCAGCAAAGCCGCTATCAACGCCGGCCGCAACGTTTGATGAGAAGCCGCGGCCAGTGACGGTCAGCGCGAACGCCCCTTGTACCTCGTCGCAGGCGCGCACGCAGCGCCCGCAGCTGATGCATAGCTCGTGGCGGAAGGCAAGGTACGGGTGGCGTAGGTCCTCGTCTTTTTCGTGCACGGCGCCGGTCCAGCGCGTCTTCGTCACGCCAAGCTGCCCCGCGACGGCCGCCAGCTCGGTGTGCTCGCCAGGAGCTTCGGGCAGTTCGCTAAGGACCAGCTCGACTACGGCTCGCGCTACGCGCAGCGCGTCCTCGTCGCTCGTCGAGATCTCCATTCCTTCGCGGCAGAGCGTGGTGCAGGAAGGCAGCGGCCCGGGCGCGCCTTCAACGCCAACCATGCAGACGCGGCAGGCGCCGAACGGGTCGAGGCGCTCGTCGTAACAGAGCGAAGCGACTTGGCCGCCGCTGCCGCGGATCGCTTCAAGCAGCGTCGTCCCGGGCTCAACCTCAACTGCGTTGCCGTCAATCATCACCTGCATCAGCGCAACCCCAGTTCGTCAGGGAAGTGCAGCAATAGGCTGCGGATCGGTGCTGGCATGCCGCTGCCGTGGGCGCAGAGACTGCCGAGCTCCAAAGTCTCGAGCAGCTCTTCGAGCGATTCGCGGTCAACTGGCTCGTCGTCGCTGAAAAGTTCGTAGGCGCGCTGCAGGCCAATCCGGCAAGGGAAGCACTTGCCGCAAGATTCGTGCGCTCCGAAGCGCAGCAGATGCTTAGCCAGCGCACGCATGTCGGTTGTCTCGTCAAACGCGAGGATGCTGCCGTGCCCAACCATGCAGCCAACTTCGGCGAGCGGGTCGAAGTCGAACGGCGTGTCGAGCAGGCTGGCGGGGAGGATGCCGCCCAGCGGGCCGCCGATCTGCACCGCCTTGATCTGGCGACCGTCTTTGAGGCCGCCGGCGACCTCTTCGCAGAGCTCGCGCACGGTCGGGCCGAACGGCACCTCAACCATGCCCGGGTTTACGAACGCGGAGTTAAAACAGACGAGCTTTGAGCCGGCCGAGTCGCCAGGGCTTAAGTTGCGGAAGGCTTCTGCCCCTTGCGCGGCGATAAAAGGAACGTTGCAGAGCGTCTCAATGTTGTTGACGACGGTTGGCTCTTCGTAAACGCCGCGCTCGGCCGGAAACGGCGGCCGAGCGGAGACCGTGCCACGTAGCCCCTGAAGGCAGGCCAGCAGCGCAGTCTCTTCGCCAACGACGTAGGAGCCAGCGCCTTCGACGATCGTCACGTTGAAGCTGAAATCGCTGCCGAGGATGTTGTCGCCAAGCAGATTCTGCGCCTCGGCCTGCTCGATCGCTTCGCGCAGGATGATCGTTGACTGCGGGTATTCGGAGCGCACGAGCACGAAGCCTTGGTCTGAGCCAACCGCATAGCCAGCCAGCGCCAGCCCTTCGAGCAGAAGCTCGGGCGACTGCTCCATCAGGTACTTGTCGATGTAGGAGCCGGGGTCGCCCTCGTCGCCGTTGGCGACGATGAACTTCTGCTCTCCCGGCGCGTTGCGGGCGAACTCCCACTTGTTGCCGGCCGGGAAGGCGGCGCCGCCGCGGCCGCGCAGGTCGGCGGCCTTGGCTTCAACGTGGAGCAGATCCTCAGGCGTTAGCTCAGCGATCGCGCGGCGCAGGCCAGCCCACGTGCCAGGCTGGGTCAGCACAGGATTGGCGAGCAGGCTGCGCATCGGTGGCTCGGAGGCCTGAACGGTCGTCCCTTCGATCACGCGATCAATCACGCCGGGGCCGGCGTCGATCACCTCGTTGTCGCGCACCGCGGGGCTGCTGTGGCAGAAGCCAAGGCAGACCGTCTCGGCGACGGAGACGCTGCCGTCTTCGCTCACTTCGCCGATTCCGACGCCAAGCCCGTCGCAGATTCGCTGCGCGCTACCCGGATCACCAGCCTCAAAGCAGGCCGTGCCGGTGCAGATTCGAACGTGGCGCCTGCCGCGCGGGGCGATCAAGTCGTCGTAGAAGGTGGCGATGCCGTAGACAGAAGCCTCAGGCAGCTGGTACTCGGCGGCGACGGTGCGGATGTCATCGTCGGTCAGCGTCCCTGTCTGGGCGACAATTGCGCTGAGCCTCGCCAGCGCAGTCGGCGCATCGACAGCGTGGTGACGGCGGGTGAGCTTGATTAAGTTGCTGGCCATTAGCCTCAGGACAAGATTAGACCTATTTGTCCTAAACGCCATCGTGCCAGATTGGCAGCCGTAATGCGACTTTTTATTTAGCTGCGAGCGGATCCTGCCGCGCGACCCCTGCGGCTCGCTAGGCTGCGACTGTCGCGTAGAAGAATGCGCGGCCTCGGAGGGGTGCCGGAGCGGTTGAACGGGGCAGTCTCGAAAACTGTTGTGCGGGTAACCCCTGTACCGAGGGTTCGAATCCCTCCCCCTCCGCTTCGCTCCGGACGCTGGCGTAGCTTTCTAACGGTGGAGTCTGCTGGAAGCCCAGCCTCGTCGGCGCTAACCGAGCCGGACCGGACGATCCCGCCGCGGCTAGTCCAAGCCGCGGCGATTTCGTGGCGCATTCTGGTGGTAATTGCGCTCGCTGCGGCCGTGATCTACGCGCTCTGGCAAATTCGCGTAGTCACGGTGCCGCTGTTCATCGCGATGCTTTTCTCGACGCTGCTGCTGCCGCTAACGGACAAGCTCGCGGCGCTCGGGCTGCCGCGGGCGCTGGCGGTGCTGATCTCAATCGTCATCTTCCTTGGCGTGCTGGCGCTGGCAGCGACGCTAATCGTCGGCTCAATCGTTGGCCAAGCCGGGCAGATCGGCAAACTAATCAGCAGCGGCGCCACTGAATTCTCGAGCTGGAGCCACCCGGGCAGCGGCCCGCTCGGGAGCGACCGCACGGCTGTTGATGGAGTGATCGCAGAGCTTGGGCCAGGGCTCAAGACTGCTGGCGCCGGACTACTAACAAAGGCTTCGCGCGAAGTTCCGGCAATCGTCTCAATCTTCGCCGGCGCGCTGATTTCGCTGGCATTTCTGATCTACATGCTGGCCGGGGCGGCCAGCCTGCGCGACTGGCTGGTTCAGCGCTCGGCGCCGCGCCACCGCGCCGCGGTTGAGAAATCGGTCACGGCCGGCTGGAAAACCCTGAGCGGCTACGTGCGGGGAACATTGCTGATTTCGATCTTCGTTTCGTTTTTCGTCGGGATCGCAGCCGTTGCGCTAGGGCTCCCAATCGCCGGGACGCTGATCGCGATCACCTTCTTCTGCGGCTTCATCCCGATCCTTGGCGCCTTCATCTCCGGCCTAATCGTCTTCCTGATCGCATTGGCCGGCGGCGGCGTTGACGCGGGTCTAATAATGCTCGCAGTGTTAATCGTCGTCCACGGTGCCGAGTCGATCTGGATAGCACCGATGACCTACCGCAAGACCGTCGCGCTAAACCCGATTGCGACGCTCGCGGCAGTAACTGCGGGCGCCGCCCTGATGGGCATCGTTGGCGCCATCATCGCCGTCCCGATAGTCGCCTTCCTTTGGGTGATGCTGAACGAGCTGCGCACCCGCTCGGCGGCCGAAGACGAAGCTGCTGCGACTGCAAGCTAACTGCGAAGGCGCTTACTGGGAACCAGTTGTCGTGGGTATGGCGGGCGGAGCGGCAGGCCTGCAGCGCATAGGGTTGAGCTTGTGAGTGCATCGGTGATAGAGAGCACGACGGACGGCCACGCGACGCTGACGCTGCGCTCGGCTAGCGGCGCGCTGGAGGCGGTTTACGCGCCCGGCGTTGGAATGGTCTGCTGCTCACTGCGCCATCGCGGCGAGGAGCTGCTCGGCCAGCGCGGCGGCCTTGCGGCTTACGCTGCGAAAGGTTCAACCTTCGGCATTCCGCTGCTTTACCCGTGGGCCAACAGGCTGGCGGCGATGAGCTATTCGTTCGAAGGCGCCGACGTGAGGCTGAGCGCCGAGCAGTCGCCGCTGCACTTCGACTCCGCCGGGCTACCGATGCACGGGCTGCTCGGCGCGTCGCCCTACTGGGAGGTAATCGAAGCCGGCGAGTCCGATCGAGCAGCGCTGCTGGCGGCCCGGCTCGACTTCTCAGCCCACGAGGAGCTGGCGCGCGCCTTCCCTTTCCGGCACGTGCTGGAGCTCGAGGCGCGGCTCGATGATCAAAGGCTGCAAGTCACGACGACGGTGACGGCAACCGGCGACAGCCGCGTGCCGATCGCCTTCGGCTTCCACCCCTACCTCGCGCTGCCAGGCGGCTCGCGCGAGGGCGTCGCGATTGAGCTGCCGGTGACGCGCCAGGCGCTGCTTGAGCCGAGCGGAATCCCAAGCGGCGAACACGAACCAGCGAGCGGTGCCCGCGCGCCACTCGGCGAGCGCGCCTTCGACGATCTCTTCGATCAGCTAAGCCAGCCGCCACGCTTCACGCTCAGCGGTCCGGGCCGCGAGATTGCGCTCGCGTTTGACGGCGGCTACAACTTCGCCCAGGTCTACGCCCCACTCGCCGAGCCATTCATCTGCTTCGAACCGATGACCTCGCCCACGAACGCGCTGATTAGCGGCGATCGGCTGGCGAGCATCGCGCCCGGAGGGCAGTTCAAAGCAATTTTCGAAATCACGATTGGCGACTAGTTTTCGATACTCTCGCGAGGTGCCCAAGTTGATCATCTTCGGACGACTACGCAAAGCAGCGGCAATCGCTGGGGCGATCGCCTGCGCCGCGGCGATCGCCTCCTGCGGATCATCCGGATACGACTCAGCTGCCTCGCCAACCGACGCCGGCAGCGAGGCAACGACGCAGGTGACGCGGCTATTCGAGGCCGTCAAGTCAAAGGACAAGAGCAGCCTCGAGAAGCTGCTGGCGCCCAACTGGTACCTGCAGCGCGGCTCGGGCGGACCGCTAAGTAAGAGCGAGTTCATCAACGGCCTCCCTGACCTAACTAGCTACGAGCTCGGCGCAGTCAATGGCAGCCAATACCAAGACACCTTGGTCGCCACTTACACTGCGACGACCGACCTTGTGGTAGACGGAGTTCGCTTCGAAGGCACACCGGCGCCGTATCTGAGCTCGTTCATCGAGGTTGACGGCGAGTGGTTCATGCTGGCCCACGGCAACTTCAACAAGCCTAAGTAGGCGGAAGCAATCCTCACGCTCGCTGACATTGCAGAGCTGGCCGCGGCTCACTCCAATCAGCTAGCGACGCCGGTCGCCAGCTTCGACATCGGCGGCCGCGAGTTTGATTTCAACGCTGAGCCAGCGATCATGGGCGTAGTCAACATGTCGCGCGACTCGTGGTATCGCGAAAGCGTTGCGCCTTCGGTTCAGTCGGCGATTGATCGCGGCCGCGTGCTGGCAGCGCAAGGCGCCGCGATCATCGACATTGGCGCCGAGTCAACGATTCTTGACGCCGAGCGCGTTGGCGCCGATTCACAGATCGCCCAGCTCGTTCCAGTGATTGAGGCGCTGCGCGCCGACGAGATCCTCGTTTCAGTTGAGACTTATGAGCCGGCCGTCGTCGAGGCCTGCCTGAAGGCTGGCGCGAACCTTTTGAACCTGACCGGAACCGCCCACCACGAGCAGATTTTCGCCTTGGCGGCGCAGTACGACGCGGCGATCGTGCTCTGCTTCGTGCAAGGCGAGAACGTGCGCGAGGTTGGCGCCGTAACTTTGGAAGGCGACCCGCTGCCGCAGTTGATCGCCCACTTTGAGCCGCGGATCGCGGCCGCGCGCGCCGCCGGCGTGGAGCGGCTCTTCATTGACCCAGGCCTTGGCTTTTATTACTCAAACCTTGAAGACGGCGACGAGCGCGTGCGCCACCAGGCGCGCAGCTTCATCAACACGTTCCGCCTGCGCGCGCTCGGGCTGCCCGTCTGCCACGCGCTGCCGCACGCCTTTGATTACTTCGAAGATGAAGTGCGCAGCGCCGAGGGCTTCTTCGCGGTGCTCGCTTCGCTCGGTCAGACGAGCCTTTTTCGAACTCACGAGGTGCCGCGCGTGCGAGCCGTACTGCGCACGATCGGCGCGATCAACGGCGACTAGGGGCAGCGCGCCAGCGCAACGCCCTCTTCGCCGCTGGGCGAAACTTCCAGCGCCAGCAGCTCAAGCCCGGCGGCGCCAATAATTGCCTCAAGGCCAGCGGGCGTGTGGCGAGCGGAGCGCAGCAGGCGCACAGGCTGGCCAGCCGTCATCGCGACCGATCCGGCTTGGGTTTGCAGCTGAAGGCCAGCGGCGGGCTCGAGCCAAGCGCCGACCGCAGCCTGCGCGCCGGCGCCGGGATCATCGAGCGCGCCGATCGTGATCGCTGCCTGCCCCCGTTCAACCCCGGCCTCCTCGCAGAGCGCCCAGAGCCATTCGCGCGTGGGCTCGTTGTCGTACTGCGCCGTAATCCGCTCCAGCGCCCCGTCCTGATCGGGCAGCAGATTCGCGCTGACGGCCAGCAAGTCAGCGGGCCGCATCAGCGCCAGCGCCGCCGCCATTGCCGAGAATGCGTCGATCCCGGGGAGGATTCCGTAGAGCGTGACCACGCGCGCGGCGGGCGCCTCGCCGACCATCTTTGGCAGATCCTCGGCGGCTAGGCCAAGGTCGCAGAGAACTGGGCGGCGCAGCAGCGCGCCGCCGGCGTGATCCAGAGCGTCGGCGGCAACCTGCAGCAGCGGCAAGCTCACGTCGACCGGCGTCACGCTGACCGGGCCGCCAGGCGGCAGCGCCTCAAGCAGCCGCCGCTCCTTCGCGCCGTCGGCGCAGCCGAGGCCAACCACGTGCACGCCGCGCTGATCTAGCTGCTCGCCGATCAGCGCATTGACAGCGTCGTAAGCCTGCATCCCGTCGCCCTGATCACGGGCCGGTGAGAAGGCCAGCGCAATCTCGCGCCAGAGCCGCGCTTGGCGCGCGCTCAAGTAGTGCTGGCGCGTGGCCAGCGCGCCGCCCACGAACCCGTCGCGCAGCTCCGCGGCAACGACGGCCGGGTGGACGCTGCGATGGACGCAAACATCGACGAACGGTGCGCCTTTAGGAATGCTTGCCACAGGCCGAGAATAGGGATTTGGTGGCAAGGCAGGCCGCGCCGCGGCGCCAAGCGTGGCAAGCTTCGAGGAACAACGCAAACTGACTTCAGGAGAATTAGACAAATGGGCGTTCTTGACGACAAGGTGGCAATTGTCACCGGCAGCGCGCGCGGGATTGGCCGGGCGACGGCGGAGATCCTTAGCGAGCACGGCGCGAAGGTACTGATCAACGATCTCGACGGCGACGTCGCGGAGCAGACAGCGTCGGAGATCGGCGGCGAGACAGTTGTCTTCGCAGGCGACCTAACCGACCCTTCAGCGCCAGCCAAGCTCGTTCAAACGGCGATCGACGCTTGGGGCAAGATCGACATCATCGTCAACAACGCTGGCTACACGCTCGACGCGCCGGTCCACAAGATGAGCGACGACTGGTTTCAGCGGATGCTCGACATTCACGTAGTGGCGCCATTCCGCATCGTCCGCGAGGCAGCGCCCTACCTGCGCGAGCCCGCCAAGGCGGAGAAGGAAGAGGGCACCGAGGTCTTCCGCAAGATCGTCAACGTTTCATCGATCTCAGGAACGATGGGCAATGCTGGCCAAGCCAACTACGCCGCCGGTAAGGCCGCCGTCGTAGGGCTGACGAAGACGCTCGCGAAGGAGTGGGGCCAGTTCAAGATCAACTGCAACGCTGTCGCCTTTGGCTACATCGAGACCCGTCTGACCGCCTCCAAGGACGAGGAGAACACGATGGAGATTGACGGCGAGAAGGTGCAGCTCGGTATTCCAGACCAGATGCGCGGAATGGCATCGATGCTGATTCCGATCGGTCGCCCCGGAACGCCGCAAGAAGCCGCCGGCGGCGTCTTCTTCCTTTGCTCACCGTGGAGCAATTATGTGCATGGCCAGACGCTGAACATCACCGGTGGCCAGTTCACCGGAATGACGACCTAAAGGCCGCTACTGGCCGAGATAGGGCGAGAGCCTAAAGCCGCTAGAACCGCTGGCGCTGCGCACGAAAGAGCCTGTCTCTCGGCGCAGACGCCACGGCGCTGGCAGCACGCCTGAGCGCTTACCGAGCAGCGTCGGCAGGATCGCCACCGCCTTGGCGCAATCGGTCGAGCCGAAGGTTGTAATTGAGTAGCGCCCCTTCGAGACCGTGAAGCTCTTGCCGATCGGGTCGTCGTTGCCGACCGTGAAGAATGGGCCGCAGCGGTATTCGCCGCGGGCTGGAAAGGTGCCACCGCCGCTGGTCGCAGCATATGCGCGGCGCAGCGTGAAGCTGCGCGAGCCGCTCGTCAGCTCAACCGCGCCGCTGCCAACCGACTGCGCGCGCCAGCTGCCGTCAGGGTCGCCGGTTCGGTAGGCCAGCGCGAAGAAGTTGCGGGCCGCGGCGCCGCAGCTGAGCGAAGTTGATGAGCGGCCGAGGCGGTAGCGCCCGGCGGCAACATAGAGCGATCCTGCGCGAGCGCCCTGCACGAGCGTAAGGTAAGGGCAGGCAAGGGTCGAGGCGCCAGATGCCGGAGCGCGCGCGACGCTGAAGCGCTGCCCGGCAGAGTTTTCAAAGCCGACCGGGCCGCGGACCTCCTTCCAAGTCAGCGGCAACTTTGCGCCCCAGTTGCGCTGAAAGTCGGTTAGCAGCCTTGCTGCTTCGCTGCAATTTAGGTCGGCCGTGGTGGCGAGCGTGTAGGCGCGGGCCGGAAGCGACAGCGTCGACGCGCGGCCATCGACCAGAACTTCGAAGGTGCCGGCGCAGTTGGTCAGGCCTGTGCCCTTTGGCGCCGGCGCGAGATCCTGAGCGAGCGCCGCGACCGGCGCGCCGGCGATGACCGACGCGCAGATCACGGCCGCGCCCAAAGATGCAGTCAGGTGGCGAGAAAGCGAGAACTCAATCGCCGATCGCTAACTAGCTACCGACGCGCTTGACGCTGAAGCCGTCGCTGGGCGTGTTGTTCATGTAGAAGCTCTTCGCAGCGACATTCATCTTCCACGGACGAGGCAAGTTGCCAGCCCAGTCATTGTTGAGGAAGTAAGCGAAGTCGTTCGAGGCAAGCTTGCAGGTAAGCCCAGGCGTGTTATGGCTTGCCAGCTTTATCGTGTAAGAACCGGCTGGGAGCTTCATCGCGCCGATCTGGTCGTTGTGGAGCACGCGGAAGGTGCCCGGGCACGTCAAGCCGCTCGGGGTAGGAGTTGGCGTTGGGTCGCTGGCAGGCGTTGCTTGGAAGTCAACCGTCGGGTTTGTGCCAAGCTTTGTGAAGCGCTTGCGATTGCCGGAAAGATTCTTCACTTGCCACCCGCTCGAAACCTTGCCAGCCTCAAGGAACTTCTGGAAGTATTTTGTCGTCTGAGCACAAGACATGCCGCTGTTGACCATGTTGTAAGGGCCAGCGGGGAAAGAAACGCCGCTGATCTTGTCGTTGTGCATTACGCGGAACTGGCCGCAGGCACCGGCAGCACCGGCAGTTGCGGCCTGAGCAGCAACGGGAAGCGCAGCAATTGCGGCGAGCGAAAGCGAAAGAGTTAGAAGACCTCGGAATTTATTCATTGCTGAAGTCTTGCATAAGGAGCGGCCGTAATGCGCCGCTAACCGTGCGCCTGTCAGGCCGAAAGATCGGCGCCGATCGGGCAGCTAATGCCCGTTCCCCCAAGGCCGCAGTAACCGTGGGGGACCTTGTGCAGGTACTGCTGGTGGTAATCCTCGGCGTAATAGAAGTGTCCTGCGGGGGCGATTTCGGTTGTGATCTCGCCGATTCCCGCGGCCTTTAGCGCCGCGCCATATGCCTCAGCCGACGCAACCGCAGCCTCGTGCTGATCCTCGCCGTCCCAGTAGATCGCCGAGCGGTACTGAGTGCCTACGTCATTTCCTTGGCGCATTCCGTGCGTTGGGTCGTGGCCTTCCCAGAACGCCTTCAGTAGGTCTGCGTAGCTGATCTGCGACGGGTCGTAAGCGACGAGCACTGCTTCGGTGTGGCCGGTCTGGCCGGAGCAGGTCTCCTCATAAGTGGGGTTGGGCGTGGTGCCGCCGGCATAACCAACAGCGGTTGAAACGACGCCAGGCAGCTGCCAGAAGATCCGCTCCGCGCCCCAAAAGCAGCCAAGACCGAAGACGGCGGTGCGCACGCCATCAGCGAACGGCGGCTTCAGTGGCGAGCCGAGAACTGCATGACGCTCGGGAATCCCGGGCAGCTCACTCTCGCGCCCGGGCAGCGTTTGCTCCCCCTCGGCAACGCTGAGCCGTGAAGCCATTGCGCGGCGCAGCACGGTTAGCGGTTGCCGCCACCGAAGATCTGCAGGAAGAAGAGGAAGACGTTAAAGACGGTTAGGAAGATCCCTGCCGCCAGCGGGATTACCTCCTGCTGACCGGCGCGGCGCAGACGGTTGAAATCAAGCACGACGAAGAGGCCAAAGACAGCGAGGCCAAGAAAAGCGTAGATCATTGAGCCGCCAGGCATGCTGACGAAGAGCGTGACGATGCCAAAGACGATCAGTGCCAGCAGCGCGAAGAAAGCGAAGCGGTAAAGAAACGAGAGGTCCTTACGGATTGCGTAGCCGCCGGCGCCGAGAGCGCCAACGAAGAGCGCCGTCGCTCCAACCGCTTGGTAGACAACGCTGGGATCTGTCGAGGTGTAGTACTTGACGGTGTAGCCGATCGAGATCCCCAGCAGCAGGCCAACTGCGAAGAGCAGCGCCAGCGCGAGCTGCTGCATGCCCTTTTTATTTGCGACGTTAAGCCCGATCAGGCAACCGATCGCGGCGATCCAAGGGAGCAGGAACCAAAGGCCCGCTAGGTCGCGGCCGATGTACGCGCCGGCGGCAGCAAAGCCACAAGTAATCGCGACTAGACCCATGACTTGGCCGAAAATCGCCAGTGAGCGCTCGCGCGCGATGGGCTGGGAAACAGTTAATCCGGAAGTAGACATACCGTTATTCTAGATCAATCGTGGGCGGCTTTGGGCGGCTTGGCCGATAGGCTGGCGTAATGGCATCATTCAGTGGCTTTGACGAGCAGACCCTTGAGCGCTTCGCAGACCTTATGGTTGGCTTTGGCGCCAACGTCCAAAAGGGCCAGATCGTCGCGATCGGCGCCGAAATCGGCAAGGAAGAGGTTGCCCGCGCGCTGGCCGCCAGCGCCTACCGCCACGGCGCGCGATTTGTTGACGTCGCCTACTTTGACCCCCACGTGAAGCACGCGCGACTAGCCAACGCCGACCCGCAGACATTGGAGTTCGTTCCATCCTGGTTCGGCGAGCGGATCCTCGCGCTCGGTGACCAGCGCTGCGCGCGAATCGGCCTAAGCGGCCCCGCAGCGCCCGGATTATTCGATGACATCGACCCCGCGCTGGTCGGCAAGGATCAGCTACCGGCGGTCAAGGAGAGCGGCACCGTCGTCAACGCCGCTACAACGAACTGGACGATCGGCCCCTGCCCCAGCCAGGAGTGGGCCGAGCTCGTATTCCCCGACTTGGAGCCCGGCGCTGCGCTGGAACGGCTGGCCGAGGCATTGGTTCACGTCTGCCGGCTGGACGAGGACGACCCGGTCGCCGCTTGGCGAGGGCGGGCCGCAGTGCTAACTGATGCGGCGGCGAAAGTAACCGAGCGGCGCTTCGACGCGCTGCACTTCGAAGGGCCCGGCACCAACCTCGTCGTCGGGCTACTGCCTACAAGCAACTTCCTCGCGGCACAATTCGAAACCGTTGATGGCATCGAGCACATGCCGAACATTCCCTCAGAGGAGATCTTCTCGGTCCCCGACCCGCTGCGAACCGAAGGGGTTGTGCGGGCAACGAAGCCACTGGTACTGGGCGGTTCAATCATCGAAGGGCTTGAGGTTGAATTCAAAGGCGGCAAGGCAACCCGGATTGACGCCGAGAAAAACGCTGAGATTCTGCGCGGCTACTGCGAGCGCGATGAAGGCGCCTCACGGCTCGGTGAGGTGGCGCTAGTCGACGGCGAGGGGCGGATCGGCAAACTCGGCACAACGTTCTTCGACACATTGCTCGACGAGAACGCAGCCAGCCACATCGCGCTCGGCTCGGCCTACGGAATGTGCCTCGACGGTGACGATGACCGCGACCGAATCAACCTCAGCCGGATCCACGTCGACTTCATGATCGGCTCTCACGAGATGTCGGTGACCGGCGTTGGTGCTGACGGCACCCGCACGCCGGTGTTAATGGCCGACGAGTGGCAGCTCTGAGTCAGTCCGGACGACGCGACGGATGCCGACGCCACCACCAGAGCACTGAGAGACCTCCAAGCAGCAGGAGCACGATTATCACGAGCGGCGTGCCGACTGCCCCGATCGCGCCGGAGACCCTCTCCCACTCCTCGCCGAGTACCCAGCCGGCGCCGATCAGGGCCGCGTTCCAGATCAGGCTGCCCACCAGCGTCAGAAGGATGTAAGCGAGCCGGGACATCTTCAGCACCCCGGCTGGGAGCGAGACGAGGCTCCGCACGCCAGGAACACAGCGCCCGAGAAGCACCACGATCGGCCCGCGCCGCGCGAACCAGGCGTCGCCGCGGTCAAGTTCGTCGGGGCCGACGCGCAGGATTGCGCCATAGCGCAGTACGAAAGGCCTCCCCCCGTACCGGGCCAGTTCGTAGAGGAACACGGAGCCGAGCACGGAGCCAAGGGTTGAGGCAAACAGCACGCCGACGAAGTTCAGCTCACCACGGGCCACGAAGAATCCAGCCAGCGGCAGGACGACCTCGGAGGGAATTGGCGGGAAGACATTCTCGACGAACATCAGCGCCACCAGCCCAAGCAGTCCGAGATCGCGGATGACCTGGCTAACGGTGTCGGCGACGGCGAAGGCCTCAAATGCGGCGGTCATGAGACGACAATGCTAGAGGGCGCGGGCTAGGCTTCCCGGGCCGGGTTGGTCCAGGAGAGGTGCCGGAGTGGTTGAACGGGCACGACTGGAAATCGTGTAACGGGGGTAACTCCGTTCGAGGGTTCGAATCCCTCCCTCTCCGCTCTTGGCGGTCAAATCAGCGCAGAGGTCGGTCAATGCAGTGATAATGGCTCAATGATCGCTAATCGAAGCTTCCTGAAAGTCGCCGTTCTCTGCTGCGTGCTCGGCGCGCTGACCTTTCCGGCCGCCGCCGCGGCCGCCGCGCCGGTCTGCAACGGATCGGCGAAGCTCTGCTCGCGGACGCTTGACAAGGTTGTGCTGCCCGGCAGCCATAACGCCATGTCGAGCTCCAGTATCGGCTGGGGAGTTCCGAACCACGCGATCGCAATAAACGAGCAGCTTAAGCGTGGTATCCGCGCGATGCTGATCGACATTTACTACGGCGTGCCCGGCACTTACGACCTCGGTGGCGGCCCGATTAAGTACGTCGAGACGACCGACGCGAGCAACCCGAAGCGCCAGCTTTATCTATGCCACGCGCGGTGCGAACTTGGCTCAACGCCACTTGTTGAGGGCCTCAAACCAATCGCGGCTTTCCTCAAGACCCATCCGCGCGAAGTGCTTGTCTTAGTCAACGAGGACCGCATCGCGCCGGCCGACTTTGCCGCCGCCGCCACGAAGGCCGGGTTACTGAAGTACATCTACAAGGGCTCGCCGACGCGCTTCCCGACGCTCGCGAAGATGATCTCCAGCGGTCAGCGCGTCGTCATGACCTCAGAATCGAAGACGGCCCCAGTGAAGTGGTATTTCGAGGCTTACAAGTCGACGCTGCGTGAAACTCCCTATTCGTTTGCGACCACTGGGCTACTGACAGACACTGCCGGCCTTGCTGACAGCTGCCGTGCTAACCGCGGCCCTGCGAGCGGTCCGCTCTTCCTGATGAACCACTTCGTAACGCGCACCAACGGGATCAGCTACGCCGAGGATTCGGCGATCGTCAACACGAAGGCGGCGATCATCGCGCGGGCTCGTGCCTGCCAGCGCGTGCGCGGCAAACTGCCGACGATCCTGGCCGTCAATAACGTCGAACTCGGTAGTGTCGTCGGCGCCGCGAAGTCGCTTAATGGCCTTAGCTGATTAACGCGCTTGGGTAAATCTCTTGCTGCGACCGGCGCCTAGCGCTCGGCCAGTCGCCGCTCGCGCCGAGCGTCGGCGGCGGCCATTAGCTCAGCGTCACCGTCCTCAAATTTTGGCAGCGCGGCGGGCCTACCGTCCTCGCCGAGGGCGACCATCGTCAGGTAGGCGGTAGCGACCAGCCGCGGCTCGCGCGTTACTGGGTTCTCGGCCCAGGCCTCTACCTCGGTTTCGATCGAGGTTTTCCACGCTTGGTTGACGCGCGAGTTAAGGCGAAGGATCTCGCCGACAAAGATCGGGGTTCGGAAGCTCATCGAGTCGAGCGCAGCGGTGGCGACCCGCATCCGCGCGAAACGCAGCGCCGCCAGGCCGGCGGCCTCGTCGATCAGCCGGAGCACCACTCCGCCGTGCACGTTGCCTGCGGCGCTAGCATCGCCTGGGCCCATCCACAGCGTTAGTGCTGGCTCCATTTGGCTCACTGGTCAATCGCCTCCACTAGTTCGCGGTCGTGGGCGTAGCTAAGCAGCTCAATCGCCTCGATCGGCGTTAGCCAGCGCAGCTCGTCAACCTCGTCGTTGGCTTTGAACTCGCCACCTAAAATCTTCATCCGCCAGTAGCGAACGTTCTTTGGGCGGCCACGATTGTCGGTGTAGCTGACCGCCTCAAGCTCCTCAATTAGCTGGCAGCTCAGCCCCGTTTCCTCTTGCACTTCGCGCAGCGCAGCGCGCTCTGAGCTCTCATTCTTGTCGAGCTTCCCCTTCGGTAGCGACCAGTCGTCATAGCGCGGGCGGTGGACTACGGCGATCATGCCGTCCTGCTCGATGACGCCGCCGGCAGCCTCAATTGTGCGGGCCACGCCGGTCATCGCTGGGCCCCTCCTGCAATCTCAAGCAGCTCGTGCGGGCGCATCAGCACGATCAGCTCGCGCCGCAGCGAGCCAATCCGAATTCCAGCGAGCCCACCCTTCTTCATGTCAATTTTG
This sequence comes from Solirubrobacteraceae bacterium, assembly GCA_041687955.1. GTDB lineage: Bacteria > Actinomycetota > Thermoleophilia > Solirubrobacterales > Solirubrobacteraceae > F1-60-MAGs163. The sequence goes on from JBDNJF010000019.1 coordinate 33,151, forward strand.
GCGCCGGTGAGGTCGTAGACGATCTGGCTGAAATCCGGCTCGTGGCCGACGATCAAAACACGGTCGCCATGCTCGGGACCGCAAAGATCGAGCGCCGCGGCGCCATCAAAGCCACCGGCTAACGGCGCGAACTCGACCGCCTTGAAGAGCAGCGCGCCGCAGGCCTCCGCGGCGGTGTCGCGGGCACGGACCTTGGGGCTCGTCAGAACCGCCGTCGGCTCGAAGCCGAGCGCGGCAAGCGCCTTGCCGGCGGCGCGCGCTTGCTCTACGCCGCGAGCGCTGAGTTTGCGATCGTGATCGTCGCGCGCACCGTGCGGTTCGGCGTCGCCGTGTCGCAGTAGCCACAGTTGCTGTGCCATCGCCGAGGAGGGTAAACGACTACGTGGGGCGCTGACGGGTAGCTTTATGCGCCCGATGTCCGTTCACGAGATAGCTGATGACGACATTGTCCGCACGCACGCTGAAGGCGAGCGAAATGACCGCCCGCCGCTCGTCGTGCTCGACCCACTAGTGGAATTCCTCGACGCCGCTGAAATCGGCTCAGGCGAGCTCGAGATTTCGCCGATCGGCGAAGGCCACTCAAACGTCACCTACGCCGTCACGCGCGGCGACGCGCGCTTCATTCTGCGCCGCCCGCCGCGCGGCCCGCTGCCGCCAAGCGCCCACGACGTGCTGCGCGAAGCGCGCGTGATTGGTGCACTCGGGCCGACCGCCGCGCGCGTGCCGAAGGTGCTCGCCGTCGGCGATGACGAAGCGATCATCGGCGCCCCATTTTTCATCATGGAACACGTCGATGGCGAAGTGATCGGCAGCGAGCTGCCGGCAATCTTTGATCACGCCAGCCAGCGCCAGAAGCTCGGCGAGGAGCTGATCGACTCGCTGATCGAGCTGCACAGCGTCGACTGGGAGGCAGCGGGGCTGGAGGGTTTCGGCAAGCCGACCGGCTATCTCACGCGCCAGCTGCGACGCTTCGGTGGGCTTTGGGAGCACAACCGCACGCGCGAGCTGGCCGACGTTGATGCCGTAGGCCAATGGCTGGCGGCAAACATGCCGCAGTCCGGCGCGGCGACGATTGTCCACGGTGATTACCGCCTAGGCAACGTGATCTACGCTGCTGCGACGCCGACCAAGCTGGAGGCGATTCTCGACTGGGAGATGGCGACAATCGGCGACCCGCTCGCGGACCTCGGCTACTTTGCAACGCTCTACGTTGACCGCAACGACCCACCGCTGGGAATGTTTGAGCTCAACGCGATGACCCGTGATGACGGCTTTCCGCTGCGCGCCGACTTGATCGCCCGCTACGAGCAGCGCTCAGGCCGCGAGATGACCGACATCCGCTGGTACCAAACGCTGGCGCTATGGAAGACAGTTGTCTTCATGGAAGGCAACTACAAGCGCGCCGTCGCGGGCTCGACCGATGATCCGTTCCTCGCCCAGTTTGGCGACGGCGTAGTTGAACTTGCCAGCCGCGCGCGGGCACTCAGCGATGGCGCCTGAGCCAAAGCCCCGAGGCCTGCTGCTCGATTGGGGCGGCGTGCTTACGAGCGACGTCTTCGCTGGTTTTCAAGCCTTTTGCGAAGGCGAAGGGATCGACCCGCTGCGCGTGCGCGAGCTCTTCGCGGCCGACCCCGCAGGCCGCCAGGCGCTGGTAGAGCTGGAGACCGGCGCGATCACCGAGCCGGAGTTTGAAATACAGCTAGCGGCGCTGCTGGGGCTTGGCGCCGACCGCACGCCGGGCCTTGTTGATCGCATCTTCGGCTCGATCGTCGCTGAGGAGGAGATCTTTGCGGCGCTGCGGATAGCGCGTGCAAACTCAATTCGCACCGGCCTGCTCTCCAATTCATGGGGGGTCGAGCGCTACCCGCACGACCAACTTCCCGCGCTCTTCGACGCCATCGTGATTAGTGGCCAAGAAGGAGTTCGCAAGCCGGACCGGGCAATCTACGAGCTAGCGATCGAGCGGCTTGCGCTGCCGGCTGAGCAAATCGTCTTCGTCGACGACCTGCCGGGCAACCTGGGGCCAGCGCGGGCGCTGGGAATGATCACCGTCCACCACACCAGCGCGGCGCAAACGCTCAGCGAACTTGAGCAGCACTTCGAAATGCCGCTGCGCTAGCTGAGCGAGCCGGCCGTGATTCGCTCGCGCAGCTCCTCTCCGCGGCCGGCGGCAACGGCGCGGGCGGCGCGCGAGTCTGGCAGATCAACGCCTTGGCCGCGCGCGAACTCGACGAGTTCTTGGCGCTCGTCGGTCTGCTTCGCGGTTTTGAGAAAGAGCCAAGCGAGCAGACAGATCGTCAGCACTGAGCCTTCCAGCATCATCAGCCCGCCGGCCATCGCCTGATCGGAAGCTGCGCCAACGTTCCAGTCGGCGCGGCCCGGGTCGTAGACGCGGTAGAACACCTGACCGAAGATCAGCACATTGCCGAGCACGGCGCCCGTTAGCCGCACGGCGATGATGTAGCCAAACTGGGCCGCGGTTCCAAACCAGAGCGGCTTTGGCAACGGGCCGAGCAGCGCCATCCAGATGTTGATGCCGAAGAAGATGAAGCTCGCGTGCTGGACCAAGTGAATGAGCTCATCGCGAACCGCAGCCTCATGGAATAGCGGCAGGTGCCAAAGGTAGAGGTTGACTGCCCACAAGACGAAGGCGACAACCGGATTGACGAAGATCTGCAGGCGATCAAAACCCGGTAGCTGCAGCACAGGGGTAAGCAGCGGCGCCGTAAGGCCGAGCACAATCAAGAGCGTTGCGAGGTCGCCGAGCATCAAGTGCTCGGTCATGTGGACCGTGAAAAGATCGCCGGCGATCGTTCCGATTGGCGAGCCGACAGCGACCACGATCATCACCAGCCCTGCAAACATCGAAACTTGGCGCCAACCGGGTACGGCGCGGCGCGTGCCGCGCAAGGCCTGAACGCGGCGCGCGTAAAGCGCCGCGATGATCACCGCCGGGGATAGCAGCAGGAAGAGCGTCACGGGTAACTAGGTTACGCGGCGCGGCGCGGCGCAGACCGCTTTGGCCCTGGTGCGCCGCCTAGTCGCGGTTGCCGCGGCCGTAAAGGAAGGCGAAGAGCTTGCCGAGGCGGTTGGTCGTCTTCTCGGTGTACGGGAACATGTGGACGTCGCGCTTGCCGTGGAGCCGCGATACGAGGATCGCCTGCTGCTGGCAGAACTTGCGAATTCCGCCAGCGCCGTGGCGCGAGCCAATTCCAGAGCTCTTTGCGCCGCCCATCGGCAGCTCCAGCGCAACGTAGTTGAGCATCGCGTCGTTGACGCAAACAGCGCCAGCTTCGATCCGCTTGGCGATCTCCTCCCCGCGCGAAGCGTCGCGCGTGAAAACCGAAGCGCCAAGGCCGAACTCGCTGTCATTAGCTAGGCGGATTGCCTCCTCAGCATCCTCGACCTTCATGATTGGCATGGTCGGCCCGAAGGTCTCCTCGGTCATTGCCCTCATCGAGTGGTCAACGTCGACGAGCACAGTCGGCTCAAAGAAATCGCCGGGGCCGCTGCCGCGCTTTCCGCCGGTCAGCGCCTTGGCGCCGTGCGCGAGCGCATCATTGACGTGGCTTTCAACGAGGTCAACTTGCGGCGGGAAGGTCATCGCGCCAACCTCCACGCTGCCCGCTGCGCCGCCAACTCCCTGGCGCAGCGCCGTGACCTTCTCCGTCACTTTCTCGACGAACTCGTCGTAAACCGGCGCTTCAACGTAAACGCGCTCAGTTGAGATGCAGGTCTGGCCGGAGTTCTGCATCGAAAAGAACACGGCGGCGTTAGCGGCGCGCTCAACGTCGGCGTCGCGCAGAACAATCATCGGATCCTTACCACCTAGCTCCAGCGAGCAGGGGATCAAGCGTTCAGCGGCGCTCACAGCAACCTTGCGGCCGGTCGCCGTCGACCCGGTGAACATGATCATGTCGACTTCGTCAATTAGCGCGCGGCCGGTCTCACCGCGGCCGGTTGCAACCTGAAACACACCTGCCGGCATGCCGCACTCGTCAAGGCAGCGGGCCATCAGCAGCGAGGTCAGCGGCGTTACTTCGCTGGGCTTAAGGATCACGCTGTTGCCAGCAGCCATCGCCGGAATACAGTCGCCAAAGGAGTTCGTTAGCGGGTAGTTCCAGGGGCCGATAATCCCGATTAGGCCGAGCGGGCGGTAGCTGACCATCAGCTTTTTGCTCTTGACCATCAAGCTGGCTGATTTAACTTTCTGATCGCCGAGGTACTCGGGTGCGTTCTTGGCCCAAAAACCAAAAGCCGAAGCGCCGTAAGAGATTTCTGCTAGCTGGGCGTCCTCGTAGGTCTTACCGGTCTCGGAGACGATCGTCTCAATGATCTCTTCCTTGTGGTCGATGATCCACTTCTGAGCGCGCAGCAAAATCTTCCCGCGGCCCTCAAAGCCGAGCGCTTCCCACGCAGGCTGGACGGCGCGGCC
>JBDNJF010000096.1:0-5922 GCA_041687955.1 Solirubrobacteraceae bacterium
CGGCGAAGACGAGCAAGCCCCCGGCAATGATGGTGGCAGCGACGGCGGTGACAGGCCCTTGGGCGAAGAGCCGGTTCCTGACCAGAGGCCAGCAGAGCCTGAACCACCAGTCGAGCCAGATTCACCGTTCGCCGACCTTGCGCCGCGGCTAATTGGCGCGCCACGCGTTAGCGCAGCGGCGCTGACCGAGGCCTCGGGGCTTGCCGAAAGCGCCCTCAACCCCGGCGTGTACTGGACCCACAATGACAGCGGCGACCGCGCCCGGCTGTTCGCGATCGACGCCGCAAGCGGCGCGCTACGCGCCACCTTCGAGCTACCTGGCGTTACCGCTACCGACTGGGAAGACTTGGCGATTGCCCCTGACTCCGACGGCAACGACGCCTTCTACATCGCCGACATCGGCGACAACAGCGCGGTGCGTGCGTCCGTCAAGATCTATCGCGCAGCCGAGCCAACGCTGCCAGCTGCTGGTGGCCCGCCACCGACGATTACCGCCAGCTCCGTCAGCTCGCAGCGACTTACCTACCCGGGCGGCGCGCGTGACGCCGAATCACTAGCGGTCGGTTCCGACGGGGCGCTGACCGTCATCTCGAAGCGTGAAGCGCAGGTCGGCGTCTACCGGCTTGACGACCCGCAATTCACTGGCGGCAGCTCGCTGCTCAGCTCGGTCGGGCAACTGCCGCTGACCTGGGTCGTAGGCGCCTCGGCATCGCCGGACGGATCTTTCGTTCTAATCAAAACCAGCAGCGCTGTGCGCGGCTACGCAATCGGTAGCGACGAGAGCGTTGCCGACGCGCTGGTTCGCGGTGGTGCAGGCGTAAGCCTTCCTTATGACGCCGAGCCTCAGGGCGAAGCGGTCGCGGCATCGTTCAGTGGCCGCGGCCACGCGACGCTCTCCGAAGGCCTCTCACAGCCGCTGCAGCAGTGGCGCTGGTAACGCCGCGGCCTTATGCGACGTCGAGCACGACTTTGCCGGTAGCGCCGCGGCTGTCGATCAGCTCTAGCGCAGCGGCCGCGTCTTCGAGTGCGAAGCGAGCGCCGACCGGCGGGCGCACGAAGCCCTGCTCAATCAGATCAGCGATCGCGTCGCCGGTCGCCTGTACGAGCGCTGGGTTGCCGAGCACTGAGGCGCCCCAGCCGGCGCCAATAACGGAGGTGTTGTTTAGCAGCAGGCGGTTCACTTTTACCTCCGGGATCGAGCCGCCGGTGAAACCAACAACGACCACGCGCCCGTTCTCTTTCAACGAACGCAGGCTGTCGGTGAAGCGGTCGCCGCCGACTGGGTCGAGCACCATGTCGGCTCCGCCGAGCGCTAGTACTTCGTCCTTCCAGTCGCCGTCAGAGCGAACCACTTCATCGGCTCCAGCTTCGCGCGCAACCGTCTCCTTTTCGTCGCTCGAGACAACCGCGATCACGCGAGCGCCAAGCCCCTTGGCAACCTGAATTGACGCCGTGCCCACTCCACCAGCTGCGCCATGTACGAGCACCGTCTCGCCTGCGCGCAGATCGCCGCGATAAACCATCGAGAAGTGGGCTGTGTGGTAGTTGAGCACCAGCGCCGCGCCCTGCGCGTCATCTAGCTCCTCGGGCAGAGCGAAGGTGAAATGAGGCGGCGCGATCGCCACCTCGGCGAAGCCACCGAGCATGCAGAAAGCCGCCACGCGTTGGCCGGGCTCAAAGCCGGAGCCGGCCGAGGCGCTGCGCACGACGCCCGCAACCTCGCTGCCAGGAACAAACGGCAGCTCCGGCTTTATCTGATATTCGCCGCGCGTCTGCAGTAGCTCCGGGAATGCGACGCCGGCGGCGCTCACGTCAACGACGACTCCCTCGCCTGGCGTCATCGGGTGCCCCGCGCTGGCGTCGGGCTCGGCAATGTCGACCAACTTCAGTGCGGTCGCCGGGCCGGTTAGCTCTGTTATCTGAATTGCTCGCATAAGGTTGCTCAACTTAACAAAGGAGAAGTAAAAACGAACGCGGGGAGGATCAGGGCGCGGTCCCCTGTATAAACAATTATGACCTCAGCCCTCTACCGGCTCGGCAAGTTTTGTGCTCGCCACCACTGGATTGTGATCGTCTTTTGGCTAGTGGTCGTTGTCGCGCTTGCTGGCTGGGTCAAGAGCAGCGGCGGGCTGGTCTCAGCCAACTCCGTCAACCTGCCGAACACTGCGAGCCAGAACGCAACCGATCTGCTGACAAAGAAGCTGCCCGCGCTGCTGAAACCGACCAGCTCAATCGTTGTTTACTCTGCCGATAAGGGCCCGCTGACGAGCTCGGCAAACAGCGCCGCGATCGCCTCAGCTGTGGCGGCTGCAAAGAAGTCGCCTGAAGTTGAGACGGTCGTCAGCCCACTGCCGGCGACACCTGCCTCGCAGGCCGCCGGCGCGCTGGTCAGCGCGGATCAGAAAACGGCGCTGATTCAGGTCACATTGACTCCGAAGTACGCAATCCCTACCGCGGTAGAAGCGAACAACATCGTCAACCGGGTTGAGCAGCCGCTCACTAAAGCCGGGCTCGAAAGCGCTGCCGACGGCAGCCTCGGCGCGACGGCGGTTGACCCGAATGCTGCCTACCTCTCGTTTGGGATTGGAATTGCCGCAGCGCTGATAATCCTGCTGCTCACCTTTGGCTCAGCGGTGACGATGCTGCTGCCGATCATCACAGCAATGTTCGGCGTCGTGATCGGCACGATGGTGATCACGCTGCTCTCGCACGTCAGCAGTGTTCCTTCATCTGTCGGCGCGCTCGGCGGAATGATCGGGCTGGGCGTTGGGATCGACTATTCGCTCTTTGTCCTTTCGCGCCACCGCGAACAGCTCTCTGGCGGGATGGAGATAACTGAGTCGATCGGCCGCTCGGTCGCGACCTCCGGCGCAGCCGTCCTCTTCGCCGGCACAACTGTCGTGATTGCGCTCTGCTCGCTGGCGATCGCTGGCATCCCGATCGTCGCGCAGCTCGGATACCTCTCAGCGATCTTCGTCGTAACAGCAATTCTTGCGGCGCTGACGCTGCTGCCGGCCGTGCTCGGCCTGCTCGGTAAGCGCTACGACGCGCTGCGGCTCCCTTGGCTACACAGCCGCTCATCGAAAGCGATTGACCACGACAAGACTGGCTGGGCTCGCTGGGCCGGCGCAATTGCGCGCCACCCGTGGCCGCCGCTGATCGCCGCGATCGCCATTTTGGCTGTGATCGCGATTCCGACAACAAAGATGATCTTCGGCCAGATCGACACCGCCGCTGGCTCCAAGGATTCTCAAGCGACGAAGGCTTACAACCTCAATTCGGCCGGTTTTGGCGAAGGCAGCAACGGCCCGATCCTGATCGTCGTCAAGTTGAAAGAGGACGGCAGCGACAGCGCTGCGCTGGCGAAGCTCGAGAAAGCGATCGCGGCAGACCCTGACGTTCTCGCTCCTCCCGCGCCGCCGCTCTACAGCGCCGACCGCTCGACCGCGGTTATCACCGTCGTGCCGAAATCGGCGCCGCCATCTGACGCGACCGAGGCGCTCGTTGGCCGTCTTCGCGTATTGGCGCCCGAAGACCTAGCCGCGACCGGCCAAGTTGCCTACGTCGGCGGCCAAACTGCGGCCTTCATAGACATCGCCGAAGAGATTAAAAATAAGCTGCCAATCTCGATTTTGATCGTTGTCGCGCTCAGCTTCCTGCTGCTGATGGTCGCCTTCCGCTCGGTCCTGGTGCCGCTCCAGGCGGCGTTCATGAACCTGCTCGGCGTGGCAGCCGCGTACGGCATGCTGGTCGCCGTATTCCAGTGGGGCTGGGGAACAGGACTTATTGGGCTCGAAGGTTCGGTGCCGATCGTCTCCTTCGTTCCGCTGATGATGTTCGCGATCCTCTTCGGCCTGTCGATGGATTACGAAGTTTTCCTCGTGACCCACATTCAGGAGGAGTACGAATCGGGCGCCGACAACAAAACGGCCGTCGTGCGCGGCCTTTCGCGCAGCGCGCGAGTGATCACTTCGGCGGCGCTAATCATGGTCTGCGTCTTCCTTGGCTTCGTCACCGACCCTGACCCAACTACCAAACAGTTTGGCCTTGGCCTTGCGTTCGCGGTCGCGATCGACGCGACGATTGTCCGTTGCCTGCTGGTGCCAGCGCTAATGGTGATCGTCGGCAAGCGCAACTGGTGGCTGCCGAAGTGGCTGGCACGGATCTTGCCGAAGGGGAGCATCGAAGGAACGGACTTCTTCAGGAAGCTCGACGCAGAAGAGAAGGCCGCAGCGCAGCAGAGCTAAGCGGGAAGCGGCTCCTCGTCGAAGCCTTCCTCCTCGCGCTCAATTTCAACGTCCGGATCGACGTCGCCTTCGACGCGGCCTGAGCGCAGCTGCATTGCGATCAGCGGGAAGAAGAGAGTTGAGAGGATCGCGGCGCCGACGAGGGCGGCCGCGGTTGAGGACTTCATGTCGCCAGCCTGTGTGGCGACAGTCGTGATTGCCACGACGAGCGGTAATTGCGTGGCCGAGTAGAAAGCGAGCGCAAGGCGGTCGCGCAGCTCAAAGACGCCGCGGTAAAGCAGCAGCGCCGGAATGCCGCGGACGAGCAAGAACATCGCCACAAAGAGCGGCAGCTTAAGCAGCCCCGCCGTGCTGCCGATCAGCGAATCAAGATCAAATGTCATGCCGCTGTAGATGAAGAAGAACGGGATCAAGAAGCCGTAGCCAATCCCAACCAGTTTTGATTCAAGCACCGCGACTTCCTGCCCGCGGACGGCGAGGCGAACGATCATGCCCGCCGCGAAGCCTCCCAGCAAGAGCTCCAGCCCAAGCCCAGACGCGAAAAAGACGAGCACAAAAATCATCACGACAGCGACGCGAACTGCGAGCTGACTGCTTGATTCAAGCGTGCTGTCAACTACGCCCCACGATCGCGGCACTAAACGCACAGCAGCGACCGCGGCGATTACCGCGAGCACGACAAAGGCGATCAAGATCTCAAGGTTCTTCGCGGTCGTTGTGGTGAGGACAAGAGTCAGCAGCAGAATCGGGCCGAACTCGCCGATCGCGCCCGCGCCGAGCAGATAGGTGCCAAAGCGCGTGCGCATCTCGCCGGCGTCGGTGATGATTGGGATCAGCGTGCCGATTGCCGTTGTCGCCATCGCCGATCCGGCGTAGAGCAGCGAGAGGACCACACCTGCCCAGGCGAGGATTCCGCCGAGGCCGTAAGCGATCACAAGCGAGAGCAGCCAGCCAGCGATCGCAAGATTCAGCGCCTTGCCACGAATCCGCTGAAAATCGATCTCGTAGCCAGCGAAGAAAAACAGCATCCCAAGGCCGAGGTTGGCGAAGAACTGGGTGAAGGAATCCGGCTGAGCAAAGTCAAGCACCTGCGGGCCGATCACGATTCCCAGCAGCAGTTCGATCACGACGACCGGAATCGCCACGCGCCGCCCGAAAATAGCGACTGCTAGCGCCGCCAAGGCGGCGGCGCCGACGATCACAAGAAATGAGGTCTCATCGACCCCGAGGGTCGAACTGGAGACTGCGGTTATGAGTGGCATCGGCGGTTGCGCAGCCTAACCGATGCCGATCCGCACCCCCTAGTTTGCGGCAGCCTTACCTACAGCTTCTCCCTCGTCGGTGGAAAGTTTGCCAAGCGTCTTCGTGAAAGCCGATTCATTGGCTGGGGCCAGCTCGTCGGAGCTGTTGACCTCCATCTGGACGTCAACAGTCTTTTTGCTCAGATTGCCCTTTACCTTGCAGGTGAAAGGCGTTTCCTTTTCAACGTTGGATGGGCAACTCAGCGTGACGCCCGCGTCGGCTGCAGTTGGACCGTCAAAGCCTGCTGACTTGAGCGCCGATTGAACCGACGTGTTGACCTGTTTGTTGAAGCTGTTGACCGCGTCGGTCGGGTCATAGCCACCGCAGGCGGCGAGAGCGATAGCTGCTACTGCTGCTGCGAATCCTGCGGCGA
>JBDNJF010000097.1:0-3603 GCA_041687955.1 Solirubrobacteraceae bacterium
CGAGCGCTCAGCCCCCGGCTTGGATCAGGTCATCATTCAAGACCTAAGCCGCGCGTACACAGACAAGCTCGACAGCCTGGCTATCAACGGCACCGGCTCCAGCGGGCAACCTGAAGGATTGGTGAACGCTGACGGCGGCGGGGCGATCACTTACACCGACGCGTCTCCGACGTTCGGGGAACTGGCCTCAAAGATTCAGGAGGCCGTCGCAACCGTCGCAACGGCGCGCAAGCTGCCGCCAACGCATTTGCTGATTCACCCCCGTCGCCTAGCGTTCATCGCTAAGGAACTGGACACAACGAATCGCCCTATGGCTGTGCCAGAGTACGCCGGGCCAACTAACGCGGGCGCAGTGCTCGCGGGGCCAACGGCTGAAGGTATCGGCGGAACCCTCGCCGGGCTAACGATTGTCAGCGACGCGAACATCTCAACCATCACAGGCGCCGGGACCAACCAGGACACCATCTTTGTCTTTAGACCAGATGATCTTTATTACGCCACGAACGGAACACCGAAGCTGGAAATATTCCGCGATTCCCTCAGCTCAACCCTGCAAGTCAGGATCAGGGCTTACGGTTATTCAGCTTTCACTGCTGAGCGTCGTCCTGAGAGCTTCTGTTCAATAACTGGCACAGGATTGGCTGCCTGGTTCTAATCGTCCACTCGCGCACACCGCCCTCTCGTCGAGGCGGCCTCTGCGCTTCGCGGACAGCGCCAGGTCTAGTCCGTAAGCTGGGCCTGGCGCACCGCGAAACAGTGAGCCCCGATATGTCTGAGCTGACTACAACTTCACCGCAGCGCCACGCGCACCGTCCGCTCTTGTCAATGGCGGCCGGCGCGCAACCGTGGACAGTGCTCGGCCGGTCGTCGGGACTGGTCGAGCACACCGCGAACAGTGAGTCCTAATGTCTGAGCTCGCTATCTGCCAGCGCTGCGGCAATCTGCACAAGGACCGCAGCAGCTCGACCTGCGCAAGTTGCTATCAACCGAGACGCCGCCCTTACACTCGGCAGCAAGGGCAGCGGGACAGCCTTTACCGCAGCGCACGCTGGAAGAAGGTCCGGGCCATTGTGCTCGACCGCGACGGCTATTCCTGCGTCAAGTGTGGCCGTCAGCGCGATCTCATTGTGCATCACAAAATCGAAGTGACCGCGCGCCCCGACCTTGCGCTTACCCTCGACAACCTGGCCTGCTTATGCCGCGCCTGTCACGGTCGGCTCCACGCCAACAAGCGCACAGACGCAACCCGCACAGCGCTGTCTCCCACCATTACCAGTCAATGACCAGCACCCCATCATCACTAGTATCAACGCGCGTTCGAACGCCTCACACGCGCTCACACATGAAGCCTGACGGGGCTGGGTCTTCTTTTTTGAGTGAGAAGGCCGAACCGTCCGTGGTTGGGGTTTTCTTCACCGCCACAGCGCTTCAAGGTGACTGCTGATGGCGTATAGCGGGCGTCAGCATTTGGCGATTCGTGCGTTGCAGTATGGCGGTCGTTCTGACGTTACGCAGGATGCGATCGCGGCTGAGATGGGCGTCGCTCGCGGTTCGGTGAGTAACTGGATGACGGGTCGGCGGCCCTGGCCAAATGAGCTTTCGATTGTGCTGTTGGATTACTTCAAGATCAGCGCCGAGACGATCAGTTTGGCTAGGTGCGTGACGGAGACTGAGGCTGCTGAGCGCGATGCCCTGGGGCCGCCGCTATGAGGAACAATCGTTCGCGGGACATCGCGGGCGCTGGCGCGGTGGGCCAACGCTCAGGGCTCACCGCGTCTCAGTTTGTTGGCGCTGGCGAATCGAACTATGTCGCATTTTGCGCACTGGTCTGGGATTGGGGACGGGCTTGTCTGTCAAGGTGGTATCCATGACGAGTACTGAGCAGGAGATCCGCAAACTGATGAACGACGCTAGCCAGCGTGAGGACTGGGACGAGCTGGGCCGCTTGACGGGCCTTCTGCTCGCTGATCGTCCCGTGCCGACGCCGCAGCAGGCCGCCGACGAGCAGGCAGCCAACAAGGCGCGCCTGCGCCGTGAGGCGTGGCTATTCCGTACCGGCCAGGGCGATAAGGCGCGCGCTGAGCTCGCGCAGTTGCAGCGCGCTATTCCTTTGTACGGCAACGCCGCGGCCCTTCACTTGCAGCGTCAATCAGGTGGCCCAGCCTGCCGTGATGTTGCTGCGCGTATTCGGGTGCGGGCCGTTCGGCCGGTAACGCGTCGTAGGGGTGCTGGCGCACCGTCGAGGCGTCGAACATCGTCGGCGTCGAGCGGTGGATCTTCCGACGGCTCTGGGGAACCGGCGCCGGGTGAAAAACCCCCGGCTGATGTAGATGTCTTTGTAGTTGTCGGTGAGGATCACCGGCAGGTAGCGTTGCGCTTGGCGCTCGTCTTGGCGCTAGAGCGGGGCGAGATCCTTCTCTCCGCCGATCCCGAGGTCCGCGACCTGGTCGCTGAGGCGCTCCCGGTTGCGCTGCGGCTGATACGCGGCGGGCGCCGAGGCCAAGCGGCTGCCGCCGGCCCGTCGGTGTTCGGCGAGGGCTGGACCGTCGTGATCGGTGAGGTTGCGCCGTGAGCCGCGATGATGCTCTGCGGGGGCTTGCCAACCGCACGGCCTGCTACAAATTGTCATGCGATCCTGCCGGTTCGCCTTTACGCCCGCGTCACTCAGCAATGAGAGGCGCGGGCGTTTTCATTCCATCCGGGCCGCCGTGCATCATCGATGACCGTGTAGTCAATCTCGATCAGTCAAAGGAACCGAGCCGGCAGATGGACAATCGCAACCCGCACCACCCAGCACCGCCCCCGGAAACCAACTCGCAGATGGTCGAGGAGGTCTGCGGCTGGCACCTCAGATACGGCGTGGCGCTCGCTGAGATTGCTCACCGGCAAGGCCGATCTGTCGCTGCCGTCCGGGCCGACCTCGCTGCTGGTGTCAGGGAATTCATGCTGTACCTGCGATGGGAGAAGGCCTTCGAGGGCGTTGGCCTTGCTGGCTGGCCTCGCGCAGAACCGTCACGGCGACTTCACCGCCGGCCGCGTCGTCGTGGAGCTGGCCGCCCGGTCGCTCGACGCGCCGCAGCACGGAGCAGTAGCAGCTCCGACCCTGACTTAGCGGACTTACCCGGCGGCCACTGGCCGCTCATTCAACACTTCGCCGCTCTCGCGGTGCTCAATCGCGCCCGGCAGGTGTCGGCATGAGCTGGCCTGGCGAGATGTGGCGAGACGAGATGTGGGAGGCGCTGCCAGCCTCCGACCTCAAATCCGAGGCGCGGCACGTCCTGCTCACTCTCGCATGCTACGCCGACCGCGAGGACGGCTGCATTGACTGGCCTTCAACCAGCACCCTTGCCAGGTGCGTCGGGCTGTCGCGCCCGACGGTGTTCCAGCACCTGAAAACCCTCAAGGCTGACGGCTGGATTGTGCGCACTAGCGCCGGGGCTGACCGCATTGTGCCTGGTCGAGCGCGGCAGGTGACATCGTGACCTGGGAGGACGACCTGCTCGGCGCGCTGCTCGAATCAGACCTCCCGACCGGTGCTCGCCTAGTGATTCGGATACTCGCCGAGCACGCCGACTTCGGCACCGGCCGAACTGCACGGCCGTC
>JBDNJF010000020.1:0-9974 GCA_041687955.1 Solirubrobacteraceae bacterium
CCGCCTTGACGCCGGAGTTGAAGTCAACTAGCTGCGACACGAGACCTTCCGTTGGGGCGATCAGCCCGTCCGGAATCGTGAAGCGAACGCGCGAGCCGTACTTCTTCGCTGCCGCTCCGGTTGCCTTGCCGATCTTGCCTTCGATTACCGCAGTAACTAGCGGAGTTTTAACGCGCAGCGCAAGCGTGTCCTTGCTAAGCACGAAGGTTTTGATTTCAAGGACAGTGGCGAGCGTGTAGATCCCAGGTAGAGCACCCTTTGTGCGAACAAGGCCGGTTGCTGACGACGGAATGTCAACACGTGAAGCCTTGGGGCACTTGTCTGGAGTGTCAATAACCACCTGAATGTTGCAAGTTGGGAAGCTGCCGAGGTTGAAAACGATTGCCTTGTCGTTGTAAACATTGGCGAACACGGTTGAGAACGGATTCTCCATCGTGGCACCGCTGTTTAGACCACCTGTGTTAGCTGGGCCACCGTCAATTCCATAGTCATGGAAAGGGTGAAGCTTGAGCGTCACGGCCTTTGGCTTTGCATTGGTGCCAGCTTTGCCAACTACGCCAGCCTCAAAGCGCTGATACTCAGCCGCACCGGCAAACGCCGACGCCGCTGGCACGGTCACCGCAAGAGCCGTAACTGCAGCGATAAGTAGTGATTTCTTCATCTTTCCCCCTGCTTTCTACTAGTTGATGTATCTATAGATACCACTTACCGGCCCTAAGTTGCGCCGGTTCGATTATCAGCGCTTATTTCCTCTAGCCCAGCAAAGTGAAACGTACAACGTCGTAACGCCTGCCGCGCAGCGCAATACCTGACCGAACCAAGGCTCCGCGCTTGTACCCGGCGCGCTCGGCAACCCGCTGAGATGCCGAGTTTTCGGGCTCAGCGTAAAGGTCCAGGCGCTCGAGGCCGAGCGACTCCAGCGCCCACCCCGAAAGCATCTCGAGAGCTCCTTGGGCGATCCCCTGCCCTCGCGCCCAGGGTGCGGTCCAGTAGCCAATTTCAGAGCGCCGACGCGTCAGTGAAAGCGCGTGGAGCCCGACGGCGCCGAGCATCCGCGAAGGATCATCAGTACTTGCGGCGGCCATTGGTAGCGCTGTTGGCGATCGCCCAAAGCTGATGAAGCGCCGTGCGTCCTCTGGTGTGTAAGGGATAGGGACCGAGGTGTAGCGAGCTGTCAGCGGGTCGGCGCAGGCAGCGACGAGGCTTTGAACATCGTCCTCTGACCACTCGCGCAGCAGAATTCCCCCGCTGATCAGCGGCGGCTCGGGCAGCTCGACCGGTGGGTTGCCGATCAACATCGGTTTCGATCAAAACTAAACATGGTGCTTCGCGATGCTAGCGTCCGCGATCGAGCTCATGCGCCCGCCAACCGACACAATTGTCGCGCCATCTTTTCCCAAGGATGCCGCCTGGCTTAACGTCGCGACGTTGAAGCTTGAGCAGCAAAGCCCGCGGCCCGTGCTGATCGACTTTTGGGACTTCTGCCGCCCCAGCTCACTGCGCGCGCTGCGCTACGTCCAGGAGTGGCAGCGCCGCTACGAACCGGCTGGACTGCGGATCGTCTCCGTTCACTCCCCCGGCTTCCCGCCCTCCCACGAGCTCGCCTTCGTTGAAGCGGCAGTTGAGCAGCTAAAAATTGAGCAGGCCGTTTTGCTCGATCCGCAGTTCGAATATTGGCGCGCGTTCGATAACCCTGGCTGGCCCGCGCGATATCTCTTCGGCCCCGACCTAATGCTGACCGAGCTCCATTACGGCGAAGGCGGCTATCAGGAGACAGAGAGGGCGATCCAAGAGCTGCTGGGCATCGACGAACCGGTGACCGAGCTCTTCGACGCGGCCGACGGGATGGATGCTGAGCTGGTCGTCCCGACGTCCGACCAGCCGGGCGCCTACTGCGGTCCCTACGGGGCAGGGCAGGTCTGGGTAGTGACGGAAGGTAGCGGCGTCATAACCGTCAATGACGAGGCCCGCGAAATTGAAGCCGCTGGAGCCCATCTGCTGATCGACCACGGCCAGCACAGTGATCGAGTGCTTGAGCTGAGCGTCGAACCGTCGCTGACAGTTCACGCGACCTGCTTTAGCGCCGGGCTTGCGGCGCAGCCCGCCTAGAAGCCAGTGGTAGGCCGCTGGCCAAGGTCGTCAGCGATGGCCAGCTGCTGTGGCGGGCCTGAATCGGTCACCAGAACGCCGCGGCCCGGCCTGTAAGGACTGACGATCTCAGTGCTGTTGATCCGTGGCTCGTCGGTCCAGCACCCCGCGTTAATCAGCTGACCACCGTTGGGGAGCCGCCACTGTTCTGGGTCCATCCATGGCAACGGGCCAGCGCAGTGAGTGTGGCCAAAAATCACGTAGCTCGCTTCGACCCCGAGTAAGCCGACGACGCCAGCCATCGCCTCAAGCCCGGCACGGCGCAATTCATCGCTCGAGATGTTTGACCGAACGGGGCCAAGCCCGGCGAGATTGATGCTGGCGATCCCTAGCGGCAGCAGCGCCGCGAGTGCCTTACCGCGCAGCGGCGCGCGGCCGTCACCGGAGAGCAGCGTCCAAGCCTTCGCCGTTGCCGCGCCCGTAGCCCAACGACCACCGGCGGCGCGACCATTAGCGATCTGCTCAAGCCACGCGTAAACGGGCGCGAGGGCGGCCTCGAAATCTTCCGCTGTGGCGCCGCCAGGCTCCTCTGGCAGGCGGCCGACGACCCGGGCCATCGCGCCGGCAACAATTCGCTCGAAGGTCGGAATCGTGATTAGCCGGTCGAGGTAATGACCGTGGGTTGCCCAGACGTCCTCGCGCAGCCAGAGCCCCGGGTAGGCGACCGTGCAATCGACGCGCTTGCCGAGCCAGCCGGCGATTGCCTCCGTAGCCGGCGACGCATCGGGGCCGGTGCGAGTTTCGAGCCCGAGCGGCGCAGGCGGCTCAAGCGCGCCGCGGCGGGCAAGCCATGGCGCTACGAGAGCCGAATCGTGATTACCGCCCACCAGTACAACCTCGGCCCCCTTCGGCAGCGCTGCGCCGATCGCTTTGACGATTGGCTGCGCCGCGCCGAGCGCGCCATAAAGCGGGCCGTGGCGCAGTTCGAGCAGGTCACCGAGCAAGATCAAGCGGTCGATGTCAGCTAGTGCTCCGCATAGCGCGGCTAGCGGCTCGGGGCGGCGGAGAATGTCAACCGGGCGGCGCGAGCCGATATGGGTGTCGGAGATAACAAGTGTTCGCATCGCCGGGCAGGGTAGCCTGACGGCAATGGCAGCCGCAGCACTTTCAGGAATCATCGTCGCTGACTTCAGCCGCGTGCTAGCCGGGCCACTGGCAAGCCAAACGCTGGCCGACCTCGGTGCAGACGTAATCAAGATTGAGCGGCCGGACGGCGGCGACGACACGCGGCAGTGGGGCCCGCCGTTCGCCGACGAGGGCTCCAGCTACTACCTCGGACTCAATCGCGGCAAGCGGTCGCTGACACTCGACCTCAAAGATCCAGCCGACAACCAGCTTGCGCAAGAGCTCTGCCGACGCGCCGACGTGATCATTGAAACGTTTCGGCCAGGAACAATGGACCGGCTCGGCTTGGGTTGGGAGGCCGTCCGCCAGTACAACCCGCGTGCGATCTACACCTCAATCAGCGCCTTTGGTTCGGGCGATCAGGGCGCCGCGCTGCCTGGTTACGACCTCTTGGTTCAAGCGATCTCCGGCTACATGTCAATCACCGGCTCGCCAGATGGCCCAGCGACGCGCACCGGCACAGCGCTAATTGATCTAACTACCGGCCTCTACGCTGCGACCGGTGCACTGGCGGCGTTGCACGAGCGTGAGCGCACAGGAGAGGGCCAGCACCTCGAGGTGGCGCTACTTGACAGCGCCCTGGCGATGCTGCTGAACATTGGTTCAGGCTTCCTCAACAGCGGCGAGCTTCCACTTCGAACGGGCAACGCTCACGCTTCAATTGCTCCTTACCAGACATTTCCCACCGCTACAGATGACCTTGCCCTAGCGGTCGGCAACGACGTGATTTTCGCGCGGCTTTGCGACGAGCTAGGGCGGCCGGAGATTGCGACAGACTCACGCTTCGTGATCAACAGCGAGCGAGTAATCAACCGCGACGCGTTGGCCGGACTGCTCAGTGAGGTCTTTGCGGGCGAGAGCGCCGAGCTCTGGACCCAGAGGCTGAGCGCAGCCGGCGTTCCGGCAGGACCCGTCAATGACATTGCGCAGGCGTACGAATTTGCGGCGGCGATCGGCCTTGATCCAATCGTCGAACTTGATGGCGTTCGTTCGACCCGCTCACCGATACGGCTAAGTCGCACGCCAGCCGTCCCACAGAGCCGCCCGCCGAGGCTCGGCGAGCACAACGATGAGCTGCGCGCATGGCTGAGCGAGGGCTAAGCGCAGAAGCTGCTGCCGCTGCCTAGCGAATTGCTTTTGGCAGCATGAAGCGAACGTTTTCTTCCACCACCGTGAACTCCTCGACGTCGCTAGTCCCGGCCTCGCGGAAGAGATCAACGAGGCGCTGAACGAGCTCCTCGGGGGCGCTTGCCCCGGAGGTAATGCCGAGCGTCTGAACTCCGTCAAGCCAGTCCGCCTGAACCTGCGACTCGTTGTCAATCAGGTACGACTGGGCGCCGTGTTCGCGAGCCACCTCGACGAGGCGGTTGGAGTTCGATGAGTTCTTTGACCCGATCACCAAGACCAGTTCGCAGAGCGGCGCGAGCTGCTTAACGGCCGCCTGACGGTTGGTGGTGGCGTAACAGATGTCATCGGTGCGCGGGCTAATGATTGAAGGGAAGCGCTCGCGCAGCCGGTCGATGATGATGCTCGTCTCATCAACCGAGAGCGTCGTCTGCGAAATAAATGCGAGCTTCTCCGGATCATCGACTTCGAGCGCATCAACGTCGGCGATCGTCTCAACGAGAACAATTGCATCGGGGGCCTCGCCCATCGTCCCTTCGACCTCCTCATGGCCATCATGGCCGATCAGAATGATCGTGTAGCCGTCTTCGGCAAACTTGACCGCCTCGCGGTGGACCTTCGTCACCAGCGGGCAGGTGGCGTCAATCGTCTGCAGCTTGCGCTCGGCGGCCTCGGCGTGGACCGAAGGCGCGACGCCGTGCGCGGAGAAGACGGTCACTGCGCCTTCAGGGATCGAATCGTTGAGTTCATCGACGAAAATCGCCCCGGCGTCACGAAGCTGCTCGACGACGTGCTTGTTGTGGACGATCTCCTTACGAACGTAAACTGGCGCTCCGTGAGCCTCGAGCGCGCGCTCGACCGACTGAACGGCGCGATCAACGCCAGCGCAGTAACCGCGCGGCGCGGCTAGGAGAATTTTATCGGGAGCGTTCACTAATGCGTCAGTGTACGAAGAGCTAGCGGCGGCGAAGCTCGTCAACCAAGCTGTAGACAGTTTCGCCGGTCACGTCGAGCGCCCGCGGCGAGAGCTTGTCAACCGTGTCGGCGAGCGTGTCGCGCCACGGATATTCAAAATCGATCAGATCAATCGCGGCAATCCCGGCCTCCAGGAAAGGCGTGTGATCGTCGTAAAGCGCGGCGCCGCTCGTATTGGGGAAGCTCGCAGCTGTTCCGGAGCGCGCTGCCGCGGCGCGAAGCTTTGTCCAGAGCTGACGGTTTGAGGTTGCTTCGCGCGGCAGCCGCAAGCCCCGGTTGGCGATGTAGTCGAGCAGAATCAACTCTCCTACTTCAGCTCGGTGGCGCGCTAGGTAGGCGCGCGAGCCGCGCAGACCGTCGGCGTAACCGTTGCTCGACCCAGCTGGCTCTTCTTCCCCATCGAAGAGAACGAAGCGGACTTCGCGCCCACCGGCGATCGGGCGCGCCGCCAAACTGCGGGCCAGCTCAACGACCGCCGCGCTCCCGGCCGCGCCGTCATTTGCACCGACGAAACCTTTCGGCCTGGCCTCAACGTCGTAATGGGCGGCAACGACAACGGCTGGCAATCTGCCCGCGATTACGCCGACAACGTTGCTGAGCTGCAGCCCCCCGGCAGTGAATTGCTCCAACGCGCCCGCCGGAAGCCGATCGCGCAGATCGAGCGCCAGTCGCTGCGAGCTAGCCGACCCAGCCGGGCGCCAGCCGTAACGATCTACCTGCCTGCGAAGCAGCTTGAAGGCCAGCTTTTGATTGAAGTTGTTGACGCGCGGAGTTGGCACACCGTCGCCTGCGTTACCGCTGCGGAAGCGCTCACTAACCAATGGCCGCGACCCCTGCGCTGGTGCGCTTGGCACCCACGGCCAGCCGGCCAGCGCGAAATAGATCAGCACGCCAGCAAGCAGCAGCTGAACAAGGAGGACGATCACCAGCACGCGGATTCCGCTTGAAGGTGGCTTGTCGTCTTGCTGTGTTCTTGGTTCAGGTTTCATCGGCACAAGCATGGGCGGCGGCTCATTCGACTGGCATTTAGAGCCAAATTTACTGCCAGCGGTATAGATTTAGGGTATGGCTCAAGAACACTTTGACCGATTGACCGCGCTCGATGCGTCGTTTCTCGAACAGGAGGGGCCCGCATCGCACATGCACGTCGGTGCCGTCGCGATGTTCGAAAACCCAGTTCCCGACTTTGATCAATTCCTTGACACGATTCGGGGCCGCCTCCACTTGGTTCCGCGCTATCGCCAAAAGCTTGCGCTGCCACCGCTGCGCACAGGACGGCCGGTCTGGGTCGACGACCCAAGCTTCAACATCGAATATCACGTTCGCCGCACCGCACTTCCACCGCCGGGCAGTGAAGAGCAGCTGCTGCTGCTGACCTCGCGGATCTTCTCGCAGCAGCTCGACCGCTCGAAGCCACTTTGGGAGATGTGGATCATCGAAGGCCTCGAAAACGATCGCTGGGGGCTGATCAACAAGACCCACCACTCGATGATCGACGGCGTCTCCGGCGTTGACCTAGCGACCGTGATCTTTGACCTCTCAGCAGAAGGGACCGTGGTTGATCACCCAGCCGAACCGTGGACACCGGCACCTGAGCCCGGCGATGGCGACCTACTTGCCTCCGGAGCGCTAGGAATAGCTCGCACAGCGATTGACAGCGTCAAGAGCGTGACGAAGATGGTCTCCAGCCCGGCAGCCGTCTTTGACGGCCTGCGCGACGGGATTGAAGGAGTGGGCGAGGTGGCCTGGGCGGGGCTTAACGCCGCCCCCGCGACCCCACTCAACGTCGAGATCGGCCCCCACCGCCGATTTCGTGTGGTCCAAGCGGAGCTCGCGGATTTCAAGCAGATCAAGGACGCGCTGGGTGGAACCGTCAACGATGCCGTCCTAACGGTCGTCAGCGGCGCACTGCGAAGCTGGCTTCAGTCGCGCGGCGTTCGCACAGAAGGGTTAGAGCTGCGCGCGCTGGTGCCGGTATCAATTAGGCCGAAGGACGCCCACCACGAGTTCGGTAACCAGATCGCCGCTATGCGTGGGCCACTTCCGGTTTACATCGATGACCCAATCGCGCGCCTGAAAATGGTTCGCCAGTCAATGGATGGGCTAAAGGAGTCGAAACAGGCGCTCGGCGCCGAGGTGATTAGCGAGGCCCAGAACTTTGCGCCGCCGACATTGCTCGCGCAGGCGTCTCGGCTGAACTTCTCAACTCGACTCTTCAACCTGATCGTGACGAACGTTCCCGGGCCACAATTCCCGCTTTATGTTGGGGGCTCACGGCTGCTTTCAATCGCGCCAGTTGCTTTCCTGCCACGTAACCACGCGCTAGCGATCGCGATCATGAGCTACGACGGTGGCCTAAGCTTTGGGCTGCTCGGCGATTACGATCAGATGGACGACATCGACGTGCTTGCCGACGCGCTGCAGGATTCGATCGACGAGCTGCTTACCCTGTCATCTGAAGCCGCAGCGACTCAGTAGCCGAGCGCGAACTTCGCGTCTTCGCTCATCATCTCCGGCGTCCACGGTGGGGTGAAGATCATCGCCGACTCGACCGTTTCGACTCCGTCGAGCACGCCGACGAACTCATCGATCTGCTCAGCGACCATCGGGCCGATCGGGCAGGCTGGCGTTGTTAGCGTGTAGGTGACGTGAACTTTTGGGCCGTCAACGGCGATTTCGTAGATCAAGCCCAGCTCGACGAAGTCGAGCCCTAGCTCGGGATCGATCACGTTTGTCAGCGCAGCTTCAACTTCGTCAACGTTGGCCATAGCGGCGATTGTAGCCCGCCTTACTGACTACAATTAAACGCAGACTATGCCCGTTCTAGTTCTACTCTTGATTGTCGTTCCGATAATCGAGCTGGCGATCATCATTCAGGTCGGTTCGATGATCGGCATCTGGTGGACAATTGCGTTGCTGATCGCCGATTCATTGCTTGGCGCGTGGCTGCTGATGCGCGAAGGCTCGCGCTCGTGGCTGCGATTCAGGGCGGCGCTTGGCGAAGGCAAGGTGCCAGCCAAGGAGACCGCCGACGGTGGCCTCGTTATTTCAGGCGGCGCACTGCTGCTGACGCCGGGCTTCTTAACCGACATCGTCGGCCTGCTTTTGCTGTTCCAGCCGACGCGCGACATCATTCGCGCAGTCGCGCTGACGAAGGCCGTCAGCTATGCAGCCACGAGCCTCGGCGGGCCGGCAGGCTGGACGCTGAGAGGTGCGCTCTTCGGTTCACGCGCGGCGAAGTACGCGCGTTCGAGGCCGGGACGGCGCGACTACGACGTTGAAGGAACTGCGACTGAGGTAAAGCCGACCCCACCAGCGCTGCCTTAGGCATCGCGGCGCGGCGATGCTAGTTGTCGGAGCCCATTCGGTCCCAAAGGTAAAGCTCGATGCATTCCTCGGCCAGTTCGGCGCAACGCTCGCGGCTGAGGGCCGGAAGCACAGTTTCAAGCGCCTGCTCCTCTGATATTCCTGCCTCGAACGCCTCTTCGCCGCGGAAGCCAGCAGCGATCTTCAGCGCCTCGCGGCGGTGCTCGCCGAGTGAGCCGAAGACGCCAAGCAGAAAATCACGATTAGCTACCGGCTGACCGACCTCCATCGAGGCGTGCCAAGCCGCGAGCATTGAGAGGTCGTGTTCGTCAAGGTCGGCGACGGCCTTCACGTAATGGGTTTCGAGATCGGTCTCGGGGATCGCGTCGACCCAGGCGCGCACGAGCTCGCCAAGTAACTGGCGTCTTGCGTCGCGGCCAACCGATTCGGCGATTACTCGAATTGCGTCCTGAGGCTCAATGAAACAAAGGGGCAACGGCAGCTCCGAAGGCAGGGGATTCGCGATCAAAAGTACGCACCACAGCGGACGACACGGGCGATTGGCCCTTGGGAGCGCTACTCGAGGCCCATTTCGGCGCTGGCTGGCTCTGGCCTTGACGTTGCTGGCGCCGAGGCGGCCGGGGCGGGGCTCGACGCGGCCGGGGCGGCGGCGACGGGAGCTGAGCCAGTTGGCACCAACGCTGCAGCCGCCCGCGCTGCTTGCGCGCGACGGCGGGACTGCTGGCGGGCACGGAGCGCGACCCGATCCGCGCGCGACCGCTCGCCCGCCGACCTACTGACCGTGTCACCAGTGAGAAGCGCCAACTGCGGAGCACGCGCAGTTCCTCCCGATACCTGGTCGAGCGCAATAGCGCCGCCGCTGGCTGCGGCCGCGGTGGCAGCGACGACAGCGGTTACCTTGCCCGCTGCACCGACCGCTGATTCGGTCACTATCTGAGCGCGCACGAGAGAGGAAGCAGAACGCTCGCTAGCCCAGTTCGTGAAGGCTTCGTAGGTTCGGATGAAAACGTTGCCAGCCTGATCGAACTGTGTTCCGGCGCCTGCCAGCAAGGCCGCAGGGAATACGGCGGCTAGCGGTACGTTCGCGCGGTGCATCTCGCGCACGATGCCACGGCATGAGCCGCATTGGCGCAGGTGCGGGCGAAGCTCGACGAGCTGCTCGTTGGTCGCTTCGCCGTCAACTAGAGCCGAGAGCAAGGGCTCCCAGCGTTTGCACTCGGCTCCGGACTCGATCCCAGCAAACCGCGAAATGAATGCCCGGCGACCTTCATAAA
>JBDNJF010000098.1:0-17791 GCA_041687955.1 Solirubrobacteraceae bacterium
GAGCGCCTCTAGCTGGTGGCTGTAAAGCTGCTCAATCCCGGCTGTCTCGAGCCCGGCGAGCAGCTTTGGGTGAAGGTCGGCCGGTATCGCGACGGGCTTTGCTGCCCGCGAACCTTGGAATGCTTCGCGCACCAGACGGCCATCGGCGCGGCCCGCGTCCAGCATGGCGCTCCAAGCTTCGGTAGTGCGGACGGTGCTCACGTCAGTGATGGTAAGGCCGATGGCTACCCTCGACAGGTGCGCTGCGCATACGTTGACATGGATGGCACTTTGCTCGGGCCTGGCGGCGGCCTTTTTGCCGGACCGGACGGCGAGGTCGCGCCACTTGGTGCGAAGGCGATAGAGGCCTGCCTGCGCGCCGAGATTGAGGTTGTAGTGATGTCTGGCCGCCGCCGCTCAACGGCGATCGAGGACGCCCGACTTTTTGGTCAAGGCTGCTGCATCTTCGAGACTGGAGCTGGCATTGTGATGGAAGGCGAGACCTACTGGCTTACCGGCACTTGGCAGCCAGACGAGCGCACGATCCACCAGCAGATCGAAGACAGTGGAGCGCCGGCGCTGCTGCTGGAGGAGTACTCCGGCTGCCTTGAGGTTCACGACCCGTGGCACAAGGAGCGTGAGGTTTCGCACCTGCTGCGCGGCCTAATTGACACCAGCGCCGCCGACCATTTCCTTGCCGACAATGGCCACGAGGAGCTCGAGCTGACCGACAATGGAGCCGTTCACCGCCGCTCACCGGCGCTCGCTGGGCTGTCCGAAGTGCACGCTTACCACCTGCGCCCGCGCGGCGTTTCAAAGGCTCACGCCGTGGCCGCCCACCAGCGGATGCGCGGCTACAAGCCGGAGGAGTGCGTGGCGGTCGGTGACTCGCGCGAAGACCTTCGCGTAGCGACGACGGTCGGCAGCTTCTGGTTTGTTGCCAACGCTTTGGAGCGTGACCCTCAGCTGCTCGAAGCGATGGCGGGTCACGCCAACGTGCGCGTCGCTGAAGCGGCGCACGGCGCAGGCGTGTACGAAGCAATTCTGACGACGCTCCGCGGCGGCTGAGCAGCGCTGCTGCGTAGCTAGCGCTTGCCGCCCAGGCGGGCGCGCAGCCGGGCCCAGAAGCCAGGGCGCACACGCCTGCGCCAGAGCGCCGGCGGTGGAACCGATGTACGGACCAGCGCGGTCCAGTTGTCAACGCTTAATTGCCCTGAGATCAGCGCGCTCAGGCCTGCCGTTACCGGCGCGTCGATACCAGCGTCCGACAGCGCCTTGGCCAGCATCGGCACCGACTCCAGCGCCTCGACCGCTTGGCCGACCCGCTCCGGGATCTCTGCCGCTGGCACACCTGCACCGAGCAGCTCACCTGCGCGCCGGTTGCGGCTTCCGGGCGCGAGTGCCGTCGCCACAAGGTCGCCTGTTCCGGCGAGACCAATCATCGAGTCCGGCTTGGCGCCCTGACTTTCCGCGAGGCGCCAAATCTCTTGGAAGATGTGGCCTGCCGCGGCGCCTGCAGCGTTGAGCCCCTGAGCTTCGGTCGCGCCGGAAGCGAGCGCCGCAGCGTTTTTCGCTGCGCCGGCGTATTCAACGCCGAGCGGGTCGTTTGAGATCTCGCAGATGACGCCGCCGCGAGTGAAGAGGTGAGCGAGCATTCCAGCTAGCTGCTCGTCGGTCGAGGCAGCGACCAGCGCGCCGCCGTCATGGACTAGCTCGTCGGCGTGCGCTGGCCCCCCGATAACGGCCACGCGCTCGGCCCCATAAAGCGCGCTACTGACCGATGTTGTAACGGCTCCGCTCGGCGCGACAAGCCCCTTCGCCAGCGACACAACCGGCGTGCTGCGGCCAAGGCCGCGCTGCTCGAGCTCAGCGATTACGCCGGCGATTGCGATCGAGGGAACGGCGAGTAGAACAAGCTCGGCGCGTTCCAGCGAATCGGCCGATGTTTCGATCCGCAGCTCGCGCGGGAAAGCCACGCCAGGCAGGTAGGCGCGGTTCTCGCCGTCGCGCTGGAGCAGGGCTGCTTGCGCCGCGGTCCGGGCCTGGAGCGTTGTGCGCACACCGGCGCGAACCAGCAGCACCGCTACCGCGGTGCCGAACGAGCCGGCACCAACGACGGTCGCGCGCCGCGGCGTCGAGCCCCTGAACGTTGATCGTGAACGGTTGGCCATCGAAAACTATCTACCCCGCTGCGCGCTTAGAGGTACGCGCCAATTTCGCGCCCGGCCAGTTCTATCTCGTCGAGCGTTGTCGCTTCGATCACGGCCTGAATGTCGAGGATCCTCTGATCGATCGGCTCAAGCTTGTTGCTGCCTACGACGGCGTAGCAAGGAACGCCCATCTGGCGCGCGCGGACCGAGACTTCGGCCGCGATCTTTCCTTCCAAAGTTGTTCGGTCGAGCCGCCCTTCGGCTACAACCACGGCGCGCGCCGCCTTGATCCTCTCGTCGGCGCCGAGCGCGCTAAGTACGAATCGGGCGCCTGATTCAAGCGCCGCGCCATGCTCGGCCCAAAGCGCGCCGGAGAGCCCTCCTGCGCAGCCGCTCATCTCAACGCCGCGCGGGTCGCGCGAGAATGAGGCCGCGAGTTCGCCGAGGCGAGCTGTTAGCCGCTCAACTGCCTGTGGATCGGCGCCCTTCTGCGGCCCAAAAACTTCGGCTGCCAGCTCGAACGGCGTATTGACGTCGCAGCAGACAACTAACTGCGCTTCGCCGATGCCGCCAGCCTGCTCGATCGCCTCCAGCGCTCCAGCGCCACCATCGCTGCTGGCGCTGCCACCAACGGCGACGATCACGCGGCCTGCGCCGCTCTGCGCGGCCGCGGCGATCAGCTGCCCGGCGCCGTAAGAGCTGGCTGCTTCGGCGTCGCGCTCGCTTTCCTTGATCTGAGGCAGGCCGATCGCCTGCGCCGTTTCAACGATTGCCGTTGAACCATTTTCAACTAGGCCAAAGCCGGCTTTGATTGGCCGCCGCAGAGCGTCGCAGGCGTCAGCACCAGCGGTCTCGCCGCCCAGCGCCAGCAGCAGCACTTCGAGCGTTCCTTCACCGCCATCAGCGACCGGCATTAGATCCGGCGCAGCGCTCACAACCGACTCCAGCCCGCGGCCGAGCGCCGCCGCCACTTCGGTTGCTCGAAAGCTTCCCTTAAATGAGTCAGGGGCTACCAGCACCGCGCGCGCGTCGCTTGGCATCAGTCGCGGCGCGGCGCTGCTGTGCCGCCGCGCAGCCTACGCAGCAGCGCGTCGCCTGCGCGTGGGCTCACGTTGTGGACTAGTTGCAGCAGGCGCACAAACGGCGGGAAGTAAACGGCGCGGCGATCCTCCTCGACGGCCTCAATGATCTTCGCCGCTAGATCCGCAGGATCGGCTGCGTTGCCGCCGCGATACCAATCAGGCATTCGGTCGCGCTCGTGCGCGTGCAGCGTAGTCTCGATTTCGCCAGGGTAAACCGTTGTTAGGGAGACGCCGGTGCCGCTCAGCTCGTGCCGGAGCGCTTCGGCGAAGAGTCGCTGCGCGGCCTTCGTGCCACCGTACGTAGCGGCCCATGGGAACGAGCGCAGCGCCGCTCCGGAGCTGATCACAACGATCTGCCCGCGCGCTCGGTCGAGCATGTAGGGAAGGCCGTAGTGGACGGTGCGCAGCGTGCCGTGCCAGTTGATCTCGCTCATCTCGAGCGCGTTTTCGAGCGGCTCGTCGCGGAACGGGCCGTAGTGCGTAATTCCGGCGTTGGCGACGAGCAGTTCAATTCCGCCGGCATCTGCGGCGAAGCGGTCGATCGCCGCTTTGACCGATTCGCTGGAGCGCACGTCGCACTCGTATTCGTGGTGCTCGCCCGGCAGTGATGCGGAAACAGCTTCGAGTTGGTCGAGTGAGCGCGCAGCAAGCCCAACGACCGCTCCCCGCTGCGCTAGAGCTAGCGCCAGCGCGGCGCCTATCCCACGCGAGGCTCCGGTGATGAAGGCCCGCGTGCCCGGTTCAATCTCCATTGCACGAGCCTATCCGCTGCGCGCGCGGCGTCGCACTGACGGCCGCCGTCACAGCAGCTCGCGATCGCGACTAAATGCTGTGCCCGCTGGTTAGAGCGAGCGATAAGCATCAGCGAGCCGCTCGATGCCTTCGCTGATCTGCGCTGGTGTTACGCCGGAGTAGGCGAGCCGAAGCTGGTTGGTTGCGCCTTCGATCACGAAGTCCTCACCCTTGACGAAGACAACGTCGCGCTCAGCCGCGGCCTGCTCGAGCGCTGCTACGTCAGTTCCTTCGGGTAGCTCAACCCACATGAAGTAGCCACCCTCGGGGGCGTTGTACTCCGCTTCGGGAAGGTGCTCGTCGAGCGCCGCGGTCAGCGCCGCCACGCGCTCAGCCAGCGCCGCGCTGACGGTTTTGACTGATTCTTCGATCCGCCCTGAAACGCAGAACTGGTAAACGATCCCTTGCGCCACCATGTCGGGAGAAATGTAGGTGTTGGTCGCCGCCGTCGTGATCTCTTTGATCAGCGCTGCGGGGCCGACGAGATAGCCGACGCGGATTCCTGGGCATACCGTCTTCGAGAATGAGGAGGCGTACACAACCTTGCCTCCGTCAGCGCCGTCGAGCGAGAGCATCGTCGGTAGTCGCTCTCCGGTGAAGCGAATCTCTATGTACGGATCGTCCTCGAAGATCAGGAAGTCGTACTGCGCCGCTAGTTCCAGCAGCTGCTCGCGCTTACTTTGGCTGAGCGTGTAGCCGGCAGGGTTCTGAAAGTTCGGGATGATGTGCGCGAAGCGTGGGCGCAGCCCGCCCTCTAGCGCTGCTCGCAGCGCGGCAGTGTCGATCCCGTCGGGCTCCAGCTCGATCATTGTTAGGTCGGCGCCGCGTTCGAGCAGGCCAAGCAGCGTGCGGTCGTAGGTCGGTCGCTCAACAACGACCGAATCACCGGGCTGAACGAGCGCGTCGAAGAGGAAAGCGTCGGCCTGCATCGAGCCGTTCGTGACGATCACCTGGTCGACCTCCACGCCATGACGCTCGGCGATCCACTTGCGCAGCGGCGCGTAGCCACCGGCCGTGCCGTAAGCGGTTACGCCGCCCGGGTCCTCGCTGAAAGATTCAGCTGCCGAAGCCTTCAGCCCTTCGACGTCGATGATGTCGAGTGAGGGGGCGCCGCGCGCGAAGGAGATTGTGTCGCTCATTAGGTGGAATCTACGCTAGTGCAGCGTCACGGGTTTAGTTGGTGGTTGTATCGAGGATACCGCGGCGCCGCAGCAGTGCGAGTATGGCGCCGAGCGGGTCCGGGTCTGCGGGTAGCAATACGAGATCAGGCGCCTCGGGCGCCTCATAGGGGTCGTCGATCCCGGTCATGCCCTTGAGGTCGCCGCGCCGCGCGTCGGCGTACAGGCCCTTGGGGTCGCGGCGCTCGCACAGTTCCAGCGGCGTGTCAACGAAGATCTCGACGAACTCGAGCCCCTGCTGCTCGTGGATCTCGCGTGCGACCGCGCGGTCGGCGGCGTAGGGGCTGACGAGCGAGACGAGCGCGATCAAGCCCGCGTCGGCGAGCAGCCATGCGGCGTGGGCGGTGCGGCGCACGTTCTCGGCGCGATCCTCTGCGCTGAAGCCCAGGTTGCCGTTCAGGCCGTGGCGCAGGTTGTCGCCGTCCAGTCGGTAGGCCGAGTGGCCGGCCTCGACGAGGCGCTCCTCGAGGCCGGCGGCGACGTGCGACTTGCCCGAGGCGGGCAGGCCCGTGAACCAGACGGTCGCGCCGCGGGTGCCGAGGGTGTCCCAGCGGCGCTCGCGCGTCAGCGATCCGGGTTCCCATATGACGCCGGCTGAGCGGGTCGCGGCCGGCGCGGCCGCCTGCTCGGGGCCGCTATCGGCCGGGCCGATGATCATCCCCGCCCCGACGGTGTCGTTGCTGGCCTCGTCGATCAGGATGAAGCTGCCGGTCGTGCGGTTGCGACGGTAGGCATCGAACACGAGCGCCACGCTGGTGCGCAGACGCATGCGACCGATGTCGTTGAGCCCGAGCTCGCCGGCGGCCTCGTCGTGGTGCAACGTGTCGACATCGATGCGGTGCGTGATCTCGGCGGCGACGGAATGGGCGGTGCGCGTCGTGTGCTTGATCAGGTATCGGCCCCCCGCCTGCGCGGGGCGCTCATGCATCCAGCAGACGATCGCGTCGATGTCGCGACTGACCTCGGGGTGGTTGCGCGGTCGGCAGATGACGTCGCCGCGTGAGACGTCGATGTCGTCGGTCAGGCGCAGCGAGACCGACATCGGCGGAAACGCCTCCTCCAGCGGGCCGTCGAAGGTGTCGATCGCGTAGACCGACGAGCGCGCGCCGCTGGGCAGCACCACCACCGGGTCGCCGACGCGGAAGACGCCGCCCGCGACCTGTCCCGCGAAGCCGCGGTAGTCGTGGTGCTCATCACTGCCGGGCCGCACGACCCACTGCACCGGGAGGCGCGGGTCGATCAGGTTGCGGTCCGAGGCGATGTGCACGTGCTCAAGGTGGTAGAGCAGCGGCGAGCCTTCGTACCAGGGCATCTTCGCTGAGCGCTCGACGACGTTGTCGCCGTCCAGCGCCGAGATCGGGATGAAGGTGATGTCGGTGACCTCGAGCTTGGCCGCGAAGTCGGTGAACTCCGCGACGATTTCGTCGAAGCGGGCCTGGCTCCAGCCGACCAGGTCCATCTTGTTCACGCACACGACCAGGTGGGGGATGCGCAGCAGCGAAGAGATGAACGCGTGGCGCCGGGACTGCTGCACGATGCCGTTGCGCGCGTCGACGAGCACGACGGCCAGGTCGGCTGTCGAGGCGCCGGTGACCATGTTGCGCGTGTAGAGGATGTGGCCGGGGGTGTCGGCGATGATGAACCTGCGCCGCGGCGTGGCAAAGTAGCGATAGGCGACGTCGATCGTGATGCCCTGTTCGCGCTCGGCGCGCAGTCCGTCGGTGAGCAGCGACAGGTCGACGCTGCCGTTGTGGCCGTGGCGGCGCATCGACGCCTCAGTGACCTGCTCGAGCTGGTCCTGGAAGATCGACTTGGTGTCATACAGGAGGCGCCCAATCAGCGTGCTTTTGCCGTCGTCGACGGACCCGGCGGTGGCGAAGCGCAGGAGCTCGGTGGTTGGCATCAGTGGCCCGTCCCGTGACGGTCGGCCCGCAAGGGCGCGTGGCGCTGATCGACTCGGCCGTCGTGGTCCCGCTCAACCGACCTGTTTACGAAACGCCACACTAGAAGTAGCCCTCCTTCTTGCGGTCCTCCATGGCGGCCTCCGACGCTCGGTCGTCGGCGCGCGTCTCGCCGCGCTCGGTGATGCGCGTGGCGGCAATCTCGTTGACGACCGTCTTCAGCGAGTCGGCGGTCGAACGCACCGCGCCCGTGCACGACATGTCGCCGACGGTGCGGTAGCGTACGGACTGGGTGAACGGCTCCTCGTCGGGCAACAGGTCGGTGAAGTCGCTGGTCGCGTAGAGCATCCCGTCGCGCCGGAAGACCTCGCGCTGGTGGGCGAAGTAGATCGAGGGGAGCTCCAGTTGCTCCTCCGCGATGTACTGCCACACGTCGAGCTCGGTCCAGTTGGAGATCGGGAAGACGCGGACGTTCTCGCCCTTGCGGATGCGCCCGTTGTAGAGGTTCCACAGCTCGGGGCGCTGGTTCTTGGGGTCCCAGCCGCCGGAGTCGTTGCGGAAGGAGAAGATCCGCTCTTTGGCCCGGGCTCGCTCTTCGTCGCGGCGCGCGCCGCCGAAGGCCGCATCGAAGCGGTGCTCGGCGAGCGCGTCGAGCAGCGTCGTCGTCTGCAGGCGGTTGCGGGAGGCACGCGGCCCGGTCTGCTCCACCACGCGCCCCAGGTCGATCGAGTCCTGCACGCTGGCGACGATCAACCGCTCGCCCAGCTCGGCGACGCGGCGGTCGCGGAACGCGATCACCTCGGCGAAGTTGTGCCCCGTGTCGACGTGCATCAGCGGGAATGGGAAGCGCCCCGGGCGAAACGCCTTCTCGGCCAGGCGCAAGAGGACGATCGAGTCCTTGCCTCCGGAGAACAGGAGCACGGGGCGCTCGAGCTCGGCCGCGACCTCACGCATCACGTGGATCGCCTCGGACTCGAGGATCCGCAGGTTGCTCAGCTCGTAGGTGATCAGACCACCTCCAGGGTGGGACGCCTGCGCAGGCGCCAGTGGTGCAGGGCCCAGGCGAGCAGCCCGATCGTCAGTGGCAGCCCGACGATGACGGCCACCGGCATGGCGACGCCGGCCTTGGTGAAGACCGCCAGCGCCGCGGCGAGCAGGATGACGCCCAGAGCCGGGCGCAGCCCGTCCTGATGCACCTTCGTGACCAGCTCGGTGCCGATCCAGCCGCCGGGCAGCGAGCCGCCGCCGATGCCCGTCAGGCCGATGAGGATCCCGACCCCCAGGCCGAAGAGGATGACCAGCGGGTCCATCGGATCAGGCGACGTGCAGGCCGCACTCGTTCTTGTCGCTGCCGACCCACCGCCCCTCGCGCCCGGCCCCGGGCGTGGTGCAGTGGGTGCAGCCGATCGAGGCATAGCCCTGGTCGTGGAGCGGGTGGTACGGAATGTCGTGCTGGACGATGTAGCGCCAGACGTCCTTCTCGGTCCAGTCGGCGAGCGGGTTGGCCTTCCACAGGTCGTGTTTGGCGTCCCAGTGCAGCTTGGGTGTCTCTGCGCGGTCGCTGGACTGGTCGCGGCGCAGGCCGGCGATCCACCCGTCGACACCAGCGAGCGCCTCACGCATCGGGGTGACCTTGCGGATCGCGCAGCACGCGTCGGGGTCGCGCTTCCACAGCTCGCCGCCGCACTCGGCCGCCTGGCGGGCGAGGCTGACGCCCTGGAAGCCATCGATCGTCACGCCGTAGCGGGCCTCGATCGCACGCCACGTGTCGTAGGTCTGCGGGAACAGCAGCCCGGTGTCGAGGGTGAAGAAGCGCGCGGCGGGCTCGATCTGCACGAGCATGTGCAGGATCACCGAGGCCTCCTTCTGGAACGAGCACGCGACATAGAGCCGCGGGTGGAAGCGCTCCGCCATGTAGGCCAGCACCTCCGGCGCCGTGGCGCCCTCCAGGTCCGGGACTTCGGTCGCTGCGGGCGCGACTGTGCTCACGCGTCGGCCTCCACGAGCTCGGCCTCTTCGATCGCGAGGCGCTCCTCCCACCACTCGGCCGGGGTGCGGGCCGCGAAGGCGCGAAACGTCTCGCCCTCGGCGTGGTTGGTCTCGTAGAGGCTGAAGATCTGCAGCAGCTTCTCGTTGAGGTCGTAGTGGGGGACCTTGCGCACGACGACGTCGCCGAACTTCGGGTCCGGGCCGAGGCGGCCGCCGATGCGGATGTCCATCGCCTCGATGAACTCCTTGTCCACTCTCTTGAGGACGCCTTCGATGCCGATGTCGCCGATTTGGTGCTGCGCGCAGCTCGACGAGCAGCCCGCGAAGTGCAGGCGGAAGTCGTCGCCGTGCCCATTCGGTAGTACGTGCTCGTTGAGGAAGGCGGAGATCTCCAGCGCGCGCTGCTTGGTGTAGACCTTGGCCAGGCCGCAGAACTCCTTGCCGGTACACGACTGCATCGCGCGGGTGAACAGCTCGGGCCGCGGGCTGAGCTGCTGGGCGAGCTCCTCGGCGAGCAGCGCGTCGACGCGCTCGTCGGGGATCCACGGCAGCAGGACGTTCTGCTGGTGGGTGAGGCGGACCTCGGGATGCGTGCCGTACTCGCGCGCCAGGCGCGCGAACTCCGCCAGCTGCTCGCCCTTGAGGCGGCCGACCGGGACGCAGAAGCCGACGGCGCTGTGGAGCTCGTCGTTCTGCGCCTCCACGCCGATATGGTCGTGGCCGAGCAGGTCGGGTGCGGCGTCGGCGCCGCGGGCCAGGGGACGGCCGACCCGGCGCTCGAGCTCCTCGCGGAAGGCCTCGGGGCCGATCGCGTCGACGAGGAACTTCAGGCGGGCGCGGCCGCGCTTGGTGCGGTTCTCCTCGGAGTCGCGGAAGATCGCGGTGATGCCCTCGACGACCTCGGGGGCCTCCTCGGGCGTGACGAAGACGTCGATCCAGCGCGCAAAGCGCGGCGCCGACGACAGGCCGCCACCGATGCGCAGGTTGAACCCGCCGGCGCCGTCGTCATTCACCGCCCCGCTGAGGGCGACGTCGTTGATCAGTCCGCGGGCGCAGTCCTCGCGGCAGCCGGTCACGGAGATCTTGTATTTGCGCGGGAGGTTCGAGTACAGCTTGTTGTCGAGGAAGTGCCGGTGGATCGCCTCGGCCGTGGCGTGGCCGTCGACGACCTGCTCGTGGCCGATGCCGGCCAGGGTGCAGCCGATCACGTTGCGCGTGATGTCGCCGCAGGCGCCCGAGGTCGTCAGGCCGACGGCGTCCAGGCGCTCGAAGATCTCAGGGACATTGTCGAGCGTGATCCAGTGGATCTGCACGCATTGGCGCGTCGTGCAGTCGATGATCCCGCGCCCGAAGTCCTCAGTGATGCTCGCGAGGGCTTCGGCCTGGTCCGCGCTGAGAATGCCCTGGACGACCTTCACGCGCAGCATGAAGTAGGCGTCCTTGGTGTTGTGCTGGTAGAGCCCGTACCACTTCAGGCGCATCATGTCGCCGTCGTCGAGAGTCTCGTAGCCGTCGCGGGAGGCACGCATCAGCGCGTCGTAGACCTCGAGCCCGTCCTTCTCCAGCTTGGTGCGCTCGAACTTGTTCATTCGAGTAAATTAGCAAAACCTGATGGGGTTTGAGGTATTACAGCGGCGGATCGCGATCCACGCCCTCCAGGAGGGCGCTGCTAAAACCGACTGATTGCGTTAGTGACGGATGCCCGGTGCGTCAGCCTCAGCGCCCGCGCACCACGGCGCTGACCGGCACCGGTCCGTTGAGAACCTTGCGCAGCGCCTGGGAGGCCGCTTTGACGTTCGCGCTCGATGCGCTGTCGGGGCGCGCGAGCAGTGCGATCCGAAGGCTCAGCGGGTAGCTGCCGGAGCGCAGCGTGGCGGCGGTCGGGGCTATGCAGCTGCCGCTGGCGTCGCGGATCTCGGCGAGGCTCAGGCGATGGCTGCGGTCAAATTTTGAGCCTGCCTTTGCCGCTGCGGCGCGCTGCGCGCCGATGCTCGCCGCTGGCGACGATTTGCGGGCCGCCGCGGCGGCAGTGGCCTGGCCTGCCGCGGCGTCGATTCGCGCGGCCCGCTGGTGGCTGAGGCCGTTGGAAGGACCGCTCGATTGCGCGGCCACCTGGCTGGCCCGCAGGCAGCGCTGCCGGCCGCCACGTTCGGCCAACCCGGTCGCCGAGACGGTCAGCGTCAGTAGCGTCTGCAGCCCGGCGCAGCCGACCGTCGTCGGCTTCGGCTGGACGATTACGAGTGCCGCGGCGGCGGTTCCCACGCAGGCCTCAGCGGCGGCGTCGCCGCGCGCACCGCGAACGCCGTCAAGTTTCGCGAGCCCCTCCGCCGGGTCGCTGCCGTCGAGGCCTGCGCCGATCGCGATCTGCGACGCGCCGGGAGCCGTGCTCGGTGTATCGCTGCCCGAACTGACGAGGATCACGATCAGCACGGCAGCCAGCAGCGCGGCCGTTGCAATTGCGGCGATCAAGGTCCCCGAGGGGTGCCGCGTGCCGTCGCCGCCGACCGCTGACGCGTCGGCGTTGGCCATGGGCGGGTCGGTAGCTGGCGCCTCAGCGCCCTGCTGAGAGCCGCCGCTGCGCAGGTCTCCTTCGAGCTCGCGCAGCCGCCGCTCAAGCTCGCTGAGAGTGTCGCGTACGTCGCCTGGCTGGTCGTCGGCCATCGTCAGGCTAAAGCTACCGGCTGGCGCGCAATTCAGCCGCCGAGAATCTCGACCGCGATCTGCGCAACCTGCGTTGGCGTGCGTCCCACGCGCACTCCCTTTGCTTCGAGAGCCTCTGCCTTAGCTGCCGCGGTTCCCTTCGAGCCGGAGACGATTGCGCCGGCGTGGCCCATCGTCTTGCCGGGAGGCGCAGTGAAGCCAGCGATGTAGCCGACGACCGGTTTCGTGACGTTTTCGCCGATGTACTCTGCGGCCAGCTCTTCGGCGTCGCCGCCGATCTCACCGCTCATCACGATCAGCTCGGTCTGGTCGTCATTTTCGAACATCTCGAGCACGTCGATGAAGCTCGTGCCGGGAATTGGATCGCCGCCAAGCCCAACGATCGACGAGTTGCCAAAGCCCTGCCCGGCAAGCTCATTTCCGATCTGGTAGGTCAGCGTGCCGGAGCGGGACATCACGCCAATATTCCCTTCCTTAAAGAACGACGCCGGGATAATCCCTACGTTGGCCTTGCCGGGGGAGAGCACTCCCGGGCAGTTCGGTCCGATCAACCGCACGCCAGGGGTTCGCTTGATCTGCGCATAAACGCGCAGTTCATCGTGAGCGGGAATCCCTTCGGTTATCGCGATGATCGTCTCAATTCCCGCGTCGGCCGCCTCAAGGATTGAGTCGGCTGCAAACGGCGGCGGCACGAAGATCATTGCCGTGTTGGCGCCGCTCTGCTCGGCTGCAGCGTGGAAGGTGTTGAAAACGGGAATCCCCTCAACGTCCTGGCCGCCCTTGCCGGGGGTTACGCCACTAACGACGTTGGTGCCGTAAGCGCGATTATTGAGCGTATGGAATCGCCCTTCGCTGCCGGTGATGCCCGCGACGCAGAGTCGCGTATCCGTTCCGACCAGAACGCTCATACCGATTCTCCCTTGGCCAGCGCGACAACCATTTCGGCCGCCTCGTTCATCGTTGCTGCTGTGTGCATGCCAGGCAGCTTCGCGTTGGCGAGAATCTTGCGTCCTTCGACGTCATTGGTGCCGTCGAGCCGGACGACGAACGGGACTGTTGGCGCAGCAGTCGCGAAGGCTTCGATCAGTCCGTTGGCCACCTCATCGCAGCGCGTAATGCCGCCGAAGATGTTGAACAGCACTGCTTTTACTTTGTCGTTCGAGCAGATTACTTCGACCGCGCTGGTGATCGCTTCAGCCTTTGAGCCGCCGCCTGCGTCAAGGAAGTTTGCTGGCTCGCCGCCGTACTGAGCGACGACGTCAAGCGTGCTCATCACGAGGCCCGCGCCGTTGCCGAGAATGCCGATGTCGCCGTCGAGCTTGACGTAGGTGAGGCCACGGTCGCGCGCCATCTGCTCCTGTGGGTCCTCGTCGCTTGGGTCGCGCAGCTGCGAGTTAGCTTCGTGGCGGTAGAGCGCGCTGGGGTCCAGCGTGACCTTCGAATCGAGCGCCCTGACCTTGCGCTCCGGCGTGATGATCACCGGGTTCACCTCGACGAGCAGCGCTTCCTCAGCGATGAACGTTTCGTAAAGACGGGCAAGAAAGTCGCCGATGGGACGAATTAGGTCGGCGTCGATCCCGGCCTCGAAAGCCAGCCGCCGCGCCTCAAACGGCTGGAAGCCAAGTAGCGGATCAACGTGAAGAGTGGCGATCGCCTCTGGGCTCTCAGCCGAAACCTGCTCGATGTCCATTCCACCCTGCGTCGAAAGCATCACCAGGGCTGCGCGAGCAGAGCGGTCGAAGACGATCGCCGCGTAGTACTCAGCCTCAATTTCGGAGGCCTCCTCAATCCAAAGTTCGTGGACCGTGAAGCCTTTGATGTCCATGCCGAGAATTGCTTCGGCGTGCTCGCGCGCTTCGGCTGCGTTGGCCGCCACTTTGACGCCGCCGGCCTTGCCGCGGCCGCCGATCTTGACCTGTGCTTTGACCACGCAGGGGTAGCCAATCTTTTCGGCCGCGTCGAGCGCTTGATCGACCGTTCGCGCTGGAATGCCCTCTGGAACGGGAATTTCATGCCGCGCGAAAAGCTGTTTGCCTTGATATTCGAGGAGGTCCATTGTGAGGCGCAACGCTATCGGAGGGCACCCCTCGCCCGTCGCGACCTAGACTAAGCGCGATGCCAATTCCCAAAAAACCCAAATGGGTCACCTTCGATGTCTATGGAACTCTGATTGATTGGGAGACCGGCGTGAAGACCGCGTTTGCCACTGAGGCCAAGCGCAGCGGCTTTGAGATCGAAGATCCTGACGCTGTTTTCGCTCGCTTCGTCGAGCTCCAGCATGAGATCGAGAGCGGCTCTTATGAGCTTTACGCCGAGGTCCTGCGCCGCGTCGCTATGCAGATCGCCGAGGAGATCAAGTGGGATCTGGAGCCTTCGCGCGCTGGCTTCCTGCCCGATTCGGTGCTCCGCTGGCGCCCTTTCAAGGAGACCAACTTGCAGCTCGGGCGCTTCGCCAAAAAGTTTGACACGGGACTTATCTCGAACATCGATGACCGCCTGCTCGGTGAAACACGTCGCTACCTGCCGCTTGAGTTTGGCCTCGTCGTAACAGCGCAGCAGGTTCGCTCCTACAAGCCTGAGCCTGCCCACTTCAAGGAGTTCGCTCGCCGCGTCGGTGGCAAGAAGGACTGGGTTCACATTTGCTGCGGCTATGAGGCCGATGTGCTTCCGGCGCTGAAGGCCAGGGTTCCTGTGATCTGGGTCAACCGCACGAAGCGCAAGCTCGAGCCCAATGAGAAGAAGCCAACAGCTGAGGTAAAGACGCTGCTGGCCGCCGCGAAGCTGCTCGGCGCCGCGTAGGGAGCCTTCGGGGGTGCGGGTAGTCGCGCTGGATCAAGACGTTCTTGTTGGCCGCTCCGCTTATTGGCAGACGAGCTGCACGGTGATCCATCGCGGCGAGGAAACATTCGTTGTCGATTCACCGCCGCTGCCAGAAGAGCTTGAGGCGCTGACGGGAGTCTTGGAGCACGTCGGCTGGAGCTGCAGCGGGCTGCTGGCTACTCACGCCGACTGGGATCACCTGCTGGGCCGCCTCGCCTTTCCGGGGTTAGCGCTTGGCTGCTGTGAGACCAGCGCAGCGCGGCTAAGTAGCGAACCGGGCGCAGCCGCGCGCGAGCTGCGCGCGTTTGACGAGCAGAACTACGTCGAGCGGCCAGCGCCGCTCTCACTCGGGCAGGTTCAGGCGCTGCCGGTTCCCGGCGTGATCGAAATTGGCGATCAAGAGCTTGAGCTTTACCCGGCCGATGGTCACACCGCTGACGGAATGGCGATCTTTGTCCCTTGGGCCGATGTGCTGATCTGCGGTGATTACCTCTCGCCGGTTGAGATTCCGATGATCTCGAAGGGTGGCTCGCGTTCAGCCTACCGCGCCACGCTGGAGCGGCTGCGCGAGCTCGTTGAGCGCTCCACGCACGTGATTCCCGGCCACGGGGCGGTGCTCGACCGGCCGCGCGCGCTGGCGATTCTTGGCGAGGACCTGAAGTATTTAGAGACGCTTGAGCTGCCACTGGCGCGCCGCGGCGGTGAGCAGCAGAAGATTCACGCTGCCAACCTTGAGCGGATTGAAGCCGAGCCGGGCGCTTAAGGCTCTGCGCTGAGGTTGCGGCGCAGGTAGAGGTCGCGGCCGCCGTTATTGTTCTTGATGCCGAAGTCGAGCGATTCGTAAAGCTTCAGCGCCGGCTCGTTTGCCTCATTGACGTCAAGTTCGATCCGCCGGCAGTCGCGCGCACCGGCGGCGTGCTCAATCGCGAACTCCGTCATTGCGCGCCCAAGGCCGCTGCCGCGGGCTTGCTCTTCGATGAATAGATCTTCCAGCAGGCAGTCATTCCCTGCCTGCCAGATTCCGTAGCGGAAGCGCAGCTGGCAGACGCCAGCGGCCGGCCCGTCAGCGAGCGCGCCAAGCAGGTAGTCGGTTGAGTCGCCGCTGATTAGCTGCGCGACGCCGTTAGTCAAGCTTTGATCGCTCGGAAAGTCGTAGCCGAGGTCGTTTCGAAAGCCGATCAGCAGTCGCGCCACTTCGTCCTTCTCAGCGCCGGACGCGAGCCAGACGCGCGGCTCGCTCATTCGGCGGGCGGCTCGCTGACGATTCGGGCGATTGGGTCACCAGCACCGATCGGTGCGCCTTCGGTGATAGGCAGTTCGGCGATCGTGCCGGCCTTGTGGGCGGTGATCTCGTTCTCCATCTTCATCGCTTCGATGATGCAGAGCAGCTGGCCTTCTTCTACCTTGTCGCCGGCCTTTACGACGACCTTCCAGATGTTGCCTTGGAGCGGCGCTTCGAGCGTGTCGGCGCCTCCACCGGCGCTGCTCTTGCGCTCGCCGCGCTTTGGCTTCGGCGCTGCAGCCTGGGCTGGGTGAGCGCCGCCGCTTGGCGGCGGGCCGATCACGTTTACGTCGAAACGGCGGCCTGAAACTTCGACCGTGTACTGCTGCTCAAGCTGCTCGGCTCCGTCGGCGTCAACCCGTTCGACTGGCCGCTCCGGCGCCGTTGACTTAAGCCACTCTTTGTCTTCGGTCAAGTCACGGCAGATCTCCGCTTTGGCCCACTGCTCGGTCGCCAGCAGCGCGCTGTGGAACGGGATCAACGTCGTCAGGCCTTCAATCTCGTATTCGCCGAGTGCTCGCAGCATTCGCGCCGTGGCGTGCTCGCGGTCAACGTCCCAGACGATCAGCTTGGCGACCATCGGGTCGTACATCGGCGTGACCTCGCCGTTCTCACCGACGCCGGAGTCCACGCGCACGCCGGGGCCGGCGGGCTCGACGTAACGGCCTATTTTGCCGGGAGCGGGGGCAAAGTTTTTGGCCGCGTTCTCGGCGTTGATGCGGCACTCGATCGCGTGGCCGCGCATCTCAACTTGATCCTGAGTGACCGAAAGCGTCTCGCCAGCCGCGGCGCGAATTCCCTCACGAACAATGTCGATTCCGGTCACCATCTCTGTCACGCAGTGCTCAACCTGAACGCGCGTGTTCATCTCGAGGAAGAAGTACTCGCCGTCCTGCAGCATCCCCTCAACGGTTCCGGCGCCGACATAACCGACCGCCTTTGCTGCATCGACGCCGATTTTGCCGATCTTCTCGCGCAGCGCCTCGTCAACGACCCAGCTGGCAGCGGGCGCCTCCTCAATCAACTTCTGGTGGCGGCGCTGAATTGAGCAGTCGCGCTCGCCCAGGTGGATCGTGTTGCCCTGCGTGTCGGCGAGGATCTGAACTTCGATGTGGCGCGGGTTTGGCAGATAGCGCTCGATGTACACGCGCCCGTCGCTGAAAAACTTCTCGCCCTCGCGGGAGGCGCCTTCGAAGGCCTCTTCGAGCTCGTCGGCTGTTAGCGCGACGCGAAAGCCCTTCCCGCCGCCGCCGCCGGTGGCCTTGATTGCCACCGGGTAGCCAACTTCCTCGTCGATAATCTTACGCGCCAAATCAACGTTTTCGACCGTCTCCGTTGTGCCCGGAACGATTGGCACGCCAGCGGCTTGCATCAGCTCGCGCGCCGACGTTTTGCTGCCCATCGATTCGATCGCGCTGGCCGGCGGGCCGATGAAGACGATTCCTTCGTCGGCGAGCATTTCGGCAAAGGGGGCGTTCTCGGCGAGGAATCCGTAGCCGGGGTGAACGGCCTCGGCGCCGCTTTGTTTGATCACTTCGATCAGCTTCTCGACGTTGAGGTAGCTTTCCGCGGCTGGCCCGGGGCCCAGCAGGTAAGCCTCGTCGGCGGCCTGAACGTGCAGCGCGTCGCGGTCCAGCTCTGAGTAGACGGCGATCGACTTAATCCCCATCTCCTTGCAGCAGCGGATTACGCGAAGGGCGATTTCGCCGCGGTTGGCGATCAGAATTGAGCTAAACATTGCGCGCTAAAGATTATCGGGCGATCGCGCCCGAGGCGGCGCCCATTTCGCGCTTGATTGAGGTCACGAAAAACTCCAGCTGCGGTTTGCTAGGGGAGCATGATTGACGCCTTCGGCAAGCGCTGCGCGCTGCCACGCCGCCGCTTGCGGCGCGTCCGCTGGGTTGGCGGGCGCAAAATCGCGCTGAAGCCTGGCGATAGCGGCGATCACGGCCGCCGC
>JBDNJF010000021.1:0-6896 GCA_041687955.1 Solirubrobacteraceae bacterium
CGCTTTGACGTGAGGGGTGATGAAAGCTGCCGCCAGCCCGAGCGACGCAGAGGCTTCGATTGTGGCTATTTGGCGCCCAGGTTGGACCGCTTCACTTGGTTCGCCGAGCAGCCCGCCGGCGGTCGCTTTGAGCCGATCGAAATCGCTGACAACGAAGGTAACGCCCCAAATCCGAGCCCGTGAGCCTTCACGCGACGTTTCATCAGCTGGCCCAACTAACTCAATTAGCAGGTCCCCGCTCCAAAAAAACACACCGCCGCGCCGTGACGATCCACCACCGAAAACTCGCTCGCCTTTGGCCACTAAGCCAAACGCTTCTAGCTCACGCTTGGTTTTT
This sequence comes from Solirubrobacteraceae bacterium, assembly GCA_041687955.1. Taxonomy (GTDB): domain Bacteria; phylum Actinomycetota; class Thermoleophilia; order Solirubrobacterales; family Solirubrobacteraceae; genus F1-60-MAGs163. The sequence goes on from JBDNJF010000021.1 coordinate 338, forward strand.
GACGGCGACTCGCTGATGACAACGACATGGTCGATTTTGAACGCGCCATTTGGTTGCTGTGGTGGCGCGGACGAGGTTGACGCAAATTGTGCTTGCGTGGTCTTAATCCCGTCAAGCTCTGTTGGAACCGATTCCGCGCCAGCAAACCCCCAGCTAGGTTCCAGTGCCCTAAGCTGACACTTCACCTGACCGATCACAAAGCTGTCGTCAACAATGGTGAAGCCAATTGCCGCCCAGTTAGCCGCCGCACCAGGCAAATTAAGCTCGGCTATCTGGGGCGAGTTTGAAGTTGGCACTGAACAAAGACAGCAGATTTTGTGGCGCGAGCGTCGCCCGGGGTCGTGGCATTGCTCCCTGCGGGCAGATACTCTGCCCTTATGGCTCAGAAAGCACGGCAGGTAAAGCTCAGTCAGAAGTCGGCGGCGAACGAAATGCAGGCTCTCGAGCAGCGCAGTGACGACGAGCTTGAACGCGAAACGAAGTACAAGTCGGCCGCGCTTTCGATCCTCGGCGCTAGGGCTGCGGAGCGCTACGACGCCGCCGCCGCGCGCGAATACTTCCGCCGCGCAATTGCTGCGTCGCGACCGCAGGAACGGATGCAGATAAGGCGCATGGCGGACGCATCGTTAGCTCTCGCCGAGCGTCGCCCCGATGACCTGAAGGCCGCCGTCGAACGGCTTGGCCAAGAGGCTCCGTCGAGCCGCCAACTGCTGCTACTGCGTTTGACAGGCTTCCTTTCACCTCCCCCCGGCTCGAGCATCTGGCTGAAAATTCGCGGCATCGTGCTCGGGATCCTTCTCGTCGTTGGACTGCTGGCGATTGGCTTCGGCCTCGTTACGCTGATCGCGCTGCCTTTTGGCGGCCTATCGATCGGGCCATCGATCGTCGGTGGCGCGCTGCTGGTCGCGATTGTGCTCGGGATCCTTGTCCTCTTTGGCCGCAGGCGGCAACGTAAAGCTCGCGCCGCAGCAGCGGCCAATCGCGGCTAGCTGGCGCTCGGGCCTGTGTGCGGCCGCTACACGCTCGCGCCCGTCAGCCTCACGCTCTTTAGCGAGCGCTTCAACGTAACCCCACCGCCGGAAGCTGCGGCCGGGTACAACGTGCCGCCGGGACGGCCGGTCGCCGCAGTCGCACGCCGTGCGGGTGCTGCGCCAAGCTACGAAATGTTCCACTGGGGCCTGATTCCAGCTTGGGCGCAGAGCGCGGAGAAGCAATACAAGATGATCAACGCTCGGATCGAAAGCGTTCGCGACAAGCGTGCCTACAGCGGCTTGCTCGACGCGCACCGTTGCCTGATTGCGGCCGATGGCTTCTTCGAGTGGCAGCCCCAGGCGGACGGTCCTAAGCAGCCTTGGTGGTTCCACCTGGCTGGCGGGGCATTGTTCGGCTTCGCTGGCCTTTGGACCTCGTGGCAACCGCAGCCTGACGTGGAACCGGTCGAGAGCTGCACGATCCTGACAGCGGCGGCGAATACGATCGTCGCGCCGGTCCACAGTCGTATGCCATTGATTGTTAGGCGCGAAGACGAAGCTGCTTGGCTCAACTCGGCGATTGGAGCCGACGAAGCGCTCGGGCTGCTGGAGAACAGCTCCAACGAGCAGCTGCTGGCGCGGCCCGTCAGTCGCAGCGTCAATAACACGCGTAACCAAGGCCCCGACTGCATTGCCACCGTCGCTCCCGGCGAGCCCGATCCTTCGACCGGAGCGCTCTTTTGAGCGGCGGCGGCGCGGCAATTGCCCAATTCGCCCCCGGCAACCGTCAAGATAGGCGCCCGTGACTGCAATCCTCTTAATTGCCAACCCGGTCGCCGGCGGTGGACGCGTGCCAAAGCTGCTGCCATCCGTGCGCCGCAAGCTCGACTCGCTGGGCATCAGCCACCGCACCGGTTTCACAGCGAATCTTGAGGATGCGGCCCGGTTGACCGACGAGGCGCTCAATCGTGATGAGATTCCAGTCGCCTTCTCGGGCGACGGTGTTGCGGGGGTCGTTGCGCGAACCACCTCCTACCGGCCCGGCGCAGTGTTCGGCGTCCTTCCCGGCGGAACAGGTAATGACTTTTGCGGTCACGTGGGGATTTCCGAGGATGCGGTCGAGGCCTGCGAGGTTCTGGCTGAAGGCCAGCCAACGGCAATCGACCTCGGCGAGGCCAACGGCGTTCGGTTTCTCGGCATCGCCAGCTTCGGCTTTGACTCGTTAGCTAACGAGTCAGCCAACGCCGCGCCACGCTGGCTTGGCAGTGGCGTTTACATCTGGGGCGCGATTTCCGCGCTGATTCGTTGGAAGCCCGCGCACTTCAAGGTCGTCGCCGATGGGATCGAGAAAAGCTTCGAAGGGTGGTCCGTCCTCTGCGCTAACACGAGCCGCTATGGCGGCGGCATGTTGATAGCTCCGGGCGCCTCAATCGACGACAGCCAGTTTGATCTCATCTGCACTTTTAAGAGCAGCCGCTGGCACTTCATTCGAATGCTCCCGAAAGTCTTCAAAGGAACCCACATCGGCGATGACAAACTTGAGGTCAGCAGCGCGCGCGAAGTAAAGGTCAGCGCCGATCGTCCCTTCACAATCTACGCCGATGGAGATCCCATCGCAGAGCTGCCAGCCGAACTGCGGATCCTCCCGTCCGCTGTGAAGGCGCTGCTACCGGCGTGAGCACTGTTCGCTTGGCACTCGCAAGCACTGTCGCCCGAGCTGCCGCCGGCGTTCTGCGCATTGCGGGCAGCGGTGGCACGAGCGCGCCCGGGAAAATACTGTTGGCCTTAGCCCCGAACGCGATTGCGCAGCGCAGCGCAGAGCTGCGGCGCGGCTGCGCAGTGATCTCAGCGACAAACGGGAAAACGACAACGAGCGCGATTGTTGCCGAAATCATGCAGCGCGATGGCGCGAAACTCGTCCATAACCGCGCCGGGGCGAACATGGCTGGTGGAATCGCGGCAACGCTCAACGACCAGCGCGGAGACTTTGGCCTGTTCGAAGTTGACGAGTTCTGGCTAGCGAGCCTCTCGCCGCAGCTTCGTCCCCGCGCGATCCTGCTCGCCAACCTTTTTCGTGACCAGCTTGATCGCTACGGCGAGCTTGACCAGATCGTTGACCGTTGGCGCCAAGTCGCGAGCTCTGCGAGCGGCCGAATTGTGCTCAACGCCGACGACCCCCTAATCGCTGGTCTCGGTGCCCTTGCCGCCGACCCGCTCTACTTTGGAATTGAGGATCAAAACGTTGGTAGCGACGGCCCGCAGCATGCCACCGAGCAGGCCTGCTGCCCTGTCTGCGGTGAACAGTTCAGCTACAGCCGTTACTTCGTCGGTCATTTAGGTCATTACTACTGTCGCCACGGTCACTTCGAGCGGCCGGGGCCGCACGTCAGTGCGAGCAACATCTCGCTGACCGGCCTCGCTGGCTCGTCCTTCACGATCAGCTTTGGCGACCGCTCCTACCGGGCTCAGCTCGAAATGCCAGGTCTCTACAACGTCTATAACGCAGTCGCCGCGGCCGCGCTGGCGAACAGCCTTGGCGTCAGTGACGAGATAATTGTTGCGGGCATCGCGGCCGCTAAGCCAGCCTTTGGTCGCGCCGAGTCGCTCCAGCTCGACGGGCGCGAATGCTCGATCATGCTGATAAAGAACCCGGCTGGCGCGAACGAGGTTTTACGGACGCTCGCTAGCGACCCGTCAACGCACGATCTTCTAATTGTTCTCAATGACCAGATTGCTGACGGCCGCGACATCAGCTGGATTTGGGACGCTGACTTCGACCAACTCGCCGCCGCGCAGCGCCCGATTATCTGCTCTGGCAACCGAGCCGTGGAACTGGCCCTGCGGCTCAAGTACGGTGGCATCGACACCGGACTGATAACCGTCAAAGACGACCTCGGTGAAGCCTTCGCCATTGCGGCCGCGTCGGATGGCGACCGCTTAGTGATCCTTCCAACCTACACGGCGATGCTTGAGGTTAGAGAGCTACTGGTTTCTCGCGGAGCCGCGGTGGAATCGTTCGCATGACCTCTGACGCAGCGATCTGGCACGAGCTTGAATGCGGCTCCTATAACGCCGACTTTGACTGCTGGCGCGAGCTGGCGAGCGAGTATCAGGGACCGATTCTTGACGTTGGCTGCGGCACCGGGCGCATCGCGCTGATGCTCGCCGGTCTTGGCCACGACGTGACGGCGCTCGACCTAGACGACTCATTGCTCACGGCGCTCACGCAGCGCGCTGGCAAGCTAGAGATTGAGACGATCTGCGCTGACGCCCGCGAGTTCGAAGCCGGCCACGCGTTCAAGCTGATCATCGTTCCGATGCTCACGGTTCAACTTTTTGGCGGCAGCCTAGGCCGCGCAAAGTTCTTCGCCGCGGCAGCCAGCCAGCTCAGCACTGGCGGCTGCATTGCTCTCGCGATCGCAAACTTGCTCGACGACGAGGAAGCCACCGCGGGCGGTGAACCAGCGACAGCCGACACTTGCGTGATTGACAGCGTGGGCTACTCGACTCGCGCCGTCGGGCTGCGCCAGCACAACGGCCAGATTGGGATTGAACGCCGCCGCGAAGTAACCGCGCCTGATGGATCTCTCGCTGTGCAGGCTGCCACTGATTGGATCGACATCCTAACGGCGCAGCAGCTCGAGGCCGAAGCCCTATCGGCCGGCCTAAAGATTGCGCCGCGTCGCCACATTCCGCCGACCGCCGATTACGTGGGATCGGCGGTGATCTGCCTCCATGGCTGAACCGACGCTCCGAATTGCCGCGCTCTACCCCGAGCAATTGAACATTTACGCCGACCGGGGCAACATCGCGGTGCTAGCGAATCGTTGCCGCTGGCGTTCAATTGGCTGCGAGCTAACGACGCTAGGCCTCGGCGAGCAGATTGATCCTGACTGCTTTGATTTGATCTACCTTGGCGGCGGCCAAGACGACGACCAACGCCGCTGCGCGGCCGACCTGATTGAGCTGAAGCAGGACGGGCTTAGGGCGGCCGCAGCGCGCGGCGCCGTATTGCTTGGGGTCTGCGGCGGCTACCAACTATTCGGTCATTGGTACGAACTTGGCGACGCGCGAATCGATGGCGTGGGCCTGCTTGATGTCGAGACCGTTCGCGGCGACGGTGAGCGCCTCGTCGGCAACGTCGCGATTGAGCTTGATCTACCCGGGCTGGAGCAGGCGGCCGTGCTCGCAGGCTTTGAGAATCATGGTGGCCGCACACGGCTGCGCGATGGCGCCCAACCGCTTGGGCGCGTGCTGAGAGGGAAAGGCAACGACGGCCAGTCAGGCTTCGAAGGCTGCCGCAGTGGCAACGTCATCGGCACCTACCTTCACGGCCCACTATTGCCAGGCAACGCTTGGTTTGCCGACTGGCTAATCGCCACTGCGCTAGGGCCGAGCGTGCAGTTGGACGCCCTCGACGACCGATTGGAACAGCAGGCCCACGCCGCCGCCTGTAAAGCAGCCGGTATTGCTGCGCGCTGACTGATCGGCGGAATTCCGGTTCCGGCGGGGAATCCGGCGTAGCGGCGCACTCGGCTGTCAGGCGGGGTATGGTGGGCTCATGGTCTTTGGACCGATTCGCTCTCGTGGATCCTCCGCCTGCTTGAGGCTGGCGGTACTCGCGAGCGCCTTCCTCGCCATGTCCGGCGCAGCGACTGCCGCCCAGGCCGGCTCGATCGCGTACGTGGATCAGAACGAGGTCTGAGTCTCGTCCTTCGACGGCACCCAGCAGGCCCGTCTCAGCGCCGGTGAAGGGGACTGGCGCCTTGTTACCGCCGCCGACAACGGCATGGTTCTCGGCGTCCGTCTAGAAGCTGGCAAGGTCTCCCAACTCGCGAAGATCCAGCTCTGGGGGTCCGACGGGCAGGTAATCAGTCAAGGACCGTTGCCATACTCCACCTACAGCTGGAGTACCTACGCCGCCCCGCTCGGCCTAGACCTGAGCGCTGACGGCACATTCCTCGCCTACGGATATGCCGGGCAGATCGGCAGCGGATGGTTCGCCGGACACAACGTCGTCAACTCTGACACCAAGACCAACAACACACCGATCGGGCAGGACGGCTACCAGTGGCCGACCATGTTCGGCCAGCAGGTAATCGCCAAGAGCAGCAGCAGCGCCGTCTTCCAACCAGCCACCACGGGGCCCTTCGGTAACACGTTCGAACTGCTCGCCAACACCTCGGGCACAGGGCTCACCCTGCAGCGTACGGACGTGGCTGCGACCGGGAAGCTGGCCGCGATGGACCTAGACGGCGCCACGGACAAGATCGGCGTAGTCGCACTCAACGGTATGACCGCGCCGGTCGCCGTTGGCGGCGCGGTCGGGCCCGGCGCGGTGGACTGTTACCTCCCCGCCACCGGGAGCGCGGATAACGCCACGTTCTCCCAGGACGGGAAGTTCATAGCTTGGCAGGACACTGAGGGTGTCAAGATCGCCGGCGTCCCCACCACTGACGCCGATCCATGCGTGTTCTCCTCACCCCCGGTCCTGATCTCCGCGACCGGTTCATCCCCGTCGATCGGGGGCTCGGACGTGGGCACACTGCGGCCGGGGTCGTCCGCGCCGGGCGGCGGTGCGGACGACG
>JBDNJF010000099.1:0-4196 GCA_041687955.1 Solirubrobacteraceae bacterium
TCTACCGAGTATCGACCGCCGCGGCCGGCTAAGGAAGTCGGGCCAGTTCACTCGGAAGGCGTTACATCGTGGGTCGAAGGGTTTCTCCAGGGTCGAGATCGCGTCCTTAGTCAGATGGACGAAGAGAAGTGGGAGTGGGCGGACCGATGCATGCGCCGCGGATTTGAAAGCACACTGTCGCTCGGTGAATCGCTCTGGGAAGGCCCTCAACGCGAGCACCTGTTCGCTGCAATGATCGCGAGCGCCAATCCCACTCGACGGATCCTGCGTGCTGTCGGGGCCCAATGCGCGCTGCTCCAGCACGGCTACATCGTCGAACTCGCGGGCGATCCGACAGGGGATCAGGTCATAATTGCTGACTCGACTGCAGCAGAAAGCGTCAAGCGAATGCCTAACCCCGATTACGCCGCTGCCCTCACGCTGCGGCTTCTTCCACTCCCGAGCGCAGTTCTCGCTCAGGTGACAGTCGGTGCGGTCAGCTCAGATGGGAAAGGGGAGGTTTCCATCGGCGGCTACAGGTTCAGAGGGCACATGGCGGCCGCGCTCAGAGCGGCGTGCCTAGACGGTGACAGACCACGGGATCCCGAAGAGCGCCTCATTCGAGGGCAACACATTCCGCGCATGTCCGCTGCCAAAGCACCATTCAGCACCGGGGGGCTTCAAGTCAAGTTCACGGCCGTTAGGGACGTGTCGGACAGGAACAGGAACCGGTTTGTCAATCGCTGTGCAGTTGTCAGCGCACTTGCGCAGTGTGGCTGGACGAGGACGGTTTCAATTGCCGACATACCGGCTCGAATCAAGGCAGCCCAAGACCTCGTCGCAGACGGTCTCCTGCAAGAGATCGACGGGAGCCACTTCAGCTCAACTCGGGAGCTGCGGTTCAACCAGTTCGCCCTTCACTAACGTCGCTCCACGGTGATGAGTAGGGGCGGCGAGCCCAACGGTCGAAAGATTGCTGACGAGCCTGTCAAAGCCGGTCGAATAGTGCAACTTCGGCGGTCAAGTGCTGGAACTCCACACCAGCGCTGGCATTGGCGGCCGACAGCAGCTGCGCGGCGCTGCATGTGATTGAGATGAGCAGACAACGGCACCCCATCGGTTGCAGCATAGATTCGCGCAGTTTGCGATGTCAAGTGCGGCCGCGTGTCCGCGCGGACCGCTACACCGGGGGAATGAAGGTTGGCTTCAGCGTCGCGCATCACGATCACGGCTACGTCAAGCGCCGCGGCGGACAGGAGCTGCTCACCCACATGTCCGGAGCGTCCGCGCGCGCGGGGTACCGTGTCGCGGCGATCGCCCGCTCCCTGCGCGCGTACGAGCAGGCGGACGACGCCGGGAAGCCCGCGACCGAGGTCGGCGGGCTCGCTCTGATCGTCGTGCAGCGCGCGTTGCTCGCGGCGGAGGATCTTGGCGGGCTGTTGCACGCGTTCGCGGGCCCGAAGCCATGGGATCGGCTTCGCGCGACGAAGATCCCTGACCTCGACGCGGCGTTCAGGTCGGTCGTTGCGGATCCGCGGAAGACGCTTCACGAGGCGTTCCGCGTGCCCACCGACGAGCACCTCCGTGACGAGCATCTCGACGATGCGGAGCGACTCGCGTTCATGCGGCTGCGCGAGCGCGTCACCGATCGTTGGGAAACGATGTTGCAGCGACCAGCCCGCCTCTGGCTGGCCCATCGCGAGGTGGCCAAGGCAACGATGCACGGCTTCCCATTGCTCGCCGGCGAGCACGTCATCGGCCCGCCGGGCGCTGGCGAACTCAGCGACGGCATGCGATGGCCGAGCGGGCTGTTCGCGGTCGCCGTCACGTCGAGCGAACGCGATCGCCACGTCAGCGTCAACCGGCATCTCATTGCACTAGACCGCGACAACGTGCGGCGCTTCGACCGCGACGGACGCACCGCAGCCAAGCTCGCCGCCGAGCTCTGTAGCTCGCACGCCTCATCGATCATGGACGGGTGCGCCGCGACGCTGCCCACGGAGCTGCTGCCGACGCTAAGCAGCGACGACCAGACGCGCATCAAACATCTCGTGGCCAAGCCTCAGGAGGAACGTGGTGACGCTGATCGGGACGCCTGACAACATGCCCTCCGCACATCAGATTACGCTGCCATCCCGCGCTTTTCTATTCAGCTGGCGAGATCAGAACTTGCCCGCTCGCCACGCGGCGCTCGAGGACTCCGTCGCCCACTACGCCGAGTGCGCCGCTGGAGACGAAGCGGCGTGGCGCGACATGGCGCTGCTCGGCGTGATCGCGGATGCGATGCAGCCGCTAGAGGACTTCGCAATGCTTGCGAGCGCCTGGGACTCCCCGCGGACGGGGCTCGCGCACTACCTACGCGCAACCGAGTGGACCCGGTTCGGCACCAACAACTTCTGGCAGGAGGCTCCCAAGTGGGCTGACGAACGCCTCGACGCCCTGGCGGGGCACGCCTTCCGCGACCCCGTCACAGGCCAGAGCACTCCCATGTTGACGGCGCTCTCGGGAACCGAAGGGGTCAGTAGCGCCGACCTGTCGTCGCTTGACGCAGCGCGCGGCGCGACCCGCGCACGCCTACGCCGCCTGCTGCCGGAACTCGCTAGCGACTGGAAGCGGTTCTCTCCGTACTTCTTGGCGTTCAAACACGGAGGGCTAACCCTCAGCCGCGAAGGCTTGGTGATCGTTGATGACGACGTCACCAAGATCGTCCAGGACACACCCACGGGCACCGTAGCGATCGCGGTGTGGCCACGATCGCTTAAGCGTCAGGATATTGTGGGTAATATTGATGACGACCCCGACGAGTTTGCGCATGCCGCTGCTGGTTCGGGGCGGCTGGCTCTCGACCTCGTTGACGCGTTCCTCGACAGCCGCACCGCGATCTTCGAAAGCATAGAACTGGACGACCGCGGGGAGGTCCGCGCTCTCGCGCCGCTCCAGCTCCCGTGGACGGTATGGCTGAGCGATCAAGACCTCGACGAGGAGCACTGGCAGCGCCTGGGCCGCGGCCCCAGGATCAGCTGGGGCGAGGACCCGGGCCCACCTGCGGCCACGGACGCTGAGTAGATCGCCCCACGGCATCCGACCCACGACCCTGTGGCAGCAAAATTACGCCCAGACCGGCCCAACCTGCGGCGTCTTGCGTTCTCACTCCGATGAGGCCAAGGATGCGGGGGACAGGGTGGCGGTTGAGGGCCCCCGCGTCGCGGGCGTATAGGCGCGTGGTGCGCGGATCACCGTGCCGGGCGGCGTCTTGGACGTCACGAAGTGCCACGCCCTCGTTGAGTGCCAGCGTTACAAACGTCACCCGCAGCCCGTACAAGCCCAGCAACAGCACCGCCGCAAGGGCGTTCGGCGAATCGTCCGCTGCCGCGCTGACGAACCGCTCAAACTCAGGCTTGCTCAGACTGATGGCGCCTTGAGCGCGGTGCGCCTTGACGGCAAGCGGGGTGCGGACAGCTCGGGGGTGACGGTCGATGAACCCCAACTCCAGCGCGTACGCGTAGAACCCGCTGATGGCGGCGAGGCGCTGCTCGAGCGTCTTGAAGGCGAACTGTTCGCCGGTCGGCTGTGGCTCGGCGAGGTAGCTGGCCAGGTGATGGCGCTGCGCTTCGAACACATGGAGCTGGTGCATCGAGCAACAGATGAAGAATCGGGCTAGGTCGCCGGCGTACGCGCTGCGTGGGCTGATCGGAGCGGTCTCTAACCCTGATAGTCCGGCTGGCAACGGCGAAGCTTCCGCCTCGACTAGCGGTGTCGGCACAAGGAGATTCATCTCGGCAGCAGCGCAGCGGGCCGCCAGCCGTTACGCAGCACGCCAGCTGCGGATGACCGGCCGCCACACACGACTTGCCGCAGGCTCAGCGCCGCGCGAGCCAGACGATTCGGGAGCGGACATGCACCGATTCAGTTGACAAGCTTTGGCAGAGCCGAGCAGCTAGCTGCCCGGCGCGCTCCATTTGCGATCGATCACGCGCTATAACGCCGCTGGAGCCCCAAAAACCGGCCCTTAGCGCTCAACTCGTGAGAAGCCGCTCAAAACGCGCAATTTCGGCGCTCAAGTGCTGCAACTCCACAGAGAGGGACCCAGCGACCCCGAAAACCGCCAATGCTCGATAATGTAGATTATGGAAACTTGGCGATCGATAACAGGCATAACCGGCGTTAAATCAGCACTGTGTCGTCATGGCGGTACGGCGGCGAACAGCAACACAGCA
>JBDNJF010000022.1:0-10287 GCA_041687955.1 Solirubrobacteraceae bacterium
CCGACCGCAGCGCTGACGACGGCCAGCCCCATCCCCAGGGCGAACTGGTCGGCAAACGCCGGCAGGGAAATCTGCGCGATCAGGTAACCGCGGTCGCCTGGTACGAACAGCGGCGAGATCACCAGCTGCCAAAGAAACGACCCACTGAACAGCGCCGCCAGCGCCCACAGCTCGCCCCTAACGACGCGCCGCAGCCCGCCTCCACTGGGCAGCAGACGGCGCGCGGCATACGCCCAGATCGGCAAGGCGACGTAAAAGCTGACCTCGATGCTAAGCGTCCAGGCCTGTCCGATGCCTCCGATCACGGTGGCGATGTCGTAAGCCTGCAGGAAGCCGAAGTAGGTCACGACCCCGCTCGGCGTGAAGACTGTCGCCTCGAGCCCAAGAATCAACGTGACGATCACCAGCGCCACCCAGTAGGCGGGAATGATTCGCATCGCACGGCGGATCGCGTAGGGGGCCGCCGGCGGCGAACCGGCGGCGGCAAACCGTGCGGCCACAAACGGTCTGTAGATCAGAAAGCCAGAAACGACGAAAAAGATCGGCACGCCGACGATCAGATTTCCGAGATAACGCGACAGCGTGTCGGCGCTGAGCAGCCCGAGGTGGAAGCAGATGTGGAAGAAGAAGATCGTCAGCGCGGCGATCGCGCGGACGCTGTCTACAAGTGGAAACCGGTCGTGGCGGGCAACAACCGCCTCGACCTTATGCCCGCTCATCGCCAGCCCCCCGGCGGCGCTTTGATTTGCCAAACGCGGGCGCAGCCAAACCGCTGCATCGGGCCTGTAGTCAGCGGCGCTAGCGTGGCAGTCAGGTCAAACGACACTCGGCAGGAGGCGTAGATGAAGCGTGCGCCGCTACTGGTGACAAGGCTCTGGGCCTGCGCTGGTGGGCCGATGCCGGTGAACAAGCCGACTACCCCCAGTTCGCGCCAAGCAAAGTCGGGAGTCCACGAGCCGGCGCCTATCCAGACAGGTCTTCCCGTGTAGGCCGAGATATAGGCGCCGTCGGCCGTCGTCGCCAGCACTCCCCCGGGCCCCGGCTGGCGTTCAATCCAACGCATCGCGTCGCGCTCGCCAGCGGTCAGGAAGAAGGCCTGATGCCCGGCATTAACGGCGCCGCGCAGCTGGTCGGCGCGGTAGAGCGTTCCTGGCACGACGAGCAGGCCAACGATGCCGATCGTCCAGAAGACCGGCAGCGGCCGCTCGCCGAGCCACCGCCGGGCTGCAATAACCGCCAGAATCGCAAGTGGCAGCGCCAGTCCCTGAAAGGCATGAAACGGAAACGTTCCGACCGGCAGATAGAAGACAACGAGGCCCGCAATCGGCCAGATACGCAGCATCCAGTCACCGAAGTCCCGCGGAGCAATTCGGTAAGCAAAGAGCGCTGGCAGCGCCACTGGCGCCAGGCCGACGACCGTCACCCAGAATGGCCAGCGGCCGAAGTTATTGACAACGCCAGCCAGCTCCCAGGACGGATCGTTCTTTGACAGGACGAAGTAGTAGATCAGTGGCAGGGCGGTCGCTGCCAAAACCGGCAACAACAGCTTTGCTGAGCGCAGCAGCGCCGGCCGTGTCCGCCAATCGCAGGCCACCGATGCAGCAACAAGGACCAATGCGAATGTCGCCCCCTGCCACGGCTGCAGCCAGGAGACGAACATTCCGGTCGCTGCTGCGATTACCAGCCAGCGCCGGCTGCCGCCGCGGCGGATCAGTTCGAAGGCCAGCAGGCCGAGCGGCATGATGCCGACGCTGATCGCCGTAAACAGATAGCCCCACAGATAAGTGCCGGTCCAGAGCTCGCCGCTGACGAAGTCGAGATTGAACTTTGCAGCCGACTGCGGCGCCGCAGCCCAGCCGACAACGGCAGCGACCGGCGAGGCGAAGAACAGCGCGCAGATCACCGCGACACGGCGGTCGCCGGAGCGCCCCAGGAAGCGTGCCGCGAACAGAAAAGCGCCGGCAAACAATGCGACGACCGCGACCGGCTTCCAAACGAGGTAGGCGAGTACGACGCCAAAGCCGAGCCGATGCAGCAGCCCAGAGATCAGCAGCCCAGGATGAACGAAGCTGTGCGGGCTTGGCGCGAGGTCGTAAAGGTTCGCAGCGGCGCCAAACTGGCTGCTCTGGCGACCCCAGTTGACATACTGCATCGGGTCGGTCACAAGGAAGCCGTCGCCGCCAGTTATCACGCCCCCCTGTGTCCAGACCCGCACCAGCAAACCGATTAGCGGCGCGAGTGCAAGCGCGGCTAGCGCAGCGAGCACTAGCCAGTCGCCGCCGGCAAGTCGCAGACGACCCGATGCGGCGGCCGGCGCCGCTGCGCCGCTCACTGCGGCTTGGCTCGGTCGGGCGCAGCGCTGCCGCGCTGCGCTTCGGCGCGAACGTGCTCGCGCGCGGCCAGCAGCTCACGGATCACCGGAATCAGAATCTTTGCCATCTGCAGGCGCGAGCCCTCGCGGTCGGTCCAGACAATTCCTGTTTCCGCGATTCGGTAGCCAAGCGCCCGGGCCATCGCGATCGCTTCGGCGTCGTAGGTCCAACCATCAAGCGATAAGCGGGCAAAAACATCTTTGGCGGCCGGTGCTCGCCAAAGCTTAAAACCGCAGAACAGGTCAAGCGTTGGCTCGGCGAGGATCGCGCGGCAGCATTGCTGGAAGCCGCGGCCGACAAAGCGCCGTGGCAGTGACTGGCGTCGGCCCAGCTCGGCTCCCGGCGCTAGCCGCGAGCCAACGATCAGGTCAGCGCCCTCAAGCAGCTTGAGCATCTTCGGTAACGAGGTCAGCGACGGCGCGCAGTCAGCGTCGCAGTGCAAGATCAGATCACCGCGGGCCTCGAGGATGCCGCGGCGAACAGAAAAACCTTTGCCCATGTTGGAGCTGTTCGTAACCAACCTGATCTTCTCGCCATCGAGCAGTGGCGTTGCGCGCTGCACCGTGGCGTCGCTGCTTGCATTGTCAATCAGCAACAGCTCCCAGCTGTCGCCGCGCGCATCGAACCAGTCGCGCAGCGCAGCGACCGTGCCGGCGACTGCGCTCTCTTCGTTGAAGAGCGGCACAACAATTGAGTATTGCGGGGCGGCCACGCGGGCCAGCCTAACGGCGGCGGAGCGCACGCTTGCACTGGATTGTGGCGGCCGACGTTAGGCTGTTGAGCCGATGACGACCCCGACGACCTGCGGAATCTGCCAGGGCGTGCTCGAACTGCGCTTCGCAGGCTCGACCACGCCAGCTCAGGCCGGCGACTTTGCGCCGACCTGCCATCGCCCCCGCGCCTACGGCGATCTTTACCGTTGCCGCGAGTGCGCAACTGTGCAGCAGCCGTCGCTGCCAGATGGAGTCGAGCTTGTTGACCTGTACCGCGAGATGAGCGACTCCGACTATCTGGCCGAGGAACGCGGCCGTCGCCTGACGTCAAACTGGCTGCTTGATCTGGTTGAGCGCCGCCGCGCACCGGGCCGGCTGCTGGAGATTGGCTGCGGCCACGGGCTGCTGCTTGATGAGGCGCGCCGCCGCGGCTGGGAAGTCCGCGGCCTAGAGCTGTCGGAGCGCTCAGCCAAGCACGGCCGCGATCGCTACGAGCTGGATATTCGTGAGGAGCCGTTCGAGGCGTTGGGTAACGAGGAGGACGGCTGCTGGGATGCCGTCCTGATGATCGACGTGCTCGAGCACCTCGACGACCCGCGCGCGGCGATCGAACGGATCCGCAAGCTGCTGGCACCGGGAGGCGTCCTCTGCGTCGTGACACCCGACCCGGGATCGCTGACCGCGAAGCTCGCCGGCTCACGCTGGTGGGGCCTGCTGCCGGCCCATAGCTACCTGATTCCGCGCAAGACGCTGCGCGAACTGATCATCGGCCAGGGGCTGATCCTCAGCGACGACGTATCGTTGGTACGCAGCTTCTCGGCCCGCTACTGGGTCGACGGCTTCGCAGGACTAGCGGGGCCCGCTGCCGCCGCGGTCCGTCGCGCCGCCGCGAAGCTGCCACCGCAGCGCTCACTCGCAATTTCGCTAGGTGATGAGCGCGTGATGCTGGCCGTCAACGAGCAGGTGCGCGAGCCAAGCTCGCGGCTGGCAGCCGACCGTGACGGACCCGACAACGTTCAGGTGGTGCTGCCCGCGTACCACGCCGCAGCGACAATCCCTCGCGTCGCCGCCGACCTGCCACTCAGCTCGTTCGACCGTGCGCTGCTGGTCGACGATGCCAGCGGCGACGATACAACCGCCGTTGCCCTGAGCGAAGGCTTCGAGGTGCTGCGCCACCCCGCCAATCGCGGCTACGGCGCCAACCAGAAAACCTGTTACACGCGCGCGATGCTTGACGGCGCCGATGTCGTCGTGATGGTTCACGCCGACCATCAATACGACGCCGCGCTAGTGACCGAAATGGTGCGTCCGATCATTGAGGGTCGCGCCGACGTCGTGATGGGGTCGCGACTGCTCGAAGACCGCGCGATCGCTGGCGGCATGCCGCGCTGGAAATGGATCGGCAACCGCGCCCTAACCTGGACCGAGAACCGTGCGTTCACGAAGGACTTTTCCGAGTACCACACCGGCTACCGCGCATTCTCGACCGACTTTCTTCGCTCAATCCCATTCCTTCGCAACAGCGACGGCTTCGTCTTCGACCAGGAGATCTTCGCCCAGATCGTCGATCGCAACGCCCGCGTCGTCGAACTGCCGATCCCGACCCGCTACTTCCTCGAAGCGTCGAGCGTCTCGTTCCCCGCGTCGGTTCGTTACGGGCTCGAGACGCTGACCGTGCTGGCCCGCTACCGCGTCGATGAGCGCCGCCGCCGCTGGACGTTGCTGCGCCGACCGGCGGTCCAGTTGGAACCGGCGGCCAGCGCTGCGCCCGACACTCGTCCGGTTCCCTAAGCCCAAATGGCACGCCTGCTGGTCGTATCCGCGGAGCCGATTGGCCGGCAGCTCGCAGGCCCGGCGATCCGCGCGTGTGAGCTGGCCAGCGCGCTTGCCGACCAGCATGACGTGACGGTCGCGGCGCCCGCACCGAGCATGATCGACGACGCACGGATCACCGTCGTTGAAGCGGGCTTTGTTGACTATGAAGCGCTGGCAGCCGCCGTCGCCGCGGCCGACGTTGTCGTTGCCCAGTCGCTGCCGCCGCGGCTGCTGTCAAAGCTGCCGTCGATCGGCACAACGCTCGTCGCTGACCTTTACAACCCAACGGTCTTCGAGGTACTTGAAGCGGGGCGCTATAAGCCAGTGGCAGCGCGGCGCCGACAGCAGCGCACCGTCACGCTGGCAGCGATCGCCCAGATCGCGGCGGCATCGCACGTGATCTGTGCGAGCGAGCAGCAGCGCGATCTCTGGCTCGGCCTGATGGCGGCCGAAGGGTTGGTCGACGTTGACGACTACGGGCGCGACCCGACGCTGCGCTCGGTGATTGACGTCGTCCCGTTTGGCCTGCCGAGCGAGCCACCGCAACCCGCTCCGCAGTCACCGATCCGCGCAATGTTTCCGGGAATCGCAGCCGACGAGCGGATCGTGCTTTGGGGCGGCGGCGTCTGGAACTGGCTCGACCCGGAGAGTGCGATAGATGCGATCGTTTTGATCGAGCAGCAGCGCGACGCCGGGCCGCGCACGCACCTCGTCTTTATGGGTCTCGGAAGGCCGGGTGGCGACGACCTTGATGCGGCGCGCGCCGGGCAGAGGATGCTTGGTCATCTGGCACGGAGCGGCGTCGACGGTGATCTGGTTCACGTCAATCGGGGCTGGGTGCCCTACGGCGAACGCGGCGGCTGGCTGCTGGACGCCGACATCGGCCTCAGCACGCATCACGATCACCTTGAAAGCCGGTTCGCCTTTCGAACCCGGATGCTCGACTACATCTGGGCCGGACTGCCGATCGTCGCAACGAGCGGCGACACGCTCTCTAATCTCGTCGAACGCAGCGGCCTCGGCCTGACTGTCCCGCCGGAGGACTCCGACGCACTCGCAGGCGCGCTGAGCGCACTGCTTGATGACGAGATGCGGCTGGCTGCGGCGCGACTCGCCGCTAAGCAGCTTGCGCCGCAGATGACCTGGAAGATGGCGGCGGCGCCGCTTAGCGCGATCTGCAGCGGCGAGCAGCCAACCGGCGGGCCGCAGCGCGGCGCGTTGCGTCGGGCGACACTGGCTCAGTACCCATCGCTGTTGGCCGAGACCCATGCCACCGACGGTCTGCGCGGCGCTGCTGGCCGCGCCTGGCGCAACCTACGTCGCGCGATCACCCCCGGGAGCTAGATGACCAGCGACGCAACGTCACATAACCGCAGGATCACCCGCGCCGGCGCGAAGATCGGCCTCGATCCGTTTGAGCTGCTCTGCCTTCTTGCGCTAATCGCCTTGGCGTTCGCGCCGCTGATCGCGTTGGCAAGTAAAGGCCGCGTGCTGTCCGGCGCCGACGGCTTTTTCGCAACCGACCAGATGCAGTACCTGGCGTGGATCCGCGAGGCCGGTAACCACATCCTGATCGGCAACCCTTGGGATCTGGCGCCCGGCACTCGGCGCTTCCTCCACCCCGGCTTCCTGCTCAGCGGGCTGATCTACCAGTACCTCGGCGTGCCGCTGGCGCTCAGTTACCTGCTGTGGAAGCCGGTCGCAATCGGTGTCACGTTCGTCGGCTGCTTGCTCTATGTCCGCCGCCTCGTCGTTGGCAAGGGGGCGCAGCACACGGCACTCGTGCTGGCGCTCTTCACAGTGATGCCGGCCGTCGCGATCGTCGCCTGGAGTGGCTGGGGCGGCAAGCCTCGCACCTACACGTTCGGCTTCATCTCAGGCGAAATCTGGTCGGCTCACTACCTCTGGGGGTACCTGTTCACGGCGATTGCCGTATTTATGATCCCGCTGGTGCTGCTGGCGCTGGAACGCTGGCGGGAAAGTCGTCGCCCAACGCTGCTGATCGCCTGCGCCCTAGCCGCCCTGATTGTCACATGGCTGCAGCCGTGGCAGGGCGCCGAGCTGGCGGGCATCGTCATCGCGGTTGAGCTGCTGCGCGCGCTGCCGAAGCTCGGCGGCCGGCGCCCTTCCTGGCTGATGATCTTCGTAATCGGCGGAGCAGCGGCGCTGCCAGCGATCTACTACTTTTGGTTGTCGCGCGCCGATCCCGGCTGGAAGCTTGCCGGTGAGGTAAACCGGGCCGGCGCTCAGGCGCTCTGGGCATGGCCATGGTGGGCTGTGATTCTTTGCCTACTGCCACTTGCGTTGCCGGCGGCCTTCGCCTACCGACTGAAGGCCCCGAGCTGGCAGGACGTCGCAGTGCGCGTCTGGCCGCTGGCGATCCTCGCCGTCTACCTCGCACCGACCGGCACATTCCCCTACCACAGCTGGCAGGGACTGACGCTGCCGCTGGCGATCCTCGCGGTGATCGGTGTGCGCAGCCTGCCGATCCGCACACCAACTTGGCTGGTCGTTGTCGCAGTTGCGCTAATGATTGTGCCAGGAACGGCGCACAAGATTGATACCTTCCTCCACAGCGTCCGTTCGGCAGCCGACCCCTATTGGGTATTCCCGGGGGAGATCAAAGCACTTGACGCATTGCAGGCCGATCCCCGCCCCGGCGGCGTGCTCGCCCCGAGTTACGCAAGCCTTTTGGTTCCACCGCGAACCGGCCGCGAAACCTACGTCGGCCCATTCTCTTGGACCCCCAACTGGTCGCCGCGGGCAACGCAGGCAAACGATCTGTTCGAGGGCCGGCTGACCGGCGGCGCCGGTCGCGCCTTTGTGATCGGCTCACGCGCCCGCTGGCTGTTCGCCGACTGCCGTCCTCTCAACCTGCCCGCGCTCTATCGAACGATCGCACCGCTGCTGGCAGGTCCGCCGCAAAAGTTTGGCTGCGCAACGCTGTACGAGCTTAAGTACCGACCTGCGATGAGGCAGGCTGCCGGCCTGCCGGACGCTTGAACATGCGGCCGCGCGGGCCGCGCGCCCTCGCCAACGCACCCGGCTGGTTTGTGCCACTGCTGCTGTTCGCCGCTGGCCTGCTGCTGTCTGGCCTGACGATCCTCAACGGCGTCCAGCCGAACGACGAAGGATTGATGCTGCAGGCGGCGGCGCGGATCGCCGACGGACAGGTGCCCTACTCCGACTTCTGGTGGTACTACCCGCCTGGCCAGCCATACCTGCTTGGCGCGCTAACGGCCGCACTTGGACCTTCGTTGCTGTGGTGGCGGATGGTTCGACTGCTGGCCGACGCCACGGTCGCGCTGCTGGCTTGGAGGCTGGCGCGGCGCCGTAGCGGCCCCTATATCTCGCTGGCGGTCTGGCTGATCAGCATCTGCGCGATGGCCTTCCCGAGCGGCCCTCACCCCTCACCGCTGGCGCTTGTCTTCGCACTCGGCGCTCTGCTGCTTTTTGAGCGACGGCCGCTCTGGGCCGGCCTGCTGGCAGGCCTCTGCCTCGTCTGGCGGATCGAGTTTGCCGCCTACCTTGGCGTCGGCGTAGTCCTTGCAATCGCCTTCAGCACTGCCGCGCCACGCCAGCGTGCGCGCCAGATCGCCAAGTTCGTCGCAGCCGCTGGCGGCGTCGCAATCGCCCTCTATCTTCCGGTCGTGCTGATGGCCGGGGCCAGGCAGTCATGGCAGCTGCTGGTCGTCTATCCGATCAAAGACTTCTCCGACTACCAGAGGCTGCCGTTCCCACGCCTCTACGACGGCGCCAGCTCGAGCTTCAATGAGTGGGCCGGCGGAGTCTTGCCGTTCTACCTGCCGATCGCGCTGCTGATCACGTTCGCGCTCGCCGTAGCGACGATTGCTGTCGTTTTCAAACGTCAACGCGACTGGCCGCTGCTTGCCGTCGTCGTCTTCGGCGTCGGCATGGCTCATTACATGCTGGTGAGGCCCGATTACTTCCACACCGCGCCACTGACGATCTGCGTTGCAATCGTCGCCGCGCTGGCAATCGGCGGTGCCCGCGCAGCGCAAAGCGGCCGCCGCGGCCGCCGCACTCTCACGCTGGTCGGCGCAGCTGGCCTGACGGCCGCGCTGCTGCTGCTTAGCGCTCAGGGCGTCGGTCGGCGCTGGCTGCAGGTCACCGAGCCGGTCGTCGCTTTGACGACGCCGGTTGCCAAGCCGGTCCGCGCGCCGGCGGCGCAGGCAGTGCCGCTCGACAATGCCGTTCGCTACGTCAAAGCGCACAGCGCTCCAAACGACCCGATCTACGTCGTTGGCCGCCGCGCCGACATCACAACTGCGGGCGCACCGCTGATCTACGTTCTTGCCCAGCGGCGCAACCCGACCCGCTATGACATCGCCGCGCCGGGCGTTCTAACGAGCGCCCCGGTTCAGCAGGAGATCGTCGGCGATCTGGCCCGCACCAAGCCGCCACTGATCGTTCGCTGGGATTCGCCAAGCACGGCAGCGCCGGAGCCAAACCGCGCCGGCCGTTCCTCCGGCGTGCGAATTCTCGACCGCTACATAGCCGCCGAGTACCGGCAGGTCGCGCGTTACGGCGACTGGATTGTGCTCGGCCGCGTGCCCACGAGCTGAGCCTCGAGCTCAGCGCGCCAGCGGCGCAGCGCCGACGGGGTCGGCGCAATCCGTAGCGAGCAGCAGAGATAGCCGCCCCAGGCGCCCGCGCCGATCAAGCCGATTGGCAGTAGCGCCCAGCCGGTCGGCAGCAGCACCGCAACGCCAGCCGCGGCCGCGCCGGCCGCCAGCGCAAAGAGGACCGCCCAGCTGCCGGCGCCCAGCACCGCGCCCAGTGCTGCGCTCGGAGCTTCGGGCGCGTAGGCGGCGAACCGCAACGCAAACCAGCAGCCGGCAAAGAGGTAGGCGATCAAGGTGCCGAGGATCACGCCGGTCGCGCCAAAGGCGATCGCCAGCGGAACGGTCAGGAGCAGGTTGAGGGCGATCAGGACAAGGGCAAGCCGCGCCTCAAGGCCGGCCCGGCCGGAGGCCCGCAGGTAAACGGTACGAACGCCAAAGAGCAGGTTTGAGCCGTACGCGGCGACAAGCATTGCCGCAAACCCGCCGGCCAGCGCAAAGCCAGCGCCGAGCCAGCCTCTGATCAGCGACGGTGCGACCGCGACGCCAATCAGCGAACCGCCCAGCGCAGCTTTCAGCCAAAGGCGGTCGAGCAGCTCAAATAGCCGCGCTAGGTCGGCCTGACTCTGAGGCTGCTGCAGCTCCGCGAAGCGGTTGAAGATCGGCACCAGCGGTGCAGCGGCAACAAGACGGCCCGACTCAGCCAGCTGCGACGCGATACCAACCTCACCGACAACCGCCGGCGGGGCGACGAAGCCGGCAACAACCCGGTCGCTTTGGCCGTTGATGATCAACGACGCGACC
>JBDNJF010000100.1:0-3103 GCA_041687955.1 Solirubrobacteraceae bacterium
GTGCTAGCGAATCGTTGCCGCTGGCGTTCAATTGGCTGCGAGCTAACGACGCTAGGCCTCGGCGAGCAGATTGATCCTGACTGCTTTGATTTGATCTACCTTGGCGGCGGCCAAGACGACGACCAACGCCGCTGCGCGGCTGACCTGCTCGAAACCAAGCGAGATGGGCTACTTGAGGCCGCCGCGAATGGAACTGTTGTGCTCGGGATTTGTGGCGGCTACCAGTTGCTCGGTCACTGGTACGAACTCGGTGACGAGCGAATCGAGGGCGTCGGCCTACTAAACGTCGAAACAGTTCGCTCCACGGCGCCACGACTGACTGGCAACATCGCGGTCCAAACTTCGCTACCGGGCGCCCCGCCAAATCGTGTTCTCGCCGGCTTCGAAAACCATGGCGGGCGCACGCGTCTGTTGGGCGATGCCTTGCCACTCGGCCGCGTGATCAAAGGGAACGGCAACGATGGGCGCAGTGGCCAGGAGGGCTGTCGCAGCGGCAACCTAATCGGCACCTATCTACACGGCCCGCTGCTGCCAGCAAACAGCTGGTTCGCTGATTGGCTGATCGCGACTGCGATTGGTTCCCACGCGCAGTTGGCTGAGCTTGACGACGCGCTTGAACTCGCTGCTCACCACGCAGCCTGCGCGGCTGCTGGGGTTAACTCCTAACGGCCGCTCGAGCCGAAGCCCTGCCCGCCGCGCGAGCTCTGGTTGAGCGAGTCGACCTCAACCGGTGTGAGCTGCGCCACGCTAATCACCACGAGCTGGGCGATTCGCTCCCCCGCCTGAAAGATAACCGCCTGCTCGCGGTCGGTGTTGAGCAGCAAAACTTGGAGCTCACCGCGGTAACCCTCGTCAATTAGCCCAGGAGCATTTACGATCGAGACGCCGCTCGTGGCCGCAAGTCCCGAGCGGGGGACAATCAATCCGGCGTGCCCGGGCGGTAGTTCAACCGCAATTCCTGTCGCCACGCGAGCGCGCTCACCAGCGCCCAATTCGACGTCGTCGAGGCAGCAGAGATCCAGCCCCGCGTCGCCGGGGTGCGCGCGCGCTGGGATCGTCGCGCGCTGGTCGGTCTTAAAAAAACGCAGCTCGGTCATTGACCGCTGCCGATCGGCGCAACCGCAAAGCGCTCGAAGCGGCGGGCAGTCTCGGCCGTCAGCATCGCTTGAACGCGGACGCCCTCGGGTGTGTCATCACGCTCGATTTGGGCGGCAAGCGTATGCAGCTCGGCAAGCTCAGCCCCGGCCGAAAACGGCAGCAGCAGATCAACCGCCTGCATCTCGGCAAGGAAGATCTCCTCGATCCTTGAGCGCAGCACTTCCAACCCCGTTCCAACCAGCGCTGACACGAGAACAGCGCCCGGGTGTAAGGCTCGCAGCTGCTCAATGCGCGCCGCATCAGCTTGGTCGATTTTGTTGCAAACGAGCAGCCTAGGCTGATCGCCGGCCCCGATCTCGTCAAGCGTCAACTCAACCGTTGAAAGCATCTGCGCCATCAAATCTTCTGGGGCTGAAGCGTCAACAACGTGGACGATTAAATCTGCGCGGCGGGTCTCTTCAAGCGTCGCGCCGAAAGCCTTCACTAACTGGTGGGGTAGCTTGCGGATGAAGCCAACGGTGTCGGTTGCGAGGACCGTGCGTCCGCCGAGCTCCATTACACGTGTTGTTGGATCAAGCGTATGAAAGAGACGATCGCGGATCTCAACGTCGGTGCCGGTAAGCGCCGCCATCAACGTTGATTTTCCAGCGTTTGTGTAGCCAGCGAGCGCAAACATCGGCAGCTGCGTGCGTTCGCGCTCAGCGCGCATTGTTTTGCGCGCCTCGCCGACGGCCTTGAGGCGCCGGCGGAGGGCTGCGATTCGATCTCGCGCCAGTCGACGATCAGTTTCAATTTGGCTCTCTCCGGGGCCTCGCGTCCCGATCCCTCCTCCGAGGCGCTCAAGGTGCGTCCAAAGTCCACGCATTCGCGCGAGGTTGTACTCGAGTTGCGCTAACTCAACCTGCAGCTTGCCGTCGGCGCTGTGGGCGTGACCGGCGAAGATATCCAGAATCACAGCAGTTCGGTCGACGACCGGAATCGATAGCTTCGCCTCAAGGTTGCGCTCTTGGCGGGGCGTCAGTTCGTCGTCGCAAACAATTACGTTAGCGTCGCTGGCCTTGGCGAGAGCAGCAACCTCCTCAAGTTTGCCCGAGCCCAGATAGGTGTTTGGGTGAACGGTCTCGCGGCGCTGTTTGACTTCACCGACAACCGCTACTCCGGCCGTAGCGAGGAGCTCGTAGAGCTCATCAAGATCAGGCTCCTCAGTTGAGGCGGCGATGCAGAACGCCCGCTGCTTGGCGCGCCCCTCGCGCTCGCCGGAACCGGCGCGTGGAGCAGAGCTGCGGCCATGGCGGTTGCGCTCCTGCACGTAATGGGCAGTGTAGAGCGCACAGCGCGTGACCGGTTGGAACTGACGGCTGGTTGCGCGGCGACGCCATTTGCAGCCGTGGCACGCTAGCGTCGGAGCGGTGAGCGATGAACTTGCCGGCCGAATTGGTGCCCGTGCCCTCGAATTGATCAACATCGCCTCGCCTTCACGCGGCGAGCAAGCAATCGCTGCGCACATCACCGCGCTGCTGCGCGATCACGGCGTAACCGTCGAAGAGTTCGGCGACAGCTGCTTTGTTGGCGGCGCTCAGCAACGCGCGGAGCGTCCTTTTATTCTGCTCGGTGGTCACCTTGACACCGTTCCCGCGCAAGGAAATATTCCTGGAGCGATCGACGAAAAGAGCGTTCACGGCCTCGGCGCCGCCGACATGAAGGGTTCACTAGCGGTGATGATCGAGTTGGCGCTGGCTGGAGTTGGCGGCCAAAGCAAGGTCGACTTTGGTTTTCTTTTCTTCAGCCGTGAAGAGCTGCCGGCGGACGAAAGCTCCCTGACGCCGCTATTGGCCGCAAACGCTGGCCTCCAGTCGGCTGAGCTAGCCGTGATGATGGAGCCAACCGCGAATGTCGTGCAAGCTGGTTGCCTCGGCAATTGTGGCGCCACGTGGACGTTCAGCGGGCGCAGTGGCCACTCAGCGCGGCCGTGGCTGGCCGAGAACGCAATTGAGCGTCTCGGCGA
>JBDNJF010000101.1:0-5024 GCA_041687955.1 Solirubrobacteraceae bacterium
CGGACGACGCGCCGGCGAGCAAGCCGCTCCTCGTCACATTGCCGGCGAAGGTCACAGCAGCTGCGCTCACGTCCAAGGCCGGCCTCCCACTCAAGGTCACCGTCCCGGCCGGCGGGAAGATCGCCGTGACCGCGTCGGTTCCTGCCTCCCGCTTGGGACTGAAGGGCCAGAAAGCGGTCGTGATCGCCACCGGATCGGCCAGCCCCAGGAGAGCAGGGCAGGTGAGCTTCAAACTGCGACTGAACGCAAAGGGCCGCAAGTACCGCACACGCCTGCGCGGCTTGACCCTGACCCTAAGAATCACGCAGGGCGCAAAGACGACGACCAAAACGATCCGGCTTCGCTGAGCGCCTACCGCAGACTGAAAGGCCTCAGGCGGGGGCGCTGCCGGAGGAACCGAAGCCTTGCTCGCCGCGCGCACTCTTGTCCAGCTGATCCACCTCGACAAGCTGCGGCGTGCTAACGGCGACGACGACAAGCTGCGCGATCCGTTCGCCAGCGGCGATGCTGATTGGCGCCTGTTGGTCGGTGTTAAGCAGCAGAACCTGAAGCTCGCCGCGGTAACCCTCGTCGATCAAGCCCGGTGCGTTGACGATCGACAGGCCGTGTTGGGCAGCCAAGCCGGAGCGCGGGACAATCAGACCGACATGACCGGCCGGTAGTTCGATCGCGATGCCGGTGGCGACCTTTACGCGTTGACCGGGCGCAATCTCAACCGGGTTGAGCGCGCAGAGGTCGAGCCCGGCGTCGTCGGGATGAGCCCTAGTTGGAACAATCGCTTTCGGGTTAAGCCGCTGGAACCGCAGAGCAATCAGCCTCCCTCTTCAATCGCCGCGACTGCGAACCGCTGAAAACGTTCCGCTACCTCAGGCGGGAGCAGCGCCTTGATGTGGACGCCCTGCGGCGTGTCTTCGCGTTCGATCTGCGTGGCGAGGCCGTGTAGCTCAGCGATCTGCGCACCGGCAGCGAACGGCAGTAGCAGATCGACCGCAGATAGCTCGGCAACAAAAACATCCTCAATCCGTTGACGCAGCTGATCGATGCCGCTGCCTTCAATCGCCGAGATGCAGATCGCGTCCGGGTGTAACAGGCGCAGCTGTTCGCGCCTCTGATCATCGGCAAGGTCGATCTTGTTGCAGACAAGCAGCCGCGGCTGATCTGTCGCACCGATCTCCTCCAACGTCTGCTCGACTGTCTGCATCATCTCGAGCATCAACGCCTCGTCAACCGACGCGTCGACGACGTGAACGATCAGCTCGGCCCGCCGCGTCTCCTCAAGCGTGGCGCCGAAGGCCTTAACCAACTGGTGTGGCAGCTTGCGGATGAAGCCGACCGTGTCGGTCGCGAGAACGCTGCGGCCGCCAAGTTCCATTACGCGAGTCGTTGGATCAAGCGTATGGAATAGCCGATCCTGAATCTCAACCTCAGCGCCGGTCAATGCTTTCATCAGCGTTGACTTGCCAGCGTTCGTATAGCCAGCCAAGGCAAACATTGGCAGCTTCGTCCGCTCGCGCTCGGCCCGCATCGTTTGCCGCGCTTCAGCGAGCGCCCGCAAACGTCGCCGCAGCGCCGAGATTCGGTCACGGGCAAGGCGGCGGTCGGTCTCAATCTGGCTCTCCCCCGGTCCGCGCGTGCCGATCCCACCGCCGAGCCGTTCAAGGTGCGTCCAGAGGCCTCGCATTCGAGCGAGGTTGTATTCCAGCTGCGCAAGCTCCACTTGAAGCTTGCCGTCAGCGGTGTGGGCATGGCCGGCGAAAATGTCGAGG
This sequence comes from Solirubrobacteraceae bacterium, assembly GCA_041687955.1. Lineage (GTDB taxonomy): Bacteria > Actinomycetota > Thermoleophilia > Solirubrobacterales > Solirubrobacteraceae > F1-60-MAGs163. The sequence continues at coordinate 1,767 of JBDNJF010000101.1, forward strand.
ATCACTGCTGTGCGGTCGACGACCGGGATCCCCAATGCCTCTTCAAGGTTGCGCTCCTGCCGCGGTGACAGTTCGTCATCGCAGACGATCACGTTGGCGTCGGCCGCCCGCGCCGCCAGCGCCACCTCTTCGACCTTGCCGGCGCCGAGGTAGGTGTTCGGGTGAGGCTTCTCGCGTCGCTGCGTTGCATCACCGACGACGGCGACACCGGCGGTGTTAAGTAGCTCGTGAATCTCGGCAAGATCAGGCTCCTGCTCAGAGGCGGCGATGCAGAACGCGCGCTGCTTCGCACGGCCTTTGCGTTCCTCGCCGCTGGCTTGCGGGTTGGCGATCCGGCCATGACGATTGCGTTCCTGCACGAGCGCTTCAGTGTAGAGCGCGGCCCGGTGTGGGAAGCTGCGCCGATGAACGGATTTGGCGTAGACGTCGGCGGGCCGCGTAAAGGATTCGATCTTGCCGTTGTTGAGTCCGGCAGGTTGATCGAGCACCATCGGGGCTTCAGCGCAGGTGACGTTGAGAAGCTTGCCGCCGAGCTGCGCCCTGACGCGATCGCGATCGACAGTCCCTGCTGCTGCGCCGACGACGGCTTACTCAGCCGCGCCGAGGAACGCGCGATTGCAAGCGAGATCTGCTCTATTCGCTACACACCGGACCACGAAACGGTGATGCACGGCGGCCCCTTCTACGGCTGGATCCGCGAAGGCTTGACGCTCTATTCGTTGTTAGCGAAGAGGCTGCCGCAGATTCCAGTCGCCGAGACCTTTCCGACCGCCGCATGGACGGTCTGGGCGGGTACAAGAGGTGGCACGAGCCGCGCCCAGTGGTCAAGTGAAGCTTTGGCCACGTTGAGACTAGCCAACGTCCCCGCCCGCACCAATCAGGACCTACGCGACGCGATCGCCGCGGCGCTCTGCGCTTTGGAGATAGCCGCTGGTACAGCGCAGTGGTTCGGCCGGATCGCAATCCCGCAGCGCGGCGCGCTAGCGTCGAAGCCGTGACAAACGAACTTGCGGCGCGAATCGGCGCCAGGACTCTCGAACTGATCGACATCGCCTCGCCGTCACGCGGCGAGCAGGCGATCATCGCCCACATCGCCGGCTTGCTCAGCGCCGCCCCGCTGGAGCTGCACGAGCTTGGCGACGATTGCCTGTTGGCGGGCCCGCTCGTACGGGGCGAACGGCCGCTGGTGATTCTCGGCGGCCACGTTGACACCGTCCCGGCTCAAGGGAACATTCCCGGCAGTCTCGATTCCGACTTCGTCCGCGGCCTCGGCGCGGCCGACATGAAGGGCGCCGTCGCCGTGATGATTGAGCTGGCATTGGCCGGCGTTGGCGCGAGCGACGAAGCGCGCGGGCTCGACTACGCCTTCCTGTTCTTCAGCCGCGAGGAGCTGCCAGCCTCGGAAAGTTCTCTTACACCGCTGTTGGCCGCCCAGCGCGGCCTGCGAAAAGCCGAGCTGGCCGTGATGATGGAGCCAACCGCGAATGTCGTGCAAGCTGGTTGCCTCGGCAATTGTGGCGCCACGTGGACGTTCAGCGGGCGCAGTGGCCACTCAGCGCGGCCGTGGCTGGCCGAGAACGCAATTGAGCGTCTCGGCGAGGGGATCGCAGCGATTGCCGCACTCGAACCAGTGGAACACGAATTCGACGGTCTGATCTTCCGTGAAGTTATTTCGTTGACCAGTGTTTCGGGCGGGATCGCGCGCAACGTAATTCCCGCGGAAGCCACCGCCTACCTCAACTACCGCTTCCCGCCTGGCGTCTCGCTCAGCGACGCCGAGGCGCGGCTGCGATCGATCTGTGAACCCTACGGCGCGATTGAGATTGAAAGCAGCTCACCGTCGGGGGCGGTGCGGATCGGCAGCCCGTTGGCTAAGCACTTAATTGAGATTGTCGGTGCCCCGGTGGAACCAAAGCAGGCTTGGACGCCGGTAGCCGAATTCGAAGCGGTGGGCATTGCTGCAATTAACTTTGGACCTGGGTCGCCGTCGTCGGCTCACGCCGTAGACGAGAGCGTGACTCTCGACGCGCTAGCTGCTTCATACCGCGCGCTCGAGCGGCTCGCTTCTGGGGTTTGCTGATGGAAATTAATCCGCTCGTCGAAGCGCTTGGGACATACCCCTACAACCAGCTCGCTGAGGCGCGTGCGGCTCGGGAGCGAGATGGCCTTGGCGTAATTGATTTTGGGATCGGCGTGCCGCGGGAGCCAACGCCTGCGTTGATCCGAGATGCACTGGCAGAAGCCTTGGACGAGGAGGACTATTCCAGCTACCCGCTCGCGGCTGGGATGGCAGATCTTCGCGAGGCAATTGCGGCTTGGGCTGGGCGCCGCTACGGAGTCAGGTTGGACCCGTCGATTGAGGTCCTCCCTACGCTCGGTAGCAAGGAAGCTATCTACCACCTCGCTGGACTACTGCTGTGGGCCGGAGGGGCGCGCGACCTCGTGGCAGTAACCACCCCCGGCTATCCGGTGGCCGCGCGCAGTACGCAGCTTGCTGGAGGACACCTGCTCGAGCTACCGCTCGACCCCGCGGCCGATTGGCTGCCACGCATCGATTCCATCTCCGATCAAGAGTGGCGGCGGCTTGCCGTCATTTGGATCAACTCACCAAACAACCCGACGGGCGCGACAGCGCCACTGGCTTTCTATGAAGAGCTTGCCGAGCGGTGCCGTCGCCACGGAGTCGTGCTCGCCTCGGACGAGGCGTACAGCGAAATTTACCTCGGCGATGACAAGCCGTCGTCGGTGCTCGAGATCTCTGATCCAACGCACATTCTCGCTTTCAATTCGCTCTCGAAGCGCTCTGCTATGGCCGGTTACCGCTCTGGCTCAGTATGTGGCGACCCACTGCTGATCGCCGCGATGAAGGACGTTCGGCCGACGCTTGGCGTGACACCACAGAACTTCGTGCAGCGCGCCTCGATCGCCGCATGGAACGACGAACTCCATGTAGACGGGATGCGCGAGCGCTATCAGCTCAAGCGTGAAATCATGACGGGACCGCTTGAGTCCGCCGGGCTGAAATCGGTTGGCGGGCCCGCGACATTTTTTCTTTGGTGCGCTGTCGAAGATGGCGACGGAGGCGGCGCAGCGGCGCAGCGACTGCTCAATGCCGGCGTGCTCGTTGCTCCCGGCGAAATTTTTGGGCCCGGTGGCGAAGGATACGTGCGCGTTGCGCTTGTGCCTCCCGTTGAGCAGTGCGAAGCGGCGGCGGCAGCATTACTGGAGCTAGGCCGGTAGGTTCGGTTAGATGGAGGC
>JBDNJF010000102.1:0-3371 GCA_041687955.1 Solirubrobacteraceae bacterium
CTCGCTTTCTACATCTCGATACAAAGTCAGCAGGCGACAGCGCTGATTGGCAGCGGGAGCGTAAGCTGATGCAGCAGAAGCTGAGACCACTGCTGACTCCCGTCGAGCGCGTGCGATACGCATTGGAGCTGGCACTTGAGCGCAGCGGCATCTACCGGTTTGTCAACCGGTCGGAAGCCCCAGCGCCATCAGGGCCTTGAGGCCTGCACGAAACTCGGTGGATAGCAGCCAGTATCGTGGACTGCAATGGACGCCGCGCAAATCCTTCAGCGAACATTCTTGCGTTTCGGTGCTCACATCGAGCGCGCGCGGCCAGCGAGCGCGAGGCGAGCAAAACTGATTGAAGACCTTAATATCGATGCCGTGTTAGACGTGGGCGCTAATACCGGGCAGTACGGCAGTGGGCTTCGCAATGCTGGATTCCAAGGCCGAATAATCTCGTTCGAACCACTCTCCGGGGCGTTTGCTGAGTTGACGAGGGCAGCAGCCGCTGATCGGCTCTGGGATGTCCATAACATCGCGCTTTCCGACAGCGAGCGGCAAGGTCAAATCCATGTTGCTAAAAACCTTGTGAGCAGCAGCCTGCTCGAGGTTCTGCCCGAACACCTCGCTGCGGCTCCAGACAGCGCAACCGTTGGCGTTCAGGACGTTGAGCTAAGGCGGCTAAATTCCGTCGTTCCGGCCGGCGCACTTGACTCCCCCATCCTACTGAAGCTCGACGTCCAGGGCCATGAACTGGCCGTGATTAGCGGTGCCACGAGCACGTTGAAAGATGTCGTTCTGGTCGAGTGCGAGATGTCTATTGTCGCGCTATACCGGAATCAGCCGCTGTTGCGCGAGACAGTCAACCTGTTCAGCTCTATCGGCTTCGAACTGATTCAGCTTGAGCGCGGTTGGTACGACGTCCGGGATGGGCGAACGCTCCAAGTTGACGGCTACTTCGCGCGGCCCCAGCCTGATTAGGACTTACCGGACTGAAACCACGCAACCGTCTCGCGTAAACCATCCTCAAGTGGCACCCGAGCATCAAAACCAACGAGCTCGCGGGCGCGGCTGACGTCGAGGTACCGAGTCGGTTGACCGTCCGGCTTCGAGGCGTCCCAAACCACCTCTCCTTCGAATCCTGTTAGCTGCTGGATCAGCTCAGCCAAGTCGCGGATCGCGGTCTCCTGACCGGTGCCAATGTTGACGGGGTCTGACACTTCTAAGTGCTCGGCTGCCAGAACCAGCGCGCGCGAGGCGTCGTCAACGTAGAGAAACTCGCGCGATGGCGTGCCTGTCCCCCAAAGCGTCACTGCCTCGCCGCTCTCGCGCGCCTCAACGAATTTGCGGATCAGGGCCGCGATCACGTGCGAGGACTCAAGGTCGAAGTTGTCGCCCGGGCCGTAAAGATTGGCGACGATTGGGACAACTGAGTTGAAGCCATATTGGCGCCGGTAAGCGTCGCTAAGGACCAGCATCATCTTCTTCGCTAAGCCATAAGGCGCGTTTGACTCCTCCGGGTAGCCATCCCACAGCGCCTCCTCGCGGAAGGGTGTTAGCGTGAACTTCGGATAGGCGCAGACGGTACAGGCAGAAACCAGCTTCTCAGCGCCAGCTTGGCGCGACTGCTCAAAAATGTTGGCGGTCATCATCAGGTTGTCGTAGACCAGCGGCGCAGGGTTGTCGCGGTTGTAACCGATGCCGCCAACGTTCGCCGCAAGGTGGATCACGAATCCAGCGCCCTCAAGCGCCTGACGGCAGGCCTGTGGGTCACGCAGGTCATATTCGGCGCTGCGAACTACGCTTACCTCGGCGCCAAGCTCGTTTAGGTCGCGCACAACCGCCGAGCCCAAAAAACCGGCGCCGCCGGTCACTACGACATTGCGCCCGGCCCAAAAATCAGGGCTGGGATCGCCGCTGACGCTCACTCGCTGTCAACCCTCACGGTGCGACCAGCCATCTCGTCCTCGAGCTCCTTGACATCGGCATTGACCATGTTTCGAACCAACTCAGCGAAGTTGACGGTTGGTTCCCAGCCGAGCTGCTCGCGCGCCTTCGACGGATCACCGCAGAGCGCGTCAACTTCAGCCGGGCGGTAATAACGAGGGTCAATTTCGACGTACTTCTCCCAGTCAAGGCCCAGATGCTCGCCAGCGGCATTTAGAAAATCGCGCACCGAATGCATCTCGCCGGTCGCGATGACGTAGTCGCCTGGCTCATCCTGCTGAACCATTCGCCACATCGCGTCGGTGAAGTCGGGCGCGTAGCCCCAGTCGCGGCGAGCATCAAGGTTGCCAAGGAAAAGCTGCTTCTGAAAGCCAGCCTGAATCCGCGCCAACGCCCGCGTGATCTTGCGCGTGACGAAGGTCTCACCGCGGCGCGGCGACTCGTGGTTGAAAAGGATTCCGTTCGAGGCGTGCATTCCGTAGGACTCGCGGTAGTTGATCGTGATCCAGTAGGCCGCGACCTTCGCAACGCCGTACGGACTGCGGGGGTGAAACGGCGTCTGCTCGTTCTGCGGCGGCGTTGCTGCGCCGAACATCTCGGAGCTGGAGGCCTGATAGAAGCGCGGCGTGACCTGCGCGTCACGAATAGCTTCCAACATACGGACCGTTCCCATGCCGGTGACGTCCATCGTGTACTCAGGAACGTCAAACGAGACGCGCACGTGGGACTGGGCGCCAAGGTGGTAGACCTCGTCCGGCTGAATCTCATACATCAGGCGAACCAGCCGGCTCGACTCCGCCAGATCGCCGTGATGGAGAAATAGCTTTGCCTCAGCCTCGTGACGGTCACGGTAAATCGGGTCGAGACGGCCAGTGTTAAATGACGATGAGCGCCGTATCAGGCCGTGTACTTCGTAACCTTTACCGAGCAGCTGCTCGGCGAGGTATGAACCGTCTTGTCCGGTGATTCCTGAGATCAGTGCGCGAGTCATGCTTTGAAATCTTACCGGTGAGTGGCGCGATCCTGCACCCGCGGCTGCAGCGTCCGCTAGCCTCACGCCCAGATGGGCATTGACGCAGCAGTTATCGGTTGTGGGCGAGTCGGGCTGCCGCTTGCGCTCTCCTTCGCTGACCAAGGCCTCCAGACGCTTGGGATTGACACCGACAGCGAGCGGCTGAGCGCGCTTCAGTCGGGGCGAATGCCGTTCGACGAGCCCGGCGCCGAGGATGTGCTGGCGCGCGTCACAGCGGCCGACAAGATCGAGTGGTCGGCGCGCGTCACCGACGCCGCCCAGGCCGATGCGATCGTCATCACGCTCGGAACACCGTCGTTCGCACACATCGAGATCGACCTGCGCCAGATTCAATCGGTGCTCGACGACTTACTGCCGGTGCTGCGTGAAGGTCAGCTGCTGGTGCTGCGCTCAACAATCGCCCCGGGAA
>JBDNJF010000023.1:0-8641 GCA_041687955.1 Solirubrobacteraceae bacterium
ACGATTCTGCTTGTCGCGGCGCGAGCGATCAGCATCTTTGGCTAAGGGCGGGGCGGTGGCGTCGCTCTGCAATCGCCTAGGATTGCCGACTATGAGCAAGCCTGAACTAACTAGCCGCCACCGCGACACCGTTGAGGAGATTTTTCGTCACCCGGCCAGCCACAACATCGAGTGGCGCCATGTGATCAAGCTGCTCGAGCACGTCGGCGAGGTAACCGAGGAGCACAACGGCAAGGTCAAAGTCACGCTAGGGCCGGAGACCGAGACCTTCCACCGCCCGCGCCACAAAGACATTGACGTGCAGATGGTCGTTGACCTGCGCCGCATGCTCACGAACGCTGGGTACAACCCCGATGGTTCGCCGGAAGTTGCAGACACAGAGACCCGCGACCACGGCGACGGCCGCTGGGGCGCGCCCTAAGCAGACGCACCCCAGCGCTGCGCGATTGGTCAAGCGCCGGTCTCGTGAGCATTTCTGAGGCTCACGCCGAAGGCTCAATAGACTCGTAAAGACGCAGAGGTGGTGCAGTCTTGAAGCGCTTTCAGATCAAAACAGGAGCTTGTCTGCTCGCCGCCGCGACCGCGAGTGGGTTGCTGCTCCTGACCGGCTGCGGCAGTAGCGCGATTGCGCCCGACGGCACAAGCGCGGTTTCAAGCGTCAGCGCTGAGACAAAGACGGCCGAGAAGAAGGCGACCAAGAAGAAGGCGAAAACGCAGGCTGAAGGAGCTGCTGCCGTTGCAGCTGCTTCGAGCAGCGGTCGCTGCAGCGACTTCGCCAACCAGGCCGCCGCCCAGCGGGCCGCCAACACGCGCGACGCTGACGGCGACGGCGTCTACTGCGAATCTCTTCCCTGCCCCTGCCTGAAGAAGGGAGCTTCGAAGCCAACTGGGACGGCCGCACCTTCCAACCCTGAGGTTGGCTGCGAGAAACCCTCCGCCGTGCAGCAGGTCGGCTTTAGCGCGACGAAGTACCCGAACATTCGCCGCCACGTCGTTAAAGCGGTTCGCGAAGGCTGGCCGGCGACTTTGGTGATCGACCGCCGTGGCACTGACGCTCGCCGCGACCGCTTGCTGGCCAACGTTGCGACGAGGGCCGGCTACGACCGCGATGAATACCCGCCGGCGATGGGCCGCGGGCGCGGCTCGCCGGCACTAAAGCGTGGCGCCAACCCGGTCGGCTGGATGGCCAGCGTAATGCTCGTCCCCAGCAGTGAAAATCGCTCGCACGGCTCGGTGATGGGGATTAAGCTGCGGCGCTTCTGCAGCGGCACGCGCTTCCGTTACCGCTTCTACTAGCACGACGATGCCAGCGCAATCAAAGCGAATGTAAACTCGCTGGCAATGGAACTTTTCGGCGAAATAACTCCCGATCGCGCGCTGCTCGTAGTCGCTCTTCGCGAGGAAGGAGAGCATCTACACGAGCTTGGCCTGCCGGTGCTTGTGAGCGGCGCGGGCAAGGTTCGCGCAGCCGCAGCGACGGCGCGGACGCTCGCCGACCAGCGCCCGTCAGAAGTAATAAACCTAGGAACCGCGGCGGCGCTGAAGGATGGCCTTGAAGGCATCCACGTGATCGGCCGCGCCGTTCAGCACGACTTTGACGGCGAAGCAATCTTCGAGCTAACAGGCGAACACTTCGGCGCGCCGTTAGAGCTCGGCGACGGGCCCGGACTAGCGACCGGCGACCGCTTCGTAGCCGATTCGCAGCTGCGCGATCGGCTGGCAAAGCTCGCTGACTTAGCCGACATGGAGGGTTACGCAGTGGCCGCCGCCGCGCAGGCCGCTGGCGTTCCAGTGAGGCTCGTCAAGATCGTCAGCGACGACGGCAGCGAGCAGGCTGCGCGTAGCTGGAGCGACTCGATGGCCGCCTGCGCTGAGCAGCTAGCTGGCTGGGTTAGTCGCGAAATTCCAGCTTGAGTGAACGCGGCGGTCGCGAAATCCCATATTTCTGGATTTCAGCAGGCAAGCTAATGGAGCCTCAACCAATACCTTAAGTCAAGGAGCAGCAGTGACCGAATACACCGGAATGGCCGTCGAGCGAGACGGCGAGAGCTACACAACGCGCCGCGAGAGCCGCGAAGCGCTCGTCCTCGCGACGCTTGATTTCGGCCCGCGCCGTGAACCGAGGCTCGACACAACGCTCGCGTTCTTCGATCACATGCTTGAAATGCTCGGCTGGTATTCGGACATCAACGTCGAGGCCAGCTACGAAGTTCGCACCTTCCGCTTGATGCACGTCGTGATCGAAGACGTTGGCCTAGCGCTCGGCGCCGCGGCCGGCCAAGCGATCAGCGACCGCATTGCCGAGGGCGTTGAGTCCAGCGGCTTCGCTTACGGCGTGATGGATGAGGCCAGCGCGCTGGCACAGATCTCGTTTGAGGGCCGCGCAAACACTTTCGTTAGGCGCGGCGGCGCAGCCTCATTCGAGCGCGTTGAAGACGTCCTCTGCGTAGATCTTGTGGCCTTCTTCGAAGGCTTCTCGCAGGGCGCGCGCTGCACGATTCAGCTTGATCTGATTGAGAGCAGCAACGATCCGCACCACGCCTGGGAGGCTGGCTTTCGCGCGTTCGCCCGCGCCCTGCGCGCGGCCTTCGTCGCTAACCCGCGCCGCGCCGGAATGACGGCCGGCGTCAAGGGAACACTCGATTGATCATGCCCCGGCGTGCCTGAGCAGGCGCCGATGCGAGTGCTCGCATGGAGCGAGCTCGATGATGACGCCCGCGATCAGCTATTGGGCCGCGGCGTCACGGCGATCTTTGATCCCGCATTGCGCGAGTCGGTCAACCAGATAATCGAAGACGTTCGCGAAAATGGCGACGCGGCCGTAATTCGCGCGCTGGCAAAATTTGACGGCTGCGAGGTCGCCGCCGGTGGGCTGCAGATCAGCGAAGCTGAGTTTGCCGCCGCGCGGGAATCGGTCGCGGCTCCGATTCAGGAAGCAATCGCTCAGGCAATCGCAAACGTCCGCGCCTTCAACGAAGAGCTCACGCGTGAGCGCGAGTGGCGCGTTGAGATTCAGCCCGGCCTGACGGTCGGCGAGAAATCAACCGCAATCGCCAGCGCCGGGCTTTTCATTCCCAGCGGAAAGGGCTCCTACCCTTCGGTCCTCGTGCAGATCGGCACGCCAGCGGTGGTAGCCGGAGTGCCAGAGATCGCCGTCGTCGTGCCGCCGCTTCCCGGCGGCGATGGCGAAGTTGACCCAGCGGTGCTCTGCGCCGCCGACCAACTTGGAATTAAGCAAATCTTCCGCGCCAACGGGCCCGCCGGCGTGGCGGCGCTGGCCTTTGGAACCGAGTCGATCCCGAAGGTTCGAAAGCTGCTGGGCCCCGGCAGTCCGCCGGTGCAGGCAGCGCAGATCGCCTGCCAGCAGTACGGGTGCCACACGCAGATGCTGCTCGGCCCGTCGGAGTCGCTGATTATTGCCGACGACAGCGCCGACGCAAGGCTGCTGGCCGCCGACCTGCTCAACGAAGCCGAGCATGGCCCCGATTCAGCCTCGGTGCTCGTGACCGATAGTGAAGAGCTGGTCGCAGCGACCCAAATTGAGCTCGCCGCGCAGATCGCCACGCTGCCCGAGCCACGCCGCGCTTACGCGCACGCCGCACTAGCTGAGAACGGCGGCGCGATTCTCGTTAGCGATCTCAGCGAGGCCGCTCTTGTAACGAACTGGTACGCCCCCGAGCACATGCAGATAGTTGCTCGCGACGAGGAAGCTGTGCTGGCAATGATTGATCACGCCGGCGAAGTTTTGCTCGGGCAGATGACCCCGATATCGCTAGCAAACTACGTGATCGGCGTGCCGGCCGCGCTGCCAACCGGCGCCTTCGCGCGCGTTACCGGCGGAGTCACGGCTGAGACCTTCCTCAAGAAGATCTCGCTCGCAAAGGCCGAAGCCGGAGCGTTGCAGCGGTTAAGCCCGGCGGCGCTGGCGCTAGCTGAGCACGAAGGCTTCCCCGCGCACGCAGCAGCGCTGCGCGCCCGCAATCCCAGCTCTTAGCTAGAGCCAGCGTAAATCGCGCTCGGCAGCTTTCGTGATCAGTTTTGCGTCTCGCCGCCGCCCGGCTCGCTTGGCTCAGATGGAGCTGCGGCTGGCGGTGTTTCGATTGCCACCGCGGAAGCGGCCGCAACCGCGCCGCGCTGCGCTTCCCAAACCTTGTTCAGGCTCATCTGGAAGACGTAGATCGCGATCGGCGAGATGAAGACCCAGATCAGCAGGCCGAGGCCTGCGTCGAAGCCTTCGCCCGCTCCAGTGAGGCGGCTGGCAGCGTTCATGCGCTTAAAGGTGTTGTAGTGCGAGACGAAGGCGGGCACGATGATGAGCGCGCCCAATGTGATCGCAACCACCGATGTGCCGGGGCTCTTGCCGCACTCGTCGCTGCCGCGCGAGATGCCAAGGTCCTTCATCTCGCGGTTGACGAAGTAGTACCAAAAGAAGTAGTAAATTCCGAGCGTAATCAGCGTTAGCCCGACCACGCCGAGTGGGTTGCGGATCTTCGCGGTTGCCTGCGTGCCGGTGATTGGGAGTACTTCAGCCATTGATCTCTCCAATTGAGCTTCGCGGAGGTGGCAACTTACCAAACTGCAGTCTGCGCAGCTAGCTGGGCGCTTCGCTTTGGGCTGGGGCGTCGTAAGTGCCTTCGGCGACGACCTGCTCGAGCTTGCCACGCGGCACAAAAATCACTGCGAAGACGAAGGTGGCGGCCATGATCGCGGCCATGATGTAAAAAATTGTCTCCATCGATTGGGCGATCCCCTTTGAGATCTCAGCCGCCCCCGTACCCTGAATGTTGATCCGGTTTTGCGTAATCAGGATTGTGCCGAGGATTGCTAGGCCGAGGCTGGCGCCGTAGTTGCGCACTGTCTGCGTGATGCCGGTCGCTTCGCCGTAACTTGCAGCCGGCGCGCGGTTGATCGCGTCGGTATTGGCCGCCACGACGACCATGCCGAGGCCGAAACCGGCAAGGATCACGTAATACCACTGTGAGCCCGAGCCGAAACTGAAGCTGAGGCTTGGCATCGATTGAGCCCAGAGATAAAAACCGACGGCAGCGATTGCCGCGCCAACAACGACCGGTCTGCGAGCGCCGCTCTTATCAAGGATCCGCCCGCCGATCTGCGAGGCGATTGCGAAGCCAATGAAGAAGGTCAGCAGGTAAATGCCTGCATCCGATGGACTCTCACCGAGCGCCGACTGCGCGTAGATGCTGGCAAAGAAGAACATCGGGATGAAGACAGCGCTGATCAGCAGTAGCACGACGTTCTCGGCAGCAAACGCCTTGTCACCAAAGATCCGCACGCGGATTAGCGGATCGCTGGTGCCCAGTTCGTGCTTGACGAAGGCGAGGGTCAGCAGCGTGCCGATCAGGATCGAGCCAATCGTCTTGGCGTCGCCCCAGCCCCACACGCTGGCCTGTTGCAGGCCCAGCACGGAGAGCGCCATGCCACCGGTGATTAGTGCCGCGCCGCGGTAATCGATCGGCGCCGGGTTGCGGCTGTCATCGGGCTTCGCGATCAAGATCAGGATCAGCGCAATGATCGCGATCGGGATGTTGATCCAGAAGATCGCGCGCCAGTCGATCTGGATCAGGTAGCCGCCGGCGATCGGGCCGATTGAGGTCAACCCGCCGGTGATGCCGAAGAAGATCGCCAGCGCGCGGCCACGCTTGTCAAGCTCGAAGGCGCCGACGACTAGCGCCAGCGCTGCGGGGATCATCAACGCTGCGCCAATCCCTTGAATCACGCGGAATGTGATGATCCACGGTTCGGCGAGGCTGCCGCTTGGCGTTAGGCCGCAGAGCGCCGAGGCGCCAGCAAAGGTGATGATGCCGATTGTGACGATCCGCCGCTTGCCGAACGTGTCGGCGATCCTGCCGCCAAGCATCAAGGCGGTCGCTAGCGCCAGCAGGTAGCCGTTTACGACCCACTGCACGCCGGTCTCGCTGAGCTGCAGATCCTTCTGAATGTCGGGTATCGCGATCGACACGATCGTCATGTCGATGAACGTCATCCCGACCGCGAAGATCATCGCTACGAGGACCAATCCGCCAGTCTTTTTTGTCGTCATGCGGCGACCCTACCGGACGGTAAGGACCTCCAGGTTGTACCTAGGCTTGCTTGCTACGGGCGCTTGCGGCACTCGGCCGGCGATTTCGCCTTGACGAGGAACTTCTCCAGCAGACGCGGCGATGAGCTCATGATCCCGTCAGCGCAGCGCTCAACCATCTTCGCCCAGCTGACCGCCGTATCAGGGTCGGCGTCGTCAAACCAGTTCTGCCAGGCGTAGCCGGCGGCGTGGGCCTTGGCGATGTATTCCTTGGTGGACACTTCAAGTCGGCTGCCGCCGAACATGTAGGTGATCGGCGGTTGCAGGGCAACGACGCCGGCGCCGGGCGAGCCGCCCAGCAGCAAGAAGCTGACCATTCCGTCGACGCCTGGTGCGACCGGGATCTTCGGTGCCAGAGTGTGGAAAAGATCGACGGCCGGCTGCTTGAAGGAGACGACGATGATGTCGCGCCGCTTCACTGCCTTCAGCTCACCGGCCAGCACGCGGGAGTTGGTCAGGTACTCATCGATCGCCTCGGTCGTTGTGCGGGCTTTGATCTCAAGGTTAATCGGGGTCTTCGGGAAAGCCTTCAGTACTTGGCTTAGTGAGGCAACGCGAAAGTCGGCCGCCGTGTAGCCCTTCGGGGGTTTGCGCTTGCCGGTCGCGATGCCGCGGAATCGGTAGGCCGATGCAGGCTTGGTGCGGCTGTAATGGTCGGTGCCAGGCGAGAACCAGTAGGCGTTGTCGAGCTTCTGGATCTGCTTCAGCGTGAACGAGCGAACCTCGCCGGCGCCGCTTGTGCGCGCGTCGACAGTCGTGTTGTGCTGGATTACAACCTTGTTGTCCTTCGTCACGCCGATGTCGAGCTCCAGCATGTCGGAGCCCGCCTTGAGCGCCTGCTTGAAGGCGTACATCGTGTTGCCGGGGAATTCATTCTCGCCGCCCTGATGGGCGATGTTCCAAGGATGTGACTGGCGCCACGGGTTGGTCGCGGCCGATGCGGCGGCGCTTGTAACTGCGAGCAGCGCGGCGGTCAGGAAGGCGGTTGCGATCAGGCGTCTAGGCATGCGCGCAGCTTACCCAACTGGATTCGTGGTGTGCGTCAGCGGCCGACGATGTTGCCGATAACGCCGCCGCCACCGTCGTCGCTTGACAGGAACGGTTGCAGCGACTCCGCCAGTGATGCCATCGAGAGGCTTTGCAGCCAGACCTTGCCGGGGCCAGTTAGTTCGGCGAAGAACAGGCCCTGACCGAACATCTTGTTCTTGATGCCTTTGATTGTGACGAGGTTGAAGCTGATGCTGTCCTCAAACATTCCAAGGTGGCCAGGGTGGACGCGCAGCTTGTAACCCTCGGGCAGGTCCATCTCCTTGATCTCGCCCGACAGCTCGGCCCACCACTGGCCGGTGCCCTCGATCTTCTGCATGATCAGGCCGGCGCCGCCCAAGATACCTGCGCCGAGCTTCTTCTGGATGCCGGCGGAGACGGAGATCGTTGATTCGCCAGCGATGAAGCCGTACGAGTGGACCATGTGCGCCTTACCCTCGACCGACTGCATCGGCAGGATCTCGCCCGGCACGTGGGTACCGAACGCGATCAGGCCGGTGCCTCCTTCGGCGCCGTACTCGCTCATAAAGATGCTGGAGCCGCCGACAGCGCGCTTGGCGACGTGCAGCGCACCCTTCATGCCACTGCCAGCGCCACCGATCCCGGTCGCCGCCGTTTGCATTGTGATCGGCGCGTCCAGCCAAGCTGCCTGGCCAGCTTCTGAGATCAGTGTTTCGCCGGGCTCAAGGTAGACCTCGAGCCGGGGAAGGATCGTGCCGACGATTTCTGAGCGCATGGCTCGATCGTAACAGCGCTAATCGCCCCGTCAAAACCCTTTGCAAGCTGATAACGATTCTCTTCCTGCTGCTCGCTAAGCGCGACCGCACGGCCGCAGCGCTGAAGGCGATCCACTAGTCCGATCGGTTAGCGCGCACTGATCAGGACGGCTCGTCGGCGAGTACCGCGATGATTTCGCCGACCGAGTGTTGTTGCTCAAGCGGGTGGCGGAGTGGCAGTGCGGTATTCAGCTTGTAACTGTTCCGGCGTCCCTCGCGTGTTCGGTCGAGGTAACCGGCGGCCACAAGTTCGGCCACGATTCGCTGCGCCGCACGCTCGGTTATCTCCACTCGTTCGGCGATGTCGCGCAGCCGCATGTTGGGATCCTGGGCGACGCAGATGAGCACGTGCGCGTGATTTGTGAGGAAGGTCCACTCGGCCACGAAGCCTGAGAATAGGCCACGCACGATTGAACATACAGGCTTTATATTGCCTGTCTTAACTATCGTGTATTGTGCTACGTATGAATTCCTTCCGGAGCACCAGTCAATGAGCGCGGCGGTCGGGAACCTCGGCTCCCCAGCGGTCCTCTTCTTTGTCCTCGGTGCGTTTGCCGCGATGATCAGGTCCAACGTCGGGCTCCCCCAGCAGGTCGCTCAGGCACTGGCGATCTACTTGATGGCCGCGATCGGTTTCAAAGGCGGCGCGGAGCTTCGCGTGGCGGGCTTCGGAACTGAGGCCTTCGTTGCACTCGGCGCCGGCGCCGTGCTCGGAGTG
>JBDNJF010000024.1:0-44748 GCA_041687955.1 Solirubrobacteraceae bacterium
AACAAGGATCTCTACCTTGCTTGGGACTTCACCGTTGCCAGCGAGAGGTCACTCAGCGCGCGCTCGCTCAGTATCCGTGACGACGCGTTTGCCAAGCTCGGCGACCGCAACCTCGCCAATCGCAAAATCGAAGGGAATTCGCCGCAATGGAAAGTTGACAGCGTCGAAAACTTCACGGTTCAACAAGACCCAGACAGAATGCGCCTGATCAAGGGCACGTACACCGTTCCTTGCTACCTCAACAAAGCCGGCTGCCCTCCAGGGTCAGCTTTCAAGATTGGTAGCAACGGCCTGCCGGCGGCGATCAAAGGCAACACGATGACCGCCCGATTCCTCTGCAACATTCCCCACTCAGCGAAAGTAAATGGGGTGGTCACGCCGCTCGAACCGACCACCTACGGCCATGGACTCTTGGGTGAGTACACCGAGGCGCAGAATTCGCGCAACGTGAAGCAGCTCGGGCAAGAGAATGGATTGATTGTCTGCGCCACCGACTGGAGCGGCCTGGCCGAAGAAGACCTCGGCAACTCGGTCAAGATTCTGCAAGACCTCTCGTTCATGAACGAGCTGGCAGACCGCAGCCAGCAAGGCTTCCTCAACCAGATGTACCTCAGCAGAATGGCCGCCCACCCGCAGGGGCTGACAACCGACGACGCGTTCAAAATTGATGGTGTCTCAGCACTCAAGCCTGGCTACGTCTCCTATTACGGCAACAGCCAAGGAGGAATTTATGGCGGCGCTCTGACGGCGCTCTCGCCCGACATCACGCGCTCAGTGCTTTACGTTCCGGCGATGAATTATTCGACTCTGCTCACGCGCAGCGTTGACTTTGATGACTTCGCTCAGTTCCTTTACCTCAGCTATCCCGACACTAAAACCCACCCGCTGATCTTCTCGATCATGCAGATGCTTTGGGATCGCGGCGAACCAAACGGCTACGCGCAGCACATGACTACCGACCCGCTTGCAAACACGCCCGCTCACCGCGTGATGATCGCAATGTCATTCGGTGATCACCAGGTAGCCAATGTTGCTACTGAGGTGCAAGCAAGGACTATTGGTGCGAAGGCTTACAGGCCGATCGTTGATCCCGCTGGTCGCTCGCCCGACGTTACGCCCAGCTACGCAATTCCAACACTGGGATCACTGCCCCGCGATGACAACGCCTTCTTCGTTTGGGACATCGGGCCACTAAGGCCAAAGGATGGTGGCGGCACGCTGGGGACTCCAGCGCCGCCGACTGGCAACCTTCCGCCACGCATTGGCCAAGACCCGCACGACTTTGTGATTCAAACCTCACCAGCGATTCGCAAGCAGATTGGCGATTACATCCGCCAAGGCGGAACAGTCACTAATGGCTGCGCCGGCGGCCCATGCCGAGCAGGTGGCTGGAGCGGACTTTAAGCAGCCGGCTAGCGCGGCCAGCCGTTAGCAATCAGAACAGGCGTGCCCTGACTGGTGAACTGCGCCAAGCGCTTCAAAGTTGAGTTGCGCAGTCGGATGCAGCCGTGCGAAGCGGCGCTCCCTAGCGGGTCGGCGAGCAGCGAACCGGAGCGGCCATGGATTGCGACTTGGCCGCGGCCACCGTCGTAGTTTTGGAGAACGTCAGAGAAGGCTGTCAGCGCGAGCGCGAACGGGCCAACGTTCGCGCCTTGCGGTGATTGCACACGCTCGTAGATGGCGAAGTTTCCGCGCGGAGTCGGCGTTGAGCGCTTGCCCACTACAACGCGGGTCGTGAGGACGCTCTTGCCGGCAACGCGCAGGCGCAGCTTGCGCGCACGAACTGAAACTTCAACCCGCACGGTCGTCGTTGAAATTCGCGCCTTCGTGGCGCGGACCCAGCCAGCCGAGCCGTTCGGCCTCTTAGGCAGCAGCAGCTTCAGCCAAAGCCGTCCCTCGCTATCGCGCTTGGACGCGGCGATCAACAGCACGGTTCGGCTGCCCGTCCATTCGGTATAGGCGCGAGCGGTGGCCAGCGCTTTGCCCGCTGCGGGCGTGGGATAGACCGAAGCGTCGTCGATTAACGTCGCGACCGAGGCGAGCCGGGCGCTAGGGGGCTGCGGATCGGCCGGTGCGGTAGCCGCTGCAGCTGCAGCGGGAGTGGCTAAAGCGGCCAGAGCAGCAGCGAACGCGAGCCCGCGCGCGCGGACGATCCGGTCAACCAAGCTGCGGCGATCCATAGGCGAAAAGAGTAGCGATTCTCGCTGCTCACGGGTGTCGTTTCACTTTTCTACCGCACGCTACGCTGCCAGCTATGACGACGATCGACCCCGCACTCGCCCACGCCCTAAACGTGCGCCTGGTTGACCACTCGCAGCTTGGCGCAAGCGCGGCTGACCACGCCGTGATCCAAAGCTCAACGCTCGCCGCGTTGCTTGATGCCAAGTACGACGGCGACGTGACAATCGGCGAGCTGCTGGCGGCCGGCGACCTCGGGCTTGGAACGCTCAACGGCATCGATGGGGAGCTAATAATCGTCGACGGGGAGGCCTGGCAGGCCCCAGCCGATGGCGTAATTCGGCGCGTAGCCGACGATGAGCAGACGCCGTTCGCCGTCGTCACCCGCTTTATCACTGACGAGATGATCGAAATCAACGCCCCGCTCGAGCACGCCGAGCTACTGGGGCTGCTCGAACGCCACGCGCCCGAGGCCAGCGGCTGCGACGCGGTCAGGATTGATGGCAGCTTTCCCTCGCTCCACCTGCGCTCGGTCCACCGCCAGCAGAAGCCTTACCCGCCGCTCAGTGAAGTTGTTGCGGACCAGGTCGAGTGGCACTACGAAGACCTGCGCGGCACGCTTGTAGGCTTTCGCTTTCCGCACGCCGCCGATTCAGTCGAGATGGCCGGCCATCACCTCCACTTCATTAGTGACGACCGAACAAAGGCCGGTCACGTGCTCGAATGCTCGGCCGGGCCGGCGACGCTGCGGATTGAGGCGGTCGGCGAAATGCGGCTGGAATTGCCACCAGGGGTTGAGCTACCTGACTCCGCCGACGCGTCGGCGGGTAGAGCGCTGCGCAAGGCTGAAGGTTCGGGCTGACGATGTTGAGCAACTTGATTGATCTGCCCCGAACGCAGTAGCGCCCCGGTGCAGCACTGCACTGAAGTGCAGGCGACCGGGGCGCGCAGAGCGTCACCCGCCGTTCGGCGGGGTGGCTAATTGCTACTGAAGCACGGTTTCATCCGGCGTCAACCGCTGCATAATCGTTGGCCAGCGAACTGCCCTCGGTGCACCCTTCTTTGGCTTCACCTTCGCTTTTGCGGGGCAATTGCCAGGCTTGCCGAGCGCGAACGGGCCGGCAATCGCCGTTACCGCTTTATTGGCCGAGCTGACCGACGCCGTTACAACCGTCAGGATCGGCTGGATCGTCGAGTTCGTCGTTCCCGGCAAGTTGTCGCATAGCGGCGTGCCGATTGAAAACTGACCGGTAACGATGCCAGCACCGGCGCTGAACAAGCCAACGCAGTTGATCCCTTGACCGGGCAGCTCACCGCTGCACGAGAATGAGTCGCTTGCAACCGCGTCGCCCTCGGCTGTAACCGGGAATACCTCTGTCTCGTAGGCCTGAACCTCGTGGCCAGGTACGAAGATTGAGTAACCGGTAATTGGCTTTTCGCAGCGGAACCGGTAGTTGACGGCCGACAGGTCGGTGTCGTCGGGGTCGTCGGTACCCGGCTGGATAAAGCCGCTACAGACCTGGTTGTTGTCGTTGACATCGGCGCGCGACTGCGTGGCGCCATTTGTCATCAGCAACGCGTAGGCGCCGGCGACGAGCAGGGCAAAGGCAATGCCGAAGGCCAGTGCACGGCGCTTGTTATGGACGATGGTGGTCAAGGAATCCTCCGTTATTAGAGTGGCCGTGCCTTCTGCACAACCTTCATCAAGCGCAGTTTGCTGCCTGGCAGCGCGACTGGTGTAAACGGGGCGTTGTCTGCGCGTGAAGGTCTTGTGACCGCTCTGCGCCGCTTGGCGCTGCTCAGTCGCCGCCGGCAGCGGGCGCGTTGGCAAATACGTCGGCGTTAAAAGCCTTGACTTTTTTGTCGGCGGCCTTGCCAAGCGGGTCAAGGCCGAAAGCAATTTCGATTGTCTTTAACAGTGAGTAGTAGTTGTAAGAGCTGTTAACAGTTGCGCCCGCGGCGACGTACGGAGATAGAACGAGCGCGCCTGCCTTCGCCTCGGCCTGCGCCGACGCCGACGCAACTTGGTCGCTCGTAATCACGATCATCCCTCCGTCGGCGTATGCGTCGGACGCAAGGATTGAGGGAATGATCAGTTTCAGCCAAGTGTCAGCGGCTTCCAGCCCGCCAGTTCCATCAGGGCAGCCAGCAGCGTTGCCATCATGGCAGGCGTCGGGGGCGATCAAGGAGAAAGCGGGCGTATCTTCAAGCGTCTTAAGGTCCGGCGCCAGCCGGTCTAGCCCGACAACGCCGGTGCCGCAGTCAGGGGAGTCAGTTATCGAGGGAAAATAGACGAAAGGATTGCGCCAGGTCATGTAAGCGTCGCCCGGGCGCGGCTTGGCAAAAGGATCGTCGGAGCCCTTTGGTGGCCGCCTACAGCTCGTTACCCCACTGGCCACGTCATTACCGATTGACTCGAAGTAGCCCTTCCAAACTAGTGCCGCACCGGTCATCTGATCGGGCAGCGTTTTTGTCTGCGCCGGGTAAAGGCAGCCGGTACCGGCAACAAGGCCACTCTTGGAGTTGATCTTGCCTGGCTTCAGTTCAGCAAACTGTGGGCAGTTGAGCTCTGTCGCCTTATTTGAGGGCTGGCCGCTAATCAGCGCGATTGAATTCGCGAGGCCGGCAGCCGAGACCGTCTTAAAGCCGCTCAGCAGCGTGCCCTTCTGCCGCAGTTCGCCGCCAAGATAATCGGCTTTTGCTGCGCGCGCTGCGCCGGGGCTGCGCGCCGCCGCGGCCTGACCGTAAAGCTCATCACTACCGGGCCCGGAGAGCGTCACAACCCAGACGTGCTTCAGAGGCGCCGCTGAGGTTACGGTGGTGGTGGGCGTGTCGGTGCCCCCGCCGCCGCCGCCACCGCCACTATCAGGCGTCGTTCCAAAGTCGCTAGCCGTGGTCGTCGTGGTACCAAGGTCGGTTGTCGCAGAGCCATCGCCCGACGACGAAGCTGTGTCGTCGCCCAGTGGCCCGTCTGCAAGCGGCCCCGGCGCAGCTGGAGCCTTCGCTTGCAGGCTTGCCGGCGCCGCGCCGGAAGCACTAGTCGTTGGCGCTGTCGGCCCAGCAACAACGCCAAGCACAACGCCTATTACTAGAACCCCGAGCACTGCCGCGCCAACGGTCTTCGGGCCGCCGAAGTCGACGCCAGCTAGGGGGAGGCCTTGCCAATTAGCCGGGGAAGGGCTGCCAGCAAGCGCTCCCGTCGCGGCTGCCGCGCCGATTAGTGGAGCCGCCAAGCCGCCGCTTGATTCAACCAGATTGTCGCCAGCCGCAGCGACCACCGGAGCCTGCGCGCTGAGCGGTAAGCGGGCTGCTTCAAGCGGGTCCAGCCGCGCAGCGCCGCGCCGCGCACCACACCCAAGGCAATAGCGCTGGGTACCGTCCATCGGCGCCGCGCACTGCGGGCAGGGACTGCCATCGGGGGCAAGGCGCGCACTGAACGGCTCACTCCTGCTATCGATGTCGCTCACGTCGAGAATTGTGCGATCTGGCGAGCAGTTTCGTGTGAACAGGCGGTGACGAGCGGAATTCTGCTCCAGCACAGCCGAAATCGCGTTCACGGCATCTTCACCTCGAGCACACCAGCAGTTCACATCCTTAAGGCCACGCCAGCGCACAATCCGCAGGCAACCCATTAAACGGCTTCGGCAGCTGCCGCGGTCAACTGATGAATACGAAAGGAATCACCTCAATGTCAAATCTTCGTCCAGTTCGTCTGTGTGTCGCACTCGCGGCAATCGCTGTGGTCGCCATTCCGGCGAGCGCATCGGCCCGGCCGCTCGCAACAACTTCCCGCGCTGTAGTAACGATGAGCGGCTCGACCTCGGTCGCCCCGCTCGCCGCGCTGCTCGCACGGGGCTACGTCAAAGCCAACAAGGGTGCCAAGTTCAAGCTCGCTCAAGGCGGCTCGGACGTTGGCGTTGCCGACGTTGCTGCCGGCCGTGTTTCGATTGGAATTTCATCGCGTGACCCAAAGTCAAGCGACCCTGGTGGCATTGTCTTTAACAAAATCGCTAAGGACGCGATGTGCGTAGTCACCAACCCAGCCAACCCGGTCGCCAACCTTTCGCAGGCGACGATCAAGGCGATCTTCGGCGGGTCGGTTCGCAATTGGAGCGACGTTCCAGGCTCATCGATCTCCGGAACCATTGACGTAACGGTTCGCACCGCCGCCTCGGGAACTCAAGATGCGTTCCAGAAGATTTTCATGGGCACCACCTCACTTACTGGTGCAGCATCGGCGAAGGCTTCAAACGGACTCATCCAAAATGCGATTAAGACGAATAAGAACGCGATTGGTTACGTCTCGTTTGACTTCATCGCAGGCACCAATGCTGCCGCCTACAACGGCGTCGCTTGCAACCTGCGCAACGCAAAGTCGGGCGAATATGGCGGCGTTCGCAATTTCTGGATGGTGACTCGCGGAGAAGCCAACAAGGGCAACGCGATCACGAAATTCATCAGCTGGATCCAGAACAGCGCTGCAGCGGCGAAGATCATCGGTAAGGGCTGGGTACCGCTCAAATAGTGCTGGATCGGTTAAGAGAGCCGTGGACCGACAAGCGCGCCGGGCTGATGCTCGGCGCGCTTGCTTGTTTCGTACTGGCGGCAATCGTTTTCATGCTTGTCTTCGTGGCGATCAAGGCGTGGCCTTCATTTCAGCACAACGGCCTTTCCTGGTTTTCGGCGAAAGGCAACGTTGACCAGCAACTCGACGCGATGGTCAACTCGGGGGCCAACCCGTCGAGCGCCGATTACCAGCTCGGTGCTTGGCCGCTGATTTACGCAACGCTGCTCACAACCGGCCTGGCGACCCTGCTGGCGCTGTTCTTCTCACTCTTCTCAGCGATCTTTATCGTCGAATTCGCGCCCGAGCGGATCCGTCGACTGATCGTGCCAATCGTCCGCCTACTGGCCGCCGTACCCTCCGTGATTTATGGCCTGATCGGTATTCTTGTTTTGGCCCCGTTTGTCGGTAGCTCGCTGATCTCCGAAAGCCAAAAAAGTGACGTCCAGTTCGTAATTCCGCTGACCGGTACAGGCCTTGGCGTTGCCGTGATCGTGCTCGCGGTGATGATCACGCCGATCATGATCGCTTTCACCGTTGACGGGCTGCACTCGATCCCCACGGCTTGGCGCGAGGGAGCGCTGGCGCTCGGTGTCAACCGCTGGCGGGCGATGTGGAGCGTGACGGTCCGCGCCGCGCGGCCAGCGATTATTGCCGGCGTCGTGCTGGCGACGGCCCGCGCACTGGGCGAGGCGATCATGATCTCGATGGTCGCCGGGTCGAAGGGCTTCTCGCCCAACCCGCTGGACGGCCTTACCTTCCTTTTTGAGCCGCTACGGACGCTCGCCGCGACCGTCGTTGAAGACGCCGAATCGATTAACGCGCCCTCGATGCAGGCAAGCCTTTACGCGATGGCGCTGGTGCTGCTGGCAGGGTCGTTCTTCCTGTCGCTGGGTAGCTGGATCATTAAGCAGCCGCTGAAGAAGTATGGGACGCGCTCCTGATGGCTGTCCCGACCCGCCCATCAACGCAGTCTGCTGGCCTGCCGCCGCTGCCGCCACCACGCAGCCCGGGTAAGAAGCGCGAAGCCAAGAAGCGCCGCGTGAACGAGTCGGTCAGCACTTGGCGACTGACCGATCGAATTGGCTACGTGATTATGTGGGCGGCCGGCCTGACGATCTGCGCGATCGGCGTTGGAATCGTCGCCTTCATGGCCTTTAAGGGCGTCCAATACCTGCGGCCACAGTTGATATTCAGCCATCCAACCGTTGATGTGGACCAATCTGCCAGCGGCGGCTTCCTTGATCCACTGTTAGGAACGCTGCTGATCACGCTAATCGGCATCATCATTGCGACGCCAATTGCGATTGCCGCGGCGACTTGGATTGTCGAGTACGGCCGCCCGACCTGGCTGGCCCGATTGATCGACTCGGGGATCGAGATCATCGCTGGCACGCCCGACATCGTGATCGCACTCTTTGGCCTGGTGCTGTTCCAGCAAGGCATCTTCAGCTGGATGTCCTTTACAGCCGAGGGTGGCGCCGTCTTTGGTCGCTCCTTCCTGACGGCCGGCGCGATGATGTCGCTGATCGCGCTACCGATGGTCTTTGCCAACACTCGCGAAGGGCTGCAGGCTATCCCGGCCCACGTGCGCGAAGCTTCCTATGCGCTCGGCAAGACAAAAGCAGCGACTATTCGCCGCGTGCTGCTGCCGTCGGTTAAGGCAAATATTTCGACCGGCGCAGCGCTCGGAATGGGCCGGATCGCCGGCGACACAGCAATCATCGTCGTGCTACTTGGCGCTTCGCTGCGACTCGACCCAAGTGGCAGCGTCCCCGGACTCAACGTGCTCAAAGGCACCGGCGGAACACTCACAAGTTACGTCTACAACAACTCGCCAGCGGGCGAGGGTAACGCGGCGGAGAAGGCTTACGCGGCAGCTTTCGTGCTGCTGCTGATCATCATCGCTTTGAATTTCGGCGTCGACCTTATTGCCCGAAGCAGCGCGAAGACTGGATTAGAAACCTCAAGGCTTGGAGCCCGCTAATGATCGAACCGCATGACACGCAAATGCGCCCAGCCGAAGCTTCGGCCGACACAAACGGCGGCTCAATGCCGCCGCCAATCCGCCGCATCGCGCTCGATCAGCAGCCGACCGTTGCGCTGCCACCATCGCAAGACGCAGTCGCTGTTGCCAGCGGCAGCATGTCGGCTGCGGCGCGGCCAACGCGCGGCATCACGGGCCCACAGCGGATGTCAATCGACGGACTGAGCGTTTTCTACGGTGACAACGAGGCCGTAAAAAATGTCTCACTGCCGATCTGTCAAGGCGAAGTCTTGGCGCTAATTGGGCCATCGGGCTGCGGTAAGACAACGCTGCTGCGGACGCTCAACCGGCTGACTGAGCTGACCGCCTCGGCGCGCCGCGAAGGAATGATCACGCTCGACGGCACCGACATCGACATGCTCGAGGTGACCGATCATCGGCGCCGAGTGTCAATGGTCTTTCAGCAGCCGAACCCGTTCCCAATGTCGGTTTTTGACAATGTTGCTTACGCGCTGCGTGAACAGGGCAAGAAGAAGCCGAAGCGCAGCGTGCTTGAGCCTTACGTGGTCGACGCGCTGCAGCGAGCCGGCCTTTACGAAGAAGTCGCCTCGAACCTAGACCACCCGGCACTGCGACTATCGGGCGGCCAGCAGCAGCGGCTTTGCATCGCACGCGCGCTTGCGGCTAGGCCTGAGGTGCTGCTTATGGATGAGCCCTGCTCGGCACTGGACCCGAAGTCAACCAACGTGATCGAAGAGTTGATCGTTGAGCTGCGCAGTGAGCTGGCGATTGTGATCGTCACTCACAACCTCCAGCAGGCTTATCGCGTAGGCGACCATGTTGCCTTCATGTACCTCGGTGACTTGGTCGAATACGGCCCTACCGACGAGGTCTTTGACAACCCCAAGGCAGCCCGCACTCGCGACTACATCGGTGGCGCTTTCGGATGATCATGCAGCGCGCTCTAGCCGTGGTCGCAGTCACCACCGCAGCCGCCAGCCTGGCAGCTTGCGAGTCGACGCAGGAAACCAGCAAACGACTTTCAAAAAACGCCAAGAAACTACTGAACGCTGAAGGCCTGAAAGTGACGAAGCAGAACGGCCAGATCAAGGTCAGTTCAACCGAATCACTGAGCGACGCGAACGGCACCGCCGTAGTCGTAAATCTGAAGAACAGCGGTGCGACGCAACTGAACGTGCCGATCGCGATTGCTGTTCTTGGCAGGAAAAAGAAGAAGCTGATCGACAATTCGCTGGCCGGCCTA
The DNA here is from genome assembly GCA_041687955.1 of Solirubrobacteraceae bacterium. Taxonomy (GTDB): domain Bacteria; phylum Actinomycetota; class Thermoleophilia; order Solirubrobacterales; family Solirubrobacteraceae; genus F1-60-MAGs163. The sequence continues at coordinate 9,994 of JBDNJF010000024.1, forward strand.
GACGCTTCACTTATCAGCGCAGCAGCAGTCGAAAAGGGCACGAGCTTCTGGGTGAATAACCAGCTGCAAACATCTTCCAAGCCGCAGAGCGTCAACGCAAAGATCGGCGCTAGCACGGAGCGGCCCAAGGGCCCGCTGCCCAAGATTCTGCTGTCGAAGTTAAGTTTTAAGACCGATGTCTCGGGGATTTACTACAGCGGGATCATCACCAACAAATCGAAGATCGTCCAGAAGCGGCTGGTTGTTTCCTGCGTTAGCCGCGTTGGGGGGCGCTTGAAAGCGGCTGGCCGAGCGATTGTCGAACGGCTGATGCCAGCGCCGACACCGAAGCCAACGCCAATTCGCGTCTACTTCATCGGTAACCCAACTGGCGGAGCGATGAGTTGTCAGGCACCACCCACCACGATCACGGGAGAAGCGAGCTAATGACCGACGATACGACTGTCAGCCCGACACTTGGCCTGCACGGAGATTCCTGCGCCACGTGCGGCGCAGCACTCAATACCGACCAACGCTACTGCCTGTCGTGCGGCACCCGTCGCGCCGGCGCCGGGCTGCCTTTTCGGCAGATCTTGGCCACCGACGTCGCTCCGCCCGCCACCGGCGTTTCGCCGGGCTCGGCAGCAGCCGCAAGCGACCCGAACCGCTCCTCGATGCCAGCGCTCGCATCGATCGCTTGTCTGCTGCTGGCGCTGGGCGTCGGTGTGGTAATCGGCAACTCGAAAGGCTCTACGGAGACGACGGTGGCGCCGACGGCCGCCGCCGGCACAGAGGCAAGGACCGACACAACGGCCACCGACCCCAACGAAAAAGCGGCAACGAACAAGAAGGCGTCCGACGACAGCGCTGCTAGCGCGGCCGCCTCGAAGGCGTCTAACCCGGCCCTGAAGCAGCTGGAGAGCCTAACGCCAGAGCAGTACCAGAAGCAGGCGCTGAAGTTGCCGAAGACGGTTTCAACCGGCGGTAAACCACCACCGAAGGACAATAAAGCGCCGGCAAACGGCGGCTCATTCGAGACGATTGGCTGATGACAACAATGTTTGAGAAGCTACGCAAGAAGCCCCACTCAACTGAGGTTCAGGCCCAGAACGGCTCTGGCTCGCCCGTGTATACCGATGTCCACGCGCGCCGCGATGAGCTTGCGGCGAGCGTCGCCGAGATGACCTGGGATCTTGGCGGCCTGACCTACGAGATGGCGATCCGTGACCATTTTCGGATCGACGTGCTGGTCCGTCGCGCTAGCGAACTGCAGGAAGTCGACGCCGAACTGGGCGAGGTTGAGCGCCTGCTGGCCTCCGAATATGAGGGGATCAGCGGGGGTTGCCGCGCCTGCGGCGCGCCCCACAGTCGCGGCGCCGTCTTCTGTTGGCAGTGTGGCAACCAGATAATCGCTGAGGCACAGAGCGCGGTGGTAACGGGCGTTACGGCGCCTGACGCTGCTCCGCCGCAGCCCACCCAAACGCCGCTGCAGCCGGCAGAGATTGAGGCTGTACCGCCGCAATCGCCGGCGCTGGAACCACAGACGCAGGTGCTGCCGCCGCGGATGCCGCCGCCGCCACGCTAAGCGCTAACGGCTGGACGCCAGCTTGCAGCGCTAGAAATTGATAGCAATCTGCGCGTATCTTTTGCCCGTAGAGGGTGTAGGTAACCGGGCAGGAAATAAAGAATTTGTCAGATCTTGAGGTTCTCTTTACCACCGTGTGGTTAGTTACTTTCAGAGCGTGATCGACGGGCAGTGCGACTGAGGTTGCGCGCGCAACGATTTTTCGCTACAATTCCTACTTAGGACATCGGATATGGAATCAACAATAAACATCTCATCTTCTCTGCCTGACGAGGTACGCGAGCCAACTACGGTCGCCGACCCCGTTGATCAGCTACTGCGGCGCGCGTCGCAGTATCGCTTGCTGCGCCCAAGCGAAGAGCTCGAACTCGCCAAGCGGATCGAGCGCGGTGACCTGCGCGCCAAGGAGCTGATGATCAACTCCAACTTGCGCCTCGTGGTTTCGATCGCGCGCCGCTACCAGGGGCTTGGCCTCGGAATGTCGGATCTTGTTCAAGAAGGCATGATCGGCCTGATCCGCGCCGCTGAGAAGTTCGACTACCGCAAGGGATTCCGCTTCTCGACTTACGCAACTCTTTGGATCCGTCAAGCAATTCAGCGCGGCCTTGACAACACGGCTCGCACGGTTCGCCTGCCGGCCAACGTAGCCCAGCAGACACGCAAGGTTGAGCGCGTCGCCGCCGACTTGGCAGCGAAGCTTGAGCGCGACCCGACAGCGGAAGAGATCGCAGCGGAAACCGGCTTTGAGCCGGACGAAGTTGAGCGCCTACGCAAGCTCGACACGAAGCCCGCGAGCCTTGATGCCCGCGTTGGTGAGGACGATTCAGCGAGCCTTGGCGAGCTGCTCGACAGCGACGCACCGACGCCCGAAGAGCAGGTTGGCGACGATGACGTCTCTGAGCAGATTGACCGTGCGCTCGAAGAGCTCCCGATCGCTGAGCGCCAGATGATTGAGCTTCGCTTCGGTCGCAGCGGCGAGTCGCCGCACACGACTGCGCAGGCCGGCCGGCGCCTAGGCGTCAGCACAGCTGAAGCGCAGCGGCTTGAGAAGCGTGCGCTTTCGCGCCTCGCGACGCTCGAACGCATCAACGCGCTGCACGACGCTGCCTAGCGCCGCTACTGAACAGCGCTTAGGTGCGACGAACTGTCGCTAACCGTGAACCGTTACCGCCACGCTGCGGCTGCGACCTTCCGCAAACGGATGATCCGGCCGTGGCGCTACGCGGACGCGGAAGCGGTAGTTCACTGTGCGACCAATTGTCGCCGTGAAGCGGTAACTGGAGCGCCAACGCCCGCTTCGATCGCATCGCAGCCCTTCTGTTTTAACCGGCTGCCAAGCGCGCCGTAGCGGGTTGTAACCCTGCAGCTCAAGCTCGCGCCCCTTCTTCGGGAGGTTGCCTCCAGCAACACGGCCAGAGAAGCGCGCTACCCCACCATTTCGAAGCGAGCGGCGAGCGACGTGGATTGTGACCACCGCCGGCACATCGATGCGGAGTGAATTGCTGCTGGCGCCGGTACTGGTGACGCTCTGCTCGGCAACGAGTTGCAGCGACCGACTAGTGCTAGGCGCGAACGTGATGCGGACGCGGCCATCGCCATCGCTTGTTCGCAGCGCGCGCGAGCGCCAGGCGCCGCTGCCTACTCGCTCGCGCAGCTCAACTTCGGTGCCGACCATCGGCAGGCCGCGGCTGTCGAGCAGCAGCCCTTCGACGGTCGCCGACTTGCCAAGCCTGACGGTCAGCTGATCTAGTGCAGCGCCGCGCGAACCCGGCAGCGTTGCACGCAGCGTTGGGTGCATTCGCAGCGGTAGCGTTATCAGCCCCGGGCTGCCATCAGCAAATTGCGTCACGGTCCCCTCGTTACCGGCGCAGTCAACGACCTGAAAACGCGCCTGATATTCGCCTGCCGGGAGGCGATCATCGGGAACGAGGCCGGATACCGCGCGCGATTCGGCGTGGCCTTCGATCTGCTCCCAGCTGCGCTGGCCGACGCGGCGCAGCTCAAGCACGGCCGAGGCGATGCAGCCTTCGTCGACGGCGGCGGTTAGGCGGCGTGGGTCACTGGCCTCGGGGCGCACGAGCGAGCCTGTTGGGCGATGCCGGTCGATTCGGTAGCTGAGCGTCTGCGGCGCGCTGACGTTGCCGGCGACGTCGACGGCGCGAGCGCTGACGGCGTAGATGCCGTCGTCGGCGAGGCTGATTGAGGCGCTAGCGCCGCGCACGCGCTGCGGCGGTCCGTCGTCGACCTTGTACTCCACGTAGCCGCCGCTTTCGGTCGGCTCAGAATCAGGCGCGGCGCCCATCCCTGAGAGCGCGGCTTGATCCGTCGCCCGCGCAAGAAGCTCGATTGGCTTTGGGAACCACTCCTCGCGGCGCGGCTGCTCGCCGGCCGCCGGCGCAAGCGCAAGCGTCGGCGCGCTGCGATCAATTCCAACCTCGCTGCGGCCAAGTTCGCCGGAGGGAACGCCGGCGCCACTGATTGCGCGCGCAGTGACGGTCGTCGTGCCCTCCGGCAGCTGGCCAAGGCTTACGGTCGCCTTCTCGCCGCCGACGCTCGGCGCAGAGCCCGGAGCAGCGGCGTCGAGCGTGACGGCATAGCCGGCAATCCCTGACGGGCCCTGCGGGGCGCTCGGCGAAGGTGCTAGCTGAACCGAGGCCGCTGTTCGCCCGTCGCTCCAGCGGCCCACTCCGGCCAGCTGCGCGGAGCCGGGCACGACCGGGTCGTACCGCAGCGGCGGCGACCAAGCGCTTGGCTGCCCGGCGCGCAGCGCGTCGCTGGCGGTGACGCGCGCCTGCCACTCGCCAGCAGCCGGCAAGTTGAGGCTGAGCGCCGTGGCGGGCGCGGCGGTGCCCGACCGGCAGTCGGCGCCATCGGTGCGGCAAAGCTCCCAGCTAAGCGACCTCACGCCAGAGCCACCGGCGCCGTCGCTGGCGTCAATCGCGAGCGCTGGGTTAGCGTCGGCGCTCCAGCCGCCACCAGCGCTTCGCTCCGGTCGCGCAACGACCGGCGCAGTGTTGTCAACCTTGATCTGCGCCTGCTGCTCGGTCGCGTTGCCGGCCGCATCGACGGCGCGGGCGACGACGCCGTGGACGCCGTCGCTCAGTTGGCGCGTGTCGACCGTCGCGCCAGCGCCGCCGTTCGGGCAAGGCGACATTGAGTACTGATCACACTGATGCTCAACGCCAGCGACGCTGGTGCCATCAACACTGATCGCCGCGCTACGGATGCCCGCTGGGTCGCTGGCGTCAAAGCCGCTTGCGAGCGAGCCAGCGACCCAGCTGTCGCCGGATGCCAAGGCACCGCGCAGCGCACCTATCCCCGGGCCGCCATCATCACGGACCTGAAGAATTACGTCGCTGAGCGTGGTTGTTGCCTGAATCGCGCTGCGGCGGCAGCCACTGCCCAGCGCGCAGATCACCATTAGCCTCAGCCGCGTCGTCGACAGGCCTTCGAGCGCGATCGGGACGCTTGGCGCGCCGCTCCAAGCACAAGGAAAAGGAATTCCGCACCAGCGGTATGCATTGTCATCAGCGATTCCTGCGCGCCAGCCGTCGAGGTTGGCCGCAGCCTTCTGGTCATAGGCGGTCGCTTTCGCTCGCAGGCTCGTAATTACGCTGCCAGCCGGCGCCACGGCCTCAAGCGCGCCCCAGGTGAAGGCGCCTGCGGTGCCGGCGCCAAGACCGTTGCGAACCTGCATGCCAAGCAGGGGCACCGCCTCGCAGGAGCCGTTGGCGGCGACCATCGGGGAGCCGACGGCGACAAACGAGCGGTTGACGCCGCTGCCATCGCAGGCGCGAACCTCGTAACTGCCAGCGCGCGCGCCGGTCGCGAAGATAGCCATCGCCAGCAGCGTCGTGAGTAGGGCAAACGAGAAAAGCAAGGAACGAATTGGAATCACCCCCGCATTAGGCGGGAGCCAGCAAACTTCACCCCCCTTGCGCCTGCTTCAATCAGAACTCAGCCAACAAGGAGCCTTTTCAGAATGATCGCGAGCGGCAAGAAAGCACCGGCCTTCAAACTTCCCGACGAGAACGGCGAGATGCTCTCGCTCAGTCATTTAAAAGGCCAGACGGTCGTGCTCTACTTCTACCCGAAGGCCTCAACGCCGGGCTGCACGACGCAGGCCTGCGGCGTTCGTGACCACCTTAAGGACTACAAGAAGAAAGGCGTGCGCGTGATCGGCGTCTCCCCGGACGCGGTCGCGAAGGTGAAGAAGTTCCACGACGCGCAGGAGCTCAACTTCACGCTGCTGGCTGATGAAGACCACGCCGTCTGCGAGAAGTACGGCGTCTGGGCCGAGAAATCGATGTACGGCAAAAAGTACTGGGGCGCGCTGCGGGCAACCTTCGTCATCGACGCTGGCGGCACGGTGCGCCACGTTATTGAGAAGGTCTCGCCGAAAACGCATGACGACGAGGTACTCGCAGCGCTGGCCGAGCTATGAGCGCCGCCGCCGCAATCGGGATGATCCGCCGATGAGTCTTCCCGCAGCAGTGATCTTTGACAACGACGGATTAACGCTCGACAGCGAGGAACTGTGGACGCAGTCGGAAAAGAAGCTCTTCGCCGCGCACGGAATCGAGTTCAACGACGAACACAAAATCGCTTTGCTCGGTAACTCTGGCCCCCACGCCGCGACAATCTTGGCGCGCGAGCTGGGCCGCCCAGATCAGGAAGGGCCGGCGCTGGTTGAGGAGATGAACCGGCTTGTCTACGTAGCATTGGAGGAGGGCTGCTCGCCGATGCCGGGCGCCGTCGCGCTGCTAACTGCCTTGGCCGAAGCCGGTGTGCCGGTTGCGCTGTGCTCAAACTCGCCACGCGGTTTCGTCGACCGCGCGATCGCGGCCGCGGGCGTTGAACACTTCTTTGGCACGATCGTCACGGCCGAAGACGTTCCCCACGGCAAACCGGCTCCAGACCCTTACCTTGAGGCGGCGCGCAGGCTTGGCGCCGCGCCGGCTGAGTGCGTGGCGCTTGAGGACTCACCACCGGGCGCTGCCAGCGCCGCGGCGGCGGGAATGATGGTCTACGTGATCCCTTCCTTTGACGACGCTGATTTCGCTGGCGCTGAAGACCGAACCTTTAGCTCGCTAGCCGACCCAGAGCTGCTGGCCGCGATCGGCCTTGCCGCTACCTAGCGCCGCTGGCAGGCCGCAACAAGTAACCGGTGGCGCGCGCCGTACCCTTGGCGAGTGAAGATCGCCGCAATCACCGACGCATTTCAGCGAATCTACGAACTGGCCGACAGCTTCGTTGACAGTTTCGCTCAGGTTAAGTTGATCCCGCTGCTGCTCGGGATGGTGGTCTTCATCCTTTACCTCTCGATGCGCGCGCTCGCGCTTTACAACACGCTTGGCGCCGCCTACCCAGACGAGCGGATCCCGTACCGCAACATCTGGGGCGCCTACATCGCCGCCTACGGCTTCAACAACGTTGTGCCCGCCCGCGGCGGCGACATCATCAAATTCTTCCTCGTCAAGCTCTCAGTGCCAGGGTCAACCTACCCGGCGATCGGCGCAGCCTTCGTCGTTGAATCGATCTTTGACCTGACGATCGCGATCCCCGTTCTGACCTTCGCTTTCACTGAAGGCGTATTCCCGAACACTCCCGAGCTGCCGAAGCTGGGAACGCTTGACCTTTCGTTTCTCTCGACCGACCCACAGCTAACGCTCTTCCTCGTCACCGGCCTCGCGCTGATGGCACTGGTCGCCTTCGCCTTTCTTTCGCGCCGCGTCGTCGCCTTCTGGTTCAACGTGCGCCAAGGCTTCACAATTCTGAGCGATTGGCGCCGTTACATACGTGAGGTCTGGCTGGTGCAGTTTGGCGGCTGGCTGCTGCGCTGCGCCGCCTTCTGGCTGCTGCTCGACGCTTTTGGGATCGGTGGCTCGGTCCGCAACGTGATGCTGGTGCTGGCGATCAACGCCGCGGCGGCGCTGGTGCCATTTACGCCCGGCGGCGCCGGCGTTCAGCAGGCGCTGCTTGTGACCGTCTTTGGCACGGCAGCGGTGGTCGCCGCCTACTCCGTTGGCCAGCAGGTCGCGATCGCCGTGATTTCGATCGCCGTCGGCTTCCTTGCGCTGCTGACGATCTTCGGCTTCCGCTCGTTTGGCGACGTGCGTAGAGCCGGCAAGGCGCACCGCGCCGACGAGAAGGCCGCGGGCGGGCGCTAGCGCAGGCCTTGGCGCGCTTCGCGCACGAGCGCGACGGCCTCGGGAAAGATCGTCGCCATAAGAGCGCGAATCTGCTCGGCCTGCTCAGCGCCGCTGCCTTGCACATTGAGGCGACCGATTGCTGCAACCGTCATCTCGACCGCCAGCTTGATCGCATTGTCGGCTCCCAGCAGGTTCTGCTGGCTTGACATCTGCTCAGCGAACTCAGCCATCCGTCGCTGTAGTTCTTCGGGGTCTCCGAAAATGTCACCAAGTCCGCCAGGGCCTTCCATGCTGTAATTCTAGCGATGACGCCGATCGCCGCAGGGATAGGAGTGCAGCTTCACTTTTTGAGCGCTGGAGAAGGGCAGCCGCTGCTGGCAATCCACGCCGTCGGCGGCAGCGGCGCGCTGCTTGCCGCGGCGCTTGAACCGCTCAGCGCGCGCGCCCGCGTGATCGCCTACGAGCGCCGCGGCTACGGGGAAAGCGAAGCGCCGGAGCCGTATTTAGCTACAACGGTCAGCGAGCAGAGCGCGGATGCAGCGGCGCTGCTGGGCGCGCTGGGCGCCAGCCCGGCGCTGCTCGTGGGGGTTGGCTTTGGCGCGCTGATCGCGCTCGACCTCTGCCTCCAGCAGCCCAGCCTAGTGCGCGCTGCGCTGCTGGTTGACCCGCCGCTCTACTCACTAGACCCTGATTCAACGCGCGCGCTGGCCGAGCAGCGCGGGGCGATCGAGGCGGCGCTGCTGGCCGGCAGCGAAGGGCAGGCAATAGAGGCGCTGGTAGGCCCGGCCGCTGACGCCGCGCTGCTGGCTAGCGCGCGGGCAAACAGCGGCGCTTGCTTTGCCGATTACGGCGGCCTTGCGAGCCTCGCGGTCACCGGCCGCCAGTTACGCGGCTGCGAGCTTCCAATCCGGATTCTCTCGCAGCCGAGCGCATCGGCGCCGCTTTCCCGGATCGCAGTAGAGCTTGACCGGCTTCTGGGCAACTCGGAGCTGGTGTTAGGTGGCGAGCTTGCGGCGGCGGCTGAGGCGCTGCTCGATTGATCGGCTCGGCGCGTAGACTTCCCCTTCGATGAGCCCGTTACTACCGCAGAAGAAGCCGCCCCGCCCGCCGCAGGATCCTCAGATAACGCTGGACTGGGAAGACGCCCACCGCAATCGCGCCGCGGCCTGCGCCTGGGCCGCTGGCCTGCTGACAATTGTTGGCGCAATGCTCTCGAGCTTCGCACTCTCTGGCTTGCCGACTTTCGACAGCAGCGCCGTCACTGCGCCCGCCGCAATGCTCGACCTGATTGCTGGCAATCCAATCCCACCGGGGCGGATAGCGCTTCAGGCCGAATGGCTCAGCAGCCGCCTGACAATGCCAATCATTGGCACCGTTCTTTACGGGATCGGTTCGCTGCTGATCTTCGGTGTGATCGTCTTTCTTTTCAAAGCGACGCGGGCGCGCAACCCTAGCTTGGGCCAAGCGACGCTGATCGCAGGAGCCGCTGGCGCGGTCGCCTTTGGCGTTGGCCGCACCGTTGCGCAGCTGAGCTACTACTTTGGCATCGCCAGCTTTGAGGGCGGCAACAACCTGCAAGCAACAGAGGCTCTGACGGGCGGGGCGTTTACAGCCGGGCAGGTGGTCTGGCAGCTCGGTGCGTTCGCGATCGGCTTCGCCTTCATCATGCTGGGGCTGAACGCAATGCGCGTTGGCCTACTAACGCGCTTCATGGGCGTGCTGGCGATGATCGTTGGCGTAACGTTCATTCTTCCGCTAGACCAGCAGGGCGTGCTGCGCGCCTTCTGGCTGGCGACGGTTGGCTTCATCTTCATTCTGCGTTGGCCGGGTGGCAGAATTCCGCCGGCTTGGATTAGCGGCAAGGCCGAACCTTGGCCGAGCATCGCCGCTGCGCGAGCGCAGAAGGCGGCCAGCAACGCGCCTGATTCAGCCCCCGCGCCAAAGCTTCCGCCGCTTGCAAGCAACGGCAGCGGTGAGGCTGAAACTGGCGGGCCGCAGCGCAAAAAACGCAAGCGCAAGCAGTAGTTGCGTTTGCTCGGCTAGGCTGCCGTGATGGCCCTAGAAACCGCTTCTGCTTCAACGACCGTTCTGATCACCGGCGCCTCGTCGGGAATCGGCTCTGAGATGGCCCGCGAGCTAGCGTCGCGCGGGCACAGCGTAACACTCGTTGCGCGCCGCGCCGACCGGCTTGAGGAGCTGGCAGCAGAGCTAGCTGAGAAGTACAAGATCACCGCAACCGTAATTCCCTGCGACCTTGGCGACGCGGTCGCCCGCGCCGAACTGATTGAAGGGCTAAGCGCGGGCCCGGCGCTAGCGGGGCTCTGCAACAACGCCGGTTATGGGATCAGCGGCAAGCTCGCCGCCAACGACGCCGACCGTGAGCGGCAGATGATTGAACTGAACGTCGTTGCTGTCCATGACCTAACCGTCCGCGTGCTGCCCGGAATGATTGAGCGCGGCACGGGTGCGATCCTCAACGTTGCTTCGACGGCGGCCTTTCAGCCGCTGCCGGGCTTCGCCAGCTACGCCGCGACAAAGGCCTTTGTGCTCTCCTTCTCCGAAGCTTTAAGCGCTGAGCTTTCAGGGACCGGCGTGAGCTGCTCGGCGCTCTGCCCTGGCCCGGTCAAGACCGAGTTCGCGAGCGTCGCTGGCAGCACGATGATGGAAGATTCGCTGCCCGACTTCACGCTCGTTTCAGCCGAGGAGGTTGCTCGCCAAGCGATCGACGCGATGGAAAGCGGCAGCCGCACGGCGATTCCCGGAATGGCGAACCAAGTTCAGGCGCTGCTCGGCCGCATTGCCCCGCGCTCGCTGGTGCTGCCACTGGCCGGCCGGATCAGCGGCAAGTAGAGGCCAGCTAGGCGCTGCGCGCTTCGCTGCGCATCTCGCCGAGGATTCGCTCCAGCCGCGGCTCGGCCTGATCATCAACGTGAGTCATCGCCGCCGCGACGGCCGGGTGGTGCTGGGCGATCGCGCGCTGCATCTCGTGCGCGACGGCGCGGTAGCTGGGGTGGCCTTCGCGGCCCGAGCGAAGCTCAATTAGCTGCATCGCTTCGCGCGCGTTGCAGTCAAGGATGAAACGGATCCGATAACCGAGGCAAAGCGCGTAAGGCGCGGCGTCGCCCTGGCCGCCGTCGGCGAGGCGCTGGTACTCAGCGGCCGACGCCTCAAGGCCACGCTTGTAATCGTCGGCCACGCCGGCCTGTGCCAGCTCTTCCGGTACGCCGGCGCCCAGCTCCGGCCCCAGCGTCTGCCACTGCACGGTGAGCATCCGGTGGCGCTGAAGATCGCGAAAGGCGCCGTAATCAGCGACGACCTCAAAGCGATATCGGACGGCCTCAAAGCCGCGGCCGGGGCGATGGCGACGGTTAGTGCGGCCGCCGACGAAATCAGCCAGCATCGCCGCCCGCTCGTCGCCGCTGAGCTGCTCGACGGCACTGCGGATTGAAGCCTCACTGGCGCGCGACTGCTCGAAGACCAGCGCGCAGAGCAGGTCCTCCTCAGTTCCGTCAACGTGGGTCAGCGTGACCGATGGCCCGGCGTCGGTGTCGTCTCCGCCACTTAGCTCCAGCCGCTGCGCCCAGTCGCCGCCAGCGGCGCTGCGCTGCTGTAAGTAGCCAATCCACTCGCCGCCGCGGTCGGCGCGCTCGACGCGCGAAACGAAGCTCGGCATCACTTGCTTGAGCGTCGAGAGCAGCATCTGCCCGTAGTCGCGCGCCTCAGGCAACGGGTGGGCGAGCAGATGGAGAATTAGCTGCTCGTAGCTTTGACCAGAAGCAAAGATCCCCATGTGCGAGAGAGAGCTGGCTGGCAGCAGGCCGCGCAGCAGGTCTAAAGCTTTCGCTTCAATCGCGCGCGCGTGGGCTCGCTCAGAAACACCGTCCGCGGCAGGGAACTGCTCCGATGCCCAGGCACAGACGGCAGGAATCGCCGCTGAATAGCTACTGAAAAGGCCGTCCATCGTCTGCTCGTACTCGCGGCCAAGCGCTGCGTCGCGGTAGTAGCGGTAGCCAAGCCCCGCGACCTCGCCGTCGTAGCGGATGTAGCGCGTTGACTGCTCCAGATAGGCGGCCAGCCGCGGCCGCTGGAGGATTTTTGTGAGCACGTTGGAAACCCACTCGCAGGCTACGTGCGCGCCGCCGAGCTGCGCTACCGAATCGTCTCCGTAACCGAGGAAAATCGTGTCGTAGAGCTCTGCAGCGCGCCTCCCTTCGTCGCGGTCCCAGTCGCCACCGCTTTCAGGCAGCGATTCGGCGAACTCGTCGAGGAAGAGGCGCCGCAGCGTGCCGTCGTAACGTGAGTAGCGAGCGAAGAGTGCGCCCTTGACCGTCTCGGGCAGGTTTACGAGCGCGAACACAGGCTCATCGAGGTTCGTAAAGTGTGGCTCCAGGCGGGCCGCTTCGGCTGGGGTGAAGCTCTCGGTCGGGTAGTTCACGGGAAGCCGAACCGTAGCGCGCCGAGCGGCGCGCTCGGGCTGCGCCGCCTAGCTGAGGCCGAGGCCGCGGGCGGCGCTGGCGACAAGATTGAAGACCGGCTGGGGAAAGATCCCCAAAGCGATCACGGCGGCCGCGAGCACTACACCGACGAGCGTTAGCTCCCAGCCAGCCCGGCTAGCTGCAGGCTCGACCTCAGGAGCGCCACCGGCGAGCACCGGCAGGCCGCTGGCAGCGTCCGTTCCAGGCTGCGTCGCGCCGCGCCAGATAGTCGCCACGACCGGCAGGTAGTAGGCCATCGAGACCACTGAAAGCAGCACTAACACTGCGGCCAGCCAAGCGTAATCGGCGGCAGCGGCGGCCTCAACAATGCGCAGCTTGCCCATGAAGCCAGCCGTCGCGGGAATACCGGCGAGGCTTAGCATCGAAATCGTCATCACGACCGCCAGCGCTGGCCGCTCTGTACCAAGGCCGCGCAGCGCCGAAATGTTGTCACCATCGGCCGTCTCGCGCTCGCGCGCGATCACGACGGCGAAGGCGGCAAGGTTGCCAAGGCTGTAGAGCACGAGGTAAGCGCAGATTGCCTGCACGCCAAGGTCGCTAACGAGCACAAAGCCGACGAGGATGTAGCCGGCCTGCGCAATTGACGAGTAGGCCAGCATCCGCTTCATCGAAGCTTGGCCGAGCGCGCCAACGTTGCCGACGACCATCGTGATCAGCGCAATCGCAATCCAAATTGGCCGCCAAGCTTCTACCGCTGGGCGCACAGCGACGTCGAAGAGGCGGATGATCACGCCGAAGGCAGCGGCCTTGGTGGCAATCGACATGAAGGCCGTGACCGGCGTTGGCGCGCCTTCGTAGACGTCAGGCGTCCACTGATGAAACGGCGCCAGCGAGGCCTTGAAAGCTAGGCCAACCGTGCACATTGCCACGCCGCTGAGGAAGAGCGGATCGGCCGCCAGATTGCTGGCCTCAATCGCCGCCGCAATCTCGCTGTAGCCGGTCTGGCCGGTGGCGCCGTAGAGCAGCGCGAAGCCGTAAAGAACGGTCGCTGAACCGACCGAGCCGATGATCAAATACTTAAGGCCCGCCTCCAGCGAGCGCTCTTCTCGCACGCGCGCAGCGCAGAGGATGTAGAGCGGCAGCGAGAGCAGCTCCAAACCAACGAAGGTCGTTACGAGGTCGCGCGAGGCGATCAGCACGAACATGCCAGCCGACGCCAACAGCATTAGTGAGAAGAACTCGCCGTGCGCGATCTCCTCGGCCGCTTGGTCGCGCCAAGCGAGCAGCGTTGCGACCACGCCGCCACCGCACACAACGAGCATCAAGATCAGCGTTAGTGGGTCAAGTTGCAGCGCGCCTTCGATCAGCACAATGCTCTGACCCCAGAGCGAGATTATCGAGCCGATCGCCAAGCCAAAGGTCGCCAGAGCGATCATCGGCACAACCTGAGTGCGAATCGACCGCGGGCCGGAAAGGCCGACGATCAGCGCAAGGATCGCGCCGCCGAGCAGCACAAGGAGCGGCGAGAGCCCAGCCCAATCGATGTTCGGCGCGGTAGGTACCGCGGCAGCAGCGAAGGAGAAGCTCATGGCGTCGCCTCCGTCGCCATGCTCGTCTCGGAGCCAGCAGCTTCAACCTGCTGGGCGGCGATGAGCGCCTTACTGGTGCCGTCCTGCGCTGGCCCCAGCGCGAACTGCGGATAGAGAGCAAGCGCGATGACCACCAGCAGCAGCGGCACCAGCACGAGCGCTTCGCGCGGCGTTAGCTCAAACGATTTGACCTTCTCGCCGACGCGGTGATGCATCGCGCTGATGTAGAGCCGCAGCGCATAGAAGGCCGCCAAAGCGACGCCGATTGCAGCGATAAAAGCGAAGGCCATCTTCGACTCGAAGGTTCCGAGCAGAATCATGAACTCAGCGACGAAGTTGGCGGTTCCGGGCATCGCTAAAAGCGCGAAGCTGAATACGAGGAAAACCGCGGCGAAGGCCGGCGCACCCTTCGCGATTCCACCCATCTCGGAGAGCTTCTCACTGCCACCGCTGCGCCGCGCGAGCATCGCTACGACGAAGATCAAAGCGCCGGCGACGATTGCGTGGTTGGTCGCTTGAAGCAATGCGCCATCGGCGCCGCGCCCGTCGAGAGCGAAGATCCCAAGCACGATGAAGCCGAGCTGGGCAATCGACGAATACCCAAGCACGAGCCGCGCGCTGTCAACGGTAAATGCCATCGCCGACCCATAGAGGATCGAAGCGACAGCGACAATCATGATCAGCTCTTGGTAACGAACCGCGGCGTCAGGAAAGAGTGGCAGCGCAACCTGCAGGAAGCCGTAAGCGGCGACCTTGCTGAGGATTGCCGTGAAGACTGCCAGCACGCCGATCGGCATGTTCGAATAACCATCGGGCATCCAGCCGTGGAACGGGAATGACGGCATCTTAATCAGGAAGGCGAGCGCGAAGGCAAGAAAGATCCAGCCCTGCGCGGTACTGCCAAGCGGCGTCTTCGCGAGCTCTGAAATGAGGAAGTTCGGCTCGCCACCGTTGGCCACCATCACACCGGCCGTGATTGCGCCAACGAGCATCAGCAGTGAACCGACGAGCGTGTAGATGAAGAGCTTTAGCACCGCGCTGGTGCGGTCCGGGCCGCCCCAAATGACGATCAGGAAGTAGAACGGCACCAGCATCAGGTCGAAGAAGATCACGAACAGAACGAGGTCCTGCGCGAGGAAGGCGCCCAGAACGGCTGTCTGGGCGAGCCCCATCAGCAGCGCGTATACGCCCGGCTTGCCATTGTCGGGCTCGTCAACGAGCGTCCAGATCGCTGAGGCCGTGAAGATCACCGCTGTTGTGGCCAGCAGCACGAGGTTGAGCCCGCTGACGCCTAGCGCGTAGTGGATCCCAAGTGAGCTAATCCAGAGATCGTCGGTTACGTACTGCAGCCCGCCAGCGGCGCGGTCGTAATCGGCCAGCAAGGCGATCGCGTAGGCCAGCACCAGTAGCGCGCCAAGCAGTGAGATCCAGCGCGCGAGCCGGGCGGGAAGCAGCAGCGCGAGCAGCCCAGCGGCGGCGGGGAGCCAAAGGATGATTGAAAGGTGGATCGTCACAGTCCACGAACCAGGAAGTAGAGAAGAACGACCGAAAGGCCGCCGATCACGAGCGCCGCGTAGGCACGGATCAGCCCAGTTTGAATTGCGCGCACTGCGGCCGAGCCGGCCTTAACGAGGCTCGAGCTGCCGCCGATGAAGGCGCCATCAACGACGACCCGCTCAAAGCTGTCGCGCGCCCACTGCCCAATCCAGATCACCGGCGCCACGACAAAGGTTGAGTAGAACTGATCGAAGTACCACTTGTTGATGAAGAGCTTGTGCAGCCAAGGCAGGCGGGCCTGAATTGCTGCCGAGGTGCCCGGCTTGCGAACCCAAATCCAATAGGCGCAGGCAAGGCTGACGATTGCGATCACCGACGAGAGGATCAGGCCAAATGTCTCAAGGCCAGGGTTGTCAGGCTCGTAGGCGACGATCGTGTCAGCGAAGGTCGGCTCGAGGAAGCTGCTGAGCACGTTCGTGACGCCAAACGGAAGCTGGACCACGCCCGCAATGACGGCGAGGATCGCTAGCGGAATCATCGCGTAACGCATTTGCCAGCTCTTCTCCGCGAAGTTGTGTTCCTTGCCAGGGAAGCCGACCTGCGAATCCTCGACCTCCTGAGTTGAGGGGTCGTCCTCGTCGCCGGTGTGAGGATTGGTGTGCTCGGCGGGGTGGTAGGCGTGACCGCTTTCAATCACCACCGCAGCTTCCTTGCAGGGCTCACCCCAGAAGGCTCGGTAGATCATTCGCCAGGTGTAGAAAACGGTGAAAGCGGCGCCGATGTAACCGGCCACATAAAGCCCCCAGTACCAGCCGCCGCGCGCGCCAACCTCAAAGAGCAGCGTGTCCTTCGAGAAGAAGCCGGAGAAAAGCGGGAAGGCTGAAAGCGCAAAACCGCCGGCGAGGAAGCAAACGAAGGTGAACGGCAGCGCCTTACGAAAGCCGCTCATGTTGTTGAGCGACTGGTTGCCGCCCATCGCTGAAATGATCGAACCGGCGGCCATGAAGAGCAGCGCCTTGAAGAAGGCGTGGGTCATCATGTGGAAGAATCCGCCGACGTACGCCGCGGCGCTAACGCCCATGATCATGTAACCGATCTGCGACATCGTCGAGTAAGCGATCACGCGCTTAAGGTCGGTCATCACAAGGCCGATGCTGCCGGCGATCAGCAGCGTCAGCGCACCGACGATCGCGCCAACCGCAGCCGCCGTTGGCGCCCACTCGAAGAGCACGTGGAGGCGGCCAATCAGATAAACGCCGGCCGTGACCATCGTCGCTGCGTGGATCAACGAGCTGACCGGCGTCGGGCCTTCCATCGCGTCAGGAAGCCAAGTCTGGAATGGAATCTGCGCCGACTTGGCGAAAGCACCGACAAGAATTAAGAGCATTGCGATCACTAGCTCCGGCGAATCCTTCTCAAACGCGGTCTGCGCGCCGGCGAAAAGCTGGTCGTAATCGAGCACGCCCATCGTCTTGAAGAGGAAGAGCGTTCCCAGCACGAGGCCGATGTCGCCGATGACGTTAATTACAAAGGCCTTCAAACCGGCCGCCGTTGCCGTGTCGCGTCGGTACCAGTAAGAAACGAGCATGTAGGAGGCGGCGCCAACGAAAGCCCAGCCGATGATCAGCAGCACAAGGTTGCCCGCCAGCACCAGCAGCAGCATCGAGAAAACGAAGAAGTTGAGGTAGGCGAAATACCTGACGTAGCCAGCGTCGGTCTGCATGTAACCGGCCGAGTAAAGGTGGATCAGCGTCGAGACGCCAGTCACGACGAGGATCATGAAGGTTGAGAGCGGATCGACGTAAAGCCCTAACTGAATCTTTACGCCGTCAACGTTTACGAGATTCCAAAGCGAAGTTGTTTCAACTCGAGCGTCGTGGGGCAGGGCCTGCAGCTTGACCAGCGTGAGCACGGCAAAAACGAAGGCCAGCGCGATCGCCAGCGTGCCGATCGTCCCGGCCGCGCGTGGCGAAAGCTTCTT
Organism: Solirubrobacteraceae bacterium; assembly: GCA_041687955.1. Classification (GTDB taxonomy): domain Bacteria; phylum Actinomycetota; class Thermoleophilia; order Solirubrobacterales; family Solirubrobacteraceae; genus F1-60-MAGs163. Next base: position 27,213 of record JBDNJF010000024.1, read on the forward strand.
GCCAAGCAGAGCGATCGTCAGCATTCCCACCAGCGGGCAGGCCAGCACCAGCCACGGCGTTACAGAGATGCTCACCCGTGCAGGTCCTTGAGCTCGTCAACGTCGACAGGCAGGCGGCGGCGGTAGAGCGCCACGATGATGCCAAGGCCAATCGCAACCTCGCAGGCAGCTATCACCATCACGACAATTGCGAAAATTTCGCCGGCGCCATCGCCCCACATCCGCGAAAAGCCGATCAGCGCCAAGTTGCCGGCGTTGAGCATCAGTTCGAGGCAAAGCAAAATTACGAGCGGGTTGCGGCGGATCGTCACGCCGGCGGCGCCGAGCGAAAAGATGATCGCCGAAACCAGCAGATACCAGTTAATGCTCATCGGTCGTCCTCGGCGGCCGCGCGGACGGGCTGCTCAAGCTCGCGGCCTTCGAACTGCGGTTCAGGAAGCGGCGTGGTTACGCCGTAGCCTGAAACGCCTTCTGCCATCGAACCGGTCGCGGCCGGGCTTGGAGTGTCAACGGCGCCGTGGCGCGGCGAAAGGTTGCCTTCATCTTCGGCGATGCCGCCGCGCCTTCCGGCCAGTGCAACGGCGCCGATCGCGGCAACCAGCAGCAGCATCGAGGCCAGCTCAAAGGCCAGCAGGAAGTCGGTCAGCAGCAGCTCGCCGATCTGGGCCGGGGTGCCGTAGGTTGCCGAGAGCTTCGCCCCCTCTGTGCCGAGCGAACTCAGCGCGGTGCCGAGAATCGCGATTGCCAGCTCGATAAAGATCAGCGTGGCGAAACCGATTGCTAGCGCCTTCTGGCGCCAGCTGGCGCTCCAAAGCTGGTCAGGCTTGTCGCCGCCGCCAACGTAGGCGACGACAAAGACGTAGAGCACCATCACCGCGCCGGCGTAAACGACGATCTGGGCTACCGCAACAAACTGCGCTTCGAGCAGCAGGAAGAGCAAGGCCAGCGAGATCAAGTGAACGACGAGCGAGAGGACGCAGTAGAACGGATTGCGCAGCACGACGACGCCGGCCGCTCCGGCCAACGCAAATCCAGCGAAAATGAAGAAGAACAGGAACGTCATCGTCGCCTGCGGCTATTCGCCTTCCGCCCTAAGCGGAGTGCGCTCGATCGGCTCTGCCATCAGCATCTCCTTAGTGAAGATCAAATCCGATCGGTTGGCGTCGGAAAGCTCGTACTCGTGACCCATCGTGATCGCGTCGAACGGGCAAGCGATCTCGCAGTAGCCGCAAAAGATGCAGCGCGAAAGATTGATCTCGTAAACGGCGGCGTAGCGCTCGCCAGCCGAGACGCGATGCTCCGGGGTGTTCTCGGCGGCGACAACGCGGATGCAGTCGGAAGGGCAGGCGGCGGCGCAAAGCGAGCAGCCGACGCACTTCTCAAGGCCACTGTCCTCAAAGCGATGGAGCATATGGCGGCCGCGGAAGCGTGGATAGACGGGAATTTTCTGCTCCGGGTACTGAATCGTGTCGACGCCCATCCGCAGCTGACCGAAGGTCGTCTTAAGGCCACGCAGCGTCTCGCCAAAGGCGCGGTAAAGCCCGCCAGCGCCGCCCGCTTTCTGCGGTCCGCGGACAATCTCGATGACATCTTTTTCTGGATCCCAGGCCATAATCAGACTCCTAGATTGCGACAACAATGATCGCGGTTATGAGGGCATTGAGCGTTGCCAGGGGCAGTAGAACCTTCCAGCCCAGTGACATCAGCTGGTCGTAACGAAGCCTTGGCAGCGTCGCCCGAATCCAGATGAAAAAAGTGACGAAGGCCAGCATCTTAAAGATCACGACGAAGGGGGCAACCCAGTGCGGCGGATCGATCCCAAACGGCAGCAGCCAGCCGCCGAGAAATAGCGCTGTCGCAAGTCCCGAGACGACGATCATGTTGAGGTATTCGGCGAAGAAGTAGAGCGTGAACTTGCTGCCGCCAAACTCGGTGTTGTAGCCGCCTGTCAGCTCCGCGTCGGCTTCCATCAGGTCAAAAGGCGGGCGATTGGTTTCAGCGAAGCTGGCGACCATGAAGACGATGAAGCCGAAGAACTGCGGCACGATGTACCACATTCCCTGCTGCGCTTCGACGATCCCTGTAAGCGACATTGTCTGCGCTGTAATCACGACGCCGATCAGCGCCATTCCTTGCGGCACCTCGTAGCTAATCAGCTGCGCCGCCGCGCGCATCGAACCAAGGAAGGAGTACTTCGAACCGGAGGCCCAGCCGCCAAGCATCACCGAGTAGAACGAAATCGCCCCGAAGGCGAATATGTATAGGGGGCCGATGCTGACGTCGATCCCGTAAAGCCCGGTGGCAGTGCCGAAGATGTCAACGACAGGCCCATAAGGGATCAGCGCCAGCGCGCCAAAGGCGGCCGTGATTGAGAGAATTGGCGCAAGCTCGAAGAGCCAACCGATCGCCGTCTTGGGGCGGAACGGCTCCTTGCTGAGCAGCTTGATGATGTCGGCGATCGGCGTCATCGCGCCGTAAAGGCCAACGCGGTTGGGCCCGTAACGGTTCTGGAAGCGACCGAGTATTTTGCGCTCCATCATCAGCACGACCGGCACAAGTTGAAGGCCAATCATGGCGAAGACGACGCTCTTGATGATCACCATCCACCAAGGCTCTATGTAGCCGACGAGCGCGAACGGGACGTCGATGTTCACGAACGCTTCACTTCAACCAAGGGGCCTTTGAGCAGCGCTGCGCTGCCCTGAGGAATCGAGGTCTGAAGGAAGACTGTCCCATCCGGCGCCCCGGCGCGGATCTGAGCGAGGCCATCGACCGAATCACCGTTCGAGGCGACGGTCACATTCTCGCCGTGGCTGATGCCAAGCCGCTCGGCGTCAGCGGGAGAGATCTCAACTCGCTGGCGCGGATGCAGAAAGGCCAGCGCCGGCGACGCCTCAACTTCAGGCGAGGCCCAGATTGAGCGGAAGCTGCCGAGGCGCAATAGGCCATTTGGAGAGGCAGCGACGGGTGGAGCGTCAAGCGTGAAGGGTGCGGCGGGAGCGCTCGGGAAGGAGGCAGCCGCTTCGCGCTCGCTCCATCGGATCCCAACGCCGCCGAGTAGATCAAGCGAAAGCCCGGCGTAGAACGGCACCTGCTCGAAGATTCGCGCGCTGACCATCGAGCAGGTAAGCGCCTTGGGGTCATTGCCGATTAGCGCAGCGAGCTCGGCCAGCAGCGCCCACTCGGCGCGCGTTTCGCCTTGGCGCGCGATTGAGCGGCGCAGGCGCTGGACGCGGCTATCAGGGTGGACGACAGTTCCTTCCTTCTCGGCGTAGGACTCAGCGGGGAAGACAATGTTGGCGTGCTCGAGCACGGCCGGGGTGAGGAAGGAAGCGTGGGCGATCACGGCGCTGGCTTTGCCCAGCGCGCGCTGCCAGAGCTCAGAGTTTGGCTGATCGAGTAGCGGGTCGCTATGGAGCAGGATCACGGCGCTAAGCTCGCCCGCGGCGAGTGCCTCGCCAATCTGCTGCGAGTCACGGCCCACCGTTGGCGCGTCAGCGAGCCCGATCGAAGCGTTCGGCAGCACGCCAACCTCGCGCAGCCCGCGCGAATTAGTACCGGAAGGAATCTCCAGCAGGCCGCCACCGTCCTGACCATCTAGCTCGAGCTGAGCGGCAAGGTTGAGCAGCGCACGGGCGCCCTCGTTGCCACGAGCGCCGCTGGTCAGGCGCTCGCCCCAAAGGATCACTACCTCTTCGCCGGCCTCGCGAAGCTGAGCGGCTACCGCCACTACGTCATCGGGGTCGGCGCCGGCGGCGGCGGCGAGCGAAGCTGAAGGCTGGCCAGAAAGTTCTGCGACGAGCGCAGCCGCAAAGGCTTCGCCGCAGCCCGGTGCAAAGCGGGCGCTATGGGCGGCGCGCTCGTCGAGCGCCGACGGGCGACTGGAGCCAATCAGCAGCTTCACGCCGTGGTGGCGAACGCCTTTGCGCAGCCGCAGATCAAGGATTGGCGCGTCGTCTACTGGCTCGCAGTCGAGCACGAGCACAGCGTGCGCGTACTGAAGGTCTGGAACCGAAGCCTGCAGCGTCGGCGCGTTCAGCGCCCGCAGCAGCTCTAAATCAAGGCCGCCGCCGGGCCGCGAATCGAGGTCGTAGGAGCCGAGCGTCTCGCGCATCAGGTGGGTCAGCAGCACGCCCTCCTCGTTCGTTGTCTCGCCGCCGACCAGCGCGCCTGTGTTGGCACCGGCGTGTGAAAGCAACTTGGCGGCAGTTTCGATCGCCAGGCTCCACGTGACCGGGCGCAGCTCGCCTCCATCGCGCATCATTGGCTCGGTGATTCGCGCGTCAACGTGAATCGCCTGGTAGGCGAAGCGGCCCTTGTCGCAAAGCCAACCGTCGTCAACGCCTTCGTGGTCGCGGGCCAGCACGCGCAGCACGCGCTCGTCGCGAACCGAAAAGCTGACGTTGCACTGCGCCGGGCAGAGCGTGCAAACCGAACCGGCCTGCTCGATGTCCCACGGGCGGGCGCGGAAGCGGTAGGGGCGACTGGTCAGCGCGCCAACCGGGCAGAACTCGGTGATGTTGCCGCTGAAGGGTGCAACGTACGGGTGCCCGTCGAAGGTCGTCACGAAAGTGTCGGCGCCGCGCTCTTCCAGCACCAGCTGGTCATCCTCTGAGACCTCCTGGCTAAAGCGGACACAGCGGTAGCAAAGAATGCAGCGCTCGCGGTCGATCGCGATCAGCGGCGAGAGCGCTAGTGGCTTCTCAAAATGGCGCTTTGGTTCAACGAAGCGCGATAGCCCGCCGCCCCAGCCGAAGGCGTTGTCCTGCAGTGGGCACTCGCCGCCCTTGTCGCAGACCGGGCAGTCGAGCGGGTGGTTGATCAAAATGAATTCCAGCACCGCTTCCTGCGCCGCTTTGACGGTCGGCGTGTCGGTGTGGACGACCATTCCGTCGGTGACGGCGACCGAGCAGCCGGCCTGCAGCTTCGGGATCCCTTCAACTTCAACCAGGCACATCCGGCAGGCGCCGACCGGCGGGCCGATCTTGGCGTCGTAACAGAAGACGGGAATTTCGACGTCACCGTACTTAAGCGCGGCGTCGGCCAGCATCATCCCCTCAGGGGCCTGAACCTCGTTGCCATTGATCGTCAAACTGACGAGCTTTTCTACGGGCCGTGGCATTAGGCGCTGATGCCCTCAATCTCAACTTCAGCGGCTGCAAACTCAGCGGCCAGTGTGCGTTCGCGTGCGTTGCGGTTGGCCTCAATCTCGGCCTCAAATTCGTCGCGGAACTTGGCGATCAGTGAACCGACCGGCATTGCCATCGCGTCGCCGAGCACGCAGAGGCAGTGGCCAATAATCTGCTCTTGGACGGAGGCCAGAATGTCGAGGTCCATCGGCGTCGCCGTGCCCTCCTTAATCCGCTCCACCATGTGGACCGTCCAGCGCGTTCCTTCGCGGCATGGCGTGCACTTGCCGCAAGATTCATGCGCGTAAAACTTCGCCAGCTTGTAGGCGAGCTCAACGACCGATTGCGTCTCGTCGACGACGATGATTGCGCCTGAGCCGAGCATCGAGCCGGCAGCTTCCAGCGAGTCGTAGTCGTAACCGACGTCAAGATCATCGGCCGTCAGCACCGGTGTGCTAGAGCCGCCCGGGAACCAGCACTTGATCTTGCGCCCGTCGACGGGGCCACCGGCGAGGCCGTAGATCAGCTCGCGGCTTGAGGTCCCCAGCTCGACCTCGTAGTTGCCGGGGCGCTCAACGTTGCCGCTGATTGAAACCAACTTCGTGCCAGCTGAATCCTTCACGCCGATCGCCGCGTAACCCTCCGCGCCCAGCTCAATGATGCTTGGGATCGCCGAGAGCGTTTCAACGTTGTTGATTAGCGTTGGGCCGTTGAAGAGCCCTTCGTTGGCCGGGAACGGCGGCTTCAGGCGCGGGTTGCCGCGCTTGCCTTCAAGCGAGTCGAGCAGGCCTGTCTCCTCACCGCAGATGTAGGCGCCGGCGCCTCGCGCCAACTCAAGCTGAACGCTAAAGCCGGAATCGAAAATGTTCTCGCCAATGATCCCGCGCTCGCGAGCCTCGGCGATCGCAGCGTCAAGAATGTCCGCCTGCTGGTCGTACTCGCCGCGGATGTAGATGTAGTTGATCGTCGCGTCGATCGCGAAGGCAGCGATCAACAGACCTTCGATCAGCTGATGCGGGTTCTTCTGAATCAGCTCGCGATCCTTGAAAGTGCCGGGCTCCGACTCGTCGGCGTTGCAGACAACGTACTTCTGCATGTCACCTTTCGTAATGAAGGAGGCCTTCTTGCCCATCGGGAAGCCTGCGCCACCGCGACCGCGCAGCCCGGAGCCGCTCAGCTCGGTGATCAGGTCTCCCCGCTTCCTTTTCAGCGCTAGCGGCAGCTGCGTGTAGCCGCCGCGGGCCATGTAGACGTCAATCGTGTTGAGCCCTGGCTCGTCAATGTTTTTAAAGAGCAGCGTGTCGGTCATTTCTCAGCCACCTTCGGGTCGGCGCTAGGGCGCTTGATTAGCTGCAGCTCTGGCAGCGGGTCATCGCCCTGGCGAATTTGGCGTGCGAGCTCAGGCACATTGCTGAGCTCTATAGGTCCTACGTATATGCCGTTAATTGAGGCCATCGGCGCGATGTCGCAGGCGCCGAGACACTCGAAGCCGCGGACGTTAACGTCGGGGTCCTCACCGAGCTCGCCTTCGAGCGCGGCCAGCAGCTCATCGGCGCCGCAGAGCGAGCAAGAGATGTTCGTGCATACGTAAACAGTCTTGCGGCCGAGTTGCTCCATCTCGAACATGTCGTAGAAAGTTGCGACGGCGCTTAGCGCGGCCGGCGTGCGGCCCAGCACTGCGGCTGCCTGCTCAATCCCGTGCGGCGGGCACCAGCCGTAATGCTCTTGAACCGCGTAAAGGGCGGGAATGAAGGCTGAGTCGCCAACGGGAAAGCGGCGCATCCCATCCTCAATTGCGGCCCGCAGCTCAGCGGGCACCTCGGTTGTTGCGGCGTCAGGAACAACGGCCGGCTCTTTATCGAGGTCGGCGGCGCGATCCCAGCCGGGAATCCGCGAATCATTAGTGAAGCGGGCAACGTGGCGCTGAACGTCAGCCATCAGCGATCAACCCCGCCGATGATCGGGTCGAACATCGCGACCGTTGCCAGCATGTCGGCGATCAGCCAGCCCTCAGTGGCGGCTGGCGCGGCCTGCATGTTGACGATGCTGGGATCACGCATGTGCACGCGGGCAGGCTTGCTTGAGCCGTCGGAACGAACGAAGCAGCCGAGCTCGCCGCGGGCGCCCTCAATTGCGAAGTAGGCCTCGCCGGCCGGCACGCGCATCCCTTCAGTTACAAGCTTGAAGTGGTGAATCAGCGCCTCCATCGAGGTCGCCAGTTCGTGGCGCGGCGGTAGCGCGATCTTGCGATCGTCGGTGATTGTTGGCCCATCAGGAAGATTGTCGAGCGCCTGAACAATGATTTTTACCGACTCCTTGACCTCCGCTAGGCGGACCTGGTAGCGGTCGTAGTTGTCGCCCTTGGTGCCGACCGGGATCTTGAAATCAAAATCTTCGTAGGAGCTGTATGGCATTGCCTTGCGCAGGTCCCACGGGTCGCCGGCGGCGCGCAGCAGTGGGCCGGTGACGCCGAACTCGCGCAGCGTTTCGGCTGGCAACGCGCATACATCGCGTTGGCGCTGGAGGAAGATCTCGTTTTTGTTGAGAAGGTCGCCGTAAACATCGGCGCGCTCAGGCATGATTGCGCAGAACTTGCGCACCTGCTCGATCCAACCTTCGGGAATGTCTTCGATCACGCCGCCAATCTGGAAGTAGCGCGTGTGCATCCGCTGGCCGGAGGACATCTCGAAGAGGTCAAGCAATGTTTCGCGCTCGCGAAAGCAGTACCACCAAACCGAAATTGCGCCTAGGTCAAGCGCGCTGGTGCCAAGGAAGACGAGGTGGCTCATGATCCGGTTTAGTTCCATGTGAATCACGCGCAGGTACTGGGCGCGCTTTGGAATTTCAACCTCAAGTAGCGCCTCAACCGCGCCGCAGTAGGCCATCGCGTTGAAGTAGTAGGAGACGTAATCCATCCGCTCGACTACCGGGATTACCTTCCAGTAGCTCTTCTGCTCAGCGGTCTTCTCAATCCCCGTGTGGAGGTAGCCGTAGATCGGCTGCAGCCGGCGGATCACTTCGCCGTCAAGAGTTACGAGCAGCCGCAGCACGCCGTGCGTGGCCGGATGGTGCGGGCCAAGGTTGAGTGTCAGCAGCTCGCGGTCGCCCTCAAACTCGGTCGTCTCCGAGATCGTGACGCTCTCTTCCATCTTGCGGTAGTCGCTTAGCTCGCGCGCGGCAGGATCGACGGTGCTCATTCAAACCACCTCGGCACGCTGTGCTCGTTGTGCGTGAAGAGCACCGGCTCGCCGCCGATCGGGAAGTCGCGGCGCTGCGGGTGGCCTTCATAGTCCTCCGGCATCAGGATTCGGCGCAGGTCTGGGTGGCCGTCGAATATCAGCCCGAACATGTCGTAAGCCTCGCGCTCCTGATTATTCGCGCAAGGCCACGCCGGCGTGACCGAAGGCAAGTGCGGGTCTTCAATTGAAACCCGCAGCGTCACGGCAACGCGGTCGCAGGCTTCGCGGCTGAGCAGCTCGTAATCAACACCGAGCCGCGGCTCGTTGGGGTAGTAATCAATGCCGTGAACGCTGGCGAGGAACTCGTAGCCGGCGGCGCGCAGCACCTCGAGCGAGCCAACGATCGACTCCGGCTTGACCTCGATTGCCACCCGGCCTGGACTTTCGACGGTCTCGATCACGCTTTCAGCGTCGCTTGCTTTCATTTCGCCAACGAGGCGCTCCAGCGTTGCTGCGTCAGGCATTGGTGGCCTCCGTGCCGCCGGCGCCAAAGACATTCACTCCGGTCGCGTCGGCCGGGGCGAGCGGGTAAACCTCTTCGGTTCCTTCGGCCTCGTAGCGCTCACGCCAGCCGAGCGTGGGGTCGCCGTGGACCATCGAGCGAAGCTCAAGGATGCCGTGCATTAGTGCTTCCGGCCGTGGCGGGCAGCCTGGCACGTGAACGTCGACCGGCATGAACTTGTCGGCCGGGACGATTGCGTAATTGTTGAAGACGCCCATCGAGCTTGAGCAAGCGCCCATTGCGATCACGTACTTGGGCTCCAGCATCTGATCGTAAATGCGCCGAATTACCGGCGCCATCTTGATCGAAATGCGGCCCGAGAGAACCAGCAGGTCGGCTTGGCGCGGCGAGGCGCGGAAAGCCTCGTAGCCAAAGCGCGCAATGTCTAGCCGCGATGCGGCAACCGTCATCATTTCGATCGCGCAGCAGGCGAGGCCGAATGTCAATGGGAAGAAGGAGTTGCCGCGCGCCCAATCCGATGCCTTCTCAAGCGTCGTCGTAAGCACCCGCTCTTGAACAAACTCGTCGAGATCCGCGTCGTCAAGCTCGCCGCGCAGCATGTCGCGCGCGCGCAGCCCTTGGGCGCGGAACTCCTCGGCGTCGCTCGCCTTCTGGCGGATTACTTCCATGAGAGTGCTCCACGGCGCCAGACGTAGCCGAAGCCAACGAGCAGCAGGACGATGAAAGTGATCATCTCAAGCAGCGCAAAGGTTCCAAAGGCGCGCAGCTCAACTGCGATCGGATAAAGGAAAAGAACTTCAATGTCGAAAAGCAGAAAAAGAATCGCGATCATGTAAAAGCTGATCCCGAAACGGAAGCCCTGTTTGATCTCCGACGGCATGCCGGATTCGTACGGGTCAGCCTTGTGGTTGTTGGCCCGTGGAGACGGCCCAAGGAGCTTGTTGAGAATGCCAAAAACGATGCCAATCGCGGCGCCAATGGCGATGAAGATCAGGGCAGGGGCATAAGTCGATAACACTGACCCTTGTTGTATCACCTAGGAGCAGCGCCGAGGCGACCGATCAGAGATAGTGACAAAGAGCTCAAATTGCGACAACTAGCTGATATTGCGGCCTTGCTCGTCTCGGCGCTAAGCGGGCTTGGCGCGCTAGCTGGCGCGTGGGCGTGGTGGCAAGGGTCGCTGGAGCGGGGTTTCTGGATTCTCTGGCGCGTGGTGACGCTGATGACAACACTTCTGGCGGCAGTCGCCTTGGTCGTTTTCATCGTCGGTTACAAGCCGGCCAGCGGACTCTTCTGGCTCTACATGCTGCTGCCGATAGTGGTCTCAATCATTGCCGAGCAGCTGCGCGCCGCTTCGGCCGACACGGTTCTCAGCGCGCGCGATCTGGACGATGCTCGGGCTGTTGGCAAATTACCCGCCAGCGAGCAACAACTAATCGTCGCGACGATCGCCAACCGGGAGTTGGCAGTTGCTGCAACTGCCTGCTTTGTGATCGCCTTCCTTGCGCTAAGGGTTATCGCAACTGCGTGATTGATGTGCCAACTTCGCTGGGCGGCCAGCCGCTCCGTGCTGCTCTCTCGTATTATTGACTGGACTATGTTGTTGCGCCGCTCACTGCCCATCCTTCTGATCGCTGCCGCCAGCTTCGTGCTCGCTGCTTGCGGCTCTGAAGGCAACAGCGTCGTTGGCCAGTCAGCCGCGATCCAATCAGGGAGCCAGCTCTTCGCTGAGCGCTGCTCCGGCTGCCACACGCTTAGCGTCGTTGGCGCAGAAGGCTCAGCCGCGCAGGTGTCAAGCGCTGAGAGAACTAACGGACCGAACTTCAACACTCGCAAAGAGTGCTATGAAAACGTGGTCTACGCAATCCAGAACGGCGGCTTTTCTGGCGCGATCATGCCGGCCAACATCGTTGTAGGGAAAGAAACCGAGCAGATAGCGGCCTTCCTCGCCAAGTACGCGGGCAGCGAAGCGATGAGCGGGACCACCAGCACTACGGAGTGCGCTCCGGTGCCAGCGAACTCCGGCGGCTAGCAGGACTTCAGGTCGGCGCGCGATGCTGGATCTAAGGCGCCTTCGAAATGAACCAGACGTAGTCAGGGAAGCACTTGAGCGGCGCGGCGGCGCCGAAGGGCTAAGTCGCGTGATCGAACTTGACGAGCAGCGCCGCGCGCTGCTGCCGCAGCTGGAGGCTCTGCGCGCCGAGCAGAACGCCGCCAACGAGGCGATTTCAGCCGCCAAGGCCAGTGGCCAATCGGCCGACGAGCAGATCGCCGCAATGAAGCAGGTTGCGGCCCAGGCGAAGGAGCTCGAAGCTGAGCTCAGCGCCGCAGAGGCCGAGCTAGAAGCAGCCTTGGCGCTGCTGCCAAACCTGCCTGATGACGACGCCCCGGCGGAGGACAGCGTGCTGCGCGAGTGCGGCGAGCCGACGAAGTTCGACTTCGAGCCGCGCGACCACCTCGACCTAGCTGGCGAGCGGATCGACATGGAACGCGGCGCGCGGCTCTCCGGCGCACGCTTCGCCTACTTGCGCGGCGAATTAGTAATGCTCGAGCTGGCGCTGGTCCGTTGGACGCTTGAGCTGCTGGGCGAGCACGGCTTCGAGCCGGTGATCCCGCCGGTCTTGGTGCGCGAGGAGGCGCTGCAGGGCACCGGCTTCCTGCCAGACACCGAGCAGCAGATCTACCAGCTAGCGGACGACGACCTTTATCTAGTTGGTACCAGCGAAGTGGCGCTCGCTTCGCTCCACGCCGACGAAATCCTTGAAGCCGAAAAGCTGCCGCTGCGCTACGCCGGCTTCTCTCCCTGCTTTCGCCGTGAGGCTGGTTCGGCCGGGCGCGACACGCGCGGAATCTTCCGCGTGCACCAGTTCGACAAGGTCGAGATGTTTAGCTTCGTCGCCCCCGAAGACGCCAAGGAGGAGCACCTCAGGCTGCTGGCGATCGAGGAGCAGATCCTCACAACGCTCGGCTTGCCCTATCGCGTCCTCGACATCGCGGTCGATGACCTTGGCGCCTCGGCGGCGCGCAAGTTCGACTGCGAAGCCTGGCTGCCGAGTGAGGGGCGCTACCGCGAGCTGACCTCAACTTCGAATACGAGCGACTTCCAAGCGCGCCGTTTGGCAATCCGTATGCGCCGCGAGGGCGGCAAGCCGGAGCTTTTGGCGACGCTCAACGGAACCGCAGTCGCGGTCGGGCGCACAATCATCGCGCTGCTTGAAAACGGCCAGCAGGCCGACCGATCGGTCGTGATTCCTCAGTGCCTAGTTGACTGCGGCGCCGCGCCGGTAATCCCTGCAGCTGGGGCCTGAGGCCTGCGATCGACCTCAACGCCGACATGGCGGAGGGGAGCGGGCCGCAGGGCTGGGCGGCTGACGCTGCGCTGCTGAACGTAGTTACCAGCGCCAACATTGCCTGCGGCGGGCACGCCGGTGATGAGGAAACGATGCGCCATGCCTGCACGGCTGCGTTGGAGCGCGGCGTGGCGATCGGCGCCCACCCCGGTTATCGCGACCGTGAGAACTTTGGCCGCGTCGAACTTGAGCTTGAGCCCGGCGTGATTGCTGAGCAGCTTGGAGAGCAGATCGCGCTACTGGCGCTGATCGCAGCTGAAGTCGGTGGCGAGGTCACTTACGTGAAGCCGCATGGCGCGCTTTATCACCGCGCGCTGCGCGACGAGCAGCTTGCGGCGGCGCTGGCTGAACTCTTTGCCGACCTCAGCAACGCCCCAGTGGTCCTCACTCCAGCGCGCGGCGCGCTCGCCGATGCCGCGCGAGCGCGCGGCCTGCGATGCGCCGCCGAAGGCTTCGCCGACCGAGCCTACGACGCGGCGGGGCTGCTGGTGGCGCGCGAGCTGCCCGGCAGCGTGCTCGCCGAGGGCGAAGCGGCTCGCCAAGCGGTACTGCTGGCAAGCGAGGGCAAAGTTGTAGCCAGCGACGGCAGCGTGCTCGAACTGAGCGCCGATTCGCTCTGCGTTCACGGCGACTCGCCGGGCGCGATTGCGCTAGCGCGCGCGGTTCGCGGCGCGATTGAGGCGGCAGGGCTCGAAGTGAGGCCTTTCGCTTGAGCGCCGCGGGCTCGATCCGCCGCGCCGGCGACCGCTCGGTGCTGATTGAGCTGGGCGACAATGACGCCGTCCATCGGCTCGCAGCCGGGCTCGAAAGTCAGCGCGGCGGTGAGCTCGAGGAGATCATTCCTGGGCACGAGACGCTGCTGCTCGTTTGGCAGCAGGCGGCGCCCTCTGCAGCTGAGGTCGAGCAGCTGGTCGCGGGCGCCGAACTGGCCTCCGAAGCGATGCCAAAGCCACTCGAAGTTGAGCTGGCTGTTCGCTACGACGGCCCCGACCTGGTGGGTGTCGCTAAGGACTGCGGCTTCAGCCCCGAAGAGCTGGTTGCGCGCCACCTTGCCTGCCGCTACCGAGCCGCCTTCATCGGCTTCTCACCTGGCTTCGCCTACCTGCTAGGCGGCGACCCGGCGCTGCAGCCGCCAAGGCTCACCGAGCCGCGCACGCGCGTGCCGGCCGGGGCGCTGGCAATCGCAGGGCCTTACTCGGCCATCTACCCGCGCAGCTCGCCCGGCGGCTGGAACCTGATTGGCAGCTGCGACGAGTCGATCTTCGACTTCGCTAATGACCCACCGGCGCGGCTGACGGCGGGAACGATCGTGCGACTGGTGGCAAAGTGAGCGGCGCGATTGAGGTTGTCAGGCCGGGAGCGCTGACGACGATTCAGGATCTCGGCCGGCCTGGCTTCGCTCAGCTCGGCATCCCCCGCTCCGGCGCGGCTGATCGCGGTTCGCTAATGCTCGCCAACCGGCTGGTCGGCAACGCCGAAGGCGCGGCCGCCTTGGAGTGCACGCTGATTGGGCCGGCCCTGCTTTTTCACGGCGGCGCTCAGCTCGCGATCACCGGCGCGGAAACTTCAGCGCGCCTCAATGGCGAAGCGGTCGCGCTCAATGCGGTCTTCGCCGCGGCGCCTGGCGACCTCCTTGAGATCGCGACTGCAAGCACAGGGCTACGCAGCTACGTCGCTGTGCGCGGCGGGATCGAAGCCGAGCCGGTGATGGGCAGCAGGTCGAGCGACCTGCTCAGTGGCCTTGGCCCGGCGCCGCTAAGGGGCGGCGACCTAGTCGAAATTGGCGAACCGATCGGTGAGGTGCCACCGATCGGCGTGGCTCCCGTGGCGGCGGCGGCCACCGAGCCCCTGCTGCGCGTGCTCGCCGGCCCGCGCGACGACTGGTTTGCCGACGAGGCGCTCCAGCTGCTCGCAAACAGCAGCTGGGAGGTTTCGCCCGATTCAAACCGCAGCGGCGCGCGCCTGATCGGGCCCGAACTACCGCGCCTGCGCGAGGACCAGCTGCTCTCTGAAGGCATCGCGCACGGAGCGATTCAGGTGCCCCCCTCAGGCCAGCCGATCATCCTGCTCGCCGACCACCCCACAACCGGCGGCTACCCGGTGATCGCCGTCGTCGTGAGCGCCGACCTTGGCGCCGCCGGCCAGCTGCGCCCCGGCCAGAAGCTGCGCTTCGCGCTCAGCTAGGGCCGCGCTGGGCGCGCAGCTCGTCGCGAATCTGGGTCAGCAGCTCGCTCTGGCTGAGCTCTCCGTCGGCCGTCTCGCCGCGCCTCGCGTTTAGCGCGTTTACCGGCTTGACAACGAAGAAGAATACGGCGGCGCCAATCGAGATAAAAGCGATCAGGGCATTGAGGAAGTTGCCGTATGCAAAGACGCTGCCGCTGATCGTGAAGCTGAGGTTCGAGAAGTCCGACTTGCCGATAATCGCCCCAATGATTGGCGTCAGCAGGTCGGAGACGATCGAATTAACGAGCGCCGCGAAGGCCGCGCCGATCACGACCGCAACAGCCAGATCAATGACGTTGCCGCGCAGCAGAAAGTCCCTGAACTCCTTGATTACGTGCACGTAGAAAATATGCCCACCGAAGCGGACACGATTGACGGCGCGCCTACTCAGCCGATCTCCGCCGGCAGAACGGAGGGGGCGGGATTCGAACCCGCGGTCCAGGGTTACCGGACTCCGGTTTTCAAGACCGGTGCATTCGACCACTCTGCCACCCCTCCGCCGAGCATTGTGGCAGGAGAGCGGCAGCAACCACCGGCACCCAGCCGGTCACTCAGTAAAGTTGATGTGGCAGCATGATTGATTACTCAAGAACGGAGAGAACAAGATGATTGGCGCAATTCTGCTGGGCTTAATTGCCGGAACCGTTGGCAGGCTTTTAGTCCCAGACATGTGGAGCGAACTGAGCGGCCCGAAATCCTGGTTGTTCTCGCTCGGCCTTGGACTCGCGGGAGCAGTCCTCGGCTACCTGATCTTTACCGTTGGGCTTGGAATTGGCGACAGAAACGTCTTTGACCTTGGCGGGCTGCTCGGCGCAATCATCGGCGTCGTCATCCTCTTGCCGTTTGTCGGCATCTTCGCGCGGCTCAAACGCGGCAAGCAGACCTAGCTGACCGAGCGCTTTAAGCAGCTGGAACCTGCTGCGTGATGCAGTGGACGTTGCCGCCGCCGAGCAGAATCTCACGGCCCGGCACGGCAACCACTTCGCGCTCTGGGAAGAGCTCTGCGAGCTTCGCCATCGCCTCGTCGTCGGTTCGCTCGTCAAGAAGCGGCGCGACGATCCTGCCGTTGCAGACGTAGAAGTTGACGTAGGAGCCGGCTAGCTCGTCGCCAGCGAGGCGAGGCAAAACTTCGCTGGAGGCGACAATCCCAGCCGCTTCCGCTTGCGTCATCGGCGCCGGCGAGGGCATCGGCAGCAGCTCAACTTGCAGCGAGCGGCCTTTGGCATCGATCATTGCCTCGAGCCGCGCGCGGGCGTCGACTGAGATCGCGCGCTGCGGGTGCGAGCGCTCGTCGGTCCAGGTCAACGCGACGACGCCAGGGCGAATAAAGCAAGCGATGTTGTCGACGTGGCCGTCGGTCTCATCGCCGAAGCTGCCGGCGCTGAGCCAAAGAACTTTTTCTACACCTAGATATTCGCGCAGATGGCGTTCAATCTGCTCGCGCGTCATCGACGGGTTGCGGTTCCTGTTCAGCAGGCACTCCTCGGTAGTCAGGCAGGTTCCCTCGCCGTCGACGTGAATCGAGCCGCCTTCGAGGATCAAGGGCGCGCTGTAGCGCTGATCACCTTCTATTTTGATCACCCCAGAGGCGACCTTTGCGTCCAAATCCCAGCTTGGGTAGAGCCCCCCTTGATCGCCACCCCAAGCGTTGAACTGCCAGTCAACGCCGCGCCGCTCACCCTGGGCGTTGGTGACGAACGTCGGGCCGACGTCGCGCATCCAAGCATCGTCGCTGTCGAGCTGAACGATCTCGACGCTCGCTGGCAAGAGTGCCCGCGCGGAGTCCAGCTGCGAACCACGCACCCCAATCCTCAGCGGCTCAGCCGCAACGATCGCCGCGGCCACTGCAGCGTAAGCCTGCTGCGCCGGGCCGCCCTGCTCGCGCCAAGTATCGGGGCGATGAGGCCAGAGCATCCACGTGCACTCATGCGCCGCGAACTCAGCCGGCATCGCAAAGCGATCGGCGGCCGGCGTCGATGGCAGAGGCTCGGTCATCAGCGCGATCCTACGCGCTGACGTCGTCAGCCGCCAAAGCGGCCAAAGGCGCGGCCGAAGGCAAAGGCTGACTGGGCGATGCTGGAGCAGGTCGGCTGCGCAAACGGCTTGGCACCGCCTGGGCATTGCCGGTCGCGGCCCAGCGACCAGAAGGCCAGCAGGCCAAGATGTTTGCTGCGCGCAAAGCCGACGAGCTGGCGCGCGTCGCTGACCGCGAAGAGCTCGGAGGGAGTGTCATTGACGCCGATCATCGGTGTCACGCCAATCGTCGCCCACAGCTTTGCGGCGCTGAGGGCCGGGAAGATTGGGCGCAGCTGCCTGTGCAAGCTGTTGGCAACTTTGATCGCGTAATAGCCCATCCGGCCGCTCGGGTTAGGGGCCGCGCTGTCGCCGTAATCCATTGCCATGCCGTTGACCAGCGACAGTTTCGCGCCAGCCTTGATGGTTGAGCGGACCAGTGCGACGCCGCCGCCGGTAAGGCCGTCTGGCAACACCGGCAGCGTGAAGCTGACGGCTAGCCGGCGACCTGCGCTGCGGGCCGTTCGCTGCAGAATCGCAATTGCCTGGCCGCGGCGAACAATCGATGCGCTGTCGCTGACCGCGCCGCCTTCAATGTCGAAATCAATTCGCGTCAAGCGATAGCGGGTGATGACCGCCTGATACTGAGCTGCCAGAGTTTCGGCGCTCGCACAAGCCTGCGCCAGCTCAACGCCGTTGGCACCGCCAAACGAAACGAGCGCGTCGCCGCCACGGGTTCGCAGCGACTTCAAATCAGCAACAATCGCGCGCTCCTGATCGACCGGCGTGACGCCGCCCCAGCTGGCCTTGCAACCGCCGCCGCTAAGGACAAAGGCAAGCGAGAAGTAACGCAGGCCGCTCTGGCGCGAGATTGTTGCCAACTTCGGTGGCGGATAGAGCGACATGTCAACGTACGGCGCGACGGCAAAAGCGCGGCCGCGAGCCGAAGCGTCGGTTGGCGCCGCCGCAGCCGTAACGGCGACAGCGGCGACAAGCGCGGCAACCGCGCTGGCGCGCAGAGCTGCTGCGCGGGTGTGGCGAAAACTCATTGGTGTCAAGACTAAAGAATGGTGGCCGGCCGCGCGCTGGTTCCTAGCATCTAGCTTGTGACTGAGCCAA
>JBDNJF010000025.1:0-24669 GCA_041687955.1 Solirubrobacteraceae bacterium
GGCGGCTGGGTGGCGCTCGATGAGGTTGTCTTTGAGGGCATTGAGCAGCTCACGACCGAGGACATTGCCTACGCCAAAGAGTTCGGGTTGGCGCTGAAGCTACTGGGCACTGCAGAGCGCGTCGGCGACGCTATTTCGGTTCGCGTCCATCCGGCATTTCTTTACGCAGCCCATCCACTTGCGAGCATCAACGGTTCCTTCAACGCGGTCACGATCGAATCACCGGCGATCACTGAGATCACGCTCTCCGGCCCTGGCGCAGGCGGCCCACAGACGGCCAGCGCGATTCTCGGCGACGTCGTTAGCGTGCTCAGTGGCGTGCCGGCGATCGAGCCGCCGCAGCGCAACGCGAAGCTAACTGATGCCGTTCACTCGGCCTTCTACCTACACCTCGAGGTTGCCGACAAGCCCGGCGTGTTGGCGCAGGTCGCGCAGCTACTGGGCGAAAGCGGCGTCTCGGTCAAGACGGTCGCCCAGTCGGGGCTTGGTGACAATGCTCGCCTCGTGATGGTCACGCACTCGATCCTCGAATCGGATTTCTTCAGCGCCTGCGAGCGGATCGCCAAGCTTGAGTTCGTCCGCTCAGCGCCGCGCGCAATCCGTGTAATCGATGAGCAGTTCATCGGCTGATGACCGGACTAATCGAGCGTTACCGCGACCGGCTGCCGTTTGGCCCGGACGATCCAATCGTCAGCCTCGGCGAAGGCTCATCGCCGCTGATCTACGCCTGCGAGCTGAGCGAACGGCTTGGCGTGGAAGCTTGGCTGAAGATCGAAGGTGCAAACCCGACCGGCTCGTTCAAGGATCGCGGAATGACCTGCGCCGTCTCTGGAGCAGTTCGCGATGGCTCAACGGCTGTTATCTGTGCCTCGACCGGTAACACTGCGGCCAGCGCCGCTGCTTACGCCGCCCGCGCTGGCATCACCTGCGCCGTGATCGTCCCTGACGGCAAGATCGCCCGCGGCAAGCTCGCCCAAGCCGTAATGCATGGCGCCCGCGTAATCGGGCTGCGCGGTAACTTCGACGAGGCCCTGCGGCTCGTGCGCGAACTCTCTGCCAACCACCCAATCGCCCTAGTCAACAGCGTCAACCCACTACGGATCGAAGGCCAAAAGACGGCCGCCTTCGAGCTGATCGAGGCGCTCGGCCCTGACCGGCCGCTCGACGCTCTCGCGATTCCCGTTGGCAACGCTGGCAACATCACCGCCTACTGGAAGGGCTTCACGGAATCGGCTGGCGAGCTCGGACGGATGCCGCAGATGCTCGGCTTTCAGGCGGCCGGCGCCGCGCCGCTTGTGCTCGGCCACCCAGTCGAGCAGCCGGAGACGCTGGCCAGCGCGATTCGGATCGGTGACCCGGCGCGCGGCGACGAGGCACTCAGCGCCGTCGCTGAGTCGGGCGGTGCGATTAAAGTTGTAACCGACGAGCAGATCCTTGAGGCCTACAGCTTCCTCGCCTCGCGCGATGGAGTTTTCTGCGAACCATCGAGCGCCGCGTCGGTCGCCGGGTTACTAGTCCATGGAGTGCCCGAAGGGGCTGAGCGACTCGTCTGTGCTTTAACTGGGCACGGGCTGAAAGATCCTGAAACGGCAATTGAGGTTGGCGGCGAGATCATTGCCTGCGAAGCCGAACTAGCGGCGGTCGAGGCCGCCGTCTGGGGCTGACGATGGAGCGCCGTCGGCTCGTAACCGTTCCCGCTTCGTCGGCCAACCTTGGCCCTGGCTTCGATTCATTTGCTGTAGCGCTCTCGCTTGCGATCGAACTCGAGGTGACTGAGACCGGAAGCTTCTCGATTGAGACCGACCTCGATGTTGCGCGCGACCGTCGCAACCTCGTGGTCCGTGGATTCGAGCGCCTTCATCCCGCCGATGATTTCAGCTTCACAATCCGCTCCGAGGTTCCGCTCAGTGGTGGCCTCGGAACCAGCGCCGCGGCCTGTCTCGCCGGGTTGATCGCAGCCGACCATCTCTTTGAACTCGATGCCGACCTGCTGGCGCTTGGGAGCGAGCTTGACGGCCATCCTGACAATGTCGCCGCAGCGCTCCACGGTGGCTTCGTCGTGACGACCGGCGGTGAGGTGACGCGCTTCGATCCTCCTGACGGGCTCGAAGCCGTCCTCGTCGTGCCAAATGAGGCGGTCGCCACGCGCGCGGCTCGCGCCGCGTTGCCAGACCATGTGCCGCTAGCTGACGCTGTCTTTAACGTCGCTCATGGCGCGCTGCTGATGCTTGGGCTCTCCCGCGGCGACTTTGAACTGATCGCGCGCGGCCTGGACGATCGCCTTCATCAGACTTATCGCGGCCCGCTTTACCCGCGCTCCTACGATCTGATCAGGCGTGCAACGGAGTTCGGCGCGCTCGGGGCGACGCTTTCAGGGGCTGGCCCGACCGTGCTGGCATGGACAACGTTCGACACGACCGGCGGCGTTATCGAGGCCCTCAGTGCCGAGGCTAGCTCGTGGGCGCAGGTTAGGCGCGTGCGCTTCGAGCTAGGTGGAGCCGACGTCAGCGAGCTCTAAGTGCTGGCTTCGGCTGGCACGAGCGCTGCGATTTGCTCGCTCTGCTCGTGGAGGTCAAGCCGCCTGAGTATTTCGGCTGCGACGCGCAGGTAATCGGCGCCGAGATCGGGCCGATGTTCAAAGATTGGCGTGGCCCGCTCGGCCGATTCTGCATAGGCAATCGACTGCCGCACGGTCTCGTCAAGCAAGCGGTCGCCGACGTGCTCGCGCAGCGCTTCAAAGGCTTCGCGCGAATGGATCGTTCGCATGTCGGCAATGTTGAAGAGAACGCCGAGCCACTTCAGGTCAGGGTTAAGGCTGTCGCGGGCCAGCTCAATCACCTCAAGCGCCTGTTCAACGCCTTGCAGCGCGAAATACTGCGCCTCGCTGCTCAGTAGCGCCTGGTCGGCAGCGACGAGCGCGTTGACGGTCAGCAGCCCGAGCGCCGGAGGGCAGTCGATAAAAATAACGTCGTAACGTTCATCGACCTCGGCGAGAGCGCCGCGCAGCGTGAGCTCGCGCCCCATCTTGCCAGCCAAGGTTATCTCAGCCTCGGCGAGGCTCAGGTTGGCGGGTATGACGTCGTTGACGATCGCAGCGCTGGCAGTGGCGCGTCCCGAGAGAACGTCGCCGATCGTCGGGTCGGCTTCAGGGTCGACGTCGAAATAGTCGGAGAGGTTGCCTTGCGGGTCAAGGTCAACCGCAAGCACGCGCAGGCCGGTCTGGCGGAAGGCAGCGACGAGGTGACGGACCGTCGTCGTCTTGCCCGTTCCGCCCTTCTGACTTAGGACCGAGATCGTAATCGCCATTTGCGGCGATTCTAGACGGGCAGCGAATCGGGCGGCCCGGCGCCCCTAGCTGCGACGGTTTGTATGACGCGAACAAAATTCATTCGGTAACGGCCGATCAAGAAGCTGTCGCCGTCAGCGAGTGTGTAGCGGTCGATCCGCACCCCGCCGACAAATATCCCGTTCAGGCTGCTGTCATCGACAAGGTTCATCTGGTTCCCCTCGCGGATAATCAGCGCGTGACGGCGCGAAACAGTCGGGTCGTCGAACCTGACGTCGGCAGTGGTGCTGCGCCCGATTTGCGTCCAATCACCGATCAAGGCAACGCAGCGAACCAGGTCGCCTTCAGCGAAGACCAAGTAGTCACCGCTCTGCGTCAACGAGTCGCGCGCGGCAGCAACCGTTTCAGCTTGCGCCTGATCGACTGGCTTGCGCGCCGATGGCGCAGGCGAGTGCGAAGCGGTTGTGTTGTCCTGCCGATCTTCTGCGCCCATTGCAAGCCGTCCAATCGTTGCATCTAATTATCGACTGGCTTTAATTGTACGCCTGATGTCAATTCGGTAACGGCTAGCGGCAGGGGAAGTGAAGTTGGCAGCGAATTAGTCTTGGTGAGCTGGAATCAGTTGATCGGAGAGTCAGACTTGGAGATGAGGCTGTTGCGAAAGGGCGGCCATGCGCGCGCTGCCGCTGAGCTTCACTGCGCCGACTGTGGCCGCGTCCCACTGACCGGCGAGGAGGTCTTTGAGTTTGCCGGTGGGCCGGTCTGTGCGCTCTGCCGTTGCAAGCACGCCGATTCGCCCCTGACAATCTCACCGGTTCATCACAGCGAGCATGGCATCAGTGTTCGCAAGTTGACGCTCCCGCGCGCCGCTTAGGCAGCAACCGCGCGCTTTCCGCTGCGCTGCCTCAGTAGACTGCGGCTCGCAATGCAGCCCTGCACGCTTTCCCAGAAGATCGACCGGCCGGTGACCGTCGTCTTTGAATATCTCTCCGACTTGGCGAACTACTCAGAATTCACTGAGCACTTTCTGGCCGATTGGCGGATGACGCGCGAAGAGACCTACGGGCTGGGAGCAGGCGGGCGTTTTCGTGAGGACCTACCGTTTGATCGCTTTGGCTGGGGCGACATGGCAGTCGTCGAGTACGAGGCCCCGAGACTGATTGTCCTCGTTGGCTGTGGCGGCAAGTACAACCGGATCCGGACTCTGACGGCCTTTGAACTCACTGATGACGGCAATGGTGGAACTGAGGTCACGCTGACCGTTGAGACGCGCCCGGTCTTCCCAAGCGACAAGGCGATCGGCGCCATCGGTCAGAATCGCGCTCGGCGCCGGGGCTGGCGCAAGTCGCTCAAGCGGCTTTCACGGATCCTCGAAGAGGGCAAAGAGCGCGGCCCTCGGGCAACGATCGCTGGCGGTGCTCGCAAGCCCGCGACCGGGCTGCGCGACTAGGCCTTGACGCAGATAAATCGAATACAGTTTGGAGCCGTAATGTTTCGCCGCCTTCTCGCACTGACCCTGCTCGCCACCGCGCTAACCAGCCTCGCCGCCTGCGGTGACAAAGAGGCAACCGTCTCCGAAGGAGAGTCGGAAGCGATCTTCGTAACGCTTGGCGAGCTCCAGTACCAAGTACAGATGTCGCGCCAGCTCAATCCCGGGGACGCTGGCGACAGCGACCTGCTGACTGGGATCGATGCGGCCGAATCGTCGTTGGGGGCGGAAGACCTTTGGTTCGGTGTTTGGGTTCGTGCGTTCAACAGCAGCGACTCAGTCGCTTCTACTGCCGATGAGTTCAAGATCGTTGACACGCGTGGCGAGGAGTTCGAGCCGATGATTGTCGACGAGAGCAACAAGCTGGTCTTCCGCAAAGCCCCAGTGAGCGGCGATGGCGGCCAGTATCCAAACCCCAATAGCGCGGCGGCCAACCTGCCGACGACGGGAGCGATTTTGATCTTCAAACTGCCGACTTTGGTGCTCGGCTACCGCCCGCTTGAGCTCGAGATCGAAAGTAGCGAGCTGCCGGATAAAAAGGCCAGCGTCACGCTCGACATCTAGCGCTGCGCGAGCATCGCGCTGAGCACACCTCGAGCGGCGGGGGCGGCGGTTTCGCCACCGGTTCCAGCACCGACGAACATCACACCAACCGCGCTGTCGGCAATTTTTGATTTGCCAGCTGGAGCGAAGGCCACGAACCAAGCGTCGGTGTCCTCGGGCTCATCGCTGGGGGAGCGAAGCTCGGCTGTTCCCGTCTTCCCCGCGACCTCAACCCCCCCAATCGCTGCTGCAGTTCCCGTCCCGCCGCTCACAACGCCCACCATGTAGCGCTCAAGAATTTCCGCCGTCGACTTCTTGATCGCTTGAGCACCGCTCGTCGTTGCCTTGTTGGCGACCTCCTGGCTAAGCGTCGGCGTAACGAGTCGGCCGCGGCGTGCGACGATTGCGGCGACCAAGGTCATTTGCAACGTGCTGGCCTGAACCTGACCCTGCCCAATTGCCGAAGAGCCGACATTCAGATCATCTCCAAGTTCGAGCGGGATCGTGCTCTGAGCGGCGCCCGGGATCGGCGAGATGCGGTTGAAGCCGAAGCGCTGGGCGGCTGCGACGAGCTTTGCCGAACCTAATTTCGCGCCGAGTGGAGCAAAGACCGAGTTGCACGATTCGGCGAACGCTTGGGCGAGCGTGCCGCCACAAACCTCGGCACCTGCGTTTGAGATCCGAAAGCCCGAAAGTTCAATCCCCGACATCAGGGGGTAGGTGGTTTTCGTGCTGACCACACCCGCATCGAGCGCGCCGGCCGTTGTGATCACTTTGAAAGTTGAGCCCGGGGGCTGAAGCAGCGAGAAGGCTTGACCGGCGAAGCCTTCAATCGCGCCGTTGCGTGGGTTTAGCGCGACGATGCCACCCTGGCGCCCTGACATCGCGTTGATCGCTGCTTGCTCAACGCTTGGGACGATCGTGGTGCGCACCTTCTCTCCAGCTCGACCGGCGGAACGAGCAATCACATCATTTCCCGCGCTCAAGGTGCCAGCAGGCAGGCCCGCGAGCTGGGGCTGAAAGATCCGTTCAAGGCCGGAGGTCCCAACCTGCGCGTCGGGTGGGATGCCAAGAGCATTGATCTCTAACGCCTGCTCAGGCGGGATCGGGCCGATCTGCCCAACAACTTCGCCGGAGATCGCTGGGATCGACGACGTTCGAGCTGCCCCTTCGGCCAGTAGCTGACCGTCTTTGGCCAGCAGAGTGCCTCGCGCGGGCATGGTTGTGTTTCGGGTTAACACTTGACCAGGCTGCAGGCCCGGGAAAGCGTTGGAGGGTATCCAGGCGATCTTGGTGTCTTCGCCGTCTTCGACCGTCTGCAGGGTTACGTTGCCGCGAATAGTTCCGAAGATCCGCGTGCGCATTGTCAGCGGGATCTTCCAACGCCCGTCGCCGAGCTCTTGAGCTTCGCCCGTTCTGACCGACCGCTCGAAGGCGGTGGCGGTCGCCAGCGTCGTTCGGTTCGACTCTGCGAAGCCCAGCAGCGGCGTGCGGCTCTGGGCCTGCTTGGTTAACTGCGCGTACATCGTTGCCCAGTCGGCCTTTGACCAGGCCTGTGCGTAGGCGCGCACTTCGCTTTCGCCAGCGGACCCCGACGAGGCTCCGGCTATCGCCCCAAAAAGAAAAGCGAGCCCCGCGACGACTGCCACCGGAATCGCTCGACGGTGCAACATATCGTTGCGTTTCTGCGCGTCGGTTCGCACTGCAGCCGAGCGCGTGCCTGCTGATGAGCGCTTGAGTCGTGGTTGGCTTTGCTTCTCGCTCATTGGTAGCTCGCGACCGTGCCTGAAAGGTAACTAGCGCGGAGGTCAGCTTCGGTTCGGTCCGGCAGGCCGCTACCCTGCGGCGCGATGGCTAAGACATTGATCATCGCCGAGAAGCCCTCCGTGGGGGAGGACCTTGCTCGCGTTCTGCCCGGCCCATTTAAGAAGAAGGCTGGCACGGGTGAGAAGCGCTCGCGTGCGTTGGAGGGCCCCGACCACATCATCAGCTGGGCCATTGGGCACCTCGTCTCGCTTGCCAATCCAGAGGAGTACGACGAGAAGTTCAAGAGATGGCGGATGGCGGACCTGCCGATCGTCCCAACCAAGTTCAAACTTGAAGTGCGCGACGAGCGCTCGCAAAAGCAGATGAAAGTCGTGCGCGAGTACCTCCGTAGCGATGAGGTCGACCTCGTAGTCAACGCCTGCGACGCCGGCCGCGAAGGCGAGCTGATCTTCGCCTACCTATACGAGAAGGCTGGCTCAAAGAAGCCGGTTGAGCGGCTCTGGCTCTCCTCAATGACTGAATCGGCGATGCGCGAGGCGCTCGACAATCTGCGCCCTGCCAGCGAGTTTGCGCTGCTTGAGGAAGCGGCACGCTCGCGCTCTGAGGCCGACTGGATCGTCGGCATGAACGCCACCCGCGCGGCGACGATCCGCCTTCGCTCCTCGTTCGACGGCGCTGTTTCGCTCGGGCGCGTTCAGACGCCGACGCTGGCGATTCTCACTCGCCGCGAGGAAGAAATTCGCGCCTTCGTCCCCGAGGCCTATTGGCTCGTTGACGCCAAGTTTGCGGCTGACGACGGGCGTAAGTACGAGGGCCGCTACCACGCCGACGCCAAGCCGCGGATTGAGAAGCAGGCCTCGGCTGACGAGATCGTCGCCGCCGTCAAGGGTCAGCGCGGCAAGATCACAAAGCTTGACAAGACGAAGAGAACCGAAAAGCCGGCGATGCTTTACGACCTCACTTCGCTCCAGCGCGACGCCAATACGCGCTTCGGTTTTTCGGCCAAGAGGACACTTGGCGCTGCCCAGCGCTGTTATGAGGAGCATAAGGCGCTGACCTATCCGAGGACGAACTCGCGCTACCTAACTAGCGATATGGTTGATCAGATCAAGCCGACCGCCGAGCAGGTCGGGCGCGACTCTGAGTACACGGTTGCCGCCGAATACGTCACCGGCCTCGACCTGCTTCCTCTCGGGCGCGTCGTCAACGATGAGAAGGTCGGCGACCATCACGCGATCATCCCGACTAACGCCGAACACAAGCTCGACAAGATGAGCTCCGATGATCGTCGAATTTACGACCTCGTGGTGCGCCGCTTTCTGGCGATCTTCCACCCCGACGCTGAGTTCGAAAACACGCGCATTGAGACAACCGTCGCCGAGCACGTCTTCCGCACTCGCGGCAAAGTATTAATAGTTCCCGGCTGGCGTGGCGTTTACGGCGAGCTTGCCGATGGCGCGAAGAGCGCGGCCGAAGAAGATGAAGGGCGCGACCAGACGCTGCCGAAGCTTGAGCTTGGCGAAGAGGTAGACACGAGCGAGGTCGAGGCGGCCGAGAAGGAGACGAAGCCACCGCGGCGCTACTCTGACGCGTCGCTGCTCGGAGCGATGGAGACCGCAGGCAAGCTCGTTGATGATGATGAGCTGCGCGAGGCAATGAAGGAATCGGGGATCGGCACGCCGGCCACGCGCGCCGCAATCATCGAGCGCTTGATCGACGTTGGTTACATTGAGCGCGAAGGTCGCGCGCTGGTGCCAACCGAGAAGGGGATGAACGTGATCCGCCTGCTCGACGGCCATCCGCTAACCGAGCCTGCGCTCACTGGAGAGTGGGAGCATCGCTTGGGCGAAATTCAAGAAGGGACCGAGACGCGCAAGAAGTTCATGGCCGACATCAAAGAGTTTGCGGTCGGCACGATCAGCGAGCTTGACACGAGCCTCAAAGACGTCAAGATTCCGCGCGCCAACCTTGGTCCCTGCCCCGTCTGCGGCGCCGACATCATCGAAAACCGCAAGGGTTACTCATGCTGGGCGAGTGAGGATCCAGGCTGCGGCTTCGTGATTTGGAAAGGCAAGGTCGGCAAGCAGCTTCCAGCCGCGATTGCTCGGGAGCTGATCACGACCGGTCGCACCGAAAAGCAGATCGCCGGCTTTAAGGGCCGCAGCGGGCGCTCGTTCCGCGCAAAGCTCGCGCTGCAACAGTCAGAAGAAGGTAAGTGGCGCGTCGAGTTCGATGAGGCCTGGGCAAAGGAAGGAGCTAAGGCGCCGGCCGCTGAGGACGCAACCGCAGATGCCGACGCGATCGCAGAGGCCGAAGCAGCGAAGGAAGCGAAGGCCGCTAAGGGCGGCTCAGCTGACGAGGCCGCTTGAGCCTGCGCGACAGGCGCGTCAGTTTTCCCCGCCCCGCGGCGACCAATAGCTAATGCCGCTGAAGTTGATCACAGGGCCGGTTAACTCTGGCAAGGCTGCGATCGTGCTGGCTGCTGTCGCCGAGGCTGCGGCGCGAGGTGAAGATCCGATCCTCGTAGTGCCTACGGTCAGCGACTCTGACCTGCTTAGGCGCGAGCTGGCGGCCGCCCCCTACGAGGTCACCGAGGCGGTCACCGTTACTGGCTTTGACGGGCTGTGGGGTTTAATCGCCCGGCGCGTTGAATTCGAGGCGCGCCCACTCTCAGCATTCAGTTTGGCGCGAATTGCGCGCGTCGTCAGTGAGGAGACTCCGCTCGAGCTGCTTGCAGGGGCTGCGGCGAGCGGCGGCTTTGCCAGCGCGCTTGCCGATCTTGCAGACGAGCTCGGAGAGCTACAAGTTTCGCCGCCGCGTTTTGCGGAGGTCATGCAGGCTTGGGATCAGAGCAACTTCGCGACCGCGCCCTACGGAGCCGAGCTGGCGGCTCTCTACAGCCGCTACCGCGGCCGGCTCGAGAAGCTGCTTGCGCGGGATCAATCGACTTACGTCTTCGAGCTAATTGATCTTCTTGCCAAGGAGCCCGCACGCTGGCGCGGGACGCCGGTCTTCTTTTATGGATTTGACGACTTTGAGTTGCGCCAGCTCTGCACATTGGCGCTGCTCAGCGAGACGGTTGGCACTGAGCTAATGGTCTCGTTTCCTTACGAGCCGCGAACATCCTTCGAAGCGCGCCGCTTGATCTACGAGCAGCTCAGTGCGATGGCGGGCGAATCGGTGACGCGCTGCGAAGCCAGCGCGGGTAATTACGCTGGCAGCGACCCCACGGCGCTTGCCGCACTAGAGCGGTCGCTTTTTGAAAGCTCCAGCGAGCCGTTCGATCCCGGGCAAGCGATTGAACGCTTCGAGGCTGGCGGCGAGCGGGCCGAAATCGAACTAATCGCAGCGCGCGCCAGGGCGCTCGTTGCCGCGGGCATGCGTCCAGAGCAGATTGCCGTTGCAGTGCGCGACCTCGACCAGTCGGCCTTCAAGGTTGAGAAGATTTTCGCTGAGGCAGAGCTTCGCGTGGCGATTCGCAAGCGGATCACGGTTGGCCACACGGCTTTAGTTAGAGGAGTGCTCGGACTGGCCGAGTGCGCGCTCTGCGAGGTGCGCGAGAAGCCGCAGTCACGACCTCTCGTCGCCCAGCTGATTGCTTGGCTGAGGACGCCGGGAGTCACCAAATCCAACTTCCTTTGGCAGGCTGACAAGCTCGAGCGCAGCTTCTTCAAGGGCGAACTACCAACGCTCGAAGCGGCTGAGCTGGAGTGGCTGCGCCTAACGAAGTTTGACTCCAACGTCCCTTTGGAGGCTCTCCGCGAGGCTTTCGCGCGCGGCGCTCGCGAAGGTTACAGCGAGATATCGGCGCGCTCCCGGAGGCTGCTGGCTGACGCAGGCGGGGCTGGGGAGGCACCAATCTTCGATCCCGAGCAGCAAGCTGAGGTCGAAGCGCTTGGCGACCTGATCACTGCCTGCGACGATCTCGATTGGCTCGTTGCACGAGATTCAGAGCTAACGCCCAGCTCGGCGCAGCTCCTAGCAGAGCTCGGTGAGCGCGAGCTCTACGTCGGCGATTCGCTGATCCCCGGGGCAGTCAGTGTCGCGCTGCCGCTGTCGCTGCGGGCCCGCCGAGTTGAGGCGCTCTTCGTTGCGCGCCTCCAGGAAGGTCTTTTCCCTCAGCGGGCACCAGAAGACCCCTTTCTCGATGACGCGGCGCGCGTCAAGATCAATCGCGCAGCTAGCGACGCTGGCCTCGAGCCACTTTGGCCGGTGGCGGCACCAGATCGACTCGCCGCAGAGCGCCACCTTCTGCACGCACTGCTCTCACGCGCACAGCAGCTTCTGGTCTACAGCCACCACGCGCGCACCGATGATGGCGCCAGTGTCAACCCCTCGCTCTTCCTCGATGACATCGAAGACCTCTTTGACCCCAAGCCGCTCACGCTCAGGCGCGCGCTTGGCGAGATCAAATGGCCCTCCCTAAGCGAGCAGCCGCGGCTTGCCCCAAGCGACTACCAGCGTGCACTTGGCGGGCTGGCATCGCGCGGCGGTGAGCAGCAGGAGTATCAGCTCACCAGTGAGGCCGCAGTTGCCGCTCTGGCCGGCCGCGAGGTCTGGTCAGCAACGTCGATCGAGCGCTATCTGCGATGCCCAATGTCGTGGCTGGTTGACAACTTTCTCAACCCCGATCAGCTCGAGCCAGATGGCGATCAGTTGGCCTACGGAAGTGCCGTCCACGAAGTCCTCGAGGCTGTCTTCAAGCAGCTCCCGCAGCCCGACAAACCGTTCGATCAAGCGAGCCTTGGTTCAGCTCTAAAACTGCTCGATCAGGTGATCGCCGGGATCGAGCCGTTCTTTGCCGACCCGCTGAAGGAACAGATCCAGATACGCGCGCTCCGCCACGCCGTCACCGCCTATTTGACTGAGCTATCTCGCTCCGGCTCACAGTTTGTCCCGCGTGAGTTCGAGCTTGGATTCGGTTTCGGCGACGAACCGCCGGCCGACCTCGGTGATGGGCTACTGCTGCGCGGCAAGATCGACCGCGTTGACAAGCTCGGCTCTGAGGCGATCATCGTCGACTACAAAAGTGGCGCCGTCAGCAAGCGCTGGCCGGCGGCAAAATGGGTCGAAGAAGGGGTCATCCAGAATGCGCTCTACGCGCTCGTTTACGGTGAGCGTAATCCCGACCAGAGCGTTGTCGGCGCGCTCTATCAGTCGGTAAGCGTTGGCAAGCCTGGCAAGACAAAGCCGCGCGGGGCGATAGAGCAGGAGGCGGATGCGGAGCGCGTAGACATTGTTCGCAACGACCGGATCGCAGACCAGAGCTTCGAAGAGCTGCTCGAAGCGGCTCGTCAAATGGCCGTTGACGCAGTGGCCGCGGTCAGCAGCGGTGAACTCACCCCAGAGAGTTCAGAGAACTGCGCGTTCGGGCGCGACGGCGGCTGCGCTTACCCGGGGATCTGTCGCCGGGAGCAATCGTGAGTAACAGCCAACCAGCCGCCGCGCTTTATGACGGCGAGCAGATGCTCGGGCCGCATGGACCGCTTAACGATGAGCAGGCCGCCGCCTGCATCAACCGCGAACGGCCGCTGCTGCTCGAAGCGAGCGCCGGGGCGGGCAAGACGCTGGTGCTCGTCGAGCGCTTTGTCCGCGACGTTCTCGAAGGCGACGGCGATCGCCAGTTGCTGGGGTGCGACCAGATCCTCGCAATCACCTTCACTCGCAAGGCGGCGGCCGAGCTGCGCGACCGAATCCGCCGTCGCTTCGCAGCGCTGGCACCAGCAAACGAGCGCGCTCGCGAAGCGGTAGCGGCTCTCGACGGTGCGTGGATCTCGACGATTGATGGCTTCTGCGCCCGCTTGCTGCGGCGCCACGCGATGCTCGTTGGGATCGACCCAGCGTTCACCGTGATTGACGAGATTGACCTGATTGGCTTTCGTAACCGAGCGTTCAAGACCGCTACCGAGAGAGTGCTTGCCGGCGAGCGCGGCGAAAGCGCGCTCGACCTTTTCGCCCGTGATCGCTTCGACAAGCTCCAAGACGAGATCAGCTCGCTCTACGACAGCCGACGCAGCGATGGCGAGAAGGCGCCGCGGCTGCCTGAACTCGGCGAGGAGACCGATCCGCAGGACTGGATTGGCCTTCTTAACGAGCTACTGATCGCATATGGCGACGAGTTCGCAGCGCTAAAAGTCGCCGCAGGGGGATGCGACTTTGCCGATGTCGTGTTTGCTGTGCGAGACCTATTAAAAGATCATCCGGCAGTCGCTGCTTCGTATCGTGAGCGCTTTAGGCGCGTGCTAATTGACGAGTTCCAAGACACCAACGGACTCCAACTAGAGCTCTTTGATGCGCTCGGTATTGAGGCTCGCTTTGTAGTCGGTGACCCGCTTCAGGCGATCTATGGCTGGCGTTACGCTGACCTTGGGCTCTTCATCCGGGAGGCTGAGCGTCATCAGGCAGAGGGCAACAAACTTCGCCTCTCGCACAATTACCGCTCGCGGCCGCAGATCCTTCGTCTGATCAATTCAGCCTTCAGTGAGGCACATGAGATTAGTGGCATCGAGTGGACCATGATCAACGGTGGTAGCGCGGCAGACTGGCAGGGAAGTGAACCGTTCACCGAGCTGCTGTTCGTTGATGAGGCAAGCTGGAAGGGCGATCAGCTCGGAAGCGATGAGGTCGAGGCGCGGCTCGTTGCGAGCCGGATCAGGCGACTGATCGACAGCGGCGAGGCCGGCACTGGCGAGGTTGTGATCCTGATGGAGACGCGGACCGCGATGGCGTCATTTCGAGCGGAGCTCAAGCGGCTCGGAATTGACGCCGTCTCCGACGGAGGAGATGACTGGTGGCAGCGGATTGAGCTGACCGACCTGCTCGCGCACTTGCGCCTGATCGCGAATCGCTCCGACGAGCAGCAGCTGCTTTGCGCACTTCGCTCGCCACTGTGCGCGATTAGCGTCGACACGCTCGCGATGATCGGCGCCGAGCGGCTGACTACTGGCGTGCACAGTCTTGGCCAAGCATTCGAGAGCTGCAGCGTGGAGGACCCGGCCGAGGGTATTCCAGCGGCGATAAGCGCCCCGGAGCGCAAGAAGCTCGTCGACTACCGCCGCCGTCTTGAAAGCTGGAGCTCAGTCGCCGCTCAGATTACCGTCGCTGAGCTGCTCGACACGATCATCTCAGAGAGCGACTACCCGTCGCTGCTTCTGACCGGTGACGACGGTGAGCAGAAGCTCGCCAATGTCAGGCAACTGCTTGAGCTCGCAGGCTCATGGGCGCTGCGCCATGGTGACGGTCTGCGCGCCTTTCTGGACTGGGTCGATGAGGCCTCAGGTACGGCCTCGCGTGAGACAGATGCGCCGGTTGGCGGCGCGATCGACACCGACGGCAACCCGGACCCCGACGGCCCGGTGCGACTGATGACGATCCACGCCGCGAAGGGGCTTCAGTATCCCGTTGTTGTTGTGCCGAGGCTCGGCAACGGAGTCAAGCGGGACGACGCGATGATCCGTGTAGAAGGCGGAGCAGTCTCAGCGGCGCTGCAAGCGGCAGGCAGCGACGGTGAGAAGGGTCTGATCGGCGAATTTGAGCAGATGAAAGCGGCTGCCCAGCGAGATGCGAATTTCGAGCGGCGCCGCAAGATTCACGTCGCAGTGACGCGCGCTGAACGGCGCCTGATTCTTTCTGGAAAGTCGAAGCCCTCTGGCCCGTGGTCGCTTGAGGAGACGAAGACTGCTTCCGGCTGCCTTACCTGGATCGTGCCTGGGCTGCTGGGCTCCGGCGCTGAGGAATTGCTCAGTGAGCCAGGGGTGCAGCGGGTTGAGATCGACGCCGATGGTGGCGAGGTAGGCCTCGAACTGGTCGTTTGCACTCCCGATAATGCCGACCAGCTATTCGAGCAGGCGCGGGAAAGCGATCGTGGTAGCGAAGCGAGCGATGGTGCGCTGCTTCCGCTACGGCCAGCTCAGCCGGCGGCGCCGGTCGCGGTACCAGCGACGATTAGCTATTCGCAGCTTTCGCGGCTGAAGCGCTGTTCATATCGCTGGTATCTCGAGCAACGCGTCGGCCTCCCTCAGCGCGACGACGACGGCCACAGTGAGGATTCGCGGGGTTCCCGCGCCCGCGGCGTGTTGACCCACCTGCTGCTTGAATCACTTCGCTTTGAGCAGCCTGAACTGCTCCCCGATAAGTCTGCGATCAAGCGGCTCGCGGCGACGATTGAGGGCGCTCCCTCTAATGATGCAGCCGCCGCGGAGCAGTTGGAGATGCTTGAGGGTTTTGTTGGCAGCCAGATCTGGACAGAGCTGAGCGAAGCCGAGCGGATTGCGCGCGAAAGCAGCTTCGCAATCGAACTGATTCCCGGTGACAACACGCTCCCAGTGTTGACCGGCACGATCGATGTTCTGGCCGACCTTCCGGCTGGTAGGGCCTTAGTTGTCGACTACAAGACCGATCGAATCAGCGACAACGATGAGCTAGGCATGGTTGTCGACCAGCGCTACGGGCTTCAGCAGGATGCCTATGGGCTTGCTGCGCTTCGCCGCGGCGCCACTTCGGTAGAGGTTGTTTACTGCTTCCTCGCCCGCCCCGCGGAGCGAGTTTCTGCGACATTCACCGGGAGTGATCAGCCACGCATCGAGAAGCGACTGCGCGCGGCGGCTGAGGTACTCACCGGCTCTGATTTTCCGGTCGCGAGCAGTGCCAACGCCGGCCTATGCACTGGCTGTCCGGGCCGCCCCGCCAACGGTGTGCCAGGGCTCTGCTCGCATAGCGAGTCAGAGACCAGCCGCTAGTCGACTGAGCGCCGATGCGCCCGGCCTGCTCAGGTCGCCGCAGCGAGGCGCTACTGAGCATTGTTCTGCCACTAGAATAAGTGCTTCGCTTCGGGGGCTGGCGCAGCCTACTCTGCCTGCGGCGAATCAGAGCAATGACAATGATCAAACGCCCAGGGCCGCAGGGCCTATACAACCCCGCTTACGAGCACGATGCCTGTGGCGTGGCGATGGTCGCGAAACTCGACAACGTTCCCTCCCACCGGGTGATCGAGCAGGCGCTTGAAGCGCTCGACAATCTCGAGCACCGCGGCGCCGAGGGGGCCGACGTCACGAGCGGCGATGGCGCGGGGATCCTCGTCCAAGTGCCCGATCTTTTCCTGCGCGGCGTGCTTGAATTCGAGCTGCCTGAACCCGGCCAATACGCAGTTGGGGTCTGCTTTCTGCCGCGCGACGCCGAGCGCCGCCGCAAACTGCAGCAGCTGGTCGAGCTGAACACGCGTGTTGAAGGGCAGATCTTCCTTGGCTGGCGCGACGTGCCGGTCAGCGAAGACTTCGTCGGCGTGACTGCTGGCCGCTCGCGGCCGCACATCAGCCAGGCGATCATCGCCGCTGGCCCAGGATTCGACCGCGATCAAGACGCCTTTGAGCGCAAGTGCTATGTGATCCGCCGGATCGTCGAGCTGGCGGCTGGCCCGGATTTCTACTCGCCGAGTTTTTCCTCGCGGACCTGTGTCTACAAGGGCATGCTGATGTCGAGCCAAGTAGCCAAGTTCTATCCCGACCTCAGCGACGAGCGTTTTGCTTCGGCGCTGGCGCTGGTTCATTCGCGCTTCTCAACCAACACCTTCCCAAGCTGGGAGCTTGCTCACCCGTTTCGCGTGATCGCCCACAACGGCGAAATCAACACGCTGATGGGCAACATCAACTGGATGCGCGCTCGTGAGGGTTCGCTCGCTAGCGAGCTATTCGGCCCCGATCTTCAGAAGGTGATGCCGATCGTTCGTCCCGGCGGATCCGACTCGGCAACCTTCGACAACGTGCTGGAGCTGCTGATGCTTGCTGGCCGCTCGCTGCCGCACTCGGCGATGATGATGATTCCTGAGGCATACCGCGACCGGGCTGACCTGTCACCCGCACTGAAGGGCTTCTACGCCTTCCATTCCTGCCTGATGGAGCCGTGGGACGGGCCGGCCTCCGTCTGCTTTACCGATGGCCGCGTTGTTGGAGCAACACTCGACCGCAACGGCCTGCGCCCCGGTCGCTGGATCGAAACGAAGGACGGACTCGTCGTGCTCGGCTCAGAGTCGGGGATGCTGGCGATCGATCCAGCGAACGTGAAGCGCCTTGGTCGGCTCCAGCCCGGCAAGATCTTCCTCGTCGACCTCGAGCAGGGCAGAATCATTGAGGACGAGGAGGTAAAACAGCAGGTTTCCGGAGCGCGGCCATACGAGCAATGGTTCGCTGATAACTGCGTCCACTTCGATGACCTCGAAACCGCACACGTGACGATGACCGGCGTGCTGCCCAGTCACATTCGTCGCCAAGCCTTCGGTTACAGCGAGGAAGATCTCAAGGTGCTGATCGCGCCGATGGCTCAGACTGGGCAAGAGCCGATCGGATCGATGGGCAACGATGCCGCGTTGGCACTGCTGTCGGATTGCGCGCCACCACTCTTCTCGTACTTCAAGCAGCTCTTCGCGCAGGTCACAAACCCGCCGATCGACCCGATCCGCGAATCGATCGTGATGTCGCTTGCAACCTCCGTTGGCGCTGAGCTAAACCTACTTGGCGAGTCGCCAGAGGCTGCCCACCAGCTTGTGATGAACCAGCCGATTCTGCGCAACCAAGAGCTTGAGACGCTGCGCAACGTCGAACGCGACATCTTCCGCGCCCACACGCTCGACATCACGTGGCCGATCAGCGAGGGCGCCGACGGCTTAAGCACGCGGCTGGCGAATCTCTGCGACGAAGCCCATGATGCGATCACCGCTGGCGCTTCGGTGTTAATTCTCTCTGACCGCCGCGTCGGGCCGGAGCGGACGGCAATTCCGTCGCTGCTGGCCGTCGCCGCCGTCCACCACCATCTGGTCAGGATCGGCAACCGACTTCAAGCGGGATTAGTGCTTGAGAGCGGCGAGCCGCGCGAGGTCCATCACTTTGCAACGCTAATCGGCTACGGCGTCAGCGCAATCAACCCGTACCTGCTGCTCGACAGCGCCGCCGAGCTCGCTGCCGACGGTCAGATTGAAGGCGTAAGAGACCCAAGCGAAGCTGAACGCAACATCGTCAAGGGGCTAGGAAAGGGCCTGTTGAAGACGATTTCGAAGATGGGAATTTCGACAATTCAGTCTTATTGCGGCGCGCAGATCTTCGAGGCTGTCGGCCTTGAGCAGCAGCTCGTCGAGCGCCATTTCACCGGTACCGCCTCGAGGATTGGCGGTATCGGACTCGACGTCCTCGGGGCCGAAGCACTGACGCGCCACGCCCGCGCATGGCCGCTTTCTGGCGAACGCGACGACGAGCTGCTGCCAGTCGGCGGAATCTACGCTTGGCGCCGCGACGGCGAGCAGCACATGTGGAACCCCGACACAATCTCAGCGCTGCAGCAGGCAGTACGGATAACGCCTGACGAGGGTGACGCGCAGAGCCGCTACGACGAGTACGCGCGCCTATGCAACGAGGAGGCGACAAAGCGAGCGACGCTGCGCGGGCTGCTTAAATTCCGCGACGACTTGACGCCGGTCCCGCTCGACGAAGTGGAATCGGCGAAGGAGATTGTGAAGCGCTTTGCGACCGGCGCGATGTCGCTGGGCTCGATCTCAACCGAATCGCACGAAACTTTGGCGATCGCGATGAACCGCCTCGGCGGCCGCTCAAACACCGGCGAGGGTGGAGAGGACCCGCGCCGCTTCCAGCCCGACATCAATGGCGACCTTCGCCGTTCCTCAATTAAGCAGGTGGCTTCTGGTCGCTTCGGAGTGACGATCCACTACCTCGTCAACGCCGACCAAATTCAAATCAAGATGGCGCAGGGTGCAAAGCCTGGCGAAGGGGGTCAGCTGCCGGGCTACAAGGTCGACAAGTACATCGGCTGGGTTCGCCACACGACCCCCGGTGTTGGGCTTATCTCGCCGCCGCCGCATCATGACATCTACTCGATTGAGGATTTGAAGCAGCTGATTTATGACCTGCGCTGCGCCAACCCGAAGGCGCAAGTTTCGGTCAAGCTGGTCTCTGAAGTCGGCGTCGGCACCGTGGCCTCGGGCGTAGCCAAGGCCAATGCTGACCACGTGCTGATTGCCGGCCACGACGGCGGCACCGGTGCCTCGCCGCTTAGCTCGGTTCACTCGGCCGGCGTGCCATGGGAGATCGGCCTTGCTGAGACGCAGCAGACACTCTGCCTCAACAACCTGCGCTCGCGGATCACGGTTCAAACCGATGGCCAGATGAAGACCGGCCGCGACGTTGCGATCGCTGCGATTCTTGGCGCCGACGAGTACGGCTTCTCGACTGCGCCGCTGATCGCGACCGGCTGCATCATGATGCGCGCCTGCCACCTCAACACCTGTCCGGTCGGCATTGCCACGCAGGATCCGGAGCTGCGCAAACGTTTTAAAGGCACACCTGAACACGTCGTCAACTTCTTTTTCTTTGTCGCCGAGGAGCTTCGTGAGCTGATGGCTTCGCTGGGAATGAGAACGCTTAACGAGATGATCGGCCACACCGAGCTGCTCGAGGCCGACGAAGCGATTGAACACTGGAAGACGGCCGGCGTCGACATGACGCACTTGCTGCACCGCGTGGAGCTTCAGCCAGGCGCGCCTATGTACCGCACCGCTCCGCCCCCAGAGGTGCTTGAGAGCGCGATTGACTGGGAGCTAATTAAGCTTGCCGAGCCAGCGATTGAGCGCGGCGAGAAGGTCACGATTGAACACCCAGTGCGCAACGTCAACCGCTGCGTTGGTGGCCTGCTTTCAAGCCGAATTGCTGAGCTTCACGGCGCCGAAGGGTTGCCGGAGGGGACGATTGAAATTGAATTTGAAGGCTCTGCTGGCCAGAGTTTTGCCGGCTGGCTGGCGCCGGGCGTGACGATGACGCTGCGCGGCGATGCCAACGATTACACCGGCAAGGGCCTATCCGGTGGAATCTTCTCGGTCGCGCCGCTTGAAACGGTCGATTTTCCCGCTGAGGACAACGTCATCGCTGGCAACACCGTCCTCTACGGTGCAACCGACGGGCGCGCTTTCTTCCGCGGCCTCGCCGGCGAGCGCTTCGCAGTTCGTAACTCGGGCGCCAGCGCAGTCGTTGAAGGAGTCGGCGACCACGGCTGCGAATACATGACCGGCGGGCGCGTCGTCGTGCTTGGCCCAACCGGTCGCAACTTCGCCGCCGGAATGAGCGGTGGCCTTGCCTTCGTGCTCGACGAGGACGGCAGCTTCGCCCAGCGCGTCAACCCTGAAATGCTCGATCAGCTCGAGCAGCTCGACGAGGCCGACGCGATTGAGGTCCGCAACCTAGTCGCTGAGCACACCGAGCGCACCGGTTCGACCGTCGGTCAGCGGGTGCTCGACAACTGGGCTGAGCTCCAGGGCGCGTTTGTCAAGATTTTCCCGGCCGACTACAAGCGAGTGCTGGCCGAGTTGGCTCAGCAGGAGCGTGAGAATGCCGATCACCCCAGCGTCGATGCGAGCGAGGTGGGTCTCTAATGGGCGAGCTTGGTGCGTTTCTGAAGATCGAGCGGGTCGGGATTCCCTACAAGGATCCGATCGAGCGGGTTGAGCTTGAGCCTTACAAAGAGTTTGTCGAGAGCCGAAGCGACGAGGCGCTCGCTGCCCAGGGCGCCCGCTGCATGGATTGCGGCGTTCCTTTCTGCCACAACGGCTGCCCACTTGGAAACTTGATCCCAGACTTCAACGATCTCGTCTACCACCAGGATTGGCAGGCGGCGATCGTTCGTCTTCACGCAACGAACAACTTCCCCGAATTCACTGGCCGCCTCTGCCCAGCGCCCTGTGAGGCGGCCTGCGTGCTCGAGATCCGCGAAGGCGACTCAGTCACGATTAAGCAGATTGAGCTTTCGATCATCGACCGCGCTTGGCAGGAGGGTTGGGTTCAGCCGGAGCCACCTCAGGTTGAAACTGGGCGCTCGGTGGCGGTCGTCGGTTCCGGCCCAGCCGGTCTTGCCGCCGCGCAGCAGCTGCGCCGCGCCGGCCATCAGGTCGTCCTATTCGAGCGCGACGAGGCCCCCGGCGGTTTGATCCGCTTTGGCGTTCCCGACTTCAAGATCGAAAAGCACGTGATCGATCGCCGCGTTCAGCAACTGATCGACGAAGGGGTTGAGATCCGCTACGGCGTCAACGTCGGCGCTGACATCAGCGCCGATGAGCTCACGAGCGAGTTTGACGCCGTGGTTCTGGCGATCGGGTCGCGCGTGCCGCGCGACCTTGACGTTCCTGGCCGTGAGCTTGACGGCGTTCACTTCGCGATGGAGTACCTCTACGGCCGCAATCGCTGGGTTGCTGAGCAGCTCGGCCCCGAGCCGCCAGCAGCCGCGCCTACCGACCTGCCAAAGATCACGGCCGAAGGCAAGCACGTGGTTGTCGTCGGCGGCGGTGACACCGGCGCCGACTGCATTGGCAACTCGATCCGCGAGGGCGCGCTTAGCGTAGTGCAGCTCGAGCTTCTGCCCGAGCCACCACAGCATCGCCCCGATGAGCGCACGCCGTGGCCGCTGTGGCCACAAAAGTACCGCCTCTCCTATGCGATGGAGGAGGCGCGCGAAATCGGCCGCGGCGAGCAGGACTTCTCTGTTGTCACGACCCACTTCTCCGGTAGCGACGGCAAGGTCACGGCGCAGCACATCGCCCAGGCTGGGGCCGAGCCGCCGTTCGCGCCGGTGCCAGGCAGCGAGCGCGAACTGAAGGCCGACCTCGTATTACTGGCAACTGGCTTTATCCACCCTGAGGCCGAGGGGTTGGTCGCCGACCTCGGCTGCGAACTCGACGCCCGCGGCAACATCGAAGCCCCGACCTACCAAAGCTCGCAGGCCGGCGTCTTTGTCGCCGGTGATGCGCGCCGCGGGCAATCGCTGATTGTCTGGGCAATCAACGAGGGTCGGCGCTGCGCGCGTATGGTTGACAAGTACTTTGCAGAGATTCCAGCCCTATCAGGAGATCGAAATGATTAGTCAGCAGCTACCGCGGACCGCGGTCATCGGCGCAGGCTCCTCCGGCATTACGGCGCTCAAGACGCTCGCCCAGCGCGGCTTTGACGTGACCTGCTTTGAAGCTTCCGACCGGATTGGCGGCAACTGGGTATTCGAGAACATCAATGGCATGTCGGCCTGCTACCGCGACCTGCACATCAATACTTCGCGGCTGAGGATGGCTTACTCCGATTATCCGATGCCCGAGGATTACCCCGATTACCCAAACCACGCTCAGATCGCCGCGTACTTCGATGATTACGCCGACCACTTTGGCGTCCGTGACAGAATCCGCTTCGAGACCCCTGTTGCGCACGCTGAGCGGCTCAGTGATGGAACTTGGGAGCTGACGCTAGGTGACGGAAGCAGCGAACGCTTCGACGCACTTCTGGTGGCCAACGGGCACCACTGGAACCCTCGCTGGCCGGAGCCCACCTTTCCCGGATCGGACTCGTTCAAGGGCGAGCAGATGCACGCTCACTCCTACATGGGACCGGATTTTCTTGCCGGTAAGGACGTCGTCATCGTCGGGATCGGCAACAGCGCAATGGACCTCTCTGTCGAGTCTTCGTATGTTGCTGAAAACGTCTACCTCTCTGCCCGCCGCGGTTCTTACATCGTGCCGAAATATATCTTCGGCAAGCCAACCGATCAGCTCGGCGGCTGGGTCAATCCGAGGATCCCGTTCAAGATCCGTCAGAAGGCCGTTGCCACCTTGATTAACGCATACGTCGGCAAGGTGACCGACTTTGGGCTGCCGGAGCCTGATCATCAGTTCGGCGAGGCGCACCCAACGGTTTCTAGCCGAATTCTCGACCGCATTACGCACGGCGCGATCAAAGTAAAACCCAACATTCGTCGCTTGGACGGCGATGAGGTCGAGTTTGAAGATGGCAGCCGCGTCCACGCCGACGTCGTGATCTACTGCACCGGCTACAAGATCACCTTCCCGTTCTTCGACGAGGATTTCATCTCCGCACCCGATAACCGGATTGACCTTTTTCGCCGCGTCTTCAAGCCTGAGATTC
Organism: Solirubrobacteraceae bacterium; assembly: GCA_041687955.1. Lineage (GTDB taxonomy): Bacteria > Actinomycetota > Thermoleophilia > Solirubrobacterales > Solirubrobacteraceae > F1-60-MAGs163. The sequence continues at coordinate 23,039 of JBDNJF010000025.1, forward strand.
CGAACCTTTTCTTCATCGGTCTGCTGCAGCCGCTCGGCGCAGTGATGCCGCTCTCCGAGGCCCAGGGGGGATGGGTTGCTGACTATCTCAGCGGCCGCTACAAGCTTCCAGCCGAGGGCGAGATGCTCAGCTTTATGAGCCAAGATATGGCGAAGATGCAGAAGCGCTACGTGGCCTCCAAGCGGCACACGATTCAGGTCGACTTCGACGACTACCTCTACGAGCTCGGCAAAGAGCTCGCTGCCGGCGAGGCGCGCGCCCAAGCAAGTGGCTACCAGAGGCCGGTCGAGGCGCTGGTCCAGCGCGACGCCGCGCCGGCCTGAGCGGTTCGTTCGCCGCTAGCGTGGTCCGGCGGCTGCTGCCGGCGCGCTGAGGGCGATCTTGTTGCAGTTTTCGCAGACCTCATCTGGGATCAAGCCGGCGCGCATCAGCAGGGCAAAGACCTTGCAGCCGACGCAGATGCCGAAGACCGACTCAAGGATCGCAAACGCTGCCAGCACAGCTAGCAGGATTGAGGCTGACCCAATCCGATCAAAGCCAACCGCGAGCACTGCGGCTGTGACTGAGAAGACCGCTCCGATTCCCTGCGCGAAGCGCTTCGGTGGTCCGGGAACCAGCTTCTCGTCGAACGGCAGCGCGGGGGTGAGGACGCGCGTGACGAACTGACCGAGCGGGCTTAGCGCCGGGCCCGTCAGCACGCGCGCCACAAAACCGTAGGCCAGGACGATAAAGATCCAAGGCTGAGCGAAGATGATCGCCGCCAGCGCGATAAGAACGACGCCTCCAGCAACAAGCCGCGCCGAAACTTCGTTGACTGGGTTGGGGAATGAGAAGAGTGAGCTCGCCATCTGACGATTCAAAGTAGCAATGCACCCTTCGGATTCAGATTGATTGGCACAAGGCGCACGCAGTTCGCGCAAAAAGCGAACTTTTTAGTGCCACGGGAGGGGAAAATTACTGCTCGCTCGTGCTTTAGAGACCAGCAGCGATGGAACAGATTGACTTTAATACGCGGCCAGTCGGCCGCGACGCCACTCAGGCTGAGCTCGACGCACTGGTAATTGACGTGATCCAGCGCTATTCAGCGAGCCTGCTGCGCCTCGCGCGCCGCCACAGTCTCTGCGCTGACGACGCCGAAGACGCGTATCAGCGTGGCCTTGAGATCTTCCTTAAGCACGCGCCCCGGCTCGACCCTGAGCGGGCGCCCGGCTGGCTGCGAACCGTCATCAAGCACGAGGCGATGGCAGTCCGGCGAACCCGTCAACGCGACCTCTCCGGCCGTGAAATTGACTTTGATCAATTAGAGAATGATCACGGCACTTCACCGGAGGAACGCGCACTCGGGTTCGAGCAGGTAGCCCAGTCGGCTGAAGCGCTGCAGCGACTGAAGCCACAGGAAGTCCGCGCGCTGTGGCTGCGGGCGCAAGGAAATTCTTACGAAGAGATTCAGGCCGAGACCGGTTGGAGCAGAACCAAAGTTAACCGCTGCCTTTATGAAGGTCGCCGGGCATTCATTTCGCGGTTTGCTGGGATCGAGTCCGGAGCCGAGTGCAAACGCTGGGAGCCCTTGCTCTCGGCTCTAGTTGACGGCGAAGCGACCAACGAGCAGCTCGTCGAGCTTCGCCCGCACC
>JBDNJF010000001.1:0-2544 GCA_041687955.1 Solirubrobacteraceae bacterium
AGCCTACGCGGAGCTGACCCCGCTGCCGGGCGCGTTCGACCGCCGCAGGCCCGTGGTAGTGGAGGTGCAGCTATCTACAGCCGCGGCGCGAAGCCTTAATCTGCTGGTTCAATGACGCAGCAGAAGGCAGCCTTCATAACGAGAATCACTGGCCAGGACGACTCGTACCTCGCAGAGCTCCTGCCGGCGATCGGCGCCGAGGCCGCGCTGAACGAGGACTTCAACATTTCAGCGGCGTGCGAACTCAGCGTCGCGCAGATCGACGTTGAGGACGGCGTTGGCGACACCGTGGCCTGGCTGCGCGGGACGCTTTGATCGGAGCGGGTGGAAACAGCCAATCCGGGGAGCGGTCAGAGAGCGCCGTTTACTCGACGCCAGCGTGCCCGCTTAGCGACCTGCGACTCTTATTGAGTGAAAGTGACTAAGCAGCTCGGCGCGGGCCGTCAATTGGCGGGCGTTTACCGACGGGCCGACAGGTAATGGACATCTTTCGGACCGTCCGCCGTGCCTTCGCGCTGCTCAACGCATCAGCGCGGCGTCGGCTGCTAATCCTTGCGGCTGTCAACGTTCTCGTCGCCGGCCTCGACATGCTGGGAATCCTGTTGCTAGTGCCGTTGCTCGCTTTCCTTGGCCCGGGCGGAGCGCCGCAGGGCGCATTCGTTGACTTTGCCGAGCAGCTCCTGGGTACCGATGCGCCTGAGCGAATCGTGCTGGCGCTGGCGCTCGCCGCGACAGCGCTGTTCGTTGCCAAAGGAGTCGCCGCGGTAAGCCTGTTATGGGTCCAGACAGGGGTGCTAAATGTTGCGCAAGTGTCGCTATCTGAGCGGATCCTTGGCAGTTTCGTCAAGGCTCCGTGGCTGGTTCAGCAGAGCTCCGGCACAGGGGCGATCATCCGAACGACGGTCACCTCCGTCACCGCAATAGCGCTGACGGTTGCCTCCGGCATCGGAGCTCTCGCTGAATCGGCGGTATTCATCGCCGTCTTTGCCGCGCTTGTGATCGTCAACCCATTGCTCGCGATCGCTGCGCTCATCTATTTGGTCGCAGCCGGCCTGACATACCTTCGGATCGTACGGCGGCCAATCGAGACGCGCGGCGAGCAGGTTCAGGTCGAGGCTGAGAAGATGAACTCGTCGCTAATCGAGCTGGTCGGGGGAATCAAGGAGCTAACCGTCAGGGACAGCACGTCGACCTACCTTGGGCGCTACGCACGGTCGGCCCGCGGCTACCTCGCTGCCTACAGGCTGATCGCAGTCACCAATCAGGGGATGCGCTACCTGCTGGAGATCCTGATGATCGCCGGCGTCGCCCTGGTGATTGGGTTCGCGACGCTTTCGGGATCGACAACGACCGTTCTCGTCTCGGTTGGCCTGCTACTTGCTGGCGGATTGAGATTGGTCCCGGCGCTCAACACTTTGCTGATCGCCGTCAACACGATCCGATCAAACCAGCCGGCCGTTGCAATCGTTGAAGCTGAACTGGCGCGCCTTGGCGAGTACGAAGCGATCCCCGACGACGCTGGCGACGCACCGGCGGATTTCGTTCCGACCGGAGCATTCGCTGTCAGCGACCTGCTGTTCCGCTATCCGACGCGGGCCGAAGACGCGCTGCTTGGAATCTCGGTTGAGGTCGGTTTTGGTGAGGCGCTGGGGATCGTTGGATCGACCGGGTCAGGCAAGAGCACCCTGGTCGACCTGCTGCTCGGGCTGCTCGACCCGGTGAGCGGCTCAGTTCTGATTGACGGGCGGCCGCTAGGCGAGAACCTGCGGGCCTGGCGAGCGCAGATTGGCTTTGTGCCGCAGGACATCTTCCTAGTTGACGACACGCTAGCCGCCAACATCACCTTCGGTGAGGCCGACGAGGTGGCATCGGCTGAGCAGATCGCGGCGGCGATACGGCTCGCCCACCTCGACGACGTCGTCGCCGAACTGCCGGATGGGCTGGTCACGATGCCCGGTGAGCGCGGTGTGCGGCTGTCGGGCGGGCAGCGCCAACGGGTTGGGCTGGCACGGGCGCTTTACCGCAAACCGGCGATCCTGATCCTCGACGAAGCGACCTCAGCGCTCGACAATGAGACCGAGCGCAAGATCAGCGACGCCCTGCTGTCGCTGCACGGCAAGCTAACAACGGTCGTCGTCGCTCACCGCCTGTCAACGGTCCGCTCCTGCGACCGCATCCTCTACCTTGACCGCGGCCAGGTGTCCGGGATTGGGACCTTCGACGAGCTGGACCGAACGAACGAGGGTTTTGCGCGGTTGGTTGAGCTGGGGTCGCTGCGGGGCGCGTTTTAACGCAGCGCGTCGAGCGTCAGCTTGACGCCCTCGGGCAGCGGCACCTGCGCGCTGAAGCCAAGTTGATCGGCGGCCAGTGAGACGTCGAGTGAGCTGCGTGCCAGCTCGCCGTCGCGCGGCGCGGCGAAGTGCGGACTTAGTGCCCCTTCACCGAGCGCTGCCGCTGCGTCGAGCGCCGTGATCAGCTCGAGCACGCTTGAGTCGATGCCGGTGCCAATGTTGTAGGGGCCGCCAGCGTTGGTGTGGTCGGCTG
>JBDNJF010000026.1:0-10796 GCA_041687955.1 Solirubrobacteraceae bacterium
GCCTTCTTGCGGGGAGCGGCCTTCTTGCGCGGTGCAGGCTTCCTCGCAGCCGCGCCTCGCGACGCCGCCAAGCTCGAGCGCTCCAGCGCGCCGATCCGCCGTTCGATTACTGCTAGCCGGTCCTCGAGGCGCCTCAAATCTTCACTGGTCGGCGGCAGCGCGTCTCCGACAGCGTCCCGGACTCGCTGCGCTGCAGCAGCTAGCTCGTCAGCGATGTCGGCCGCGCGATCCGGGCGAAGCTGCGCTCCGGCTGTCTGAAACGCTTGATCAACTGCGGAGCGAACTTGATCCCCGCGTGAACTGCTTTTCTTATTTTTGCCCTTCGATGCCTTCTTATGATCTTTGGCCATAGCTTCACAATACTCTCGCTCAGTCATCTCCGCTGAGCCACGCCACGTTCACCCAACTGCCCCACTCGCGCCGCGCGCGCTGCTGACCGGCGACCCCGGCCGCGCTCTTGCGCTGGCGCAGCTGCTAACCAGTAAGCCAAAGATGTTCAACCACAACCGTGGCCTCTGGGGGTACAGCGGCGTGGCCGAAGATGGAGAACCGCTGACGATCATGAGTCACGGTATTGGTGGACCGAGCGCGGCGATCGTGCTTGAAGAGCTTTGCGACCTTGGCTTGGAGCGAGCGATCCGGATCGGGTCCTGCGGCGCACTGAGCGATTCGCTGCAGCTAGGCCAGCTTATCTGCGCCGATAGCCTCACAAGCGCCGATGGCACCAGTCGCGCGCTAATCGGGGAGGCGCCGCTGATCCCTGACCGGCAGATGACGGAGCTGCTGGCAGCGCAGGCCGACCACAGCGGGCTCGTGGTCAGCGCAGATCTGTTCTACGAGCGTGGCGCTGAGCGGACTGAGCGTTGGAAGGCGTCGGGGGCTCTGGCCGTCGAGATGGAAGCTGCTGCATTATCAGCCGTTGCGACGCTGCGGTCAATCCGCTTCGCGGTGCTACTGATGGTTAGTGACGCCGCCGCCGGCGCCGGCGCGCGGCTTGAGGGGATCGCGCTCGAGAGCGCTACTGAGCGGCTGGGCCGCGCCGGCCTTGCAGCGCTGCTGGCTAGCGACTAGTTCGCCTGAGAGCTTTTCGCAGCTTGCAGCGAAAGCTCGATTGCCGCCAGCCGCTCGTCGATCGCGGCGAGCCGCTCGTCGAGCGAGATCTGGGAGTTTTTGCTGAAGCGATCGTCAAGGCGATCAACCGAATCTTCGATCCCTTCGAGGCGCTGAGCGACCGAGCGCACGCGGCGCGTGAGCCGCTCAAGATCGGCGGCCGAAGGCAGGTTGAGCGCGCCCATTGCAACCCCTTGAGCTTGCGTTGCTCTCTCACGAGCCTCGAAGGCACGTCCAATCGCGCCGCTGACGAGCGGGTTTTCGAGCAGATCCTGAGCAAGGCGTCCAATTGCGTCCTCGCCCCCGCGCGTAAGTCGGTCTTTTAGTCCGTCGTCAGTTTGGTCGGTCATTTCTGGCTCCCCGCTTGATCGCTTGTTGTTCCACGGTACTCGTGTGCGGGCTGTTACGACGCGCCGCGTGGTGCTAGCTTCGCTGGCCCCTGTCACAGCAACTTAACTTCCGATTTGTTCAAGTCGAAGCGCCTTGGCCGCTTGGCCCGGCCGACGGCCGCTACATCGTCCGCGGACACGCCGGCGAGCCAAGCCACGTGCTGGTGGTCGCGACGCTCGGCGCCAAGCGTCGCAAACGCTTCCGCCGCCGCACGCGGGCAGCAGATCCAAACGCTCAAGCGACTGCGGTCGAAGTCGGCCGCGCGACGCTAATTGACGCTCGCCCGCTCGGAGGAGACCCAGCGGCGTGGCTGCGCGGCGTTGATTGCGAAGCCGAAGCGTTAGCCGGGCTCGCTGTCATCAACTCCGTGCTCCAGCGGCATCGCATCGTCGCCGCCGACCCTGCCGCGCACGTAATTGCGCCCGGCCAAGCGCTGGTTCTGCGCGTTGGGGTTGGAGCCGGCGAGGAGGTCGCAAGCGGCCGCTGGAGCTCCGCGGCCGAAGTGATGCTTAGCTCTGGCCGGCAGCGACGCGAAGCCGCCCTCAGCCCGCAGGAGAGGCTGGCAGCTGTGCTTAGCGGGCGCGACGTGATCCTCGCCTGCGAGGAGTTAGCGCTCAGAGCGAGAGCTGATGTTGACGCTTGCCGCTGGCGGGAAGCGGCATTCCAGCTCGATTGCGCGCTCCGCGCCGCAGTCGCCGAACTTGCAAGCTGGGCAGGGCAGGGCAACCTTGACGAGCGGATTGCGCTGCTAGCTAAGGCTGCAGAGCAGACCGCAGAATCAGCGCAAACGGCGCTGATCGGCGGCCTAAGCTCGCAGCAGATCGCGTCACTAGAAGAGAGCCTGCTGGTACTCGAAGCTGCGCTGCGGGCGCGCACCGCGATCGCGCGCTAAATCGCCTCAGCTGCTTCGCACTGAGCCTCGAGTTCGAGCCGAAAGGCGGTCAGCGTCCGCTGGAGAGACTCGCTTTGCGCGCGGCGAATGAAGAGCCAATCGGTGACCGCTCGGAACGGATTTGAGCTGTTCAGCCGGTAGTCGAGTTCGAGCTGAACTCCCAGCCGCCCATCGGCCCCAATAAAGCGTACGCGCTGGCGAGCTGCAATCGCGCGATCTTCAACCTCGAGCTCCTGCCCCACACCGGGCTCGTACTGAAGCACCGTTTCACGAACCTCGCCGCGGCCAGCCGGGGTTGACTGCCAGACCACACTCGATCCAACCAGTGGCGGCTCGCCAGAGACGCTGACCACCGAGCGGAAGCCATCAATGAATAGCGGCCAAGTTTCACGGTCGTACCAAAGAGCTTCGGCCGCAGCGAGCGAAACACCGCTGATTATCGTCTTCGCTGAGGCGAGGCTCATAAGAGCACGCGGCGCAGCAGTTCAAGCGCCGAGGCAACTTCCTCAAGGCGAGGCTTGAGCTCGGCGGCGAGCCGCTGACGCTCGAGTTCACCCTGCTCGGTGATCGCGTAGAAACGGCGCGAACGGCGCTCAGGGTGCTCCCACTCGCCGGTCACAAACTGATTTTCCTCAAGCGTCCGTAGCAGCGGGTACATCGTGTTCGGGTTCACGCTGATTAGCCCCCCGGTCGAGATGCTGATCCCTTCGATCAAGGCGTTGCCGTAAGAGGCCCCGCCTGACAAAAGGTGGAGCACCAGCAGCGGCAGCAAACCGGCGCGACGCAGCTCGCCAACGAGGGGATCGCTGCCGCCCGCACCGCCAGCGGTAGCTGTTGAAGCACGCGCCGCGCTGAGCGGTACCGCATCCGCGACGGCCTCATCGGTCTTGCGTTGGGACACGCTAATTAGTATGACGAGCGCCGTCCGCCAGCGCGGCTCAGCGGTCGAACAGGTCGTCGAGAGAGCGCTGCTCAGGATTGACGGCCCGCGCGCCAGCCGCGCGCGGGCGCCCACCCTTCGACCAGTGCTCAACGATGTCGCGCGCTTTGGCGTGGCGCTGAGTGATGCCGCGCTCAATCGGTTCGATCTGGAGCCCGGAAGGGTCGCTGCCGCGCACGACGGCGTGGAAGACTCGGCCACGGATCGAAACGCGAACAATGTCGCCAGGAGTGATCGAATCAAGTCGCACGCTGGTCGATCATGACGGATTGAGAAGCCTCGTTCGGGCAACCAAGAACGGGAAGGCCGCGTCGGCTCTAAGGGCGACGAACGCGGCGGCGGCAAAATACTCTCGTTGCAACGCTTACTGCGACCGCGCCAAGCTGTTCTCTCTAGCCTTTGCTTTGTGCGTCGTACGCTTTTTTTATGCGTCGCGTCGGCGCTCGTCACGCTCGCCCTTAGCGGCGCGGCGAGTGCCAATGCCTCAACAATTCTCCTGCTCGACCCGAGCGGGATGATCACTGCGCGCGAAAACCCGCTGATTCCAGCCGGCCCGAGCAGCCAGCTCCCCCCATACCCGGGCCGCTCGCTGACAGCCGCCTCGGCAGCGACAATCCCGGCCCAGACAGCATCGTCGGCAAACCTCAACGCGGCAGTCGCGCGGCTTGCCTCCAGCGGCGCAATTAGCGCCACTACGCGCGCCAACTACGACGCTGCGATCAGCAGCGCGCGCAATGCCGCCGGCAGGCTCAGCGGCCAACGACGTAGTGAACTACGCGCCGTAATCGCAAACTTCGACCGCATGGCCCGAGGCGGGCTGGCAACAGCGTCCCGGCTTCCAGCGCTGACCGAAACGCTGCGCCGCAACGCCGAGTGGTGGACCAACGGCTCCTCGCTCAGCTACGGGCAGCGCGTTGGATTCAAAGGCAGCGAGCTGGTGTGGCAGGCCTACCCTGGCCAAGGGCTACAGATTCAGTGGCTAGGCACGTTCGGCTACATGAACGCTCTTTGGACAGCCGAAAGCAAATCGTCGGAGCTTCGCACGCTGGCGAAAGAGGTTGAGGAGCTCGCGTCAGGCCGCGCTGGTGGAGTGGCTTGGGAGTACCTCTTCCAATTCGGCGGCGGCCGACCGCCATGGGTCAGCGGGATGGCGCAGGGTACTGCGATCCAAGCGCTCGCGCGTACCTCAACGCGCTTTAAGGACGCCAGCCTGATGAAACTCGCCAAACGAGGCCTCGGGATTTTCCGCACCCCGCCGCCCAGCGGCGTTAGGCTGAGGCTGGCGCACGGCTCGCACTATCTCGGGTACTCCTACGCGCCGGGGCAACGAATTTACAACCAGTTCTACCAAGCGCTGCGCGGACTCCACGACCTCGCCGAGCTCAGCGGCGATAAGTCCGCTCGCAGACTTTGGCTCGAAGGACAGACGCGCGGCCGTTATGAGCTTCCCTTCTCAAACACTGGCTCGTGGTCTTACTACGAGCCCGGCTCGCTTTCGACGGTCGGTTACCACGAGCTGCTGCGAGATTTCCTCCGTGGCCTCTGCGACGTGATGACCGCCGACCGCCAACGCGAAACGATCCTACTGAGAGAGAAGAACGGCCCTGATGCCGTTCTGAACAACTTCAAAAACTGGCCGGATCCAGGGCCCTACTGCGTGATGACGAAGCGCTTCAGCGTTTACCTTTACGCGCGCCTTGGCACCAAAGCGCCGGCAGCCGCTCCACGCTGAGCGCGGCTCTCGTAGCGTGACCTTTACAATTGAGTTGTGTCCGACTCCCCAAGCACATGGATCCTGACTGGCTCTGTCGATAACTTCGCCGTCACCAGCGAACTTGGCTTCGAATTGATCGGTTTTAAAGAACGCCGACGCAAGCAGGCGCTGACGATGGAGATCGGCGACCGAATCATTTTCTACCTGACAAAAGTGATGGCATTTGGCGGCTCGGTGACAATCACTTCCGACCTTTTTGAAGATCGCGAGCCGATCTGGCCAGGCAAGCCCTCGAGCCCCGACCCTTACCCTTGGCGGCGCGAAACCGCGCCTGAACTGATCCTGGGCGAAGCGGACTGGCTTCCCGCGGAGAGCGTCAAAGACGATCTCGAGCACATCGCCAAGTGGCCCGCCGAGCATTGGAAGCTTGCTTTTCAGGGGCAGCTACGGACGATCAGCGACGCCGACAGCGACCTGCTGCTAGAGCGAATGCGAGTAGCGGCCGGCGCAGCGGCGTGACTACGGCCGCGCCGCGGCTGCGCGGCGCCTGGCAGACGCTCTACGGCGAACAAAAGCTGGCCGTCGCGGCGGCATTGGGTTTGCTGCTCTCGATGCTGCTGCCGTGGTATCAACAGGGCGGCTTCGTAACTCGCCCGGGCGTGGCGCCAACTGAGCTGAGCGATTCCTTCAACGCCTTTCAGTCTTGGGGCTTTGTTGAGGCCTCCGTTCTACTAGTCGCGCTAGGCGTGATTGCGCTTTGCGCTGCGCGGGCCGATCGCCGCGCCTTTCACCTCCCCGGCGGCGACGGGATCATTCTGATGGCGAGCGGCGCCTGGGTGATGTTCCTGATTTTCTACCGCCAGCTCGATCGACCAAGCGGAAACGACCCCGGTGTCCTGCGGCCCGTTGGCAGCCCATCGTGGGGTGAGGTTGGGGTCAATTGGGGGATCTTCGTTGCCTTCCTGTTAGGCGCCGTGATCGTCTACGCCGGTTGGCAGATGCACGCCCACCACCGTCCCGAGCCGCTGCTTGACGGCGACGACCCGCACTCGCCAACAATTGAAGGCAATCCGAATTCTGTCGTTAGCGCTGTGCCGGTAGATGCCCGCCGGGCGGCGTCCACCGCAGGCCCGACGCCAGAGCGCCCGAAGGCCAAGCCAGGTCCTGCCCCGGCCCCGCTCGAAGGCCAGCTCTCATTTGACGACAGCGGTGATCCGCAGCAAAGCGAGTAGGTCGCTGCAGGGGTTCGGACCGGCGCAACCTATTATCCGCAGACGATGCCTAATACCCCCAGCCAACCAGAAGAAGTCCAGTCCGGCCTGATCGATGTCGGCTACCTGCCCGACGACGCGACGGCGCTGGTCGCGTTTCTCGCGATCAAGCTCGGCAAGCCGATCCTCGTAGAGGGGCCTGCCGGCGTAGGCAAGACGCAGCTGGCCAAGTCGCTTGCCGAAACCCTTGGGCGCGGGTTGGTTCGGCTGCAGTGTTACGAAGGGCTCGATGAAGCAAAGGCGCTCTACGAGTGGAACTACCGCAAACAGCTCCTACGGATTCAAGCCGAGGCACAGGACACCGGCTGGCAAGAGGTGCAGGACGACATCTTCGGCGAGGACTTTCTGCTCGAGCGGCCACTGATGACGGCGATTGCCTCGCCCGACCCGGTCGTGCTTCTGATCGACGAAATAGACAAGACCGACCAAGAGTTCGAAGCGATGCTGCTGGAGCTGCTCTCTGACTTTCAGATCTCAATTCCCGAACTCGGCCGGATCGAAGCGAACACGATGCCGCTGGTGCTACTGACCTCAAACAACTCGCGCGAGCTGACCGAAGCGCTCAAGCGCCGCTGCCTTTACCTTTGGATCGATTACCCGTCGCTCGAGCACGAGCTCGAGATTGTCCGTCTTCACGCGCCGGAGCTCGACGAGAAGATCACCCGTCGACTCGTCGAGGTAGTGGCGATGGTTCGTGAGCTCGACCTAAAGAAGCCACCGTCGATCGCCGAATCGATCGACTGGGCGCGGGCGCTGCTGCTGCTCGGCGCGACCGACATCGACAGCAAGACCTTTAATGAGACGATGTCGATCATTGTCAAACATCGCACCGACATCGACATCGTTGCCGAGCGGGTCGGCGTCAAGCTGGATGGCCCAGAGGACGGCCTCAGTGCCGCGTCCTCCTGATAAGCGCCCCTCGCGCGATGCATCGCGGCGCGCGGCGCTCTTTTCCGAGCCGCTGGCAAACCCGCTCGATGCTGGCCTGACCGCGCACCTCGTCGAGTTTGGCGAGGAGCTACGCGGCGAGGGCGTGGCGCTTGGAACCAGCGAACTGCTCGACGCCTTTAGCGCCCTCCCTGAGGTTGCCTGGGATCAGCCGACACTCTTCCGCGAAACGCTAGCCACGACACTCGCCAAATCGCCCGACGACCGCGCGATCTTCGACCTAGTCTTTGAGCGCTTCTTCTTCCGCGCTACCGAGCTGGCGGCGCTGAACACAGGAATCGGTGAAGCAGGCAGCGGTGATGGCGATGGAAACCCTGAGATCGACATTGATGCGCTGCGCGAACAGATCGCGCGTGCGATCGCCGAACAAAGCGAAGGAGCAATGCGAGATTTGGCGAGGCTGGCAATCGCCGCCTTTGCACAGCCAGGCGAGGGCTCCGGAGTGCTCGGCGTTGACGTGCAGAGAATCCGCCGCGCACTGGGGCTGCGCACCGACCCTCAAGGCGATGTTGCCGCTGATGATCCGCGCGCCGAAGGGCTGCCGCGCGACGGAATTCGCCGCTTTGAGCAGCTCTTGCGCCAAGAGCTGGAGCGCCAGCAGATCGAACGGACCGCCTCGCTGCCAGCGGCGCGGCCGCTTCACGAGCTGGACCGCGCGCTGCCGAGCGGCCCGCTACAGGACCTTGCCAGCGTCCACCGCGTTGTAACGCAGCTCAAGCGCAGACTGAAGACGCAAGGGCAAGAGCACCGCGGGCATCGCCGCCACGCTCAGGTTGACATTCGCCGCACGATGCGCGCATCGCTGCAGACCGGCGGCGTGCCGATTACCTTGCGCTACCGCCCCGTGCGCCCGCGCCGGCCAGAGCTGTTCGTCATTTGCGACGTCTCGACCAGCGTTACCAGCGCCTCAGTCTTCTTCCTCTCAGTCATGCACGCGCTACACGACTCGTTCCGCAAGATGCGATCTTTCGTCTTTATCGAGCGGGTTAGCGAAGTGACGGAAGTCTTTGAGCGCGAGCGGGACTTCAAGGCTGTCAGCGAAGCGATCGGCCGCGACGCAGGTGTCGCTGACATCTCTGGCTACACCGATTATGGGCGCGTTTGGAGCGAGCTACTCGAGCAGATTGGCGACGAACTCCACCCGCGCGCAACGGTGATCGTGCTCGGCGACGCGCGCACCAACGGCCGCGCGCCTGGAGCCGACCTATTTGCGCAGATCGCCGCCCGCGCCGGCCGCACCTACTGGCTCAACCCCGAGCCGCGCCTCTATTGGAATTACGGCGACTCAGTTATTGACGCCTATGCGAAGCATTGCGAAGCCTACGAGTGCTGGACGACGGCGCAGCTAGAGAACTTCGTCAAGGTATTGACTGCGCCTGAAGTCACGCCGCGCTGACGGCGCGGCGTTGCGCCACCGGGGCTGCGGCACGTTCAAAACTGAGTGCACCATCCTCGGTGATCTCAGCTGCCAGCGAACGCTGATCACGCGCAAGGTCCATGCTCATCTCCCAGCTTTCGCCGCCTGCTTGCTTGGGAAAGAGGTGAAGGGATCGCTTGACGTAGCCCGCGTTGAAATCCAACATCGGGCTGAAGCCCGCCGATGGGTCAGGATGGATTGGCGTGCACTGGTCATAGCCGCAGCGATCCATGTAGTCGACAAGGCGCCATACAAAATCAATCACAAGACCGACTTTTAGCGTCAATGAGGCGTTGTAGTTACCGAGCCCGTAGCTGAAATTCGGCACGTCGCTGAGCATCGCCCCCTTGTAGGCGATCTTCGATGGCAGATCAATCGCCTGACCGTCAATGCTCAGTTCAATCCCACCGAAAGCGAGCAGCTCGAGCCCCGTTGCGGTGATGATTATGTCGGCGTCGATGTGGTCGCCACCGACGAGATCGATCCCGCTCTCGGTAAAGCTTGCAATCTGGTCGGTGACGACTGAGGAGTCCCCGTTTGAGATCGATTTAAAGAGATCGCCACTTGGCACCGCGCAGAGGCGCTGATCCCAAGGGTCATAGCTTGGCGTGAAGTGACGGTCAATGTCAAAGCCTTCGGGTAGCTGCTGCTTGAGCGACCAGCGTAGAAAGCGCTTGACCAGCGCGGGACGCGATTTACATAAACGGAAGACAAAGTTCAGTCGCCAGATGTTTTTGCGCCGCGTAATCTCAAAGGCGACGCGTTCAGGAAGCAAGCGGTTAAGAAGATTTGCCAGCGCATCCTTGCGCGGAACGCTAACTATGTAGGTCGGAGAGCGCTGCAGCATCGTCACGTGGGCTGCCTGATCGGCGAGCGCTGGAAGCAGAGTTACGGCAGTCGCGCCACTACCAATAATCACGACCTTCTTGCCGGCGTAATCGAGATCCTCTGGCCATTGCTGCGGGTGGATGATCAGCCCTGCAAAACGCTCGCTTCCCTCAAACGGCGGCACGAAGCCGCGGTCATAGCGGAAGTAGCCGCTGGCGCAGAACAGCCATGAGCAAGTGAATTGGATAGCTTCGCCGCCAGCAGTTGGCGTTGCCTCGACCTGCCAGAGCGCCTCGTCACTATTCCAGTCGGCGCCGGTGATTTTGAGGCCGAAACGGACGTTGCGATCTACGCCAAACTCGGCTGCAGCTGCCTCAATGTAATCCCGCACCTCGCCGCCCTCAACGATCGCGTTCTGGCCCGTCCAGGGCTTGAAGCGATAGCCAAGCGTGTGCAGGTCGGAGTCGGAACGAACGCCGGGATAGCGAAATAGATCCCAAGTTCCCCCGATCGCGGAGCGCGCTTCAATAACCGCGTAGCTCTTATTAGGAAGATCCTGCTCTAGCTGGCAGGCTGCGCCAATCCCCGACAAACCGGCACCGATGATCAGAATGTCGAGGTGCTCAGGCTGCTGCATCTAGAAACTTTACTAACTGGCCGCTAAACGACAACGGGCCGCCCGCAGGCGACCCGTTGCAAAGACTCCAGCTGTGGCCACAAGGGCCGCGGGGCCTTTAGACCGTGCGCACGTCCTTAGCGCTCGGACCCTTCGGGCCCTCTTCTGATTCGAACTCCACCTTCGCGCCTTCGGCTAGGGACTTGTAGCCCTCACCCATGATCGCTGAATGGTGCACGAACAGGTCCTTGCCAGCTTCATCAGGTGTAATAAACCCGAAGCCCTTTTCATCACTAAACCACTTGACTGTTCCAGTCGCCATCGAAATAACCTCCGCGGCGTTATGTGCTGCGTACTCGCGGAGATGCTGTTAAGGCAATCGTGCGGGCGCTGGCACTGCTTTCATCGCGCTTGTGCACGACATTGACGATTCGAACGGTAGCAGGCTGGAGCTTTTCCGCAAGGCACCATCATTTAGCCACGTTATCGTCATTAATGACGGTTTATCGATGATCAAACTCCTAACCATTGCCACGACGATCGCGGCTGCAGCATTGCTCAGCGCCTGCGGCGCCAAGAATGACGTTGTGGGAGCCCCCACGCCGCGCACCGTCAAAGTAATTCTCGAGGCCCCAGCAAACGCCAACCATGTTGGGATTTATACCGCTGA
>JBDNJF010000027.1:0-8172 GCA_041687955.1 Solirubrobacteraceae bacterium
CAGCAGGTACATCTTCCTCGTCGTCCCCCACCGTGACCGCACGTTTGACTCGAACCGCGAGCTAACACCGGTTGACGAACTGATTGAGCGCCATGAAAGCGGCTTCAGCTCCGACGAGGACACGCACTGGTCGGTCTGGAGTTGCGAGTCGTTCGTCGAACTTTGTGAGCGAATTGGGCTTCGCGTCATCGAGACCGAGGATCCCGACCGGAAGGTTGGCAACGGCTTTGCTGTTGTGATCGCGACCGGCGGCGAGCACCCGCTCAACCAGCCAAGCTAGCTGATTCGTCGAGCTCTTCGTTAGCTGCAACGACCGCCCCGGCCAGAAGCAGCCCAACTAATGCCAGTGCGGGCATCTCCCAGTCCCAGTCGAGCCCTGCGTGAACGGCGAGCGCGATCAGAGCCGCGAGCACGCCGGTCGCCTGACTGCGGCGCGCGACCAGCACGTTGCGCCCCGACCATGCCACGCCGCCAATGAAAAGTCCGAGCGCGATTAGCCCAAGCAAGCCTAACTCCGCTGCCGTTTCGATGTAGAGCGAATGGGCGTCGAGTGCCGGGTCAAAAATCGTCCGTTCGCGGCGCCAGACCACGCGGAACGAGCCGGAACCATCGCCCAGCAGCGGCGCGGCCGCGAACATCCCCCCCGCGACCTTCCAGTACGAATAGCGGTTGCTCTCAAATGACGCAAGCCGGCGCGTGTCAGCGCCGAAGCGAGGCTGCCCATCGCTGCTTCCGTTGCCGGCGGCAGCAGCGATGAAGCCCACCACGACGACGGCAGCGAGCCCGACGGCTAGCGCGCGCGAAGAAGAGAGTGGCGTGGCGTCAGCGCGGTCAGCCCAGACCCGCGCGACAAGGATCGTCGCGGTGACCAGCACGACAATTGCGGCTAGCAGAATTAGGCCCTCCGTTTCGCGCGCGCTGAGCGAGCCCTGCAGCGTTCGTGCTGCAGGAAGCACTGCGGCCACCAGCGATGCGAGCAGGGCGCCAGCGATCCCAATGGTGATGACTCTCAGTTGGCGCCGTTCGCGGCTAAAGACGATCAGCAGGATCACGCCAACCGCTACGCCAACAAGGGCGCCACGCGAGAACGTGAGATAGACGCCAACCCCCAGCGGCACCACCGACCCGACCGCAGCGGAGCGCAGCCAACTAGCGCGAGTTGGATCGGCTGCAACGCGAAGCAGCAGAATCACCCCGACTGCCGCCAACATTCCGCTCGCGTTCCAGTAAGTCAAGGGCTGTTCTAGGCGGCCGGCGGCCGACTGGCTAGATGCTTCCTCAACGACGCCAGGCAGTACGCGCGCGGCGAGCGCGTAGCAAGTCACAAGCAGCGCGCCAGCTCCGAGCAGAGGTTCGGCGAGCCTGAGGCCCGAGCTGCCGCGCAGCAAGGCCACAGCAGCAACGAAGGCCCCGAGATAAAGCAGCAGCCGTTGGAGGTCGGCCTGCGCCGTGCTTCGCAGCGGTGCCCAGAGAATTGAAAGCCCAACCAGCAGAGTCAATAGTGCAATGCCGAGCAGCGCGAGCTGGCCCGAGCGCTGATGAAACCACGACCGCGGCACCAGCCACGCAGCGGCAAGCACCAGCGCCCAGATCACTGCCCCTGCAGTCAGCCGCGGCCCAGCGAAGTAGCCGCCCGAGGTGAAGGCCAGCGCGGTCGGTAGCGCCAACAGCAAAGCGCCGGCGGATAAGCGGAGAGCTGCAGCCATCGGTCGCGAGCGTAGTGAAATTTGCGGCTCTATCGCGGTGATTGCCTACCATCGCCGCGTGGTGATTAGCTCGGGATCGACCTCACTCGGTGCGCGGCTGCTGCTTTCGTTGCTGGCCGCCGCGGCTGTGGCATGGCTACTGATCAGCTGGAACGATCAGCGACTTCAAACCGAAGCGATCGTGCTGCTCACGCAACGGCCTCCGCAGGCGATGTTGGCAGTCGACCGCCTCCGATCAGCCAAACTGCTCAGCGCAAGTTTGCAACCCGACGCCTTTGAGGCGTCGGCATTTTTCCTCGCTGGCAACCGCGCAAAGGCGATCGCCCAGCTTGAGTCATTGCTGCGCAAAGAACCCGAAAACCGTACTGGCTGGCTGTTGCTTGGAAAGTGGCTCCAAGCTGACAATCCGGCCGGCTCTGCCCGCGCCTTTTCTCGGGCGGCACAACTCAATGGCATCGGGCAGCGCTAGGCGGGGTAGTAGCTAGGACCGAGTTCGACCCTGACGTGCAAGACCGCGACCGCGGGCGCGGCGAGCAGTTACGCGAGGGTCAGCGTCGCTGAAGTGATTGGGGCCTTGGCCAATCGCGCGTTCAACGAGCGTCGAGAATTGCTTAACGAAGCGCTCAGAGCTGAAGCGCTGCGCCTGAGCCACACAATCGTCGGCCGAGAACTGCGTTGGATCGAAGTGCTCGAGCACGGCGCAAAGCGATGCTGGGTCGGGCCGGTCGAAGAAGAGCCCCGTCCTTCCTTCAACCACCGTCTCTAAGAGTCCTCCAGCGCGAAGCGCGATCACCGGACGGCCAGAGGCTTGCGCCTCTACCGCTGCGATTCCAAACTCTTCCGTCGCCGCTACGACCATCGACTGCGCGCCTCGCAGCAGAGTCTCAGCTTCATGATCGCTGACCCGCCCGGCAAAGCGAACCGATGGTCCAGCGAGGCGCTGCAGCCTGCGCACATCTGGCCCGTCGCCGGCGATGACGAGCGGCAATCCCAGGCGGCTGAAGGCGCGCACGACGACCTCGATTCGCTTGTGCGCGATCAGCTCAGACAAGACAAGGTGGTAGTCCTCGAGAGGGCCTGGTGAGAACCGCTCAACTTCAACCGGCGGGTAGATCACCGTTGAATCTCGCGAGAAATAGCGCTCGATCCGTTGCTGGGTTGTCTTCGAGTTAGCGACGTAGGCGTCAACGCGCTGCGCAGCGATGAAGTCCCACTGGCGCCAGCGGTGGAGTACTTGCGCCAGCACTGGCCTTACCAGCGGACCGCGAACAGCGAGCGTCGCCTCGCGCTCAGTCCACGCGTAGCGGAACGGGTTGTGGCAGTAACTAACGTGGACCGCATTCTCGTCTGGAATGACTCCGTGTGCCCAAGCCGATGAGCTTGAAATGACGAGGTCGTAGCCGCGCAGATCGAGCGATTCAATCGCCGCCGGGTAGAACGGCAGCAGTGGGCGGAAGTTGCGCGCTGTCGGTCGCAGCTTCTGAAGCCCGGAAGTAATTACGTTGCGGTTCTCGAAACGACCCTGAGTCCCGACCGGGTCGTAAACGGCCGTGAAGATGTCGGCCTGCGGGAAGATCTCACAGAGCTGCAGGAAAACGCGCTCGGCCCCGCGCAGATCGAGCAGGAAATCATGAACCAGCGCAACGCGCAGATTCTGTGTTGCAGGAATCGTTTTCATCACTGCGTTAACAGTACCTGCGGCAGCTGCGCGAGGCTACAGGCCAGCGCCCAGGGCCGATGATCTAACTTGATCTACTTATGCGAGTTGCGATCGATGCGCGCCACCTCGGCCAAGGCCGTGGCATCGCGCGATACCTCGAAGAGATGCTGGCCGCACTTTCGGCCAGTTTTTCTGATGACGAATGGGTTGCAGTCGTACCCGGCGACCGCGAGGTAGTAGTACCTGAGGGCGTCGAACTGCGCCGGACACGACTGCCCTCGAAGCCGTTATTTGCTGCCGCCGCCCTGATCGGGCGGCCACGACTGGAGCGGCTTGCGGGCGGCGCCGACGTTAGCTGGCTGCCAGCCCCGGCCCCAGTTGCCTGCGGGCGAAACACTCCGTACGTACTGACGATCCATGACATCTCGTTTGAGCTTCGGCCCGATGACTTCACGAGCTATGAGCGCCGTTGGCATCGAGTCGCTCGTCCGCGGCGACTGGCCGAGCGCGCCGCGCGCGTCGTCGCCGACAGCGAGGCAACGGTCGCTGACCTCATGACAGCCGGCTGGCCGATCAGCGATCAAAAAATTACCGTCATCCGCGCCGCGCCATCGATGCCTACGGGCGAGCTCCCAAGTGTTCGCGGCGAGCGTCAGGGGAGCAACCCCTACCTGCTTTACGTCGGCGCGCTGGAGCCACGGAAAGGGATTGACACGCTCGCTGAGGCAATCCCGATTGCCCGTCGCGGCGGGCTAACGGCGCCGCTGCTGGTCGTTGGCGAAGGCCGGCTGGCGAGCGAGCTCGAAGCGGTGGCCGGCGTTCGGCTGCTCGGCCGCCAGAGTGATCAGCAGCTCGCTCAGCTCTATGCCGGTGCGCTGGCGCTCGTGATGCCCTCGCGACTTGAAGGCTTTGGCCTTCCACCGGTTGAGGCCGCGGCACATCGCGTTCCGAGCGTCACAAGCGACCTACCAGTCTTCGCCGAAACGCTCGCCGACTCCGCGCTGACCTTTCCCGTCGGCGACGCAGCCGCGCTTGCTAAAGCGCTCGTCCTAATCAGCGGCGACTTGACCCTGCGTGCTCGCCTCGGCGAGCAGGCTCAGCTCGCCGTCAGCGAACTGAGCTGGGCGCGCGCGGCAGCCTCACTGCGCTCAGTCTTTAGTGAAGCGGCAGAGCTCGCTCGATGAACTTTGCAATCTGCATAGTGCTGCACAACTCAGGCCGCGAACTGGCTGCACTGCTCGACTCAGTCGACACCCACCTGCCAACGCGCCCGCAGGTCATCTGCGCCGATAGCGGGTCAAGCGACGATGGCGCTGAAGTCGCTAGCCGCTGGGGTGCCGAGCTGGTTGTAATGGACGGGAATCCTGGTTTTGGTGCTGCCAATAACGCCGCGATTGAGCTCGTCCGCAAAGAGGTCACTGTTCTGCTGAATCCGGATGTGCTGCTGCTCGATGACGGACTTGCGCAACTTGCGCAAGTCGCCGCTCAGAAGAGAGCTCTGATAGCGCCGAAGCTGCTCAACACCGACCACAGCGTGCAGGAGAGCGCGCACCCCCTGCCGGGCGGCTTCAACGGCTACCTCGCCGCGCTGACGCCGCCGCGGCTGCTGCCACCGCGCCTGCGCAACCGACTTCAGCCGTTCCGCGCTGGTAACTCGCTCGAGGTTGGCTGGGCGATTGGAGCCGCGCTGGCGGCGCGTACCGAGCTGCTGCGGCAGCTTGGGCCGTTCGACCCCGAGCAGTTCCTTTTCGGTGAGGACATGGAGCTTTGCTTACGGGCGCGCGCTCTCGGGGCACCAACAATCTTTGATCCTTCAGTGGCACTTATTCACAGCGGCGCTCACACCAGTGCGGGGGGTGATGATCGGCAGCGCCTCGAGCTTCAAGCACTGCGTCGTCGCGAGGTGATTGGGCAGCAGCTTGGAGCCAACGCGCTTGCCCGAGACGACCGTAGTCAGGAATGGACTTTCCGGCTGCGTGCTGCGGTCGGTCGTGACTCGGCGCGAAACAGAATGCTGCTGGCTGCCCTGCACCGCGCTCAGAAGAGGTCGAGCTGAGGAGCGTCATCGCTGCCTTTGGAATGCGGCTTTGACTTGCGCGCTGGCTCGCGCTGGAGCAGGGGTGCCGGCTCGGCTGGCGCCATGGCCCCCGGCCCTTTCCCCGGGTCACTGGCGACCCCCTGCTGTGGCGGCGGCCCGCCGAGCAGCTGTGGGAGTCGCGCAAAGTCCTCACGTAGAAGCTCAAGGTTTGGCCTGCGATACAGCGCGGCGGCCGGATGGAAAACGGGATAAAGCCAGACCGTTCTTTCGCCGAACGCGCAAAGCTCGGCCTGACCGTGAATCAAGCTGATGCCCTGATCGTCATCGCGCAACAGCTTGGTCGCGAAATTCCCGAGCGTGACGACGACGACCGGCGCGACCAACTCAACTTGGCCACGCAGAAATTGCGAGCAGTTGGCGATCTCATCGGCGCGCGGGTCTCGGTTGTCGGGCGGGTGACAGCCCAGAACGTTGGCGACGTATACCTCTTCCCGGGCGATCCCAATCCCGCAGAGCAACCGATCGAGCAGCTTGCCGGAAGCGCCGACGAACGGCGTCCCGTCGCGATCCTCGCTCGCGCCGGGGGCCTCCCCGATCAACATCAGGTCCGCGTCTGGGTCACCGACACCGAAAACCACCTGGCTGCGGTTAGCGACGAGCTGCGGGCATAGCTGACAGTCGCCCGCTTGGCGGCGAAGCGCTTCAAGCCTTGATGCCCGTTCTCCGCTAGTTGCACCGGTATTCACAACGTTTAATGCTATCCGCGCGGCGCCACTGCTACCTTCTGAACACTGTCCTTAACCCTCGGGTAGGGACGCTGCAGCGGGAGTCGAAGTCCCTAGTCGAAGCATCACTTACAGCGCGACCGGTATCCCCCAAGGGAACTGGACCGAAATGGCAGAACGCATCGTTCAAACGATTCGAACAATCCCTCAGCTGCGGGCGGAGATTGCTGCGCGCCGTCGCACTGGCGCTTCGGTTGGTTTCGTGCCGACGATGGGCGCGCTACACGCTGGTCATTGCGCATTGATTGAGCGTGCCGCAAGCGAACATGACGTCGTCGTCGTTTCAATCTTCGTCAACCCGGCGCAGTTCAACGAGCCCTCCGACCTCCATCAGTACCCACGCGATGAGCAGCGCGACTTCGCCGCCGCCGCTAGCGCCGGCGCGACGATCTGCTTCGCCCCCAGCGTCGAGGAGATCTCTCCGCAGGGCTTCTCAACGAAGGTCCACGTGAGTGGGCCGCTAACCGAAACGCTCGAAGGCGCTGAGCGCGGCGCTGAACACTTTGACGGCGTCGCGACCGTCGTGACAATCCTGCTCAACATTGTCAGCCCGCAGACCGCATACTTCGGCGCGAAAGACGCGCAGCAGGCGCTTGTCGTGGAGCGCTTTGTCAGCGACCTCCAAATTCCAGTCAAAATCGTAACCGCCGGAACCGTGCGCGACGATGACGGGCTTGCGCTCTCGAGCCGCAACGAGCGTCTGACGGCCGCTGGGCGCGAGCAGGCGCTGGCGCTCTCAGCCGCACTGCAGGTGGTCGCCAGCTCAATCAGCGACGGCAGCGCATCAAACCCTGCACAGGCGATCGACGCTGGCCATAAGCGCTTGCGCGCCGCCGGCGTCACAGCCGAGTATTTCGCGATCACAGACCCCACGACACTGAAGCCAGCTGAGCAGCTAAGCGGTGAGCTGCTGATTGCCTGCGCCGCAAGGGTTGAAGGAGTCCGACTAATCGACAACTTGACCGTCATTGCCAACCGAGAGGCGTCGACCGCCAACTGTTAGGCGGCGGCGACCATCCAACAAGGAGCAGACGATGTCCACAATGCCAAACCGAATTGAAATCCCGCTCGACGCGTCACGGCTACCGATGACGCTGCCACGGCTAGCGGAGATGAAGCGGCTAGGCGAGCCGATCGTGATGGTCACCGCCTACGACTTCCCGAGCGCTCTCGCGGCTGAGAAGGCAGGCGTCGACATGGTTCTCGTTGGCGACTCCGGCGCGATGACGGTTCTTGGATACGACTCGACCGTCCCGGTCGAGCTCGACGAGATCCTGATGCTCGCAAAGGCGGCGCGCCGCGGCCTTAGTTCACCGTTCCTCGTTGGCGACCTCCCATTCGGTTCTTACGAGGTCAGTGACGAACAGGCCGTAACGACGGCGCTGCGCTTCGTCAAGGAGGCTGGCTGCGCGGCGGTCAAGCTCGAGGGCGGTGGCCCAACATCGGTCGCTCGGGCCCGCGCTATCAGCAGCGCAGGAATTCCAGTGATGGGCCACGTTGGACTCACCCCGCAGACATCAACGGCGCTCGGTGGATACCGCGCGCAAGGCAAGACGGCGGAGCAGGCTCTGCTGATCCGCGATCAAGCGATTGCGCTGCAGCAGGCCGGCTGCTTCTCAATCGTTTTCGAAGCAATCCCCTCGGAGCTAGCGGCCGAAATTATGCCGCGGATCTCCGTCCCGGTGATTGGAATTGGAGCTGGCGGCGGCGTTGACGGCCAAGTGCTCGTCTTTCACGACCTGCTTGGAATCCGCGAAGGAATCGGCGCGCGCTTCGTCAAGCGCTACGCCAACATCCTCGACGAAATGGTCGACGGCGTGAGCGCATTTGCTGATGACGTTCGAGACCGCTCATTTCCTGGCCCAGAGCACGGCTACTCAATTGATTACGACGAGCTGACCGCGTTTCGCGGCGAGCGCTAAAGCCCGCTCAGTCGTCGTCCGCAAAATCAATCTCGCGCAGCACTCGCGCCGGCGCGCCGGC
>JBDNJF010000028.1:0-8634 GCA_041687955.1 Solirubrobacteraceae bacterium
GCACTCGCTGACGCTAACGGAGCCCAGGCGGCCGAACTGTGGCTTAAGAGCACTACCGACGCGCTGCGCGTGCTGGGCGTAGAAGCCGCGCCCGGGCCGCCGCCCGCGCCCGCGCCAACCGTATTCACCGCGCGTGAGGATCGCGATCAGTATTTGGGCCGGATCGCACAGGCGCGGCGCCTGATTGAGGAGGGTGAGAGCTACGAGGTTTGCCTGACAACCGAGCTGACCAGCCCGGCAGTGATCGCCCCGTTGCCTACCTATCGCCGCCTTCGCGCCGCCAATCCCGCGCCTTACGCAGCACTAATGCGCTTCGGAGAGCTTTCGGTACTGAGCTCGTCGCCGGAACGCTTTCTTAGCATCAGCGCCGACGGCGTCGCTGAGTCAAAGCCGATTAAGGGAACCTGCGAGCGCAGCAGCGACCCAGCCGAAGACGCCCGCCGCGCCGAGGCGCTGCAAGCCGACGAGAAGGCGCGCGCCGAGAACTTGATGATCGCCGACCTTGTTCGCAACGACCTTGGCCGCGTCTGCGAGCTTGGCAGCGTGCACGTAACCGCACTAATGGTTGTTGAGTCTTACGCGACCGTTCACCAACTGGTTTCGATCATTCGCGGTCAGCTACGCGAAGGGGCCACCGCGCTTGACGCCGTCTGCGCCTGCTTCCCTGCCGGCTCAATGACAGGCGCACCGAAGCTACGCACGCTGGAGATCATCGATCGGCTTGAGGATCGCCCGCGCGGTATTTACTCCGGCGCGCTCGGCTACCTCTCGGTCAACACGAGCGCCGACCTCAGCGTTGTGATTCGCACGCTCGTGGCGACGCCGCAGGGGGCCACGATCGGTGCTGGCGGCGCGATCGTCGCCGCCTCCGACCCTGAGGCTGAGTACGAGGAGATGTTGCTGAAGACGCGGACGCTCGTTGAGGCAGCCGGGGGAACGATCGGCTCGGCCGCGCCGCTGGCTTCGGCGCAGTGAGCAGCAACTACCGCTGGAGCAGCGAAAGTGGCGGCTGGCAGCCCGCGCAGCCATCGCCAGGCGCGGTTGCCGTTGCCGATTCATGGCTGATTGAGGAGGGATCGACGACTGGCCCCGATCTTCACCGCGATCGCTTCCTTAGCAGCGCAGCGGAGCTTGGGAACGTTGCTGAGTTGGAGCTGGCCTGGGATGCGCTTAACCCGCTACTGCCCCAAGACGGCCGCTGGTTCCCGCGTGTTGACCTGCTCGCTAGCGGCCAGCTAACGCTGGCGCTGCGCTCCGCTCCGCCGCGCGAATCGAGCGTCGTTGCCTGGCTGATGGAGGAGCCCGACCCGCGCCTGCTGCCCCAGCGCAAGGGTCCGGAACTGGAGCTGCTTGACGGGCTGCGCGCGCAGGCGCGCGAGCACGGCGCCGGCGAGGCGGTCTTGAGCGACCGCGACGGCTACCTGCTCGAAGGCGCTTACTCAAGCCTGCTGTGGTGGCAGGGGGAGAGGCTTTGCGCAGTTCCAGACGATGCACCGGTCCTGCCGGGGATTACTCGCCGCCTGCTGCTAAAAATCGCCGCAGAGGATGGCGTCGAGGTTGACTTTTTCTTGCCTCGGCCGGCCGACCTGGCTGGCCGCGAGGTTTGGCTGGTTGGCTCGCTCCACGGCATCCGTGCCGTCAGCGGGTGGGTTCCCGAAGGACTAGCGGCGGGCGACGCGGTCCGCGCGGCCACCTGGCAGCGGCGTTTAAATCAGCTCCAGGGGTAAGGGCTGTTGGACACCGGGTGCAGGTCGCCGGTTGAGAAGCGCTCGTAACTAAACGGCGTCAGCAGCGTTGAGTGCTCGCCAACGAGCACGCTGGCGATCTCACGCCCTACCGCGAGCATTTTGTAACCGTGGTTTGAGTCGGCGGCGACGAAGACATTCGGCGCCATCCGGTCAAAGACGGGGAAGTTGTCGACCGTGAAGGCGCCAACGCCGCCGGAGCGGGTGTCGATGAACTTCGAGCTAGTTCCCTCAAAGCGTTCCAGGCAGTGCGAGAGCGAGGCCGACCACATGCGGGCAAAGCCATCGTCAACGCTTCCGGTCGGGTAGGGATCAACGTCAAACTCGTTACCAAGCTGGATCGGCGCTGCGCCGCCCTGAACGGTGGTGCGGTCGGGCTTAAAGTAGACGCCCCACGGCTCGTCGGTAATCAGGCCGCCGTCGTCATCGTGGAGCGGCGCGTCGCTATCAACGTGAAGCACCGCCGAGGGCTTGCCGTCGGCCGTGTTCAGCGTCTCCGGTGGCAGGGCGAGCTCGCCTTCCTGCAGGTACCAGTAGGTCCACATCGGCAGGTCTTCGGCCAGCGAGCCGTCGGGCTGGCGCACGTCTAGCCGGCCCGGAAGCTCAAGCATCTCCCAGATGCCGGCGATCCACGGGCCAACTGCAACAACGACCTCTTTGCCGATCGCAATCTCACCGGCGCTGGTCTGCACGCTGGTAACTGCGCCGGAGCCGTCGCGCACGAAGCCGGTCACTTCGACGCCTTCGATGATTGAGGCGCCGGCGGCGCGGCCAAGGCTGGCGAGGCCGTGCATCGATTCCTTGTTGAAGGCGAAGCCACCGACGTGCTCGTGCAGGCAGACGGTTAGTCCGGGTGCGCGCCAGTCGGGGTAGAGCGTTTTCATGTGCGCCATCACGTCCGCCTCGCCGGTGTGCAGTTCTGAGTCGTAGCCGATCCGCTGCTGGCGCTCGAAAACCTCTTCAAGGTCGCCGCGCTGCGACTCAGGCCCGAGCGCGATGTAACCGGAGCCGTGGTAGCTGAGCGCCTCGGCGTCGGCTTCCCACATTTCAACGCAGGCGGCCATCAGTTCGGCCATCGCTGGCTGGTAGTAGTTGTTGCGAACAACGCCGCAGGCGATGCCCGAGGCACCGGCGCCTACGTTGCTCTTGTCGATTACTAGAACCTCTTCGCCGCGCTCTGCAAGTGAGCGAGCGGTTGAGAGTCCGTGGACTCCGGCGCCGATTACGAGATAGTCGACTGAGGTGGGCAGGCTGGCTGACATTTTTAAAGCTCCTTGTATTGTTGCCGTGTAGGCAATACCATTGCCTAACGTGTCTCCTGACTCTACAAGCCAATCGGACGAGAAGTCAACCGCGCTGCGCCCCGTTGCAGCAGTTGCCCGTGCGGCAACGCTGCTCAACCTTCTGGCAGTCGCGCCTGACGGCCTTGGAACCAACGAATTAGCCCGCCAATTGGGCGTAAACCCGAGTAACGCGTCGCGGCTCCTAGGCACTCTGCGAGCCGCCGGGTTGGTCGACCGCGCCGCCGCTGACGGCCCTTGGCGGCTCGGCCTGCACCTAGTCGCACTGGCCGATCGCGCGCTGTCGGCGCTCGACGTGCGAGAGCTTGCGCGCCCGGCGATGCGCCGCCTGGCCGCTGAGACCGGCGAGACGGTCACGCTCTCCGTCTCGGCCGGGACTGAATCGGTGACGGTTGAGTTCGTCCCCGGCGCTGGCAGCGTGGTTAGCGTGGCGCAGCTTGGGCGCCCTAGCGTCGCCCACGCGACAGCGACCGGCAAAGTGATGCTGGCTTTCGGTGACGTCCCTTTGCCCGGCGGCGAGCTGGCGCGTTACACCGAGCAGACGGTCACCGACCGCAAGCAGCTCGCGGCGCAGGTCAAAAAGGCGAAGGCCGACGGCTACGCCGAAGCGGTCGGCGAGCGCGAGGACGACCTAGCCGCGCTAGCGGTACCGATAACCGGCGCCGGCGGCCGACTTATCGCGATTCTTGGCCTGCAGGGCCCGCAGTCGCGGCTAACGGAGAAGCGGCGCGCGGCGGTTGTGCCGGCGCTACTTCAAGCCGCCGCCGAGGTTGCCGCTGCGCTCGGTGGCACGCCGCGCTAACGCAGCGGCGCCAAGGCGCGCCGCGCTAACGCAGCGGCGCCCACGAGCGCGCCGCTAGTGGCCGTCCGGCGCTTCCCAGCCTTCGAGCACTGGCGGTACGTAATTGTCGCCAACCGTCTTTGAGCCCTTCACCCACGGGCCAAGCTCGGGCTGCGCGAACTTCGCGTAGCGCTCCTTGAGCACCGTGCCGTAAGAGTTACCGGACTGAAGGTGCTTAATCAGCACCTTGCGCGCGATCTCATCTTCGCGCCCGGCGGGGATCTCGTAATAGATCTTAAGGAATGAGTTGGAGTAGCGGTCAAAGACCGCCGGCGTGCCGTCCTCCTCAAGCATCGTGATGTCCTCAAGCCAGTTGATGTCGCCGCCCGGCGTGGACTCCTGCAGGTCGACCCCGTCGATCTCGGAGATGTCCTCTTGGTAGGCGAACCGCTTGCCGGTCAGGTACTCGGAGTCGATCGAGACGATCTTCTCTGGGTCCTTGCGCGGGTTCGAAACGCTGTGATCAGTGCTCATCATCGGTCTCCTGTTCAGTCCTGCGAGGCAACAACATGGCCGGGCTGGCCAACAAACTGCTGCGCCTGGCTTTCGAGGTGGCTTTCGAGCATCTGCTTCATCTCCTGCAGCGTGCGGTCCTCAGTCACGCCAGGGATGTACTCGGTGCCAGCGAGCGGCACCTTCGCCATCGCTGCCGCTTCAACAGTCAGCGCGCAGAGGTCTTCTGGCTCGAGGCTGTGGATGTCGGTCTTGCCGCAGGCGCGCGCCAAAAGCTGAACTTCCAGCGTCAGCGTGTGCAGGTAGTTGTAGACGCGCTCAGCTGCCTCGTCGACAACGAGCCTCTTGCGCAGCTCAGGGTCTTGGGTTGCGATCCCTACTGGGCAACGCCCGGTGTGGCAGTGGTAGCACTCGCCTGCCTCAACGCCGTGAGCACCCATGTAGTCGGTTACGCCCTCGATCTCCTTGTTGCAGTTCATCGCGATCAGCGGGCCGTAACCCATTGCGACGGCCTTGGCACCGAGCGAGAGGCACTTGGCCACGTCGCCACCGTTGCGGATACCACCGGCGACTACGAGATCAATCTCGTCAGCGAGGCCAACATCCTCAAGTGCGCGGCGCGCCTCCGGGATTGCCGCCATCAGCGGAATGCCGGTCTCTTCGGTCGCTAGGTGGGGGCCAGCGGCGGTGCCGCCTTCGGCGCCATCAAGGTAAATGATGTCCGGGCCGCACTTTGCAGCCATGCGAACGTCGTCGTAAACGCGAGAGGCGCCGATCTTCAGCTGGATCGGCACTTGGTAATCGGTCGCCTCGCGAACCTCCTGAATCTTCAGCGATAGGTCGTCGGGGCCAAGCCAATCGGGGTGGCGGGCAGGTGAGCGCTGGTCGATGCCGGCCGGCAGCGAACGCATCTCAGCTACCTGCTCGGTCACCTTCTGGCCCATCAGGTGGCCACCGAGGCCGACCTTTGCGCCTTGGCCGATGAAGAACTCAATCGCGTCAGCGAGCATCATGTGATGCGGGTTGAAGCCGTAACGGCTTTGAATAACTTGGTAGTACCACTTGGTGGAGAGGTCGCGCTCCGGCGGGATCATTCCGCCTTCGCCTGAGCAGGTCGCGGTGCCGGCCATTGAGGCGCCCTTCGCCAGCGCCATCTTCGCCTCAAGCGAGAGCGCGCCGAAGCTCATTCCAGTGATGTAGACGGGAATGTCGAGCTCGATCGGGTTTTTCGCAAAGCGCGCGCCGAGGACCGTCTTCGTCGTGCACTTTTCGCGGTAGCCCTCGATTACGAATCGGGTCAGCGTGCCGGGCATGAACATCAGCTCGTCCCAGTGCGGGATCTTCTTAAACATTGAGAAGCCACGCATCCGGTAACGGCCAAGTTCGGCCTTCATATGGATGTCGTTTATTACCTCAGGGGTGAAAATTTGGCTCTTGCCGAGCCGTGAAGTCTTGGACGGTGCGTTTTCGTCAGCCATGGTTTCTCCTGGTAGCGATCTATAGGACGAGCTTGCGCTCGGCCGGCTCGAGGTTGTCGTAGTTGTAGAGCTTCTTACCGCAGACAAACTTCTGCAGCTCAGGTGGCGTTCCAAGTTCGTAAAGAGCCATCTTGCGAGTTACGAACTCAATGTCCTCGTCGGTCATTTCGCCCTCCACGCAGTCGGCGCCGAGCGACTTAACTTTGCCGCCAACATAAATTGTTCCGTCGTACATCGAGTCGCCAAGGTGCGGCCCGACATCGCCGAGTAACAGTTGGCGGCCACGCTGCATCATGAAGCCCGTGTTCGATCCTGCGGCGCCGGTGATGATGATCGTGCCACCCTTCTGGTCAATGCCGGTACGAGCGCCGACGCGGCCCTTGATTACAAGGTCGCCGCCGCGGATTGCCGCGCCCGTCAGTGAGCCGGCGTTGCCGTTGATGACAACCACGCCGGCCATCATGTTCTCGCAGGCAGACCAACCAACGCGGCCGTTGATTGTTACCTCCGGCCCGTCGATCACGCCGCAGGCAAAGTAGCCAAGGCTGCCTTCGAAGGTCATCTTGCAGCGCGTCAGGATGCCAACTCCCAGCGAGTGCTTTCCGCCAGGGTTGAGGACAGTGACGTCTTCGATTCCCTGGCCGTAAACGAGCGAGCGAATTTCAAGGTTGATCTTGCGCGTCGTTAGCTCCGAGGCGTCGATCGTTGCCTTGCCGTCCTTAACAATTGCCACGCCCAAAACGGTGTCGTCAACCTCGACTAGCCCGCGCGCGTCATAAGTGATCTGGCTTTCGCCGACTACCGCGTCCATACCATCACCTCTCCTTCGAATGGGTCGTAAGTTTCAATTTCACCTGGCACAACTTCGCGGATCGCAATCTCCTCGGAGGCAACGGCAATGATGTTGTCGCTCTCGTAAAGCACGAGCGGCTTGGCGGCCAGCTCATCCTTTGCCATGCCCAGCGAATCGGCCGTCACGCAGAGATAAGTGAAGACTCCGTCGAGCTCTTCCATGCTTTGGTTCATCGCGTCCTCAAGCGATGCTCCTTCCGACATCCGCTCGGCGAGGTAAACGGCGATGATCTCCGAATCGCAGGCCGACTGGAAGCGGTGGCCGCTGCGCTCAAGCCGGCGGCGCCAATAGAAATAGTTTGTTAGCTGACCGTTGTGAACCACTGCCACGTCGGAGAATGGATAAGCCCAGTAAGGGTGGGCTCCGGCGATGTCGACGTCGGACTCAGTTGCCATCCGCACGTGGCCAATCCCATGCGTGCCCTGCATCTTGTCGAGGTTGTACTGCGCCGACACGGTTTCAGCGTCGCCAATGTCCTTGACGATCTCAAGCGAATGGCCGAGCGATAGAACCTGCGTGTCGCGTACCGATTCAACTTGGTCGGCGAGCGTCTTCAGGTCGCCGTTGTAATCGAAAGTGAAGGTCGAGGTGTAGTCAGTCGTTTCGTCGATCTCAGTGACGCTGGCGCCAACCGCACGCAGCTTGCCCTCCACTTCGGAGCGGCGCCGCAGCAGCCGCTCGGAGAAGTCGAAGTCACGCTTGTCGTTGGTGTCAGCAAGCGTGATCCGCATCCGGAACGCCTCGCTGGGCGTGCCGTAGAGCGCGTAGCCGGTCGAATCGGGGCCGCGATGCTTCATCGACTGCAGCATCTTGGTCATGTTGTCGCCAACGGCGTGAGGGCCGTCGCGGTAAATGATTCCTGCAATTCCACACATAAGTCTTCCTCCTGTTCTAAATTGGTGAGCGGTTAGGGGAGGTACTCGAGGTACTCGTCGCGCTCCCAATCGGTGACCGACGCGAGGTGGCGCTCCCACTCATCGCGCTTGTAATGGTTGAAAATCTCGTAGAGCTTGCCCGGCATCGCTGACTTCACAACGTCGTCCTTTGCCAGCTCGTCAAGCGCCTGCCCAAGGTTGTCTGGCACCCTGTCAATCTGCGCGCCGGCCTTCAGCAGCTCGTAGGTGTTGCCAACCTGCGGCGGGCCTGGGTCAATCTTTTTGTGCAGCCCGTCGAGGCCCGCGTTGAGCAGCGCCGCGACGGTCAGGTAGGGGTTGCAAGATGAGTCGACGCCGCGGTACTCAAAGCGGCCGCCGCTAGCTACGCGAACCGTGCAGGTTCGGTTCTGCCAGCCCCAGTTGCGGTAGATCGGCGCCCAGAAGCCGGTGTCCCACATACGAACGTAGGAGTTGACGGTCGGGTTACCAACGCACATCAGCGCGTGGAAGTGTTCGAGCAGCCCGCCAAGGAACTGAAGTCCGGTCTCTGAGAGCGATGCCGGCCCGTCCGGGTCGGCGAAAACGTTGTTGCCGTCATCATCGACGAGCGTGAAGTGGTGGTGGTGACCGTTCGCCGCCACGCCGGTGAACGGCTTCGGCATGAAGGTCGG
Source organism: Solirubrobacteraceae bacterium (assembly GCA_041687955.1). GTDB lineage: Bacteria > Actinomycetota > Thermoleophilia > Solirubrobacterales > Solirubrobacteraceae > F1-60-MAGs163. Next base: position 8,218 of record JBDNJF010000028.1, read on the forward strand.
CAGCAGGTCATGCTTGCGGCCAACTGCGGCGCAGATCTGGCGGTAGGTAGTGATGTTGTCTGCCGTCTTCACGGGGCGGTCAAAGCGGAAGTTCAGCTCCAGCTGGCCGGGGGCGTCCTCATGGTCGCCGTAGCTCATGTCGAGCCCCATTTTCTGGCCGTATTCGACAACGTCGAGTAGCACCGGACGCAGTTCCTCGAACTGGTGAATGTGGTAGCAGTAAGGCTCCGTCACGCCAACCGGCGCTTCACCTGGCAGTGGCTTGCGCAGCCACATCATTTCCGGCTCGATTCCGATCAGGAAGTGCAGTCCCAGCTCATCCTCGAAGCGCTCAACGACCTGCTTGAGGTTCTGGCGCGGGTCGGCGTCGAAGCGCTCGCCGCTCTCCGTGTCGTAACAGTCACAGAAGACTCGCGC
>JBDNJF010000029.1:0-52500 GCA_041687955.1 Solirubrobacteraceae bacterium
AGGATCTGCGCACGGTTGGCAAAGCCTGCGTCGCGGCTGGCGTCTTCGACCAGCTTGAGCAGGTCGGCTGAAAGTGCGTCGTGGACGAGCAGGTCGGCGCCCTGTGATGCCTCGACAAGACTTTTTGTGTAAACCGTGTCGCCGCTGACGACGATGCTGCGGCCTTTGTAATCGAAGCGGTAGCCAACGGCAGGGGTCGCAGGAGAGTGGTCAACCTCAAACGCTGTAATGACCAGTCCCCCATCCTCCAGCACGACCTTCGAAGTCTCTCCTGGTTCGAAATCAAAAGGCTCGGCAACCATTCCTGCGGTTGCCGACGGTGCGATCGCCTCGCCGTGGTGGGCGGTGCGATAAGAGTTATCGAGCGCGTATGCCTCGTTATAACCGTTCACTACGCGCTCAACGCCAGGCGGTCCGAGCACGCGTAGCTGCGTCTTTGCCGCGTTGGCGACCCAGCGCTGTAGCGTCACGCTGCCTAGGCCACCAATGTGGTCGGAGTGGAAATGGGTCAGCAAAACGGCCTCAATCTGGTCAGGGCGCAGCTGCATCCGGTTAAAGGTTTCCGAGGCCTGTTCGCCGGCGTCGACCATGTAGATCTTTTCGCCCGCGATCACGGCCGTACAAGGGTTGCCCCGCTCTTCATCGGGAATTGGCGAGCCGGAGCCGCAAATCGCAATGTGTAACCCGTCGCCAAGCGCCGCTGCTGGGTCGGCGGAAAGCCGCTTCGGCAGCGCTTTCTTAGTCACCCCAACCGCGATCGGCCCGCGCAGCAACCAGCCGGCGACGGCGCTAGGAACCAGTAAGGCGAGAAACTTCTTCATCTTCACTCCGTTTGCTCGATCGACGGGCAGCCTATCGCGGCACACGTTGAGCCGCGCACTGCTCGCTCAGCGCCCTAGCCCACCCAACGGCTCTTGACAAGCCGCAATTTGCGCGATTATGGTCGCGCGATGCGCGGCCAATGCCTCCCCGTAGGAATGACCGCGGCTCTTGTGAGCGCTGTTGCAATAGCGTTGTCCGCCGCGCCCGCTGTGGCCGGGAGCTACACCGTTCATGCCTGCCTCGACGACCCGCGTGGGGCGAACCTAAGCTGGGAATCGTCCTCATCGAGTATTGATCTCCCCGCCTACAGCGCCGGTTGCGGCGGCTCATCAGCGAACGGATTGATTGCGCGCGCGGCCGCGAAGCCGGCGGGCGGGTCTGTGCCCGCGTTCGCTGCGACTGGCTGGAGCTTCAACGCGCCGACCGGAACGACAATTGACCGCGCCGACCTTTCGCTCAGCCTTTACCGCTACGGCGGCGGTGCCACGGACAACTGGGGAGTCGGGATTGGCGATGAAACTAACGCTTATCTGCTTGGCGGGATCGGGCGCAGTGCGCTCTCGACCGGTTCGCGTGGCAGCTACTTCGCGGTCTCGGTTCCAAACCGCACGAGCCTGCGCCTTGGCGTCGTCTGTGCCAACGGTGACGGGTGTTCGCTGCTGGCGACAAACGTTGCTGCTGCCGGATACTCGCGCGCGCGAACCGAACTGTTCGGCGCTCGCGTAAGAATCAGCGACCCGACCACGGCCGCGCTCAGTTCGCAATCTGGACCTCTCTGGACCTCGTCGGCTTGGCTCTCAGGCACACAGGCGCTGGCCTTCTCAGCGTCGGACAACGTTGGCATTTTCTCGCTGTCGGCGAACATAGGAGCCGAGCGCCGCGTAGTTTCATCGGACTGCGACTACGCGCGGACGATCCCCTGCCCCGCGTCGCGCGAGCTGGCGGTTAGTTTCGACACGGCGAAGCTTGCTGATGGCGCGCACACGGTCACGATTGAGGCGACCGATAGTGGCGGCAACGAAAGCAGCGAAAGCCATCAGGCATTGATTGACAACACCGCCCCGGGTGCCGCCGGGGCGCCGCAGCTGAGTGGCGCACCGGCATCGGCCTGGCGAACGATTAATGACTTCACTCTGAGCTACGCCAACCCAGGCAAAGGCGCTGGCGCGCCGCTCAACTCGCACGACGTCGAGATCTGCGCGGCGACGACTGACGATTCGATCGACCCGTCGCGATGCACCGTCGAGGCGCGCGCTGGAGCGCCGGCGCTAGATTCGGTCACGCTGCCAAGCGTCGGACGCTACAAAATGCGCGTTCGCGTCAACGATGAACTCTTTAAAGGGCAGTGGAGCGACTGGTCACCTCTACTGCGCTTTGACGACACGATCCCCGGTTCGCCGTCGATCGCGTTCCCTAACGGCTGGGTCAACCGTGAGCGCGCGGCTCAGCCGCTAACACTTTCGCCGCCAGCGTCGTCCTCCGCCCCACCTTCGGGCTACGCCTCCTACCGCGTGAGCGTTGACGGCGGGCCTGTCACGACCGTGCCCGCCGACGGCAAGGGTGCGGCTGGATCATTCGCGCTGAGCGCGCTCACTGACGGCCGTCACGAATTGAGCGTAGGCCTGGCAAGCGGTGCGGGGCTCGTCACGCCTGCGCTGCAGGCAACCAGCGGTCAACTAAACAAAGACGCTGCGCCACCGGAGCTGACGGTCGCTGGCGCGCCAGCCCACGGCGCCTTCGTCACAACAGACGTCCGGTTCGCGATCAGCGGGCGTGACGAAATTTCAGGGCTGGCCGCTGCCGTCGCCCCAGCGCCAGTCACGGCCGGCGGTTACGTCTCGACAAAGCTCGACCGCGGCGCAGATGTGCTGACGGGTGGCCCGTTCGCCGCACTCAGCCCCGGGGAGGGAGAACACCTCCTCCAGACCTACGCTGCCGACGTCGCTGGCAACAAGAGCGCTATCCAGTCCTTCACCTACACGCAGGACAGCACACCCCCCAGCGGCGGCCTGCGCCCGATCAACGCCGAACACCCGGCGCTGCTCGAGTTCTTTATCGATGAGCGCTGCGTAGGGCGCGCTTCGATCGAAATCTCAACGGTACCCGGGGTCTGGCGGCCTCTGGCGACTAACGAAGGCGTCCAGCGAGCAACTGCGCTCGTGCCGGACGAGATCTTCGGACCGCGGATGCCCTTCACGGCGCGCGCGCTCGTCAGTGACTGCGCTGGCAACAGTGCCACGCTGGTGAATTGGTACGGCGGCCCAAGTTCCGGCGCTCCGATCGGGTCGATCACCCCGCCCGCGCGCGCGGTGATTAGTGCGAAAGCCGATATTTCTCCGCTGGCTAGCCGGAGCGGGGCCTCCGCCGCGGCAAAGCGGCGCGTGACGGTGCGCGTGGTCGACAGTTCGGGCGACCCGCTCAATAATCTGTCGCTGCGGATTGAAACCGAGCCGTGGATGATGCCTGCTACGTGGACGCCTGCCGGCACGGCGCGTACGGACGCCAGCGGCCGCGCCAGCGCGACGGTCACCGCTCACAGCTCGCTGCGGATTCGCATTGTCGTCCCGGGCAGTGATCTGCGCGAGGAGGCAGTGTCCAACCTGCTTTACGCGGCGCGGCTGGCGTCAACGACGATTACCGCCGCGCCGCGCAGGCTCAAAGCTGGCCGCAGAACGACCATAAAGGGGCGCCTTCGGGGCGGCTACGTGCCGCGAAGTGGGTTCCAGCTCACGCTTTACGGCCGCGGTCCGCGCTCGCGCGGTTGGGTTCCAATCCGCACCGATGTCGCCGTAAGTGCGAGCGGTTACTGGTCTGCGCGCTACCGCTTCCTTCGCTCTTCTGGCGGCAGCTTTCAATTCCGCGTGCGCACCCCAAGCCGGCCCGACTATCCATTCCGCCCAGCAAATAGCTCCAGCGTTCGCGTCGCAGTTCGCCGGTAACACTGCCGCTCAAAGCCATCGGGGGTAGCGATTAGCCCAGAACCGCAGCCTGACGCCGCGACCGCCCGTGCATCGCCGTAGGTGCCTTACTCGCCTTGGTGGCCGGTCGCTTCGCTTCCTACCAGCAACCTTCGTGCGCTCAACGATGATCGCTGGTAGCTTTATTAATTACCAATTCAAGATTATCGGGAGAGAAAACATATGAGGATCAATACGACGCGCAGTCCCTTCGCAGTTGCCGCCGTGATCACCGCCGCTCTGGCGATTTCCGCCTGCGGCAGCGATGATTCGAGCAGCTCCACAAGCACTTCGGAAAGCTCCGGGATCACCGCAACCAAGGACGCGACAATCGCTGCGAGCGTTCCGGCCAAGGTCAGCTCCGCCGGCACGCTCTCAGTTGCCGCCGACGCCAGTTACGCGCCAATGGAGTTCGTCAACGAAGGCACCAAAGACATCGTTGGGGCCGACGTCGACCTAGCCAACGCACTTGGGCAGGTAATGGGGCTTAAGGCCGACGTTCAAAACGCCACCTTCGACGCGATCATCCCTGGCCTAGCCGCGGGCAAATACGACATTGGCATGTCGTCCTTCACCGACACCAAAGAGCGCGAGGCAACGGTTGATTTCGTCACCTACTTCGAGGCGGGAACATCGTTCTTCGGCAAGAAAGGCGGCCCAGCTCCAGATGGCCTAGCCGATCTTTGTGGCCTATCGGTCGCGGTTCAAAAGGGAACAGTGCAAGCGGACGACGCGACTGCGCAAGCGAAGAAGTGTGCTTCCGACAAGAAGCTGACTTTGCTCGTCTTCCCTGATCAGAACGGCGCCAACAGCGCGGTAATCAGTGGCCGCGCTCAGATCAGCATGGCTGATTCGCCAGTCGCCGCGTACCAAGTGACTGAGAGTGACGGCCAGCTCGCACTCGTCGGCACGCCGTACGGCACTGCGCCCTACGGGATCGCTATTCCGAAGAACAGCGGCCTCGCCGAACCGATTCTTGCGGCAATGAAGAATCTAATCGCAGGCGGCCAGTACGCAGCAATCCTGAAGAAGTGGGGCCTTGACGAGGGCGCGATCACCGATCCGGTGATCAATGGCGCAATCGACTGAGTAGCAAAGCGTGGCTGAACCGGACGAAGCGTCCGCACAGACGTCAGCCTCGGTAGCGCCAGAAGAGATCAAAGCCGTCCCGGTCAGAAGGCCGGGACGGCTGGTCGCTGGCGTCGTCATCGTCGTGATCGCTGCGGCCCTGATCCGATCGGTGGCCACCAATCCGCGTTTTGGTTGGGACACGGTTGGCGAGTATCTCTTCGCACCGGTCGTTTTAGATGGCCTTCTAAAGACAATCGAACTGACGATCATCGCGATGGTCGTGGGCATTCTGATCGGCGTGATTCTCGCGGTGATGCGCCTCTCACCTAACCCCGTTGTCGTGGCGGCGAGCGGTTTTTACATCTGGCTGTTTCGCGGGACTCCTGTTCTGGTGCAGCTGCTCTTCTGGAACTTCATCGCGGCGCTCTACCCCGTTGTTGCGCTCGGCATCCCATTTGGCCCAGCGCTAATCGAGTTCAACGCGAATAACTTGATAACCCCGTTTGTCGCCGCCTTGCTCGGTTTGGGGCTCAATGAGGGCGCCTACATGTCGGAGATCGTCCGCGCTGGTTTGCTCTCCGTCGATGAAGGTCAGGAAGAGGCGGCGAAGGCGCTTGGAATGCGCCGGATGCAAACCATTCGCCGGATCGTTCTGCCGCAAGCTATGCGCGTGATAATCCCGCCGACCGGCAACGAGACGATCGGCATGCTGAAGACGACGTCGCTCGTCAGCGTGCTGGCCTACACGGAGCTGCTCTATGCAGTGCAGCTGATCTACGCCGCCAACTACAAGCAGATTCCCCTACTGATAGTGGCCAGCATTTGGTACCTCGTCCTCACGACGATCCTCTCAATTGGGCAGTATTTCATTGAACGCCACTATGGCCGTGGCACTGCCCGAGCGCTTCCGCCGACGCTGCTAATGCGGCTGTGGCAGAGTTTCAGCACTTGGCGGCACACCGAAGTGCCGCCAACTGAACAAAGGCACGGGCTATGAGCGAGCCGATGATAAAAGCAGAGGCCGTTCACAAGCGCTTTGGTCGCAACGAGGTGCTTAAGGGCATAACGCTCGAGGTCGCTTCCGGCGAGGTGATGTGTCTGCTCGGTCCGTCCGGTTCAGGTAAGTCAACTTTCCTGCGCTGCATCAACCACCTCGAGAAGATCAACTCGGGCCGAATTTGGGTAGACGGCGCGCTCGTCGGCTATCGCCAGCGCGGCGACAAGCTGCACGAGATGCGCGAGAGCGACGTTGCAGCCGAGCGCGAGCAGATCGGAATGGTGTTTCAACGCTTCAACCTGTTCGGCCATATGACGGCGGAACAGAACATCATCGAAGCGCCGATCCGCGTTGGCGGCACGAAGCGCGAGGTCGCCAAAGCCGAGGCGAAGGTGCTCATGGACCGCGTCGGGCTAGGAGATCGGCTTGACGCCTACCCAGCGCAGCTTTCGGGCGGCCAGCAGCAGCGCGTGGCAATCGCTCGCGCGCTGGCAATGAAGCCGAAGCTGATGCTTTTTGACGAGCCAACTTCAGCGCTCGACCCGGAGCTCGTCGGCGAGGTGCTCGACGTAATGCGCGCGCTGGCAGCCGACGGGATGACAATGGTCGTCGTAACGCACGAGACCGGATTCGCCAAAGAGGTTGGTGACACGGTTGTGTTCATCGATGACGGAGTTGTCGTTGAGTCGGGAGACCCAGCAGCTGTGTTCGAAAACCCCCAGCACAAACGGACGCAAAGCTTCCTTTCAAAGGTGCTTTAAGCCGCTGGCAGCTCGAGCGGTAACTCAAGCTGGTTCTGCTGTTCGCGCGCCGCAAAGCCCGTTACACCCACGCCAACCAGCCGCACCGGGCGCTGCGGGCCGTACTCGCGAAGCAGTTCGATCGCAATTTTGATGATCGTCTCGTAGTCGTTCGTTAGCGCTGGAATCGTCCTCGCCCGCGTGACCGTAGTCCAGTCGTCGAGGCGGACTTTGATCCGAATTGTTCGGCCGCTACGGCCACTCCGTTGAAGCGCACTGGCGAGTTCGACTGCCAGCAGCCTCATCTCGTCCTCGAGCTCGTCGCCCGAACTGATGTCTTGGTCGAAGGTCGTTTCGCGCGACTCGCTAACCGGCTCGCGGTCGGTGACTATCTCGGCCGACGCCTCGAAGCGCGCTAACGCGATCAATGCGGGGCCCTGTCGAGGGCCGAAGCGATTTGTCAACGACGCCGCGTCGGCAGCGCGTAGCTGGGCCAGAGTGTCGATTCCTATTTCCCCCAGCCGCTCGCTGGTTCGCGCGCCAATGCCCGGCACCAGAGAAACCGGCGAGTCTGCGAAGCGCCGGCGCGCCTCTTCTTCGGTCAAGACGAGAAAACCATTCGGCTTCTCGGCATCCGAGGCGACCTTCGCAACCAACCGGTTAGGGCCAATGCCAACAGAGGCGCGCATCGAAGTCTGCTCGTAAATCTCGGCAACGAGCCGCCGCATCGCGGATTTCGGCGAGTGGAGCCCTTCGAGGTCTACGAACGCCTCGTCAATCCCCAGCTGCTCGAACCTTTCAATGTGGTCGGCGATGACTGCCATCACGTCGCGTGAAACCTCGCGGTACGCGGCAAAGTTCGGTGCAATTACGACCGCGTCAGGGCAGAGTCGCTTGGCCTGCGTGGCCGGCATGGCCGAACCAATGCCAAATACCCGCGCCTCGTATGACGCGGTTGTAACAACTGCGCGCGGGCCGCTGCCAGCGACAATCACAGGTATCCCCCGTAGCTCTGGCTGGCGGCAGAGCTCGACCGATGCGAAGAAGGCGTCAAGATCAATGTGCGCGATCGGCCCGAGCATTTGCGCAAGGCTACGGGGGCTCGCCGACGAGTAGGCGCGACGGAGTTGCCTGACACCGGCCATCTCTAGTAGGTTTACTTGCGTCAACGGCGAAAGCCCGATAAAAGGTTGGCCGCCGGCCAATTTACCTAGGAGGAATCAGAGAAAATGAACACGCTCATGACTTCAACCCAAGAAACATGGCTTTGGATCGGAACCGGCGGCATGACGCTCGGCGCCTTCGCAATTCTGTTTGTCGGCTCGGGGGGGCTATACCGGGAAAACCATCACCGCGTGACAAGTTTCTTTGTCTGCGCTATCGCAGCCTGCCTCTACCTACTAATGGCCCAAGGGCAGGGCGACATTATCGTCTCGAAAGCGGCGCTCGCGATCACGCCACTTGGCATCGGAGCCGATGTAACTGCGGAGCTCGTTTACTTCGCTCGCTACGTCGACTGGGTATTTACTACCCCGCTGCTGCTGATTGGCCTCTTGATGGTCGGGCTCAAGCCGCTTTCTGGCGGCGGCGAAGCTGCCCGCAACCGGAATGGTTTGGTGGCGGGCACGATTGGAGCCGACGTCCTGATGATTCTGACCGGACTCTTTGGCGCGCTCTCACTGGACTCGACCCACAAGTACGTCTGGTTTGTCGTGTCCTTTGGCTTCTTCCTAGCCATTCTGTTCCTAGTCTGGGGGCCAGTTCGTGCCGCTGCAGCGGAGCAGGGCGGCGGAACAGCGGCGCTTTACAACAAGCTGCTCGGTATTTTGACCGTCCTTTGGTTCATTTACCCGGTGCTTTGGATCCTCGGCACCGAAGGAACCGGCACGATCAGCCTCAACACGGAGGTCGCGGTCTTCACGGTCATCGACATCTCCGCGAAGGTCGGTTTCGGCCTGCTCCTGGTTACCGGAGTAAAGAAGCTCAACGACGCGCCCGCGAGTACGCCTGTAGCGTAACTCCGGCGTTCCGACAAGCCCCGCCTGCTTTTAAGTAGGCGGGGCTTTTGTCGTTCTAGGCAGCGTCGGCAGCGATGTAGCCGTCGCCGAATTCGTCGCGTAGCTTCGTGAGACCTAGCCGAATCCGGCTCTTCGCGGTACCGAGCGGCACCGAGGCGCGCCGTGCCACTTCCTCGGCCGTGAGACCGCCCCAGTAAGCGAGCACGACTGCCTCGCGCTGGTTCTCAGGCAATGTGCGCAGCGCACTGACGACGGTGTCCGTTGCTTCGCTCCGTTCAACGATTTGGTCAGGTCGCTCGCCCCCCTGAGAGGCACCAACAGCGACAACATTCTTTAGCCGGTCACTAGCCCGGCCGGCGGCTTGGCCTTCGCGCCAGAGGTCAAGCGCGCGGCTGCGCGCCATCAGTCGCAGGTAGCTACCGAGCTCGCCGCGCTTGGAGTCAAATGATTTCGGCTTGCGCCAAACCTTCATGAACACGTCTTGGACGACGTCGTCGGCTTGGGCTTCATTGCCGAGAATCCTAAACGCCGCCGCGAACACACCGCGCCTGTGCTGCTCGTAGATAGTGGTGTAGGTGCTGGGATTGCTGATATCCATGAGTGACCTTCTCGATCGTTGGAAGATCATTTACTATACACAACCTGTGTAAGGTTTGACCCGATCTTGTGTAAGGTTGCGCACAGAGGCCATTAGACTGGCCAAATGACTAATCCAGACCGCCTTTCGGGGCTCGACTCTGCTTTTCTTCATCTCGAGCGCGACGGAGCGCACATGCACGTTGCTTCGGTGATGGTTTTTGCAGGACAGGCACCGAGCTACGACCAGTTCCGCCGCTTTCTTGAGTCACGCCTTGACCGCGTTCCCCGCTATCGGCAGCGACTCGCCTTCGTGCCGCTCGAGCAGGGCAGGCCGGTCTGGGTTGATGACCCCCACTTCAACGTCCGTTACCACCTGCGCCACTCGGCGCTTCCGCGCCCCGGAGAGGACGCCCAGCTGGCAGCCCTCGCAGGAAGGCTTTTCGCTGAGCAGCTGGATCGTGACAAGCCGCTATGGGAAATGAACCTCGTCGAGGGCCTTGCACCCGGAGAGGACGGAGAGGCGCGCTTTGCGATCGTCGTCAAGACCCACCATGCGCTCGTTGACGGTGTTTCGGGCGTGGACATCACGTCGGTGCTCTTTTCGATCAGCGCAGAAGAAGCGATTGTGGATGAGGCAAGCGAATGGCTTCCTCGCCCGCTGCCATCTTCAGCCGACCTGTTTGGCGATGCGCTGCGTGAGCGTTTCTCCGATCCAGTCGAAATTTCTCGCGCAGCGCGCGCATTAATTCGCTCTCCCCGACGGGCAATCAGCGATCTCAGCGGCCGGATTGAACAGACCGGGGCGTTGGCCTGGGCAGGAGTGCGGTCGGCGCCGCCGACAGCGCTGAACCAGCCGATCGGCCCTCACCGGCGCTACGGCTGGGTCAACAGTTCGCTGGCAACCTTTAAGCACATTAAGAATGGCCTTGACGGAACAATCAACGACGCTGTGCTCACGACGGTATCGCTCGGGCTGGGGCGCTGGTTGCGGCGCCGTGGCGTTGATACAGGCGAACTAACGCTGACGGCGATGGTTCCGGTATCGGTCCGCAGCGAAGACCAAGCCGGCCAGCTTGGTAATCGCGTGTCGGCACTCTGGGCACCACTGCCCGTTTACGAGCAAGACCCTGCTGCCGCTTTCCGCCAGATCTCAAAAGCGATGGGCGACCTTAAGCATTCCGACCAGGCCGTTGCTGCTGACACGTTGACCGAGCTGGCTGGCTTTGCTCCGCCAACGATCGCCAGCCAAGCTGCCCGCCTGCAGAGTCGCCAGCGGCTCTACAACCTCGTTGTGACGAATATTCCGGGGCCGCAGCAGCCGCTCTATCTGCTGGGGCGCCAGCTAACCGCGCTCTACCCCGTCGTTCCACTGACAAAGAACACTTCACTCGGGGTCGCAGCGATGAGTTACAACGGGCGTCTTAGCTTCGGCTTGCTGGCCGACTACGACGTACTGCCCGACCTTGGCGACGTTGTCGCCGACTTCAGGGCGGCGCTCTTTGATCTTGGCCGCGCCGCTGAGACCGACCGCCATCGCTGGGACAGCGCCGAACATGAAGGCGTCTTCTCCGCGCATACGCCCGGCGGCGAAGCGCTGGGCGTCGCGTAGTTACGGTGCGAATAGCTTTAGCGCAGATCAACCCCGTTGTCGGTGACATCGCCGGCAATGAACTGATGATCACTGATTCGATTGCCGATGCCCTCGCGGCCGGAGCGGCGCTCGTTTGTCTGCCGGAGCTAGCACTAACCGGTTACCCGCCAGAAGATCTGCTGCTCAAGGAGCACGTCCTTCGCGATGCGGCGGAGGCGCTCGAACGGATTGCCGCTGGTGTCGAGGGGATTGTTGCGATCGTCGGCTACCCGCAGCGCGACGGTGCGGTTTATAACAGCGCCGCCGTCTTGGCCGACGGGCGTGTCGCCGGTAGCTACAAAAAAAATCATCTGCCCAACTACGGAGTTTTCGACGAGCACCGCTACTTCGAAGCGGGCAGTAAAGGCGCGCTAATCGAGCTGAACGGCAGTCTGATCGGGCTTAGCATCTGCGAGGACATCTGGAGCGTCGGCCCACCTGAGAGCGATGAGGCCGCTGCCGGCGCGAGTTTGATCGTCAACCTATCGGCCTCGCCGTTTCAAGCTGGAAAGGGCGCCGCGCGAGAGCAGATGCTGGCGGAGCGGGCGAGCGCCAACAACGTCGCTGTCGCCTTCTGTGCTCAGGTCGGCGGGCAGGACGAGCTGGTCTTCGACGGACACTCGCTCGTGATCGACAGCAGCGGCGCGATCATCGCGCGGGCGCCACAGTTCGAGCAGTGGCTGCTGAGCTGCGAGATAGAGCTGCCCGAAAGCCAGTTAGCTGCCAATCTCGATTTGGTTGAGATGATCGGCAGCTTCACTACCCGTCCACCGTCCGGCGATGCCAGCGCCGATCATTGTGTCGCGCGCGTAGCGGACGACGATGAAGCGGTCTATGCCGCGCTAGTGCTTGGAACGCGGGATTATGCTGACAAGAACGGGTTCGAGCGAGCGGTGCTCGGCCTCTCCGGCGGCGTCGACTCGGCGCTTGTGGCCTGCATAGCCTGCGACGCCCTGGGCGCCGACCGCGTGAGCTGCGTGACAATGCCGTCCGAATTCAGCTCCGAGGCAACTTACAGCGATGCGTTAAGACTCGCTGAGTCCCTGGGCGTAGAACTTCTCGAGCTTCCGATCGGGGGTCTGATGGAGCTCTACGGGACTTTGCTGGCACCAACATTCGATGGTCGCCCCGCCGACCTCACCGAAGAGAACTTGCAGGCCCGGATTCGCGGCAACCTTCTGATGGCGCTCTCGAATAAGTTCGGCTGGCTCGTACTGACGACCGGTAACAAGTCCGAGATGGCGGTTGGCTACTCGACCTTGTACGGCGATAGCGCCGGCGGTTTCGCCGTCATCAAAGATGTACCCAAGACGCTCGTATACCGCCTCTGTGAGCTGCGCAATCTCCGCAACGATTCGCCAATCCCTGAATCAATCCTCACGCGGGCGCCCTCCGCCGAGCTGCGCGCCGATCAAGCCGATGAAGACTCTCTTCCCCCCTATGCGATCCTCGATCCGCTGCTTGAGGGCTACGTCGAACGCGACCTAGGACCCGAACAGCTTGTTGCCGAGGGATTCGACCCAGAAGTCGTCGCTCAAGTGATCGGTCTCGTCGATCGCGCCGAGTACAAACGCCGCCAGCAGCCACCGGGGATCAAAGTAACTGGCAAGGCCTTCGGTCGCGATCGCAGGATGCCAATAACAAACCGTTACAAAGCTTAAAAATCAAGCGCCGGTCAGCGGGCGTACCGCGATCGTCATCCGCACCAGGGCGCAGAGTCGGTTTTGATCATCGCTGATCTCGACCTCCCAAACCCACGTTGTACGCCCCTTGTGGCGGCGGCGGGCAACGGCCTGAATTGTGCCCGAGAGAATTGGGCGCAAAAAGCTGGTCTGGTTCGAAAGTCCTTGTGCTGAGTTGCCCTCTGGAAGTACACCGACAGTAGTCGCCGCAGAGCTGAGCGACTCGGCGATCGAGGCGAAGACGCCACCATGGACGAGGCCCATCGGCTGCATGTGGTGTTCCTTCACGGCAACCTGCGCCCTCGCGATCTCGGGCGTCAGTTCGAGCATCTCGAGGCCGTAAAGAGCATCGAACGTGCGGTCGAGTGGCACAACTGGTGTGATTTCGGAGCCGGGCATGAATTCGGTCATCAGGCGCACGATACCGCTGTGCTGCTCTACGCTACAACGCGATGCCCTCCGTTGAAGAGCTCCCAGCCGACCAAAGGGCCGTACTTAGCCTCCTGCTCGCGCAAGCGAAGAGCTATGCCGAGATTGCGGCAACGCTAGACCTAAGCCCAACTGCGGTGAGTGAACGCGCCTACGCTGCGCTCAGCACTCTCGCTGAGCCAGAGAAAGCCCCGAGCGGAAAACGCCGAGCCGAGATAAGCGACTATCTGCTTGGCCAGCAAAACGGTGACGCCGCCAACAAAACCAAGCGGGCGCTTGCGCGGTCGGCCTCAGACCGCGCGTGGGCCCGGGCTGTCGCCGCGCCCTTAGCCGAGATTGCCGGCGACGCGCTTCCAGTGATTCCGGGCGCGGAGCTCGAGGGCGCCTTGGCTGGCGGGGCCGTCGAAACCGCTTCCGCGCAAAATGGCCCGCGCTCCGAGGCGGGACGCGGCGGAATCTTTTTAATTGCGGGCGTCTTGCTGCTGGTAGCGCTAGGAGCCGGTTTCGGCCTCGGTCGTGTGACTGACGGCAGTGATTCGTCGGCCGGGCAGCCAAGCAGTAGCTCTGCTGCCAATGCTTCAGACGCCGATGCGACTGCGATCGCGCAAGCTGCGCTCAAGCCGCCGGCCGGCGCGCCGGCCTCAAAGGCGCTCGGCTTCGCTGGCATTTCGGCTCAAGGAGACAAGCGCACCATGAGCGTTGTTGCTAGAGGCCTGCCGGCCGCCCCGAAAGGCTCCCAATACGGCGTCTGGTTGACTTCGAACGGCGAGCCGGCTGTCTGGCTTGGTTACCTCCAGGAAGTAGGTAGTGGCGGCGTAGGCCTGCAAGGGGTGCTCAACGGCGACCCGAAGGCTTACAGCGGCGTTCTATTGACGCTTGAGAAGGCCAATCCTACGCCGACCAACCCTTCGACGAGCTACCTCGTCGGTCCACTCGTCTTTGCCTCGTAAGTAGCGCTAGAGCAGCTTTCCCGGGTTCATCAGGCCTTGCGGATCAAGTGATTTCTTGATTGCTCGCAGCACAGCGACCCCGACTGACCCATCCTCAGCTTCTAAATAGCGGCGGTGGTCGATCCCGATCGCGTGATGGTGGGTGATCGTGCCGCCGTGGGCGATGATTGCGTCACAGGCTTCCCGCTTAGCGGCCTCCCACTGGCCAAGCGGATCACTCTCATCCTGCTGTGCAACAAACGTGAAGTAGAGCGAAGCACCGCTTTGATAGAGGTGCGAGATGTGGCAGCCAACGATCGGCGCGTGGCCCGTGAGCGACTCTTCGACGCCGCGGTAGAGCCTCATTAAGTTACTCCAAGTGGTCGAGGTTTCGAGCGTTTCAACCATTACCGCCCGCTCGAGAAGGTGGTCGCGCAGATATGGAGTGCTGAAACGGCTTTTGGCCCAAGTGCGGCCCGCACCGGCGCCAAGGCCGACAGCGCCATGCTGCTTTAGAACCGCGAGCGCGGCGCGGCGACGCGGCTCGATCGTACCGCTCGCCCCCTCCCATCCGAGAACTAACAGTGCGCCTAAAGCGGCGCCGCGGCCCCGCAAGTAGCCCTCGAATAGTTTTCGCTTCGTCCCGTCAATCCCAGCGAATGCGAGCCCCATCTCCGTTTCATTTTCGTCCGAGGCGCGCGAAACGTCGGCCGCCGCTCCCGCCTGCTCAAGGCTCCTGAGAGCATCAGCGGCAACCGCAAATGACGGCAACATAAGGGCTTCGTAGCGTGTCGCTTGCGGCGCTGGGTGGACCTCCAGCGTGGCCTCGGTGATTACGCCGAGCGCGCCCTCCGAGCCCGCGATCACAGCTCGTAGGTCAGGGCCTGCCGCGCTCGCAGGCCGCGCCGAGAGGTTCAATTCGCCCGCCGGGGCAACCAGTCGGACGCCGAGCAACTTTTCGTCAATGCGCCCATAACCAGTAGACGCCTGGCCGGCCGAGCGGGTGGCTACCCAGCCGCCAACGGTTGAATATTCGAAACTTTGTGGAAAGTGTCCTAGCGTGAAGCCGCGGGCGCGCAGCAGGTGCTCAAGCTCAGGGCCTCGGAGCCCGGCCGCAAAGCTGCCGATCCGTGAGTCTGCATCGAGGCTGAGAAGCTGGCGCATGCGGCCGAGGTCCAGTGCGATTACTGAATCAAAATCCCCGCGCAGCGGCGTCACACCGCCAACCACGCTCGTTCCGCCGCCGAACGGCACGACAGCAATGCCCTGCTGCCGACAGATTTTCAAAACAGCCCGCACGTCAGACTCGTCGCGCGGGTACACAACGGCGTCTGGCGCGGCCAGCTTAACCGTGGTGCGGAACGCGAGCAGATCGGGGTAGCTTTTACCGGCGCTATGAGTGAGTCTCGTTTGGTGGTCGGTGCGGACGTTCGCCGTTCCAAGGCACGACGCGAGCTTGTGCTGTGCGCGCGTTGAGAGCCGACTCTTGCTCAGACGCACCTCGGACGCATCTGGCGCCAATTGGCGCGGGGCGAGTGATCTACCGAATCGGCGTTCAAGCCAGTCGATCACATGGCCGGAGAGTTCCCCTGCTTCAGCATCGACCCCCCACCCTGAAAAGCGCATCTCAGTCAACGCGGCCATGGAGCTCCCCCAGGCGCAGCAGTGCTTCAGCTAGTTGCCGCTTAGCTGCGTGCTTCATCATTGGCCCACCAAAGCGGCTGAGGCCGCGGGGCTTGCGCTCGAGCTCGATCGAGACGACCGTCGCGTTGTCACCACTGGGCGCGAGCTCGACGGTCGTTTGCGATTCGCGCAGCACCGCGGCAAAGGGTGTCTCATCGAGCTCTTGGACAAAGCGCCAGCGATGCGGCTCATCGTACTCTGCGATTACGAAATCGGCGCGTACGTCACGACCCTTATCGGTTGTCAGGACCTCGGTAAAGGCGGCAGCGCCTGCGAGTTCGACGCGGACCACCTTCGGCCACCAGCGCGGCAGCTGGCGCGGGTCGGATATCTGCGCCCAAACAGTTGCTTGCGCGGCCGCCAAGGTGATTGTGCCGCTAACAGTGGCCACTAGCGATGGTCGATCGCCGCTGCAAGCGAGAAGTCGCCGACCTCAGGAAAGCATCGCACGAAGGTCACCAATCAACAGCAGATGCTTGAGATGAGTCGTGACTGACGCTAGATCTTCAAGCGCCTCGGTTGCCTCATCGCGCCGCGCTGCGCTGCGGGAGCGAAGCGATGGGGCTAATAGCTGCTGCAGCAGCGCTGATTCACGGTCAGCTGAGGTTTTAAAGACGCGCAGGTTACGCGCGCCGACGCCGTAGCGGGCGAGCTCAACAGCCGCGCGGACAATTTCGCATTGGTTTTCGTCGTAGCGGGGAGCGGCGCCATCGGCGCTCCCCGCGATGATCCCGAACCCTTCAAGCTCTCGCACTAACTGAGCGTCGGCGCCGGTTGCTTCGAGCAGCTCGTCGAGCGTCCGTACCGGCCCAGCAGTTTTTACAACGACCGGCGGCATTCGCCGAGTCTTCGCTCGCGACCCTTCAGATGGAACTAGCGCGCCGCTTGCACTGTCGGTGCGGCCTATCGCTAGCTCTTGACGGATAACTCGCAGGGGCAGAAATTCGTCGCGCTGAAGGCGCAGAATCGTGCGTAGCCGCGCAAGATCCTCGGCCGAGTAGAGGCGGTAACCCCCAGGCGTGCGGCGCGGCTCGACAAGGCGCTGATTTTCGAGGTAACGAATCTTTGATATCGAGATTTCGGGGAACTCACGCGACAGCGCGTCGCAGACCGCACCAATCGTCATCGGCTTGCTGCGACGTGGCTCAGGGCGCGCCGGCGAGCTTGCAATTGTCGCTTGGGCTTTGCTGGTCGAGGGCATCAGTTAGCGCGAGAGGAAGGTTAGTTTGTACTTGCCAATTTGAAGCTCGTCGGCATCTTCTAGCTGTTGCGTATCAATGCGCCGGCGATTGACATAAGTGCCGTTCAGTGAGCCCAGGTCGTCGATAAACCATTGATCATTTCGCCGCACGAGCAGCGCGTGATCGCGCGAGACTGTTACGTCGTCAAGGAAAATGTCGCTGTCGGGGCCCCGACCGACTGTCAAGCGCTCGGCGTCGAGCGCGAAGCTCTCTCCGGCTCGCCCGCCACCTCCGCGCACTACGAGTAGCGCCCCCTCCTGTTCCAATAGATCATCGAGGTCAACTGGAATCAGTTCGCCGCTCGCCTGATCAATTCGGTAGCTGGCTGTCGAATCGCGGTCCTCTTCTCCCGGCTGACCAAGAAAGGCTCCGCACTTCTGGCAGTATTTTGCCCCCTCGGCGTTAGCGAAGGCGCATTCAGGACAATGCAGCATCGGCGCGAGCATACCAGCGCCAGCCCTACGGTCAACCTTAGGTTGAGGCCGTGCGGTCTGCCAGCTGAACGCGAGCTGATCGGTAGTACTCGACGCTTGCAATGACGAGCAAAAGCAATCCGATGGCGAGCATTATTGTTGCCGCAAGCGGTGCGCCGCAGATGCCCAAAAAGAGGCCTCCCATCGCCGGCCAGACGCCCCACCGACCCCACCAGTTAATTTCTAAGCTCACGCCCCTGCGGAGGGCAACACCGCCTCCAATCAACATCAGTAGCTCGCGTAAAACCAGCGCGGCCAGTAGCGGGATTGGGACCAGCTCGAAACGCCAGCAGACCACGACCCCTGCGATCACGAGCAGGCGGTCGATCACGGGATCCAACAATGCACCAAGGCGACTGTACTGGCCAGTTACGCGGGCCGCGATTCCGTCAGCGTAGTCACCCCACGCGACTACCGCGTAGACCGCCGCGGCGGTCAGCGACGCGCCACCAGCAGTCCACGAAAGCCACATGAAAACGGGTATTAGCAGCAGCCGGAACAGCCCAATCGCGTTTGGAATCGTCCACGGGCGTAGCGGCGCGTCGGGGAGAGTTTCTGGTGGAGGCGGGCCGGAGCGGTCTAGCCCGGCGAAGCGCCTGAAGGTCAGCGGCTGCCGCGTCTGCTCGCGATCACTCACGGCAGCAGAGCCAGCGTTGCCAGGATCGCTGCGGCGCAGCCTTCACCGAGCTCTATTGGATCGAGTTCGACCATGCCACGGCGGCCCTGAAGCTCGAGTGTTCCGCTTTCCAACGAGCGCTTGCCGAGCGTCACTCGCAGCGGGCAGCCAAGCAACTCAGCATCCTTGAACTTCTCCCCCGGGCCAGCATCCCTGTCATCGAAAAGCACGTCGGCTCCAAGTGAGAGAAGTTCGTTATAAAGCTGTTCGGCGCGCTCAAACTCCGGGCTGCCGAGCTTGCCCAGCGCGACCACTTCGATCTCCCACGGGGCGATCGCCTTCGGCCAAGCAATTCCGTTCTCGTCGGCGTTTTGTTCGATCGCGGCTGCAGCGATGCGCGCAGGGCCGATCCCGTAAGAACCCATCACTATCTCGCGCTGCGCGCCGTCTTCGTCAAGGAAGCTCGCGCCCAGAGGCTGCGAATAGCGCGTTCCAAGTTTGAAGATGTTGCCAACTTCGATTGCGGCTTCGAGTCGCATCGGCTCGCCGTTGACAAGGTCGCCTGCTTCGACGGCGCGGATGTCGGCGGCCTGGAACTGGAAGTCGCGCCCCGGCTCAACTCCGACCAAATGAAAATCAGCCTTATTGGCCCCCGCCACCCAATGGCCCTTTTGGCCTGCTATCGCGTCGTCGAGCAGGACGGGGAGCTCTATCCCAACTGGCCCAATGAAACCGGGTGGCCCGATCTGGCTCGCGATCTCTTCATCGGTTGCGGGCCGGAACCCTTCGCCGAGAACCGCGCGCAACTTAAATTCGTTTACGCGGTGGTCGCCGCGCACGATCGCGAGATGCATCTCTCCACTATCAGAGACAACCGGGAAAGCTTTCAGCAGCGCGCTTTGATCTAGCCCTAGCGCTGATGCCACCTGCTCAATTGTTTTGGCCCCCGGCGTCGCGATCTCGCTTATCTCGCTCTCCGCTGATGCCAGCTTTGCCGCACGGGGCTTGGCGCTGGCGACCTCGACGTTGGCCGCATAGCCTGGCGCTAGAGCCACCTCGTTCTCTCCAGCCAGGCAGGGAGCCATGTATTCGTGCGCGCCGCTGCCGCCCATCACGCCGACGTCCGAATCGACGCGGTACCACTCGAGGCCGCTGCGCGTGAAGATACGGTCGTAAGCCTCAATGTGTTTTGCGTAGCTGGCGGCAAGTCCGGCCTCATCGCGGTCAAACGAATAAGAGTCCTTCATGATGAACTCGCGAGTTCGCAGCACGCCGGCGCGTGGCCGCGGCTCATCACGCGCTTTCAGCTGAAGCTGGTAGAGAATCAGCGGCAGATCGCGGTAGGAGCGAACTAGCTGCGAAACATGAAAGGTCACGGCCTCTTCATGCGTCATCGCTAAAACCAGCTCCGCGCCCTTGCGGTCGCTCAGCGAGAACAGCTCGTCGATCTCATCACGGCCGGTTTGTTTCCACAGCTCGCGCGGCTGGATCAGCGGCATGAGTAGCTCCTGACCGCCGATCGCTTCCATTTCCTGGCGGATGATCGCCTCGACCTTCTGATGGACGCGCCAACCGGCTGGAAGCCAAGTCCAGAGCCCGGCGCTGAGCTGGCGAACCAAGCCGGCGCGCACACCCAGCACGTGCGAGAGCGCCTGCGCGTCGGCTGGCGCCTCACGCTCGGTCGGTAAGAGAAGCTGTGACATCCGCATCGCGCGGCAAGCCTAACCCCTCGCGCGCGCTAAGTTAGTCTCACTTGCAGATTCGACAACCGAGGAGAGAGACAATGGCTTTTGAAGTTCCGGCACTTCCTTACGCATATGACGCACTTGAGCCGCACATCGACGAGACGACGATGCAGATTCATCACGACAAGCATCATCAAGCTTACGTTGACAAATTGAACGCGGCTGTCGAAGGGACCGACGCAGCAGACGCTTCAATCGTTGATCTCATTGCAGGCCTTTCCGCGCTGCCCGCCGAGATTCAGGGCCCGGTTCGAAACAACGGCGGTGGTCATCTCAACCACTCGCTGTTCTGGGAGTCGATGAGCCCTGATGGCGGCGGCGCACCCGACGGCGACCTTGCCGCAGCAATCGACGCTGCGTTTGGTTCGTTTGAATCGTTCAAAGAGGCCTTCGAAGCCGCCGGCGTCGGTCAGTTTGGTTCCGGCTGGGCCTGGCTAGTCGCCGACGGCGACGGCGTAGCGGTCGTCAGCACTGCGAATCAGGATTCACCGCTAACCGACGGGAAGACGCCGCTTCTGGGTAACGACGTCTGGGAACACGCCTATTACCTCAATTATCAGAATCGGCGCCCGGATTATCTGAAGGCTTGGTGGAACACAGTCGATTGGTCGGTAATCGCCGCGCGTTACGCCGCTGCCTGAACGAGAACCTTCGCGCCAACACCCGCCGAGCTGCTGTGATGTCTCGGTGCCGCGGATGATTCTTTGTGCTGTCGCCGCAGCGGCCACGTCAGTCGTTTGCGCCGCCCCGGCGAGCGCTGGCGCGCTGATGAAGGTCGGGGTTGCCGATGATGCGCTAATGCAGCGTATTCCCGGGGCCGCCGCTGGCACAGCTGCCACTTGGCAGCGCCGCGGCGTTGATCAAAGCCGACTGACGCTCGTCTGGGCCCGCATTGCTCCAGCAGCGTTAGACGTCAAGCCGCCGAGCGGCTTCGATCCACGCAATCATCAGAGTCCAGGCTACGATTGGCGCGCTGTAGACAGTGCTGTCGAGGCGCTGAGAGCACGCTCAATCGGCATCGAAATCTCGGTCACGACGCCAGCGCCGATTTGGGCCTCGAAGGTGCCATCTCGCCGCGAACCTACCTACAGGCCTGACGCGGCAGCATTTGGAGCGTTCGTGCACGCCGTGGCCGCTCGATACGGCACGAAAATCAGCAGCTACGCGCTTATCAACGAGCCAAACCTATGGCAGTGGCTGACACCACAATGGTCTTGCAGCAGTGCAGCTGAAAGCAGCTGCCGGCCCGCTAGTCCTGCGATCTACCGCGAACTTTTTCGCTCAGGGTACGCCGAAATCAAGGCGTTAAGCCCCCGGGCGAAGGTCTGGGGTGGCTCGCTCGCACCGCTCGGCACGATAGATCGGGGCGGCCCAAAAACGTCGCTTGGTCCATTGCTCTTTCTACGGCGGCTTGGCTGCGTCACGGCGAGCTTTGCGCGCGACCGCAGCAGCAGCGGCTGCAGTCGATTTCGGCCCCTCAGCTTCGACGCGATCGCTCACCACCCTCATAGCGCTTGGCGCGCGCCACGGGAGTCGAATGGGGTGGCTGACAGTGTCACGATCGGAACAATCCCGCGCTTAACCGCGACGATCGACAAAATACAAAGGCGGGGAGGCTTCCTCAACGGCTCCGTTGCTCCCGGCGAAGCAAAGCGCGCGCCACTCGACGTGCAGATTGACGAATTCGGAATTCAGACCAACCCACCCGACGCCTGGTCTGGTGTTTCGCTCGCGCGGCAGAGCGACTACCTGCAGGAGGCCGCCTACATGATGTGGCGAAATCCCCGCGTGAAACTCTTCGCTCAATATCTCTGGCAGGACGAGCCACTCGACAAGGTCAGCCTCTCGGCCGGTTCATGGCAATCTGGGCTCTACTTCGATGATGGAACCTCGAAACCGTCGGCCGCGGCGTTTCCAAACCCGTTCTGGGTTGACCTTCCCCGCCGCGCTAGCAAGGCGACGGTTTGGGGCCAAGTGCGGCCGGGCGGGCAGACTACGGTCACGGTCCAGTCGAGAGCGCTAGGCGGCGCAAGCTTTGCAGCGCTGCGCAGGGTGATAACCAACCAAGCGGGCTACTTCAGTTTCAAGACGACCGTGCGCAGCCGGACTGCATTTCGCTTCTATTACGACAGCGATGGCTACGGCGTTGTCACTTCGTCGGTCCGGACCGTAACGCCCCGCTAATAGGTAGTTTTGCGCACCTCGAACTGGCGCATTTGGCCGCTCGGGCTGCTTAGATGTAGTTGTGAACCGAACGTTCTCAAGCGCTGCGCTAGCCGCGCTGCTGGCCCTTGCGGTGGCCGCTCCCGCTGGGGCTGATTCGTCGCTACAAATCGGCATTGATGACGATGGGCTAATGCAGCGCACGGAGGGTACAACCGCCCCGACTGCCGCGCTGTGGGGGCAGAATGGCATAGATCAAAGCCGGCTGACCCTGGTCTGGACGCGCATTGCACCAAACCCTTGGAGCACAACTATGCCGGCCGGGTTCAACCCGCGTAACCCAAACAGTCCCGGCTACTACTGGGCCGACGTCGACCGCGCGGTCTCGGCGCTAGAAGCAAACGAGATTGACGTTTCGATCTTGATTGCTGCGCCGAACCCGTACTGGGCATCGCTTGTACCTTCGCGCCGTAGCAACACCTATAAGCCCAGCGCAAAGGCGCTGGGGGATTTTGTTTACGCAGTCGCGCAGCGCTACAAGGGTCGCATCAAGAGCTACCTGCCAATGAACGAGCCAAACCTTTGGCAGTACATCACGCCGCAATACCAGTGCAGTGGCTCGTCTGCCAAGAGCTGCACGCTGGCCGGTGCGGCAATCTACCGAGGTCTTTACCGCAGTGCCTACAACTCGGTCAAAGCGGCCGACCCAGCGGCGTCGGTTTGGATCGGTGCGCTCGCCCCGCACGGCCGTCCTGGCGTCTCGCCAACGCGCTCTTCGCCCGGCCCGTTCGCCTTCTTCAAGGCGATGGCCTGCGTGGGGCCCAATTACGCGGTCGACCGCAAGAGTCCGGGCTGCAAGAGCTACAAGCCACTTCTGACCGACGGAATTGCGCACCATCCACACACCGTGATGCTCTCACCGACAGAGCGTGACCCTGGCGACGCGATAACGACGGCGAACATTTCGGCCTTAGCAAAAATCTTTGACCGCCTCCAATCGGGCGGGCGAGTGCTCAACAGCACGGTCAAAGGCGCGGCGCAGAAAAGTAAGCGGCTCGACGTATTCATCGATGAGTACGGCGTGCAGACTAATCCGCCGGACAAGCTGCAGGGCCTATCTCTGACGAAGCAGAGCGACCACTACCAACAGGTCGCTTACATGATGTGGCGGGCGCCGCGGGTGAAGCTTTTGGCCTACTACCTTTGGTATGACGAGCCTTACACGCAGGCGAAGAGCTGGGCGTGGCAGTCAGGGATGTTCTTTGCCAATGGCAAGGTCAAGCCTTCTGGCAAGAGTTTCCAGCACCCGTTTTGGGTTGACCTCCCAACGGGGGCCAAGACTGCAACCGTTTGGGGCCAGGTGCGGGCGACGATAAGCGGCGGCGTCACTGTACAAGTGCGCAGCGGGAGCTCGAAGGCGTTTAAGACGCTAAAGACTGTGGCGCCTAACTCCGGCGGGTATTTCTCGTTCAAGACGGCGGTCCCAGCTAAGCGTTCTTTCCGCTTCCTTTACAATGCGCCAGCTAAGAGCTCCGGCGCCACGGTGCTCAGCTCAGATATTCGGACGGTTACGCCGCGCCGCAAATAGGCCAATGCGGCAATTAGCCAAAGCGCTGTCCCTTGCGGTTTTGACTCTGATGGCCACCGTCGGCGTAACGCTCGCTGACCGAAGCCCCGCCTTTGGCGCGCCGAGCCAACACGCGCTCGTCGGCATCAGTGACCCAGTAATTACAGGACCAACCCCCGGCCTGCTTGAGGCAGTTGCGCCGAAGTGGCGTGCCGCCGGAATCGACATTGCGTCGGTGACGGCGAATTGGCGCGAGATCGCTCCCGACAAAGACGCAGCGGTCGCGCCGCAAGGTTCGGCGCGCTACGACTGGGCCGACTTGGACCGCGTGATTTCGGTGCTGCGCTCGAACAAGCTCGAGCCCCTGCTCACTATCACTGGGCCAGGGCCGCTCTGGACAAGTTCTGACCCATCACGGGGCAGCGCCCGCTATCGGCCAGATCCTGCGCTGTTCGCAGCATTCGCGGCCGCTGTCGCCGAGCGCTATGGCGCTCAGGTAGAGCGATACATCATTTGGACCGAGCCAAATACTGGCGATCAGCTGCGGCCGCAGTCGTTCTGTTCAAGGGGTCGCTGCTCCCCTCGCTCGCCGGAGATTTACCGCAAGCTCTTCAACGCCGCCGCAAGGGCAATTCGTGGCGCCGACAGCGCCGCAGAGGTTTATGCCGGGTCGCTCGCCGCGCGCGGAATGGACGGGAAGGAGTCCGACGACCCGATCAGGCCAATCCCGTGGTTAAGGGCATTCGGGTGCCTTGGCAGCGGTGACGTCGCCGATCGTAGCTCGGCCAGCTGCGATAACTTTGAACCAAGCGCTATTGATGGGCTTGCGGTCCACCCCGACCAGCGCGGGCAGGCGCCCAGCAAGCGACTTGCCAGCACCTTCGAGGTTGGCCTAAGCGACACGCGGCGCCTGACCGACGTGCTCGACGCGATGCAGCTCACCGGTGGCGTAACAAACGACAGAGATAATTCGCTGCCAATCGACATTTATTACGACGAGTGGGGCTACCAGACGAACCCACCCGACGTTTATAGCGGCGTTAGCTTGGCGGCTCAGGACCGCTGGCTTGCGCAAGGTGCGAAGATCGTTTTCGGCCAGCCACGTGTGAAGTTGCTGGGACAGCACCTTTGGCGTGATGAGCCTGTCGTCGACGGCGGCAAAGGCGTCGATGCGTACTCGGGAAGACAGAGTGGGCTCTACGGCTTTGACGGCTTGGCGAAGCCTGCAGCCGCGCACTTCATGAACCCATTCTGGGCTTACGTTGTAAGCGGCAGTCGCAGCGCGCGGCTCTGGGGCCAAGTCCGCCCCGGCGCGGCGCACACGGTAGTAATCCAGCGCCGCATCGGCAGCAGGCCGTTTAAAGCTTTAACAAAAGTTGAAACCGACGTCGAAGGCTTCTTTGGCACAAGCTTTGAGCTTCGCACCGCGGCGAGCTACCGCTACTACTGGCTCTCTGGACCAAAGGCGCGCAGGCAGTATTCCGCCGCCCTTAAGCTGCGCCCTCGCTAAGTCTTGGCTCAGCTCCGTGTGAAGCGACGGCCGGCCACCGGTGAAGCGGCTTCGTCAATAGGTTTTGCGGTAGTGACGCCCGCGGCCTCAAGCACGTCATCGCCGCCACCAGCCTTCTGATTAGCCTCGGCCTCCATCGCAGCGAGCCGCTCCGGGGTCATTGCCTCCGCGTCCTCATTCTGAGCGAGCCAGGCTGCAGCCTCCGCTGCCGCAGCTTCGTCACGGACAACTGTCTTGCCAGCGTCGTAGTAGCGATCAATTTCAGCAAACAGTTCGTCGACCAAGCGGTCGGTCGGCACCTTCTTCAGCGGTTCACCCTTCGAGAAGATCATTCCTGCATCCTTCGCGCCGGTAATGCCGAAGTCGGCGTGGCGCGCCTCACCGATCCCGTTGACTGCGCAACCGAGCACCGACACCTCGATCGCGTCGGGGTAGGCAGCGAGGCGCTCCTCAATCTCAATCACGACCGAGTCCATGTCAAACTGGAGCCGCCCGCAGGTCGGACAGGCAATCAGCACCGGGCCGCGTTCGCGCAGCTTCAGCGCCTTCAGGATCTCCCAAGCGACCTTGACCTCTTCTTCGGCGTGGAAGGTAGAAAGCGATATGCGGACAGTGTCGCCAATGTTGTCGGCCAGTAGCGCGCCTAGGCCAACAGCTGACTTAAGCGAGCCCGTCCACCGCGTGCCAGCTTCGGTCACGCCGAGGTGAATCGGGTACGGGATCCGCTCCGAAAGCCGCCTGTTCGATGCGATTGTGTTCGGGACGCTGGTCGATTTCATCGAGATCTTGAAGTCGGTGAACTCAAGCTTTTCCATCAGCTCAACGAACTCGGTCGCAGCCGTGACCAGCGCTTCGACTGGGTCGCTGAACTCAAGCTCAATCAGGTGTCCGGGCAACGAGCCGGAGTTGACGCCAATCCTGAGCGGCACGCCCGCCGCGGCCGCCGCAGCAACCACCTCGGCAACCTTCTCTGGGCCACCAATGTTGCCGGGGTTGAGGCGGACACAAGCAGCGCCATTGGCAATCGCTTTCAGCGCCAGCGTGTGGTTGAAGTGAATATCAGCGATGATCGGGATCGGTGACTGGGCCACGAGCGTTTTCAGCGCCTCGGCGTCGCCTTCGCGTGGCACGGCACAGCGGATCAGATCAGCGCCGGCGTCGGCGCAGCGAACGATCTGCGCCAGTGTTGCCTCTACGTTGGCGGTCTCCGTCTTCGTCATCGTTTGCACGGCTACTGGAGCGCCTCCACCAATGAGAACGCCGCCTACGTTGATTTGTCGCTCAGAAGCCACGTAACTAGTGTACGAAGGACGCCTCAGCAGGAGTTCAGAGATAGTCTTAGCGCTCCGATGAGTGCTGCTCCAGAGCCAATTAATGTCGCCGACTATGAAGAGCTTGCAAGCGAGCGTCTCGCCGCGGGCCCAGGCGGCTACTACAACGGTGGAGCCGGAGATGAGAACACGCTCCGGGCGAACGCCGCGGCGTGGAGCAAGATCACATTAAGGCCGCGCGTCTGCGTCGACGTTGGCGACGTTTCTACATCGACAGCTGTGCTTGGCGAGACGATTTCGATGCCGATTCTTGTTGCGCCGACCGCGCTGCAGCGAATGGCCCACGATGATGGCGAGCTAGCGATGGCGCGAGCTGCCCAGGCTGCTGGCACGCTGATGGTTTGCTCGACGCTAGCAAGCGCCAGCTTGGCGGAAATCGCTGCCGCAGCTCCCGCTGGGCAGCGCTGGCTGCAGCTTTACCTCTGCCGCGACCGCTCGGTCAGTCACGCTCTTGTCGATCAAGCGGTGGCGGCGGGAGCGACGGCAATTGTCGTCACGGTCGACGCGCCGTACGCGGGGATTCGCGAACGCGACCCGCGCAGCGGCTTCGTCGTTCCCGAACAAATAGACATGCCTGGCGTCACCGCCGCTCTCGGCCGCTCCGCAGGACTGACGGTCGAGGAGTTCTTCTCGATGGTTGATCCCACCTTAACTTGGGCGAAGCTCGAGGAATTCATTGACAGCGCCCCCCTTCCGGTGCTCGTCAAGGGAATCCAATGCGGTGAAGATGCACGGCTGGCGTGTGACCACGGCGCAGCGGGCATTGTCGTATCAAACCACGGCGGGCGCCAGCTCGACAACGTGGCGCCAACGGCGGAAGTGTTGGCCGACGTGGTAGACGCCACCAGCGGCCGCGTCGAGGTACTCGTCGACGGTGGCATCCGCCGCGGAACTGATGTTTGTGCCGCCCTCGCACTGGGCGCGAGTGCAGTACTGGTCGGGCGGCCAATGCTCTGGGGTTTGACGGTTGGCGGCGCCAGCGGGGCCGAGCAGGTACTGAATCTGCTCCGCCGCGAGCTCGAAATCTCACTCGCCTTACTTGGCGTTAACTCGCCCGGAAAGCTAACAAGAGCTCACGTCGCCGGAGCGTAAAGCGCTTCAATCTCATCAGCGTACTTCGCAGCAATTGGTTTGCGTTTTAGCTTCATCGTCGGCGTTAGCTCGTCGCCGCCAGGCTCCCAAGTAGCTGGCAAGAGCTTGAACTTCTTGATCTGTTCGACGCGCGCAAGGTGCGAATTGCCTTCGTCAACAGCGGCGCCAACCAGTTCCAGTAGCTGAGCGTTTTGAGAGAGCGCTGAGATCGATTCGTCCTCAATCCCCTCTCTCAATGCCCACTGGGGCGCAAAATCGGCATCGAGGGAGATCAACGCCGTGTTATATGAGCGACCGTCACCGATGCAGCAGACCTGATCGATCAATGGTGAAGCGCTCTTGATTTGCGCCTCAATATTGGCGGGCGACATGTTTTTACCGGCCGCGTTGATGATTAGCTCCTTCTTGCGATCGATGATCTTGAGGTACATCTGGTCATCGAACTGGCCTATGTCGCCGGTGGCGAGCCAGCCGTCAGCGTCGATCGTCGCCGCCGTTTCCTCAGCCATGTTTCGGTAGCCGAGCATTATCAGGTCTCCGCGGATCATCACTTCGCCGTCCTCTGCCAGCTTCAGCTCTACCCCCGGCACGGCGGGGCCGACGGTGCCAATTCGCACCTTGCCAGGGGGGTTCACGGTTCCGCCGCCGCATGTTTCCGACATGCCCCATAGTTCTGCAAGCGGCAAGCCAATTGCGTGGAAGAACTCCAGCACCTCCGTAGGCGTGGGTGCTGCGCCAACGTTGATCGTGACGACTTGATCGAGCCCGAGCATCACGCGCAGCGCGGCGAAATATTTCTCGTCAGCTTCAGCGACCGTTGCCGCTAGCTCGGCGGGAACCGGCTGACCCGTCTGCTCTAAACGGACCTTCTCAATCGCTGCGTTTATCGCGGCCTCGAGCGGCTCGCGCTGCTCGTCCGGCTGCCCGGCAACCATCGCCTGAAGGCCGCCGCGGAGCTTTTCCCAAATTCTTGGTACCGCGAAAAACCAGTTTGGCCGAACTTCCGGCAGCACTTCCATCACGAGCTTATGGTCAGGGACTGAGGTAATTTCGAAGCCCATCACGGCGGGGATGTAGTGATGTGCAGCGCGCTCAGCAATGTGGGCCGACGGAAGCCAGCTGATCACGCGCGAGCTGCGCGGGAAATTGACGATCGAGGTTATGCCACGCACCGTGCACATCAGGTTGTGATGCGTCAGCTGGACCCCCTTTGGCGGACCGGTCGTGCCGCTCGTGTAAATCAAGGTGAGGATGTCGTCGGGACCGATGTCGTCGCTTGCTGCAGCGCCATCGAAATCCGCGCCGAGCTGTTCAAGCTCGGCAAGGCTTATCGTCCCTTCGACGCCGCTCGTAGGGCCATCAACCAAAATGATCTGTGGCGGATCGGCAAGCTTTGAGCAGGCGGCCTGAACGGTCTTTAGGTATGTCGGCTCGGTGAAAATCAAGTTGCTTGCTGAATCCTCGAGTAGATAGTCGATCTGCTCAGCGCTGTAAGTCTGATAAACCGAGAACGGCGTACCGCCAGCGATCATCACGCCAAAGTCGATGATGTGGAACTCCGGCCGATTGATGAGCATCAGCGCGACCGTGTCGCCCTTCGTGAGGCCGAGGCTGCGCAGACCGCCGGCGATTCGGTCGGCGCGAGCCAAACCCTCGCTCCAAGTAATTACAACCGAACCATCGCGATTCTTGACCCA
The DNA here is from genome assembly GCA_041687955.1 of Solirubrobacteraceae bacterium. Taxonomy (GTDB): domain Bacteria; phylum Actinomycetota; class Thermoleophilia; order Solirubrobacterales; family Solirubrobacteraceae; genus F1-60-MAGs163. The sequence continues at coordinate 28,973 of JBDNJF010000029.1, forward strand.
AACTTGATCAGCGTTTTCGTCGGCTGTAATTCTTAGCGCGGCGGCCAAAGTAGGTGACTGCATTGCGGCGTACTCGACTAGCTCAGTTGTCATTACGTCCCCTCGGTCGGTCGATTAAAAACTACAGACTCTGAGACCTTTTGTGGGATTTAGCGGAGCCCGAACCCCTCGCCTTGGAGGCGCGAGATGTCATTAGTCAAACCGACGGCGAAAAGAAGTAGGACGAGGACAAAGCCGACCACGCTCGCCCGTTCCATCACCGAATAGGCGATTGGGCGGCCGCGTAGCTTCTCGGCTAAAGCCCAGAAGATGTGGCCTCCATCGAGCGGCAGAAACGGAAAGAGATTGATCAAGGCAAGCGAGAGCGAAATTATCGCGAGCACGCTGAGCGCCTGTGCTAAATCGAACTCGAAAGATTGGCGAGTTACCTCGTAGCTACCAACGACACCCGAGATCTCCTTGCGCGCCTGTGAATCGTAGGCGAGCCTCGAGAGCGCGCCCATCGTCAATGTTGTGACGCGCCACATTTCGGTGACGCTGCGCGAAGCTGCAGCAACGGGCCCTAGCGTCTCGCGATCAATCGCAAAATTGAAACCAAGCCGAGTTTTTTCTGCAGCGGCGTCGTAGCGCGGCGTCAGCAGCAACGTTTCGCGCTGTCCGCCGCGTTCGATCACAATTCGCACTGGCGTTTCTGCGTCGCAGCCTTCAGTCGGCGTGCCGGCGCAGCGATGGCTTGAGATTGCAGCGCCGAGCGTCGCCACGTCACCCGTCTTGCCGTCAACGGAAACTAGCTTGTCACCAGGCTTCAGCGCGGCCGCAGCGGGAGAGCCAGGCTCCGCTTTGTCGATCGTGCTTGACGGTGAGCTCAGCCCGACGGCGAGAAAGAGCCCAAAGAAGATCACGAAGGCGACGAGGACGTTCATCGCCGGTCCGGCGGCAATAACAAAAATACGCTTGTTGACCGCCATCCGTGAATAGGAGCGATCTTGCAGATCTGGCGCAATCTCCTCGTTCGGGTTCATCCCCATGATTCGGACGTAGCCGCCAAGAGGAATCAAGCCAATGCAGTACTCAGTTTCACCCTTGGTCTTTTTCCAGATGTGTGGCGGGAAGAAGAGCGAGAAGCGTTCGACGCGCATTCCAACCTTTTTTGCAGCCCAGAAGTGGCCCAGTTCGTGGAGAATAACTAGCGCTGAGAAGCCAAGGAAGGCAAGCAAATAACTCATCGCTAGAAGTGTAGGAGGCCTTCCCTACGCCAGGGTTTCTAAATAATCGCCGGCCACCGCCCGTGCTTCGCGGTCGGCTTCAATCAGCGTTTCGAACGAGTAGGTCTGCTTGATCGAAGCACGATTAAGAGTCGACTCGATCACCTCGGGGATCTGCAGGAAGCCGCAGCGGCGGTCCAGAAATGCCGCCACAGCGACCTCATTGGCAGCATTGAGCACGCACGGAGCGGTGCCGCCTTCGCGCCCAGCGGCGAGCGCCAACGCTAGGCAGGGAAATGCTTCATTGTCGACGGCCTCAAAGCTCATCGAACCAAGTTGCTCCAAGCTGAGCGGAGCGAGATCGAGGCTCGCTCGCTGCGGCCAATGCAGCGCGTAGGCGATTGGAACCTTCATGTCGGGGTAACCAAGGTGGGCTAGCGATGCGCCGTCGGCCAGCGTGATCATGGCGTGGACGATCGACTGTGGGTGGATCACCACCTCTAAATCGTTGTAGGCCGTCCCGAATAGCTGATGGGCCTCGATTACTTCAAGCCCCTTGTTTATCAGCGTCGCCGAGTCGACCGAGATTTTGGCGCCCATCTGCCACGTTGGGTGATCAAGCGCCTCTTCCACCGTGACCGCTTTTAGCTCGTCGCGGCTACGGCCGCGAAATGGCCCGCCGGAAGCGGTCAGCGTCAGCCGCTTAATTGTGCCTAACGGCTGGCCACTTTCGCTCGCAATCAGTTGGTAGAGCGCTGAGTGCTCCGAGTCGACAGGCAACAAACGCGCGCCGGACCCAGCAGCCAGTTCGGTCACCAGCTGGCCACCCACCACGAGCGATTCCTTATTCGCAAGCGCGAGATTAACCCCTTCTCCCAGCGTGACAACTGTGGCAGCGAGGCCGGCTGAGCCAACAATCGCGTTCAAAACGAGTTCCGGTTCGGCTCCCAAAATTAACTCCGCTAGCGCCTCGGGGCCGCTGAGCACCTCGCCGTCCCACGCGGCGCGCGCTTCTTGCGCGCTCTCTTCGTCTGCAATCGCAACGCGGCGTACGCCGTGGTGCTCGGCCTGCGCGATCAGCTCCTCCCACCGGCGCCCTGCGGAGAGTGCGACCAGTTCGAGGTCGTCGGCGGCTGCGACGAGCTCGAGTGCTTGCCTGCCAATCGAGCCGGTCGATCCAAGGATTACAAGTCTGCGCATCGGAGTCGCGCGCTAGAGCAGCGCTGTCCAAACGTAGTAGCCAGCAACTATTGAAAAGCAGACGGCGTCGAGTCGGTCGAGCACCCCACCATGAGCGCCAAAAATCGTCCCCGAATCCTTCACGCCCGCCTCACGCTTGATGTAGCTTTCGAAAAGGTCTCCCAGCGGCGCTGTGAGGGCGACCGCGATGCCGAGGATCAGAGCGTCGATGCCGCTGAGCCAATCGAAGTAGAGGCCCGTGAACCATGCAGCGGTGGTCCCGACGACGATGCCAATGAGGAGCCCTTCGATCGTCTTGGCCGGGGAGATGCTTGGCGCCAGCTGCCGGCGCCCGAAGGCGCGGCCACCGAAGTAGGCGCCGATGTCGGTTAGAAAGGTCGCGATTAATACGAGGAGGACGATCGCGACGCCGTGTACGAGGCCGCGAAGCATCAACGCGTGCGCGAAGGCAAGTCCAATCCAGATCAAGCCCAGCATCGCGATCGCGAGGCCTGGCAGGCTCGTCGGCTGGTGGTCGCTGATACTGATCAAGAAGACGACCGCTAGCGAGGCAACGACTGCCAGCAGAACGCGCGAAGGGCCACCTGTCTCGGCCGCCACGAGCAGCAGCAGCAGTCCGACAAAGCCGGCCAGGATTGGTGGGGAAAGCCGCTCGAACATCGAAAAGAGCTCCCGCAGCGCGATCACGCCCAGTATGAGGAGGCCCGCTGCGAAAATCCAACCGCCAAGCGCAACCAGTGCGACCGCCAAGAGCGCTAAAGGCACCGCTGTCGCAACCCGAGCCGTTAGCTCTGAGCTCCCGTTACGCAGCTCCAGCCAGCGGAGACGCTTAGCTCTAGGCGCCCCTGTGGATTGCGGTTGCTCGGGCATTAACGGCCACCGAAGCGGCGCTCGCGGGCTGCGAACTGGCTAAGCGAATCAACGAGCGCCTCGCGGCCAAAATCGGGCCACATCTCGTCGCGGAAGACGAGCTCCGAATAGGCACACTGCCAAAGCAGGTAGTTCGAAACACGCACGTCTCCCCCGGTGCGAATCAAAAGGTCAGGATTATTCATCTCGGGCGCATAAAGCAGCTCAGCGAATGCGTCCTCACCGCCACCTTGATAGCGCGCTGCAGCGTCAACAATCTCAGCGCGCGAGCCATAGTCGAAAGCGACAAATAGCGTCAGCAGTTCATTACCGGCGGTCTCAGACTCAGCCCATTGGATGCGTTCTAGCAGCGTCGGACCGATTCGATCACGACGGCCAATGAAGCGCATCCGCACGCCTTCCTCCTTGAGCTCTGGCGTCTCAGTCGTGATGCGCTCGGCAAACATTTCCATCAACCCCGCCACCTCAGCGGCTGGCCGGATCCAGTTTTCGGTCGAAAAGGAGTAGACGGTCAGCTCTTTTATGCCGAGCTCGACAGCGTCGCGCAACCGCGCTTTGACGTTATCGGCGCCGGCGCGATGACCTTCAAGCGTCGCTAGTCCCTGGCGTTCAGCCCAGCGCCCGTTGCCGTCGGTGATGATCGCGACGTACCGCGCTGCAGCGGCGGGAACCGTCATCAAACCTCGGTGATCTCTGCTTCTTTTCCCTTGAGATGGGATTCAAGGCTGGCAACTTTTGCGTCTGTCAGCTTCTGCAGCTCCTGCTCGGCGCGATGCTCGTCATCGGCCCCCGCGTCACCAGCTTCGCGCAGTTCACGCAGGTCACCCTTCACGTCACGGCGCACATTCCGAATCGCAATCTTTCCCTCTTCGGCAATTGAGCGCACTACCTTCACAAGTTCCGCACGGCGCTCCTCGTTGAGCTCCGGGATTGAGAGACGAATGAGCTTGCCGTCATTGCCTGGAGTCAGACCAATGTCGGAATCTATGATCGCTTTCTCAATCAGCTTTATCGACGATATGTCAAACGGCTGCACGGTCAGCAGCCGCGCCTCGGGGGCGTTGATTGTCGCCAGCTGCTTGAGCGGCGTGGGCACTTCGTAGTAGTCGACCATCACACGATCAAGCAGCGCCGGACTGGCACGACCGGTACGAATAGTTGCAAATTCAGCGTTCGTGCTTTCGACCGTCAGCGTCATTCGCTCGGCAGCATCCGCGAGCAGCTCGTCAATCAAATCGCTCATGTCTTCACCAAAGTTCCCACAGCGCTTCCGCAGACTATCCGGTCAATGTTTTGTTCGTCGTCCATATTGAAGACGTGGATTGGAAGGCCGTTCTCCATGCAGAGCGTGAGCGCGGTCGCATCCATCACCTTAAGCCCCCGTTGGATAGCGTCCATGTGCGTAATCGTCAGGATTAACTCTGCGTCTGGATCTTTCTTTGGGTCAGCGCTGTAGACGCCGTCAACGCCGTTCTTGGCCATTAGAATCGCGTCCGCCCGCACCTCCGTGGCGCGCAACGCAGCGGCTGTATCGGTGGTGAAGAACGGGTTACCAGTTCCGCCGGCAAAGATCACAACGCGTCCCTTTTCAAGGTGGCGCATTGCGCGACGACGAATGTACGGCTCTGCCACCTCGGCAACTGCGATCGCCGACTGGACGCGCGTGTGTACCCCAACACGCTCAAGTGCATCCTGCAGCGGCAAAGCATTGAGCAGCGTTGCCAGCATGCCCATGTAGTCCGCTGTGGCGCGATCCATTCCTTCAGCGGCACCGCTCATCCCGCGGTAGATGTTACCCGCGCCGACAACGATTGAAACCTCGATTCCCCGGTCATGGACAACTTTGATCTGCCTGGCGACTGCGTTGACTCGGTTCGGGTCGGTACCAAAGGCAAGCTCGCCCATCAGCGACTCCCCGGAAAGTTTAATCAGGACCCGCCGGAATACCGCTTCATCGGCCATGACCGAAGGCTACTCCCCTACGGCGTAGCGTTCGAAGCGGGATATCACGATGTTCTCTCCGGTCTTGGCGGAGAGCTCCTCGCGCAGTTGCTCAATCGTTTTTGCTTCGTACCGGTCGCTGTTGACGTGCTGCTGACGCAGCAAGACAACCTCGTCGAGCCACTTGTCAAGCATCCCCTGAACGACCTTCGGCCGGACCTTCTCGGGCTTGTCAGCTGCCTGCTCAGCAAAGACGCGCTTTTCTGCTTCGAGCTCGTCTGCGGGCACCTCGTCCTCATTGACGAATCGCGTTGCCGGCGAAGCAGCGATGTGCATCGCGGCCTCTCGCGCGAAGGCGACAAATTCCTCATTACGGGCGACGAAATCGGTGTTGCAGTTGACCTCAATCAGCACACCAACAGTCCCGGTCGCGTGAATGTAGGACTGGACGGTGCCTTCGGCGGCCTCGCGGTCAGCTAGTTTGCCGAGCTTGTTACCCATTTTTACGCGCAGAATCTCGGTGGCACGATCGGCGTCGCCATCGGCCTCTGTTAGGGCCTGCTTGCAGTCCATCATTCCGGCGCCGGTCGCCTTGCGCAGCGCTGCTACGTCCGCGGCTTTTATCTCGCTCACTTGCCGCCCTCGCTTTGGTCGGCCCCAGCTGCTGGCTGATCGACAGGCGCCTCTGGCTCTGCCGGCGCTCCGTCAGCAACTGGTTGCGCTTCGGCTGGCGTCGCTGGCGGCTCCGGGGGCTGCGCTGCGGCGAGCTCGACTGCGGCTGCTTCGGCAGCAAGTCGTTCGGCGTCCTGAAGCTTCATCTGCTCAGCCTGCTCAGCTTCAATCTTCGCCTGCTCCTCGGCGCGAATGCGAGCCTGTTCCTCAGCTTCAGCGCGCGCCTTCTCTTCATCGGCAAGAAAGCTCAGACGGGCCTCGGCAATTACGTCGGCAAGTCCGTCGGAAATTACCTTGCATGAGCGGATTGCGTCGTCGTTGCCTGGAATAACAAAGTCGATTCCATCTGGGTCACAGTTAGTGTCGACGAGCCCAATCACTGGGATACGCAAGCGCTGCGCCTCGCGTACGGCAATCTCTTCTACGTTCACGTCGATCACAAAAATTGCATCGGGTGCACGCTGCATGTGCTTCACGCCACCTAGGTTCGCGCGAAGCTTTGTGAGGTCCGCGATCGCCGACATTCGCTCCCGCGTTGGCAGCAGCGCAAGCTGCCCCTCGGCCTCGTACCCCTCGAGGTCGTGGAGGCGCCGAATGCGCTGGCTGATCGTCTGATAGTTAGTCAGCAAGCCGCCGAGCCAGCGATGGTTGACGTACGGCATTCCGGCTCGCTCAGCGGCGTCCTTGACAGAGTCACGAGCCTGCTTCTTTGTACCGACAAAGAGAATGATCCCACCGCCCCGAGCGATCTGCTCGACAAACGCTTGCGCCTCGGCTAACAGTACTTCGGTTCGCAACAGGTCAACGATGTAAATGCCTTCGCGCTCGCCGAAGATGTAGCGGCGCATTTTGGGGTTCCAGCGCCGCGTCTGGTGGCCAAAGTGAACCCCAGCCTCCAGCAGTTTCCTTAGTCCGACCGCGTTTGTGGCGGTGGTCATACGTGCTCCCTTGGTTGTCTTCGAGTAAAGCCCGTAGCGGCGAGTCGGGGCCCAACTACGCGTTTAGCGCGTGGTGGGCAGGGCCGATATTCCGTTGATCCACGGGGTAGCGGTTGATTGAGCCTCCATATTAGCTGGAAAGGGCCCAACGGCCTGCTAACGACCGTTGCTCGCGGCTTCCAGCTTGAGCGCCAGATCGGGCGGCAGCGGCGAAACGACGTCCACCTCGGCGCCCGTCGACGGGTGCTTAAACGTCAATCGCGTGGCATGTAGGAACTGCCTCCTGAGGTCTTGCTCGGTGCCGCTACCGTAGGTTGGGTCGCCGACGATCGGCAACCCAATTGCCTCGAGGTGGGCTCGAATTTGGTGCGTCCGTCCAGTTTCAAGCTTGACCCGCAGCAACGTTGTGTCAGGCAGCGTCTGTTCGATCTCGAAGTGTGTTACCGCAGAGCGCGGGCGATCACTATCGAGCGAAACCTTTGTTCGGTTACGCCGGTCACGGCCAATAGGAGCGTCGATTGTGCCAGCTCTGGAACTCGGCCTTCCGCTCACAAGGGCTAGATATTCGCGCGTGATCTCACGCTTTGACATCGCCGCCCGCAGTGCGCGGTGGGTCTTTTCGTCGCGAGCGACTACTAGTAGGCCCGACGTGTCCCGATCAAGGCGATGGACAATTCCAGGCCGCTCGCTGTCATCTCCTCCCGCGGCGCGTCCAGCGAGCGCCTGCACGAGCGTGCCGCTGGAGTGGCCGCGGGCCGGGTGGACGACAACGCCGGCCGGTTTGTCGACGACAAGCAGGGAATCATCCTCATAGGCGATGCAAAAGTCGGCCGGCTCCCCATCGTCAGGCAACACCTCACGCGAGTCGCCTTCGTTGATCTCAATGACGGCCCCGACCTGCGGCTTTAGGGATTTTGCCGCGATCGCACCGTCAACGGTGACCTGACCGGCGGCGATTAAGCGCTGCGCTCGGGCGCGCGACCCGAGTGGACCAGCGAGCAGCGCGTCTAGGCGGCCGCCAGCATTACCGGCCGCGACCTCAAGTCGCACTCGGCAACTCCAGTTTTCGCCGGCGCCGAGCGTCAATCTCGACCAGCAGCACTAGCGCGATAACTCCGATTGTGATGGCAGCGTCAGCAAAGTTAAAAGCTGGCCAATGCGGCAGTTTTATAAAATCGGTGACCGCTCCGGCACGAACTCGGTCGATGATGTTTCCGACGGCGCCACCAATCACAAGGCCGGTCGCCAACCAGATCATTGGCGTTGCAAGGTGACTGAGGAAATACCAAAGGAGCGCCCCTACGGCCAGTGCGACGATGACTGCAACCAGCGCGCCGCCACCGGCCAACTGCCCGAAGGCGATGCCGCTATTGCGAACGTCGACAATTGTTATGACGCCGCCTAGGAGCTCTACGTCGTCGTTGCCGGAAATAGAGTTTCGCGCAATCACCTTGGTGAACTGGTCGACGGCAACGACGACCACTGCGACCAGGCCAGCAAGCGCAATTACGCCGCTGTGACTGCTGTTCATCCGGCGATCAGCCTCACGATCAGGCCGCCACCAATTGTCAACAGAAGAATTCCCACGATCGGGCTCAGGTCGAGCGGACCAATCGCCGGTATGAAGCGGCGGAAGATCCGCAGATAAGGCTCGCAAACCTGACGCAAGAAATCGAGGACCGCCATCAGCGGACGGTTATAGGGAATTCTGCCACCGAATGACTGATAGATCGAGCTAAGAATGTAAGCAAAGATTAAGACCGTGTAGACGTTGATCACGGCGCTCAGATAGCCGGCGACCGTTGCCCTCACTGTGGCCATGGGTAGGAGGGCCAACGTGATCATGCGCTGCGACCGAGGACGGCGGCCATCGCGGCCCTAAAACCTTGATGCAGAGGGGCCGCCAGCGCGGCCAGGCCCTTCTCCGTGACTCCCCCGGGCGTTGCCACCTCGCGGCAGATCTGCTCGCTGTCATTGGCTCGTGCAACGAGCAGGGCACTCGAGCCTTTTAGTGTCGAGCCCACCAGCAGCCGCGCGGTTGCGTCGTCCATACCTTCAGTCACGGCTTGCTCGACTTGGGTCTGAGCGATCAGCGCTAGGTAAGCGGGGCCGACGCCGCTGATCGCAGTCAGCACGCCGAACTGATCTTCCGTAATCACAAAAACCTCCCCCAGCTCTTCAAGCAGTGCGACGACATCGGCAAAGACAGATGCGTCGCCAGCGTCATCATCGACGATGCCAATTGTTGCCTGCCCGATTTCAGCCGCCAAGTTGGGCATGATGCGATAGACATTGGTATTGGGATACACAGCCCGCAGCTGCGCGAGCGTTACACCGGCCAGAATCGAGACCACCGTCGTGCACTGAGCCGCTATCTCTTCGGCGACTTGGCTGAGCTGCACCGGCTTGTGGCAAAGAACGACGACGTCGCTGGTGGCAGCAACCTCGCGGTTCGTGGCCGCTGCCGTTCCGCCGACTAGCGCCGCCAGCGCGTTGGCTTGCTCGAGCTCTAGTGCTGAGCAAGTAACCGGCCGGCCCCAGCCGACCGATAGTGCCCGAGCCATGTTGCCGCTTCCGATTAGTCCGATCCGCATTTCCCGAACCGTACCGCTTGATCGAGCGCGAGAAGCGACGCCGCCGTCTAGCTCTGGTTGAAGAATCCCTTTTCTATGAGCGAGGCTCGCTCTTCGGCCGAAATCTCGACGTCACGCGGTGTCAACATGAATACCTTCTCAGCGATCTTCTGCATGCCGCCATCTAGGCCATAGGTCAGGCCGCTTGTGAAGTCAATTAGGCGCTTACTGAGGTCCGAGTCGGTCGATTGGAGGTTGAGCACAACAGGAATACCATCGCGGAACTTGTCTGCGACCTGCTGAGCATCGTTGAAGCTTTTCGGAATCACCAGATGGACTCGGTCAGCCGAGCCGCCGTTGCCGCTTCGTGGCGCTGGAGCACGCTGCGCGCTACCCCCGCGGCGCGGCGGGTCGTCAGCGAAGATCTCTTCGATCTCATCGCCCTTGCGCCGCTTGCTAAGACGCTTGACGTTGGGCCGCTCACGGTAACGGCCTTTGAGCTCCTCCTCGGGCTCAAAGGACCCAGTTTCGGGAGCATAAGGATCACGATCCTCAGCTAAACCGAAGTAAACCAGCGCACGGTGCCACGTGTCATTAACGGCCATTTTCAAAGTTTAGCCGCGCAGCGGCGTTTTCCTGCCTAAAGCGACTGATCCGACTAGCGCAACAGGCCGCCACCAATCCTAATAATCGTCGCTCCTTCTTCGATCGCAACGACGAAATCCTGCGACGTACCCATCGAAAGCTGTTTTAGGCCGCGCTCTGCCGCCAGCCCGCGCAATATCGCAAAACTCTCGCGGCTCTGCTCCGGGTTATCGGCAAGCGGTGGCATCGTCATCAGACCGACAACCGGCACAGGGCAGCGACCGATGAACTCATCAAGTCTGTCGATCGGCACCCCTGCCTTTCCTTCTTCGCCAGCGACGTTGACCTCTACCAACACTTTCGTTTCATCACTGTGGTGTTTTTCGAGCTGGGCGAGAACTGAATCGGTTGCGACCGAGTGAATCAGCCTCACGTACGGCACAATGAGCTTGACCTTGCGGCTCTGCAGGGTGCCGATGAAATCGATTGTGAAGCGCCCTGGGTAAGCGTCAGCCCTAGCGACGAGGTCTTGCGCGCGGTTTTCGCCGATCAGATCGATTCCAGCCTCAAGCAGCGTTCCGCTCTCTTCCACTGGCACGTATTTGGCTGCAAGCATCACTTCGACGTCGGAGCGCATGCGGCCAGACCGCTGGCAGGCAGCGACTACCTCGAGCTCCACGGACGCCCTCGCGGCGGCAACCACCTCGGCACTTAACCCTCTAATTAGTTCAGCCATACCGCTCCGATCATCCTGCCAGTCTCGCCGTCATCACGCCGATAGGAGAAATATTCCTGCGGCCGCGAGCAAATTGTGCAGATTCCGCAGTCGTAGCGCTCAGCGATACCGAGCTCAGCGAGCTGCTCGCTGGCAATCACCGCAAGGTCGAGTGTGTTCGGCTGCTCTTGCGCCTGCGGGTACTCGGCGAACGTCGCCCGCAGGTCGTCGTCGACCTCGTAGCAGCAGCCACGCGCGCCTGGGCCGATCGCTGCCACCAGCGGTCCATCGTCGAGCTCGCGGATCTGCGTCACAGCTGCCGCAAGAACCCCTTCGCTTAGTCCTCGCCAGCCTGCATGCACGGCGCCAAATGCTTTCGTGCCGGCAATCAGCACGGCAAGGCAGTCCGCGGTCCTGACGGCGCAGATCAGATCGTCGCGGTCGCTCACCTGGCCGTCGGCTGGGTTACTGAAGGGCGCGATGACGTCTTCAGTGGTAACGAGGTTGACGCGCGAGCCATGTGGCTGATCATCCTGTGCCCAGTGATCACTAGTAATTCCGCTCAGCGCTTCGAGCGTGTCAACGGCCCTCGGCTGTGGGCCAGCGAAATCGCCGGCAGCCGCCGAGCTAAAGAACATTTCCGTTCGGCCGACGGTAAGCCGAAGCCCGAGCTTGTCGCCTCTGAAGCCAGCTGCCTCGTTTCCGCCATCAACGCCGTCCGAGCCCTTCATTGAACCGTTTCCTCGTATCGCGTCAGCGCAGCTTCGAGCTGCTGCTGGCGGCCGGCGAGCTTGCCGTCGAGGGTGAGGTCGAGTGCGTGCTGAAGCCCCTCGCCGATTGCTGGCCCCGGTTGCGCGCCCGCAGCGACTAGGTCGTCGCCGCTGATCTCAAGGGTTACGAAGCGCAACTCTTCGATCCAACGCCGGGCGTTATCGCCGCCGCAGAGGGCGACCGCCTCAATCGGCGCGCCTCTTGCCGCGGCCGCTATCTGAGCGGGACTCTTGGCGTTTCGCAGAGGCGCTGCCGTCACCCAGCGGGAGCTGATCTCGACAAGATCGCGGTCGCTGGCAGCCAAGCCAAGGTAGTCGAGCCAGCGCGTCAGAAGCTGGAGCTCGACACCCTCGCAGCAGGCGGCGAGCGTCAGCAGATCGCCGCGACCGTCTTCTCCGAGCAGCTCAAGCGCCTCGTTCAGCCCATGCGGTGACGCACAAAAACCAGCCGGCAGGGCTGCTGGGTTCAGCTCCTCGAGGGCGGCAAATACTGCCGTTGGTTGCGGCTCACGCAGCGCGAGCCAGACCTCATGGCCGATCCTTTCTCCGCTTACAGCGCCAGGCGTAGCGGCGGCCGCGAGCAGTGCGGTTTGTGGCTCAACGCTGAAGCCAAGTCGCGTGCTGTAGCGAGCGCAGCGCCAGAGCCGTGTCGGGTCGTCGAGAAACGAATCCGGATTAAGTACGCGAAGCGTCTTTAGGGCGAGGTCAGCAAACGCCTCGGGGTCGGCTTTGACCATTCCGTCAGTAATGCGGACAGCGATCGCGTTGATTGTGAAGTCGCGGCGGCCCAAATCCTCATCAAGGGTTGCCGCAGCGACATCGGGCAGCGCGCCGGGCTGGCGGTAAACCTCAGATCGCGACGACGCAAGGTCGATCCTCAGATCGCCCAAACGAACCGTCGCTGTGCCAAAGCGTTCGAACCGCTCGGCGTCGCCGCCGAGCCGCTCGAGTAGAGCGTCGAGTGGGCCTTCGACTACGAGATCGATTTCCGTTGGCGTGCGCTCAAGCATCAAATCCCGCACCGCGCCACCGACCAGCCAGACGCTGGCATCATCGCCAACGGCGTCGATCACTGCCTGCCCTCCGGGCTGCTTTGCGAGTTTGGCGACCACCATTGCTGCTTCCATAGTGCTGATGTTCCCGCGATCACGCAAAGGACGCGTCCTCGTCGGCCTATTGGCCGGCGCAATCTTGCTGACGGCCGCAGCACTCGCCTTTTTCCTGAGCGCACGTAACCCAGGCGATGTTTCCAACCCCGAGGTCGCTTTCCAGACGACCGTCGCGGCGAAGCCAGACCCGAAAAACGCCGACGCGAAGTTCACTTGGCCGGTCTATGGCTACGACGCGGCTCGAACCCACAACTATCCGCTAGCGCGGCCGCTGCGCCCAACAAAAAAGCTTCGCTGGGCGGTGCGGGGCAGCGTGCTCTTGGAATTCACGCCGGTTGCCGACGGCGATTCGCTGCTCCTACTGAAGAACAACGCTTCGCTCTATGCGCTCAAAAGACAGACTGGCGAGGTCTATTGGAAGAAGAAGCTCGGCGATTTGGCCGCCTCCTCACCGGCCTACGTTGGCGGCATCGCATATTGCACAATTCTTGTCGGAAAGCGGGGCAGTAAAAAAGGCCGGATTGTCGCAGTCGATCCGCAGAAGAAGAAAATCCTTTGGTTCAAGGATCTCGCTAGCCGGACCGAAAGCTCTCCTTTCGTTCGGGCTGGCGTCGTTTATTTCGGCAGTGAGAACGGAACGGTCTACGCGCTGCGCGCAAAAAACGGAAAGGTGATTTGGACCTACAAAGCCGGTGGTGCGGTTAAGGGCGGCCTCGCTTACTCAAAGGGAAAGCTTTTCTTTGGCGATTACGCCGGCCAAGTTCACGGCATCAGTGCCAAGGACGGAAAGTCGATCTGGAGGACCGGCGGTGGGGGCGCGCTCGGCATCGGCGGCGGGCAGTTCTACGGCACCGCCTCGGTCGCGTTTGGCCGGGTCTACCTCGGCAACACCAACAGCAGCGTCTACTCATTGGCGACCAGCAACGGCGAACTCGCCTGGCGCCAAGGGACCGGTGGCTACGTCTACTCATCGGCGGCGGTGGCAGACATTGATGGGCTGGGACCAACCGTCTACATCGGCTCGTACGACGGAAAGCTTTATGCGCTCAATGCTAAAACCGGGTCCGTCCGCTGGAGCAAGGCGACCGGTGGGCGAATCTCAGGTGGGATCCAAATCATCGGCGACCTCGTCTTCTACTCAACGTTGGAGAAGAAAACGGCAGGCCTCGCGGTTCGCACTGGGAAAACAGTTTGGTCTGTTCCAAAAGGCCAGTTCAACCCTGCGATATCAGACGGAAAGTTGCTGATCGTGGTCGGCATGACGAGCATGTTCGCCTACGAGACGAAAACCGGCGGCAAGCTCAGCTCTGCGCCTGTCAAATAGTTCATCGTCGTTAGCCGTCGGCGCTGCGGCGTTCAATTTTGGCGCCGAGCGCGCGTAGTCGTTCGTCGATCCGCTCGTAGCCGCGATCGATCTGGCTAATGTTTCCGATTTCGCTTCGCCCGTCAGCGCAGAGCGCAGCGATCAAGATTGCCATTCCGGCGCGGATGTCGGGAGAGTCGACGCGTCCACCGCGCAGCTGGCTGGGGCCGCTGACGATCGCTCTGTGGGGGTCGCAAAGCGTGATGTCGGCCCCCATCACAACCAGCTTGTCGGTGAAGATAAGTCGGTTTTCAAACATCCACTCATGGATTAGGATCGAGCCCTCACACTGCGTTGCTAAGGCGACCGCGATTGATGTCAGGTCGGCAGGAAAAGCCGGCCACGGGCCGTCCTGAATCTCCGATTTGTACTCGCCAACGTCGCGCGCAGCGACCAGCTTCTGGTCTCCGGGGACGATCACGTCTGCGCCCTCGAGCTCGGTCTGGAGACCGAGCTTTGCAAAGACAAGGCGAATCATTTGGAGGTCAGGCGGGTCCGTGTTGACGATTCGCATCTCTCCACCCGTTACGCCGGCTAGCGCGATGAACGAGCCGATCTCAATGTGGTCAGGCCCGACCGTATGGTGACAGCCGCCGAGTTCGTCGCTGCCGCTAACGGTCATCACGTTCGAACCGATTCCGCGAATGTCGGCGCCCATCTTGCTCAGCATCCGCGCTAAGTCCTGCACGTGCGGCTCGCTGGCGGCGTTTCCGATCAGCGTTTCGCCAGGCGTCAGCACGGCAGCGAGCAGTGCGTTTTCAGTTGCCATCACCGACGGCTCGTCCATGAAGATCTGTGCCGCGCGCAGTCCCCCGGGAGGAGCTTTTAGAACAATGTCGCGGCCGTGCGTGATCGTCGCGCCGAGCGCACCGAGCGCGTCAAGATGTGGGTCGAGGCGGCGGCGGCCGATCACGTCGCCGCCAGGCGGCGGCATCGCCGCCTCACCAAAACGCGCCAGTAGCGGACCAGCGAGCAGAAACGAAGCGCGGATGCGCTCAGCACATTGACGGTCTAGCTCTGCCTCGCCGCTGACGTCCTTGGCGCAGAGTGTGACTTCGTTGGCAGCGGTCCATTCGACCGCGACGCCGACGCCCTCAAGCAGGGCAAGCATCGCATCGACGTCCGCGATTCGGGGCACGTTCGCGACAACCAGCTCCTCGCTGCTTAGTAGCGACGCGGCGAGAATCGGCAGGGCGCCGTTCTTGTTGCCGGCCGGCACAACCGTGCCGCTTAAGGGCGCGCCGCCGTCTATTACGAAGGTTTCCATGGTCAGTTGCGTCGCATTCTGTTGGCCCGAAGCTGCGCCAAGGCTAGCTATTCACCTGTCGATTGTTGTCGCGCGCACGGAAGCGCCTACGTTGAAAGCCGAGCATCAGCGTTGCCGCGACCAGCAACGAGGCAATGTTCAGTGCCAGCTGGCCGGCGGCGCCCTCGACCGATCCCCAATCCTGGTAGCTAATCGATAGACCGATATCGGCTGCTGCAGGGATCGTCGTGATTGAGACCGCGACGCCAACCAAGGCCCCGGCCTTGCCTAGCGTTACCGAGAGCATGCCGGCCGCGCCGGCGCAGGCGGCGACGACCACCGAGTAGATGTTCGGCTCTGCGATTGTCTGGGCTAGCGTGTTGCCTTCGAGGCTGAAGTTCGCAGGCGCCACTTCTACTACGGTCAGTAGCGCGACCGCCGCGATAACCCCAGCGAAGGCGAAAAGCGCGACCATGCCGCCGCTGAGCAGGCCCTCGTTGTCGATTCGCGCAGAGACATTCTCCCAGATGACCGAGTCCGCTGACTTGCCTACGGCCGCTGCCTCCGCGCTGCGCGAGGCGGCCGAGATTGACGAATCAAGCTCGTCTATGTCGATCGCGCCGAGCTGGGCGAGGCCCATCCGCCTAAGGTCGCCGACGATGTAGCTGGCGTCTTCAGGGGCCACGTCGCAGGTGATCATGTCGCCGACTGGGTCGACCGCCGCGCCACGCACGACGACGACGTTGGCGACCGAGGTTGATTCAACGAGGAGCATCACCGCAGCGTCCGTGTGCGAAGCGGGAGCAATGACGCGAAGGTGAATCACCGCGCGAATCCTACGCGTCCAGCGGCCTGCACGGGTCCGTGCAGGAAAAAGCCAGTAAGTTACGACCTCTTGGTTACATTTCGGGCTGCCTATGCGCAGTCGTCCGACGTGGTTCTTACCTTACGAACATATGTTCTCCCCAATAAATACAGCCCAAACGAAGCCGGTCCAGCGCTCGGGTCTCATTTCCGTCCTCGACGGCGTTGTGGCCTTCACCACTTTGGAAACTTACGGCGTCATCGATGCCCGCGACGCTGGCGTGACCCTGCCGCCCAACGCAGCCTCCGAGCGACGCGCGCGCGCGCGTAGACGCGCAGCCGAGAGGCTCCGCTGCTCAAGCGAGGCGCCCCTGGCATCGCAACCACGCGGTCGCCGCTCGGCGCCCCTGTCGGGGTCGCGTTGACGGAGATCGCGTATGACGACCGCGGACTGATTCCCGTCGTCGTTCAGGACGAAGCCAGCGGCGAGATACTGATGCTCGCTTATGCCAATGCCGAAGCCGTATCACTAACCATCAGCAGCGGAGAGTTGCACCTCTGGAGCCGGTCACGAGATGAACTTTGGTTCAAGGGCGCAACCTCCGGAAACGTCCAAAAGGTTGTAGCCCTGCGGCTCGACTGCGATCGCGACGCGCTCCTGGCGATAGTCACACCGGCTGGCCCTGCCTGCCACACCGGTCAGCGGAGCTGCTTCTTCAACCCCGTGGTCGGAAGCGAAGTTGCCCACGAAGCGCTGCCGGAGCTTGAACGCGTGCTAGCCGAACGGCTGGTTGAACAGCCCGCAGGCTCGTACAGCCTCGAGTTGCTCAGCAACCCTCAGCTGGCGGCAGCAAAAGTCCTCGAAGAGGCCGAAGAGGTCGGACGTGCCGTGCTCGATGAGAGCGATCAACGCGTCGATGAAGAGGCCGCCGATCTACTCTTCCATCTCGCGGCGTTGCTCCGCGGCCGCGGTCATAGCTTGGCCGACGCTAGTCGGGTCCTGCTGCAGCGTCGCCGCTAAAGCCGCTTACAGACCACCGTGACTCTCATAAATCGGTCTTACAGGGATTCCCCTGTCGGCTAGATACCGCTTCACGTCGCCAACGCTGAAGTCACCAAAGTGAAAGATCGACGCGCAAAGCACAGCATCGGCGCCAGCCTCAAGGGCCATCGCAAGGTGCTCTAGCTCTCCCGCCCCGCCTGACGCAATAACTGGTATTGGTACGGACGAGCTGACAGCTGCGAGCAAATCAAGGTCGTAGCCATCCTTTGTGCCGTCGCGATCCATGCTCGTGATCAGCAGCTCACCGGCCCCCAGTCCGCTGGCCTCACCCGCCCAGGCGACTGCATCGCGACCCGTTGCTGCTCTACCACCGCCCGAAAATGCTTCCCAGCGGGCCTGCTCGGTGCGTCGCGCGTCGATCGCGACCACCACGCACTGCGAACCGAACTGCTCGGCCAGCTCGGTGATCAGCTGCGGCCTTGCAAGCGCCGCGGAGTTCACGCTGACCTTGTCAGCACCAGCATCAAGGACCGCTTGAGCATCAGCGATAGATCGAATCCCACCACCGATAGTGAACGGGAGGAATACGTCATCGGCGGTGCGCCGCGCCAGGGCAGCGACGGTATCGCGGTCTTCGTGGGTAGCGGTGATGTCGAGGAAGACGAGCTCGTCAGCGCCATCCAATTCGTAACGCGCGGCAAGTTCGACTGGATCGCCAGCGTCACGGAGGTCTACGAAATTGGTGCCCTTCACGACGCGTCCAGCGTCGACGTCCAAGCAGGGAATGATTCGCTTCATCAGCCGTTCTCAGGAGCCGTCGAGCGCTTGTTGCGCCTGTTCGATTGTGAACGCACCGTCGTAGAGAGCTTTCCCCACGATTACCCCCTCGAGGTTCGGTGGCGCGATCTCGGCAACACTGGCTAGGTCCGCAAGCGAGCCAATGCCCCCTGAATAGACGAACGGAATCGTCAGCTTCTCACCGGTTGCAACGATCTGCTCGAGGTTGGGTCCGTCCATCGTGCCGTCGACCTCGATGTCGGAAACGATCACTCGGGCTACCCCTGCCTGCTCTAGCGCCGCCACGGCCTCGAGCGCATTGATCTTGCCGCTCTGCTCCCAGCCAGCGACGGCAGCTACCCCTGCGCGCGAATCAACGCTAACAACGAGCTGATCTCCGCAAGCAGCGACGAGCCGACTCAGGAGCTCAGGATCCCGGAGCGCGGCTGTACCAAGGATCACACTTGTCGCTCCCGCCGCGAGCGCCGCTTCAACCGCCGCATCACTGCGTAGGCCGCCTCCCAACTGGATCGGCAGATCAATCGCGCCCGCGATCTGAGTGACGTGTTCGAGGTTCACCGGTGCGCCGCTGCGGGCGCCATCGAGGTCGACGATGTGGAGCACGCTCGCGCCGGCCTCGGCCCAGGTCTTCGCCGCGGCCACGGGCGAGGTCGAATATACAGTTGACTGGGCATAGCTGCCTTGCCGCAGCCGCACGGCCTCACCGCCGAGGATGTCGATCGCCGGGTAGATCTTCATTGCCTGCCAGCTTCACAGATCGCACCGAAGTTGGAGAGCATCCTCAGCCCGTCTGCCGACGACTTCTCGGGATGAAACTGAACACCATAGATGTTGTTCTGCGCTACGACGCTCGTGAAATGCCCGCCATAAGTACTGCGGCCGATAACGACGGTGGGATCGGCCGCGACCGCCACGTATGAGTGGACGTGGTAAAACCACGTTCCCTGAGTCAGATTGCTCGCCAACGGAGAATCGCCGCTCCACTCGACGGCGCTCCAGCCAATGTGCGGAAGCTTATTTTGACCCGCTTTGAGCGCTACGACGTTGCCGGCTAGCAGACCGAGCCCCTCAGCCCCGCCGTGCTCGTCTGAATAGTCAAAGAGCAGCTGCATACCGAGACAGGCACCCAGAATCGGCGTCCCACGCTCCGCGGCAGCGATTATCGCCCGATCCAGTCCAAGCTCCCTCATCCGCGCGATCGCCGGCGGAAACGCGCCAACGCCGGGGATGACAAGCCCATCGGCAGCCCCAATCTGCTCTGTGCTGGAGCTAACGATCGTGCCAATCCCAACCTTATTTAGCGCCTTTTCGACCGAGCGACGGTTACCTACGCCGTAGTCGACTATGCAAACACGCGCGCTCACGCCTCGCTGGCCTGGGCTTCCCCACCGATCAACGCCGAAAACTCGTCGATCTGGGCGGCCTTCAGCCGATGAGCAACGCGGTTGGCAACCAGCCGCGCGGTGACAGTGGCAATCTCTTCGCGGATAACCAAACCATTCTCGGCCAAGGTTGTCCCGGTCGCGGTGAGGTCAACGATCGCGTCAGAGAGGCCGGTGAGCGGAGCGAGCTCGACCGAACCGTTAACGGTCACCATTTCGGCTTGGCGCCCACTCTGCTCAAAGTAGGAGGCCGCGATTCGCGGGTATTTAGTGGCGATCCTCATCACACCGAGGCGCGAGAGCGCTTCGGCTGCGCGGTCGGGGCCCTCCGGCGAGGCGACGACCATCTGGCAGCGACCGAAATTCAGGTCGGCAAGTTCAAAGATCTCACGCTCTGGATTTTCCATCAGCACGTCCTTGCCTGTAATCCCGATGTCAGCTGCGCCGGCCTCAACGTAGGTCGGAACGTCAGATGGGCGCATCGTGACGATTCCTATTTGCGAGAAGAGCAGCTTGCGGTCATTGCTGCGCACTTCAGAGCTGTCGATGCCCGCGCGCTCAAGCAGATCGAGGCTTCCGCCAAGCAGCGCGCCGCGAGGAACGGCGATTGTTAGGCCGAAGCGATTCATCGCCCGGTCTCCCCTCTCGCCTCGCCTGCTAAGGCAGCGTGGAGTAGGTCGACGTCGATTGCGAAACCCACTCCGCCGATTTCCATTCCAAAGCGGCCGAGCAGCTCGCCGTAGTAGCCACCGCTAGCAATTGGCTTACCTACCTCGGGGTCGTAAACCTCGAACAGCAGACCGTCGTAATAGCCCATGCGCGGAGAGCGCCCTAGGTCCGGGATCAGGCGCTCCGCGAGATCCGGTTCCAATGCCCCCACTAGAGCACGGATCGGCTCCAAAGGCTCGCGGAGCGCTTCTGAGCGCGCGTCCTCCAGCACTTCGGGACCCCTCATCCTCGGAACAGCGGTGAGCAGGCTGAGCTCGTCGGCATTGAGGCTGAGCCTTGCTAGCTCGCGGTCGATGCCGACGTAGTCACGATCCCCGAGCTCGCGCAGCACGGCTTCACTGTCGCTCTCGCTGATTGCGCACGAGCGCAGAAGACCGCGGTAAAGAGCTGCGTCGCCAACGCCGACGTAGAAGCTTTTAAGGCCGGTCGCCTCGAGACTGCGGCAGAGTACCGTGAGCGCCTCGGCGCAGCCGACACCAGCGTCGCCACCAAGCAGCTCAATTCCCGCTTGGAGGTATTCGCGCGGCTGCGCGCGGTGCGGCGTCACTGCGCGGTACGCCGGGGCGACATAACAGAAGCGCAAAGGAAGCGGCGCATTGCGGTACCGGGAAGCTGCAACGCGCGCAATTGGCACGGTCATGTCGGAGCGAAGCGCGAGCTGCTCTCCGGGCTCACCTAGAACGCGGTAGGAGGCCGATCCAGCTTGCGCACCGGCACGCTCAAGTGTCTCCTCGAACTCAACGGTTGGAGTCGAAACCTCGCCGTAGCCTGCGCGAGTAAATACCTCTAGCAGTGCGGCTTCGATCCGCCGGAGCTCGGCTTTCTCCTCGGGCAGCACGTCGCGCGTCCCGCTTGGAATCCGGGCGTTCATCACTTAGGGCGCATAGCGCGATTGCTTGGGGATCGATCGCATACCGGGAGGAAGATACGGCAAGAGCGCAAAAAGCTTGCCAGTTCGCGTTGCGGCGACCCAACGACGGAGGGGCCGCCGCTGGCGACCCCTCCTAATGTTAAGTAAAACCGGCGGCGTCCTACTCTCCCGGGCCTGAAAGGCCAAGTACCATCGGCGCTGAGGGGCTTAACTGCTCTGTTCGGAATGGGAAGAGGTGTTTCCCCCTCGCGATAACCACCGGAAATTGTCGAGACCCCCGCCTCGGCGCGTCCTTGAAAACCGCACAGCAGCCATTTGGGTACCACTAAAAAAAACCGTCAAGCCCTCGGATTATTAGTATCAGTCTCCTACACGCGTCACCGCGCTTCCAGAGCTGACCTATCAACCTGGTGGTCTGCCAGGATCCTTACCCTCTCTAGGAGGTGGGAGAATTAATCTCGAGGCCGGCTTCCCGCTTAGATGCTTTCAGCGGTTATCCGATCCGTTCGTAGCTAAGCTGCGGTGCCCTTGGCAGGACAACAGCTACACCAGAGGAACGTTCACCCCGGTCCTCTCGTACTAGGGGCAAATCCTCTCAATTCTCCAACGCCCACGGCAGATAGGGACCGAACTGTCTCACGACGTTCTGAACCCAGCTCGCGTGCCGCTTTAATGGGCGAACAGCCCAACCCTTGGGACCAACTACAGCCCCAGGATGCGACGAGCCGACATCGAGGTGCCAAACCGGGCCGTCGATGTGAACTCTTGGGCCCGATAAGCCTGTTATCCCCGGAGTACCTTTTATCCGTTGAGCGACGGCGCTTCCACTTGCTACCGCCGGATCACTATGACCTGCTTTCGCACCTGCTCGACTTGTCAGTCTCGCAGTCAAGCTCCCTTAATGCCATTGCACTCTGCGCACGATTTCCAACCGTGCTGAGGGAACCTTTGCACGCCTCCGTTACATTTTAGGAGGCGACCGCCCCAGTCAAACTACCCGCCTGGCACTGTTCACCGCCCGGTTATACGGCGCGATGTTAGACGTCCAATACATGAAGGGTGGTATCTCAAAGTTGGCTCCACATCGGCCGCAACCGATGCTTCAAAGCCTCCCACCTATTCTGAGCGAAATGGAGCGAACGCCAATACCAGGGTGTAGTAAAGGTTCACGGGGTCTTTCCGTCTTGCCGCGGGTACTCGGCATCTTCACCGAGACTGGAATTTCACCGAGCCCCTCGTTGAGACAGCGCTGAAGTCGTTACGCCATTCGTGCAGGTCGGAACTTACCCGACAAGGAATTTCGCTACCTTAGGACCGTTATAGTTACGGCCGCCGTTTACCGGGGCTTAGCTTCAATGCTTCGGGCGAACCCTAACATCTCCACGTAACCTTCCGGCACCGGGCAGGCGTCAGCCCCTATACGTCGTCTTTCGACTTAGCAGAGACCTGTGTTTTTGGTAAACAGTCGCTTCAGCCAATTCACTGCGGCCCCCTCAGGCTTCACCGGCTAGCGGTTTCACCTTACTGGGGCGCTCCTTCTCCCGAAGTTACGGAGCGATTTTGCCGAGTTCCTTAACGAGGGTTATCTCGATCACCTTAGTATTCTCTACTTGTCCACCTGTGTCGGTTTTGGTACGGGCACGCGCTTCCTCCCTAGAGGATTTTCTCGGAGGCATGGCGTTGGGGACTCGCCGGCTCTAAAGCCAGCTGGCATCGCACCTCGGGTTAATGCAGGCCCGCATTTCACTAGGCCCACCCCTACATGCTTACCCCAGGACAACCATCGCCTGGGTTCCCTTAGCCTTCCCCGTCTCCCCATTGGTCAAACGGATGCGACGTGGTACAGGAATATCAACCTGTTAGCCATCGACTACGCCTTGCGGCCTCGCCTTAGGTCCCGACTAACCCTGAGCAGACGAACTTTACTCAGGAATCCTTGGACAATCGGCGGAGGGGATTCTCACCCCTCTTTCGTTACTCATGCCAGCATTCTCACTTCCCAGCGCTCCACAGGAGTTTCCACGCCTGCTTCACTGCACTGGGAACGCTCTCCTACCGCGTATTAAATCCGCAGATCTAATACACCCGCAGCTTCGGTGGCGTGCTTGAGCCCCGTTGAATTTTCCGCGCCCGAACACTTGACCAGTGAGCTGTTACGCACTCTTTCAAGGATGGCTGCCTCTAAGCCAACCTCCTGGTTGTCTATGCATCTGGACATCGTTTACCACTTAGCACGCACTTAGGGACCTTAGCCGGCGGTCTGGGTTGTTTCCCTTTCGACGCTGAAGCTTATCCCTCAGCGACTGACTCCCGGAGTACACGTATATGGTCTTCGGAGTTTGCCTGACGGCGGTAGGCTGGTAGGCCCCCTTAGCCAAACAGTGCTCTACGGCCACTACGTAATTTATCCGAGGCTATACCTAAATATATTTCGGAGAGAACCAGATATCACTGAGTTTGATTAGCCTTTCACTCCGACCCACAGGTCATCCGCCCAGTTTTCAACCTAGGTCGGTTCGGCCCTCCACAAGGTCTTACCCTCGCTTCAGCCTGCCCATGGGTAGCTCACTCAGTTTCGGGTCTGCCGCCTACGACTCTGTCGCCCTGTTCGGACTCGCTTTCGCTTCGGCTCCGCTCATCGCTTAACCTTGCCGCAGACGAGCAACTCGCTGGCTCGTTATGCAAAAAGCACGCGGTCACGGAATAAATCCGCTCCCACCCCTTGTAGGCACGTGGTTTCAGGTACTATTTCAC
>JBDNJF010000029.1:57500-116218 GCA_041687955.1 Solirubrobacteraceae bacterium
GGTCGTCTCGCCATCAGTCGACACGAAATCGCCTTATTTCACAACTTGGGTCAGCCAACAACTGGTCGACCACTTCGGCGCTCGACGCGCCTTTGAGGGCGGGTTGCGCGTCCGCACGACGCTTGACCTTGACCTCCAGCAAGCCGCGCAGCAGGCGGTCGATCAGAATCTTTCCGACCCCAATGGCCCATCTGCAGCGCTCGTGGTCATCGACAATAAAACCGGCGAGGTCAAAGCAATGATTGGTGGCCGTGACTACGTGGAGCGCCCTTTCAACCTCGCGACTCAGGGGCAACGCCAGCCGGGGTCGACCGTGAAGCCGTTTATTCTTGCGGCCGCACTGCGCAAGGGAATTGGCCTCGGCTCAGTCTGGGAGTCGCGCAAGCGGGTCTTCAACGTTCCCGGCGATGACGGTGAGAAGTTCACGGTCAACAACTTCGACAAGTCGTACTCCGGTACGCGCGACCTTGGCTCAGCGCTAACGGTTTCCGATAATGCGGTCTTTGCAGCGGCGGGTATTGAAACGGGCACGCGCCGCATCTCGAAACTGATTACGAACATGGGTGTCCGTTCGCCGGTTTCGACAAACCCAGCGATGACGCTCGGGGCCTTCAGGCAGGGAGTTTCGGTGTTGGACTGGGCCCATGCGTACCAAAGCTTCGCCGCTGGTGGCCGGCTCGTTTCTGGATCGCTCGGTGCGCCCAACCGCGGCCCCGTCGGCATTCGCGACGTAAGAGACGTCTCGACCGACGAATTAATCGCCCGCAATAAAACTCGCGATAAGCGAGTACTAACTCCGAAATTAGCCCAGCTGGTTACGCAACAGATGCAGACCGTCGTGACCTCCGGTACCGGGCGCCGAGCCCAGTACGGAGGCTTTGCTGCGGGGAAGACCGGGACTACTGAGAACTTTGGTGACGCGTGGTTCGCCGGCTTCACCGACCGTTACACGATCGCGGTTTGGGTTGGCTACGCGGACCGCACCCAAGCGATGAAGACTGAGTACTTCGGCGATCCAGTTGCCGGGGGCACTTTCCCCGCGCAAATTTGGCATGACTTTGTGATCCAGGTTGAAGGCATTCTTCGGAACCGCGCTGCGGCAAGAGACTCTGGGGAAGCTGGTTCAACGCCGCCGCTCAGCACGCTGGATTCCAGCGGATCAGGCTCTCCCAGTGATGGCGGCGGGAACTCACCTAATGGCGCTACAGGCGGTGGCGGTGGCGGTGGCGGTAACCCACGCCCATCGCCAGCGCCCACGCCAGCACCCACGCCAGCGCCAGCGCCAACCCCCACTCAACCGTCGGGCGGCGGTGGTGGTACCGCGGCGCCGTCCGGATAGGTAGAACGCGCCTAGCTCAAGAGCTGCCGCGCGGCGGCGAGCTGCTCACGGACCCGCACCAAAGCAGTACCGCCTGCACTTGCCTTCGACTCAAGCCAGCCATCTTGAGCAAGCAGGGCGAGCGCTTCATCATCAAGCTGCGGGCTGTAACTTTGGAGTTCCTCGAGCGTCAGGGAGCTCAGCTGGCGTCCGTCGGCCAGCGTCTTTCGAACGATCTGAGCAACCAGCGCGTGACCCTGCCGGAACGGAACCCCGCGCCGAACTAGTAGGTCAGCAAGATCGGTGGCGGCAATCATTCCGTCTGCTGCCGCCGCTGCCATTCGCTCGCGATTGAACGTCGCGCCTTCGATCATTCCCGTCGCCGCAGCGAGCACTAACGCCACCGTGTCAACGGCGTCAAATAGGTACTCCTTATCTTCTTGCGTATCTTTGTTATAGGCGAGTGGCAGGGCGTGGAGAACGCCAAGGAAGGAACTAAGGTCGCCAACAACACGGGGCGCTTTTGCCCGCAACAATTCCGCGGCATCAGGGTTCTTCTTCTGCGGCATCAACGAGGAGCCGCTGGTCCATCGGTCTGGCAATTCGACAAAGTCGAACTCTTGGCTCGACCAAAGCACAAGTTCGGCGCCGAGCCGCGAGAGGTGCGTAGCGCAGAGAGCAGCGGCTGAAAGGGCGTCAACGATAAAATCGCGGTTACTGACGGCGTCCAGCGAATTGGCTGTCACGCCGGTGAAACCGAGCTGATCGGCAATCTGATCGCGATCGGTGTCGAAGTTCACGCCGGCCAGCGCGCCGGAGCCCAGTGGCAGCAGACCGCACTGCGTGGCCACGAACTGGAAGCGCTGGCGATCACGTTCGAGCATCCAGACGTAGGCCAACAAATGGTGCGAGAGATATACGGGCTGCGCTCGCTGCAGGTGCGTGTAGCCAGGTAGTGGCCAATCGATGTGCTCTTCCGCAGTCGCCACCAAAGCAGTCATCAAACGCTCGATCGCGGTGATGCTGTCCGAGGCGGCTTGGCGCGTGAAAAGAACCAAATCGGTGGCCACCTGATCATTGCGCGAGCGTGCTGTATGGATGCGCCCCCCCGCCTCCCCAGCTATTTCGCTGACACGACGTTCAATTGCCATGTGTATGTCTTCGTCGCTCTGCTCGAACGAGAACTGCCCAGACTCGAGCTCTTTCGCGACGTCAGCGAGCGCGTCGGTGATGGTTCCAGCGTCTTCGGGAGTAATGATTCCCTGCGCCGCGAGCATTGCAACGTGCGCGCGCGACTGCGCAACGTCAAACGGCCAAAGTCGGCGATCGACGTCGAGCGAACGGTTGATCGCGTCGAAATCAGGGTCCGGCGGTTCGCTAAAGCGATTCATTGCCCGCCGAGTCTAGGTCTGCGCGAGCGCCTGGCGCAGCGCTGCACAGACGCGTTCAACTTGGCCAGCGGTCATTTGCGGAAAAAATGGCAGCGCCACCGACTGCGCCGCAACCGCCTCGCAGACGGGAAACTCGCCCTCCTGATGGCCAAACTGCTCGCGGTAGTAGGACATTAGATGGATCGCGGGAAGGTATGGCTTGCTTTGAATCGCCTGATCGGCGAGCGCTCGAATTGTGTCGTCGCGGTCAACAGCATCTGGTAGCTGGACGACAAAAACAAACCAGCCACGGCGCTCCTCGCCGCGATCGGCGCAGGGCAGCGTCAGCCCCTCAACGTCGGCCAGCCCCTCGTAATAGAGCTCGGCAACGCGCTGGCGCCCAGCGAGCATCTGATCGAGCCGCGCGAGCTGGGCAATGCCGAGGGCGCAGGCGATGTCACTGAGCCGAAAGTTAAAGCCCAGCCGCTGGTGATCAAGCCAGTCACTGTCTGGTGCGCGGCCTTGGTTGCGCTCAGAGTCAATCCGCTGCTTGATTGCCGCGTCACCGACCGTGACCATGCCGCCCTCCCCGGTCGTGATCTGCTTATTGGCATAGAACCCGAAGATCGCTGGATGGCCACGGCCTCCAACGGCGGTTCCGTCAGCGTAAGTCGCACCCAGCGCCTCGCAGGCGTCCTCAACAATTGGGAAGCCAAGCGCCTCCAGTTGCACCATCGCGGTGGGATAGCCGAAGATGTGAACTGGTAGCAGCGCTGTCGTGCGCTCCGTTACTGCGGCGGCGGCCGCAGCAGGATCGAGCGTCAGCGTCACGGGGTCAATATCGGCGAATACCGGCTTGGCTCGCTCCATCACGCAAACGTTGGCGCTGGCGACGAATGAAAGCGGCGAAGTTATTACCTCGTCGCCGTCACTCACGCCGACGGCCCGAAGTGCCAATTGAAGACCGGCCGTTCCGCTCGAAACGGCGCTTGCGTGTGGCGCGTTGACGCGATCGGCGAAGGCCTGTTCGAAAGCCGGCACGCGCGAGCCTAGAGAAAGTTGCCCGGAGCGCAGGACCTCAAGCACCGCCTGTTCTTCCTCGGCGTCAATTACGGGCTGGGCGAGAGGAATCGCCTCACTCACTGCTAGCCCTTACCTTCGCGGCGGCCTTGCTGTTGCCCGAACTCGAGCGAGTCGACAAGCGCCTGCCAGGACGCAGCAATCACGTTCTCACCAACGCCGATCGTCCCCCAGACATTCTCCCCATCCGACGCGTCAATCAGGACGCGGGTAACGGCGTCGGTGCCGTGGCTCTCGTCGAGGATTCGGACTTTATAATTGACTAGCTCTACTTGGCCTACCTCGGGGTAAACCTCAGTTACCGCGCTGCGCAGCGCGCTGTCGAGCGCGTTGACAGGGCCGTTGCCGCTTGCAGTGCGCTCGTATCGCTGCTCGCCGATCGATATCGCGATCGTTGCCTCGCTGACAACCTCGCCACCGGCCTGCTGCTCCACCGTGACACGCCAACCCTCAAGGTCGAATAGCGGCGTGTAATTGCCTGACTCACGCCGCATCAGCAGCTCAAAGGAACCATCAGCCGCTTCAAACTGGTACCCCATGTGCTCAAGCTCTTTGACTCGTTCGACGATGCGCGCACTTGTTGCATCGTCGAGAGTTAAGCCAGCGCTGCTGCCCTTATCGGCGATCGTCGCTCGGCCGGCGAGCTCAGAAACAATCACGTCGCTGCGGTTGCCAACAGAGCCCGGTTCGACGTGTTCGAAAGTGCTCGAATCGGCGCTGACGCCAGCGGCGTGCATTCCCGCTTTGTGCGCGAAAGCATGCTTACCGACGTAAGGCTGGGAAGGGTTCGGCGTGCGATTGAGCAGCTCGTCGACGAAATGGGCGGTCTCAGTCAGCTTCGCGAGGCGGCCTTCAGGCAGAACTTCGATTCCCATTTTCATCTGCAGGTCGGCAATAATCGTGACGAGGTTGGCGTTGCCCGTGCGCTCGCCGATGCCATTGATCGTCCCTTGTACCTGCGTCGCCCCAGCCTCTATCGCGACCAGCGAGTTCGCGACCGCGCAGCCGCCATCGTCGTGAGTGTGAATACCGATCGCAATCTCCGGAATAGCACCGCGCACTGCAGTAACTGCAGCTGTTACCTGGCTTGGCATTGAGCCCCCGTTGGTGTCGCAAAGCACGAGCCGTTCGCTTCCTGCGTCAGCGGCCGCGCGGAGGGTTGCGATTGCGTAGACGGGGTCTGCTCGCCATCCGTCGAAGAAGTGCTCGGCGTCGAAGAGAACACGCTTGCCCTCGCCGACAAGAAACGCGATCGATTCAGAAATCATTGCCAAGTTCTCGTCGGCCGATACGCGGACCACCTTCTCAACGTGGAGCATCGAAGATTTGCCGACCAGCGTCACGATCGGGGCAATCGACGCCGCCAGGACCTTCAGGCCTTCGTCGTCCTTCGCCGCGCTTTCGCGCCGGCGCGTCATGCCGAAGGCGACGATCTCGGCGTGCTCGAGTGGCTGGGCTGCGAGCAACTCGAAGAGCTCGGCCTCCTTAGGGTTCGACGAAGGAAAGCCGGCTTCAATCATGTCGACACCGAGCGCGTCGAGCCGCTCAACAACACGCAGCTTTTCCTGCGCCGTCAAGCTCATTCCACCGCCGCCCATTCCGTCTCGGAGGGTTGCGTCATAAAGCTGGATTGTCGTGTTCATTAGCTGGGGAGTGCGCTCGCCGGCACAGGGTCGAGCCAGTCTCGGTACCGCTCGTCACGCCCGTGGAGGGCATCCTCGTAAACAGCGAGCAGTGCCTTCGTAATCTCGCCCGGCTGGCCAGTACCGACGGGGCGGTCGTCAAGTTCGCGCACGGGCACCATCTCGGCAGCGGTACCAGTTAGGAAGATCTCGTCCGCGATCGCCAGTTCATCCGCTGCGATTTCCCGCACAACAACCTCATGCCCCATGTCTGAAGCGATCTTGATGATTGAATCGCGACTGATTCCTTCGAGGATTGAGGAGGTCATTGGCGGCGTGGAAATAACTCCGTCGCGCACTACGAAGATGTTCTCCCCAGTGCCCTCGCACACATTGCCGACGTGATCGAGCAGGATCGCTTCGTCATAGCCAGCTTTGTGCACCTCGACCTTGGCAAGGATGCTGTTGAGGTATTGACCTCCGGCCTTAGCGTATGGAATCAGCGTTTCGGGGCTGATCCGCCGCCAGCTCGAGATTTTTGCGCGGATACCGTCACGCTTGCCATCTTCGCCAAGGTATAGCCCCCACTCCCAAACGGCGATTGTTAGGTCGACGTCGACAGCCAGCGGGAACAGACCCATTGAGCCATAGCCGCGGTAAGCGATTGGACGGATATAACACGAACGGAGCTGATTGCGGCTGATGAGATCAAGTGTTGCGGCTCGTATTTGTTCGGCGCTGAATGGAATCTCCATGAAGTAGGCCTGCGCCGAGCGGAACAGCCGGTCGATGTGATCTTGGTGGCGGAAGATCGCTGGCCCAATCTCAGTGTCGTAGCAGCGGACGCCTTCGAAAACCGAGGTCCCGTAATGGAGGGCATGTGTGAGGACGTGGACCTGGGCCTCTTCCCAAGCCACAACTTCGCCGTTCATCCAGATAAATTCGCTCTGTTCCACCAATAGCTCCTGTGTCTACGACCTAAACGAGCTCGGCCAAGATTGCGGCGGTCGCCTGCTCCGTTGTCGCGCTGCCGCCCAGATCTGTGGTCCGCAGACCAGATGCTAATGCAGCAGAGACCGCCGATTCTACAGCGCTTGCTTCGGCCTCGCGGCCGAAGCCGTGCCGCATCATCATCGCTAGCGAGAGAATCGTTGCCAGCGGATTGGCGAGCCCCGTCCCGGCGATGTCGGGCGCTGACCCATGGACGGGTTCAAAGACCCCCGGACCGTCAGGGTTGCCGATGCTCGCGGATGGCAGCATGCCAATCGAACCAGTAATCATCGCCGCCTCATCGCTGAGAATGTCACCGAAGAGATTTTCGGTCAGAATCACATCGAACTGCGCGGGCTGCGAAATCAGCTGCATCGCGGCGTTGTCGACGAGCACGTGCTCGAGCTCGACCTCAGGGAATTCTTCCGCGTGAACGCGTGTCACGACCTCACGCCAAAGCCGGCTCGTTTCGAGGACGTTCGCCTTGTCGACGCTTGTGACTTTTGAGCGGGCCGCCCCGAAACCAACTCGAGTGATCCGCTCAATTTCACCGACGCTGTATTCGCAGAGGTCGCTAGCCATCGTTTCGGTCCGCTTTTTTTCGCCGAAGTAAATCCCGCCAGTCAGTTCACGCAAAACCAGAAGATCGGTTCCGACGATTCGCTCTTCGCGCAGCGGGCTGGCATCGAGCAGTGCCTCAGATGGCTTGACCGGACGAAGGTTGGCGTAGAGGCCGAGGCCCTTTCGCAGACCGAGCAGCCCTTGTTCGGGCCGCGGCGCGTTGGCATCCGTGCTGTCCCACTTCGGGCCGCCGACAGCGCCCAGCAACACCGCGTCGGCGGCGCGGCAGGCTGCGAGCGTCTGCTCTGTCATCGCGACGCCGCTGGCATCGATTGACGCCCCACCAAAGACGTGTGGTTCGAATTGGTACTCGCCTGGGCAGAGTGCTTCGCAAACTTCAACCGTCGCCGCTATGACCTCGGGTCCAATCCCGTCGCCAGGGAGCAGCGCAATCTGGGCTGCGCCGCTCATAGCGCCGTCGTCACTGGGCCGTGGCGCTCCATCGTCGATTCGTAGGCATCGATCAGCTCGGTTTCGAACATTGTCAGCGCGATATCGTCAAGCCCGTCGAGGAGCCGGCGCTTAATCTCTGCGTCAATCTCGAAGCGCGCGACCTGACCGTCGCCGTAGCTGACCTGCTGAGCATCGAGATCGATCCGCGCCGAACCG
Source organism: Solirubrobacteraceae bacterium (assembly GCA_041687955.1). GTDB lineage: Bacteria > Actinomycetota > Thermoleophilia > Solirubrobacterales > Solirubrobacteraceae > F1-60-MAGs163. The sequence continues at coordinate 65,111 of JBDNJF010000029.1, forward strand.
GCCTCCGCGATCGCTTCGCACTGCTCGGGGCTCAGTGCGACTGGCAACAAACCAACCTTCGTTGAGTTTGAAAAAAAGATGTCCGCGAACGAAGGCGCAATGATTGCCTGAAAGCCGTAATCCTCAAGTGCCCACGGGGCGTGCTCGCGTGATGAGCCGCAGCCGAAATTTCTGCCTGCGACGAGAATCGGATGAGGCGCCAGCTCCCAACCCTGTTCCTGCTTCCAGTCGTGAAAGAGAAACTCACCAAACCCTGTGCGCTCAATCCGCTTGAGAAACTGCTTCGGGATGATCTGATCGGTGTCTACGTCGTCGCGGTCGAGGAATGAAACTTTACCTTCGATCACATCGATCGGCTCCATTATTGATCCTCCCCCCAGCTTCGAATGTCAACGAATCGGCCTTCGATCGCCGCCGCCGCGGCCATCTGAGGGCTAACTAGGTGGGTTCGGCCTCCTCGCCCCTGACGACCCTCGAAGTTGCGATTAGAGGTCGAAGCGCAGCGCTCCTGTGGCTGAAGAATGTCTGGGTTCATCCCGAGACACATCGAGCAGCCAGCGCCACGCCAGTCAAATCCGGCCTCTCTGAAGATCTTGTCGAGCCCTTCGTCTTCGGCCTGTTTCTTCACCTGCACTGAACCAGGGACAACCATCGCGTGGACCGAATCAGCTACTTTGCGCCCCTTGATGACCGCGGCAGCAGCGCGCAGGTCACCGATCCGCGAATTGGTGCAAGAACCTATGAACACCCGGTCTAGCGTGATTTCTTCGACCGGTGTGCCGGCTTCAAGCCCCATGTAGTCGAGCGCGCGCTGATCGCCGTCGCTGCTTGGCTGAGGGACCTTCCCACCGACGCCGATCACCATCTCTGGGTTTGTGCCCCAGGTGACCTGCGGGCTAATCGCCGACACATCGACTACGTGCTCGACGTCGAAGCTTGCTCCGTCGTCGCTACGCAGCGTTTTCCAAGTTTCGACCATCCTCTCCCAGTCGTCGCCAGTTGGCGCCCCTGGGCGCCCTTCTACGAAATCGAACGTCGTCTGGTCGGGGGCGATGATTCCGGCACGGCCGCCGCCCTCGATCGTCATGTTGCAGATCGTCATTCGGCCTTCCATCGAAAGCGACTCGATAGCGGGCCCGGCGAATTCGATTACGTGGCCGACGCCACCTTCGACGCCAATTTGGCCGATCGTCGCCAGAATCAGATCCTTCGCGGTTACGCCATAGCCGAGCTCGCCTTCGTAGCGGATCCGCATTGACTTAGGCCTGCGCTGAACGAGTGTCTGCGTGGCCAATACGTGCTCGACCTCGCTCGTGCCGATTCCGAACGCAAGTGCGCCGAACGCGCCATGGGTGGCTGTATGGCTGTCGCCGCAGACGATTGTCATTCCTGGCTGAGTGAGACCAAGCTCGGGGCCTATCACGTGAACAATGCCTTGATGCTCTGAGCCCAGCGAATAGATCGGAACGCCGAACTCGGCACAGTTGGCCTCCAGCGTTTCGACCTGAACGCGACTGAGCTGATCCTTGATCCGCGCGGCAGTCGGCGTGCCGTCGGTCGGGACGTTGTGATCGGCGGTGGCGATCGTTCTGTCAGGGCGACGCAGTGTGCGCCCGGCGAGCCTGAGGCCGTCGAACGCCTGCGGGCTAGTTACCTCATGGACGAGGTGCAGATCGATGTAAAGCAAGCCCTCGGTCACTTCGTGCGCCGCCCAGAGCTTTTCGAACAGCGTGGTTGGTTCGGATTGAGTTCGATTCACGGCCGTCACGGTACCGCGGTCGGGCGTTCGCTGGTCGGGTCATCACCGTCGAGCCGCCGCGTTGCCAGCGTCAGCGCGCGCATGTAGGCGCGCGCTGCGGCTTCGATGATGTCGGTCGCGACTGCGCGCCCCGACGCAGCCTGGCCTTCGCGCTCAATCATCACGTGTACCTCGCCGAGCGCGTCTTGCCCAGCGGTTACGGCGTCAACGCGGAAGTCGCGCAGCTTGACGTCGATCCCGGTCGCCGCGTTGATCGCATGGAAAACAGCGTCAACGGCGCCGTCCCCCGTTGCCTTGCCAGTCGCACTGGAACCGTCGGGCATTGTCACGGTGGCGCTTGCGCGCGGCTGCTCGCCACTCTTGTCGGTCAGCTCGAACGACTCCAAGGCAAAGCCTGCCTCCTGTTGGAGCTCGTCTCCAACCAGCGCTTCAAGGTCGAGCGCGGTGACCTGCTTTTTCTTATCGGCGACATCCTTGAAGCGCTTGAAGGCGGCGTTCAGCGCGGCGCCATCAACCGTGTAGCCGAGCTCCTCTAACGATTGCTGGAGTGCGTGGCGTCCAGAGTGCTTGCCAAGAACAATTTGATTTGCGTCAAGACCAACTGAGGTTGCATCCATGATCTCAAACGTGGTTCGCTCCTTCAGCACACCGTCTTGGTGAATACCCGATTCGTGCGCGAACGCGTTGCGGCCAACAATTGCCTTATTAGGCTGGACTGCATATCCGGTCAAGCGCGACACTAAGCGACTGGCACGAGAAAGCTCAGTTGTTTTAACGCCGGTGTAAAGGCCATCGAGGTCGGCAGCGCGCGTACTCACCAACATCACAAACTCTTCGAGCGCCGCGTTGCCCGCGCGTTCACCAATTCCGTTGATCGCGCACTCAACCTGCCGCGCGCCGGCGAGCACCCCTGCAAACGAATTAGCGACAGCGAGGCCAAGGTCGTTGTGGCAGTGAGTCGAGAGGATCACGTCACGCAGCCCGGGCGCTGCGGTGTAAAGGCCTTCAAGGAATCGCGTGTACTCCTCCGGCATCGTGTAACCGACCGTATCGGGAATGTTAATCGTCGTTGCACCCTCGTCGATTGCGATCTGACAGACCTCAGCCGTGAAGTCAACATCGGCGCGTGTTGCGTCCATCGGTGAGAACTCAACGTCGTCGCAAAGCGCGCGAGCCTGGGCGACGGAGGCCCGCGCCAAACCGCGGACATCGTCGTGACTGCTGCGCATCTGATGCTCAATGTGAATCTCAGAGGTGGAAACAAAGGTGTGAATCCGTGGCCGCTGCGATTCCTTGACCGCCTCCCACGCACGATCAATATCGGCCGCGTTAGCGCGCGCCAAGCCGCAAATGATCGGCCCTTCTACCTGGCGGGCAATCTCTCGTACGGCCGCAAAGTCGCCTGGTGAAGCGATCGGAAAGCCGGCCTCAATCACGTCGACGCCAAGCCGCGCGAGCTGCTGAGCGATCTCAAGTTTCTCTTCCGTATTGAGCGAGATTCCAGGTGACTGCTCGCCATCTCGCAGCGTCGTGTCAAAAATTAATACCTGATTGGGATCCATGCCGAAACCTCCTTCTACTTGCTCTTACCTGTTACGTCTTCGTCTTCTGTCGCGGCTACGCGGCCGCCAGCGCGTTATTCCCCCCGGGGGGGGAGGAGAAGACGGCGAATGAGCAAGCTATTCGACATGCACTTCCAGATTAGCAAGCGACCACGCCGCGAGCCGCAACGGTTCGACCTACAGGCCTAGCGCAGGGGTGGGCTCAATGTCACGGTTTTGGCGCCGGGCGGCGCGACGTTGGAAGCCGAGGTTGAGGAACATCAGCAGCACGACGAAGAGCAACATCGCGGTAGCGAGCACATTGACTTGCGGTGGAACGCCCTGCCGCGCGGCTCCGTAAACGAAGAGTGGGAAGGTGACCGTTTGACCGGCGTTGAAGTTGCTTACCACAAAGTCATCGATTGAAATCGCAAAACAGAGCAGCGAAGCGGCAGCAATCCCTGGGGCCAGCAGCGGCAGTGTGATCTTTCGAAGCGTCGTCCACTGATTGGCGCCGAGGTCCATCGCTGCCTCTTCGATGTGGACGTCCATTCCTTCCAGCCGGGCTCGAATAGTGATCACGACGTAGCCAAGCGTGAACATTACGTGGGCGATCACGAGCGTTACAAAGCCACGAATTAAGCCAAGTGTCAGGAACCAGCCCAGCAGCGCCGCACCGAGGACGACCTCCGGCGTTGCCAGCGGCAGGAAGACAAGGCCGCCGGCGGCCACGCGCCCACGCCACTTGTAGCGAACCAGCGCAAGTGCTACGCAAACCCCCAAAACCACTGCAATGATTGTGGTTAGGGCGGCGAGGCCAATTGACGTGACGAACGCCTGTTGAAGCCCTTCGACGCCGAACGGATCGGTCCAGTGGCGCAATGTGAAGCCCTGCCATGTGAAGTTGAAACGGCCTTGATTGTCATTGAATGAGAAGAGCACGATGACGAAGATCGGCACGAACAAGAAGAGAACGGCGCCGAACGACCAAACGCCGAGCAATCCATCCCGCAAGCGATCGAGCGGAGTCCTCACGCGACGGCCGCCTCAGAGAGTCTTTTAGTACCGATGAAGCGTGCCGCGACGGCGATGATGACTAGTACGACAAGCATCATGATGAAAGAGAGCGCTGCCGCCGTTGGGTACTCACGGACAACCAGATACTGCGACTGAATAACGTTGCCGATCATGTATTGCTGCGATGTTCCCAGCAGCTGGGCGTTGATGTAGTCGCCAATAGCGGGGATGAACGTAAGCAGAACTCCAGCAAAGATTCCCGGCCCAGCGAGCGGCAAGGTAATCCTGCGAAAGGCAGTCCAACGGCTGGCGTAGAGGTCCGTAGCAGCTTCGACCAAAGTGCGATCCATCCGCTCCAGCGAGGCATAAAGCGGTAATACCATGAAGGGCAGGAAGTTGTAGGTAATGCCGGCGATCACGGCGAAGCTCGTGGCCAGCAGACGCCCATCTTCGGGAACCAAGCCGATCGTTTTAAGCGCGTTCGTGATCCAACTATCGTCGGTCAAGATCGTCTGCCAAGCGACGGTGCGGACGATCAAGCTGGTGAAGAACGGCAGCACCACCAAAAGCAAGAAAAGATTGCGCCAGCGCCCGGCCTTGAAGGCGATGAAGTAGGCGAGCGGAAAGCCGATGATGAAGCAGGCGATTGTCGCCGTGCCAGCGTACTGAAGCGAACGCAGCATCTGCTCTGAATACTCGGAGATCGAATCGGCGTAGATAGCCCAATTCCAAGTCTGCGCGAAACCGTCATCGGGGTTCCCAGTCTGCAGTGAGATCCAGAGCTGCGAGAGGATCGGAACGGCATAAAAAATAATTAGCCAGAGCAGGCCAGGGAGCACTAACGCCAGTGGCAGCAAACTCTTGCGCCGCCGCAGCGTCAGCCAGCCCCCCGCCTGACCGCGGGGGGCTGCCGCCTCCCCGCCCAAACTCACGCCCCTGTCACCTTCTGCATCTGCGCGGTCAGCTCGCGCTCGTCCGCCGCGCTGAGCGACGGATAAGCGTAGAGCTTGTCGAGCGTCGCTTTGTCGGGGAAGATCAGCTGGTTTTTCGCCAGCTCAGGATTCTTCTTCGCGACGAGCTCTTGAACGCCGGCGACGGGGCAAAAGTAGTTGACGTACTCGGCAATAACTCCAGCTGCAACCGGGTCGTAGACGTAGTTCATGAATGTTTCAGCGCCGTACGGTGTCTTAGCCTCCTGCGGGATCAGCATGTTGTCCGACCAGCTCATCCCGCCGTCATCAGGAACGAGAAACTCAAGGCTTGGGTTGTCGGCCTCGAGCTGAACGAGATCGCCGGACCAAGCGACACAGGCCCAGAGATTGCCGGCGGCGAGATCCTTCGTGTAGTCGTTACCGGTGAATCGGCGGATCTGCCCCTTCTCGTTCTCTTCGTTGATCTTTTCGATCGCCGCTGAGCACTGCGCCTTTGTTGCCTTGCTCGGATCGACGCCTTGGCCGAGCATTACAAGCCCGGCCGAGTCGCGCCACTCACTGAACATCGAAATCCGACCCTTGAACTCGGGATCGAACAGATCGTTGATGCTGTTCAGTTTGCGGCCCGTTTTCTTCGGGTCATAGCCGATGCCGGTGATGCCTGACTGCCACGGCAGGGTGAAGTCGCGGTTCTTGTCAAATGGCGGGTTCTGCAGGCTTGGCAGCAGATTTTTCGCGTTCGGCACGTTCTTTTTGTCGATCGGAATCGCATATCCTTGGTCGATCCAGCGGCCGGCCATCCAGTCGGTTGGAGCTACGAGGTCACGGCCAATGCCCTGCCCCTGCTCGAGCTCTTGGCGGACCTTGGCGTAAAACTCTTCATTGTCGTTGTAGTCCTCGAGATAGCGCATCTTCGCGTCGTTTGCCTTCTCCCAGCCGGGGATCACCTTTTCGTCGATGTAAAGCGGCCAATTTGAAAAGACGAGCGTGCCAATCGGCGCTTTTGGATGATTTACATTGCTGGTATCGACCTCCTCTTTCCCTGAGCCGCTGCCCTCGACGCCTCCACAGGCAGCAAGAAACGCGCTCGCGCTGCCGACCGCAATTCCGCTGGCGGCCATTCTGCGCAGTACCGAGCGCCGTGAGATCGGTTCACCGCTAACGAGCCGATCGAAGAAATGATCTAGTGATTCATCCGGCATGTGCTTCCTCCCTTTCGACAACAAATGTGTGTTCTGGATCCCAGCTAGCGACAACCCGATCGCCTTCATCTAAAGCGCTTTTTTGATTGGCGCTGTTCTGCACAAAAACCTGAAGATCTGCGCCGCCATCAGTGTGGATGACGTATTGGGTTGCCAGACCGATATAAGCGGCGTCGACGACGTTGCCGAGTAGTGAATTGGGGCCACCCACAGCCGGGCTGTCATCGACTGCCCCAATCGTCATCTTCTCCGGCCGGACGCCAATCCGGATCTTCGCCGGGTTGGCCGGCGAAAGCGACTTGGTAGGCACCCGTAGGCGCGCACCCCCGTCGGCATCAACCTCGGCGAAGGCGCCGAAACTAGATACGACATCGGCGTCAATCAAATTTGAATTGCCCAAAAAATTAGCGACAAACGCTGTCCGCGGGTGGTCGTAAAGCTCCGTTGCTGAGCCGAGCTGGTCAATCCTACCGTCGCGCATTACCGCGATCGTGTCGGCCATCGTCATCGCCTCTTCTTGATCGTGCGTGACGTGAATGAAGGTGATCCCGACATCGCGCTGAATTTGGCTCAGCTCAAGCTGAAGCTGCTTGCGAAGGCGGAGGTCAAGCGCCCCAAGCGGCTCGTCAAGCAGTAGCGCGCGAGGGCGGTTAACGAGCGCCCTCGCGAGCGCCACTCGCTGCTGCTGGCCTCCCGACATTTGTGCCGGACGCCGCGTGGCAAGCGAGCCGAGCTCAACTAGGTCGAGCGCTTCAGCGACGCGCGTCTTGCGCTCGGCTTTGTCTACTTTCTTTCGCTCCAGCCCGAAGGCAACGTTCTCAGCGACTGTCATGTGCGGAAACAGCGCATAGCTTTGAAAGACCGTGTTGACGTCGCGTTTGTGCGGCGGCTTGTGAGTGATGTCTTGGCCAGCGAGCTCAATCGTGCCGGCTGTCGGCTCTTCGAAGCCACCGATCATTCGCAGCGTTGTCGTCTTGCCACAGCCGGAAGGCCCGAGCAGCGCGAAAAAATCGCCTCTCGGAATATCGAGGTCGACATCATCCACCGCAATCAGCTCGCCGAAGCTTTTAGTTAGCCCGCGTAGAGCGACGTCCGTTTCAGCCACAACTCTCCCTCACGGTTTGCACCCCACGGACTCTAAACGCTTTGCGCCTCCCGCGTGGGCAAGAAGGCTGCGTGGCAGCCTACGACTGCCAAAATTCGTTGGTAGTCGAAGTCAGCAGCCGAGTTTTGCAGCGGTGTCGCAGTGCAATCGCGCTAGTCAAGGTCCACTGCGCGGCCGGCGACGATCCCGGGATGCTCTGCAACTTGCTCGACAACCTCTGCTGGCACCGGTGTACTCGTCGTCAGAACCATCACGGCGCGCGTGACTGGCGCCGCGTCGTCCTCGCCATTGGGGTCGTAACCGACCGCTGCGTTATTGATATTGATCCCCGCCTCGCCAAGAACCCCACCGACATGGCCGATCATTCCCGGAACATCCTCGTACTGGAACAGCACGAGATGGTCGTGGAGCTGAAGGTTGAAGCGGCGGTCCCAAAGCTCCAGCAGGTGCGGCCTGTGGCGACGACCGAGCGTGGTTCCGACTACACGCGTGCGCTCGTCGCCGGAAACCTGCGTCACGCGAACAAGTTCGGTGAAGTCACGAGCGCTGGTGCGACTTGTCTCGGAGACAACAATCCCGCGCCTGGCAACAATTGACGGCGCGTTTACCTCGTTGACGGCTTCGTCCGTGCGTCCTTCAAGCATCCCCAGTAAGACGCTTGTTGTGAGCGGCCGGCAGTCGCGCTCAGCGATGCGGCCGAAGTATTCGACCTCGATTCGATCGACTGCTCCTCCTTCAGCAATCGCTGAGACAAGCTTTCCGAGGGCATGGCATAGCGGCAGGAACGGGCCAAGGACTTCAAGATCCTCGGGCGCGATTGAGGGAACGTTGACGGCGCTGGTGACGCCCTCCCCGGACAGCGCAGCGACAACTTGTTCAGCGGCCTGGTAGCCAGCGCGGTCCGTCGCCTCGCTCGTTGACGCGCCCAGATGCGGCGTGACGATTACGTTCGGATACGAGAAGAGCGGGTGCTCGGTCATCGGTTCGCTCTGGAATACGTCGAGCGCCGCGCCAGCTACCTTGCCGCAGTCGAGCGCCTCTTGGAGGTCCTGATCGACGATGAGCTGCCCGCGCGCAACGTTAAGAATCCGCACTCCGTCCTTCATTTGGGCGAACGCGTCGGCGTTCAGCCAACCTTCGGTTTCCGGTGTCTTGGGTAGGTGCAGCGTGATGAAGTCCGATTCGGCGTAAAGCTGCTCCGGGCTGTCTGCTTGCGTGACGCCAAGCTCGCGGTAGCGCTCCGCGCCGATGAACGGGTCGAACGCCAGCACCTTCATCCCAAAGGCTTGGGCGCGGCTCGCTACGAGCTGGCCGATGCGGCCGAAGCCAAGCACGCCGAGCGTTTTATCGAGCAGTTCGACACCGGAGTGCTCGGAGCGCTCCCAGCGCCCTTCGGTCAGTGCGCCGTGGGCTTGCGGCACGTTACGCGCGAGCGACAGCAGTAGCGCCATCGTGTGCTCGGCGGCGGTGACGACGTTGGACTCCGGGGCGTTGGCGACTATCACGCCGTGCCTTGTGGCGTCATCGACATCAACATTGTCTACCCCCACTCCAGCCCGGCCGACAACCTTGAGCTTAGTCGCGCGGTCTAGCAGATCGGCGTCAACGTTTGTCGCCGAACGGATCAGCAAGCCGTCGAAGCGACCGACGTTTTCGAGCAGCTTCTCGCGGTCCCAAGCGACGCCAAGCTCGACCGCAAAACCAGCGTCACGCAACAGGCTGACACCGCTATCGCCAATCTTCTCGCAGATCAGTACGGAGCTCGGCTCAGTCATCGTTCACACCCACATTGGCATTCGCGACAACCCAATCAATGCACTGCGTTAGCGCGGCAACGTCGGACGGCTCGATCGCCGGAAACATCCCCACGCGCAGTTGGTTGCGGCCGAGCTTGCGATACGGCTCAACATCAAGCACACGGTTGGCGCGCAGCACCGCGGCAACGGCGGCCGCGTCGATCGACCGATCCAAGTCGACGGTGCCGACGACCAGCGAGCGTTTTCTCGGGTCGCTGACGAAGGGGGTCGCGAAGTCGGAGGCCTCAGCCCAGCCGTAAAGAAGGTCAGATGAGGTGCGGGTCCGTGCCACGCAAGCGTCGAGCCCCCCAAGCGCGCCCATCCAGTCGAGCTGCTCAGCAAGCAGGAACAGCGTTGCGATGGCCGGAGTGTTGTAGGTCTGGTTCTTGCGCGAACTATCCAGCGCGATCTTCAGCGAAAGAAATGGTGGAATCCACCTCCCCCCCGCTGCAATAGATTCGATTCGTTCGACCGCCGCCGGGCTTGCGAAGGAGAGCCAAAGCCCCCCATCGGCCCCAAGACTCTTCTGAGGGGCGAAGTAATAGAGGTCGGCCTCTGAAGCCTCGAGCGGTAGTCCGCCAGCAGCGGATGTGCCATCAATCACGACGAGTGCGTCGCCCGCGTCATCTGGGCGCTCGACCGCGACCATCACACCTGTAGAGGTTTCGTTGTGTGCCCAAGCGATCACGTCTGCCGAAGGCGCTGCGACGGGATCAGGCGCGTCACCAGGTTCTGCTTCGATCACAATCGAATCGGCGAGGAAGCGCGCAGCGTTGGTGCAATCGGCGAACTTGCGTGTGAATTCGCCATAGACAAGGTGCAGCGCGCGCTTTTCAATTACTGAAAAAGTGGCAGCGTCCCAGAAGGCTGTTGCGCCGCCGTTACCGAGCAGCACCTCGTAGCCGTCAGGAAGCTCAAAGAGCTCTGTCAACGCGCCGCGAACGCGTCCAACGAGGTCAATGACCGCCGGCTGACGATGTGAGGTTCCGAGCAGCTCTGACCCAGTGGCCGCGAGCGCTTCAAGCTGCGCGGGACGGACCTTTGACGGCCCACTGCCAAAGCGACCGTCGCCCGGTTTAATCGCGGCAGGTATCTCGGCCTTGCCGGTTGGCTTGGCGCTCTCTGGCGCTTGCTTAGAAATCGGTCTTGATCCAGTCCATCTTCGAGCGCAACTCATCGCCCGTGGACTCGATCTGCGTGTCGGCTTGTTCAGCCCGCATGCGCAGGAAGTTCTCCTGTCCAGCACGGTTTTCAGCGATCCACTCGCGAGCGAACTCGCCAGACTGGATCTCACCAAGAATCTGCTTCATCTCCATGCGCACAGCCTGATTAATGACCCGCGAACCGCGGCTGTAATCACCAAACTCGGCAGTATTTGAGATTGAGTAGCGCATTCCAGCGAGCCCCTTCTCGTACATTAGGTCGACGATCAACTTCAACTCATGGAGGCACTCAAAGTAGGCCATTTGAGGATCGTAACCAGCCTCTACGAGCGTTTCAAAGCCAGCCTGCACGAGCGCGCTAGCGCCGCCGCAGAGAACAGCCTGCTCGCCGAACAGATCGGTTTCAGTTTCGTCCTTAAAGGTCGTTTCGATCACGCCACCACGCGTGCAACCGATCCCCATTGCGTATGCCAGCGCTAGCTGTTGCGCATTGCCGGTGGCGTCCTGCTCGACTGCGATCAGGCCAGGAACCCCGCTGCCTTCAACAAACTGGCGACGCACTAAATGGCCCGGGCCTTTCGGCGCGACGAGCACAACATCGACCTCAGGTGGCGGCTCGACTTCGTCGTAGTGAACCGAGAAGCCGTGGCCGAAGAGGAGCATCTTGCCGGGCGCCAAACCATCCGCGATCTCGGCGTTATAGATGTCGTGGTGAAGCTCGTCAGGAAGTAGCACCATTACAAGGTCGCCCTTGCTGGCTGCGTCCGCGACCGACATCACTTCGAGGCCTTCAGCTTCGGCTTGGGCGACGCTCGCAGAGTCTTCGCGCAGCCCCACGACCACGGATACCCCAGAGTCCTTCAAATTGAGCGCGTGGGCGTGCCCTTGTGAGCCGTAGCCAATGATGGCAACAGTCTTTTCGTCGAGCAGCGAAAGGTCAGCGTCTTCGTTGTAAAGCATGCTCCTGATGGTAGGACAGTCCCGCGGCGCTTTGCCGCGCGGCTAAGCCTCCGCGCTCGCCACCCAGGTGCTGCCAGGCAGTTCAACCGACCCGTCCGGCTGGACGAAGCGGCCGTAGCGCCGATCGAGTACCTCGCGCAGCTGGTAATGCTCAGCCGGTGAAAGCTCTGCAGCCGCGCGACCAACAATGCTCGATGTGCTTTGCATGTGCTCCCACCAATCATCGAGGCTTGCGAGGCGCCAGACGAGCTCAACGGTCTCAACATTGACGTCAATGAAGCCAGCAGCGTGCAGCAGCTCTGCGATCGTGCCCTCGGCCCCAAAGCGAAACGGGTCTGGCGTGTCGGGCGCGGGTGCGGCGGTCAACCCGCGGGCTTCGAACTCGCCGCGCGCGATCTGCATCCATGGGTTGCGGTCGATTGTCCGCCACGCGGCGAGCGCAATCTGACCGCCCGGCTTTAAAACACGGCGCGCTTCGCGCAGCGCCGCCTCGGGGTCAACGACGAGCATGTAACCCCAACGACTAAGCACGGCGTCGAAGCTGGCAGCGTCTGCGTCGAGCCACTCAGCTTCCATCCGTACGACCGTCACCTGACTGAGCCCGACCTGCTCGGCGCGCCGCGCGGCGCCCGCAACCATTGCCTCAGCACCGTCGCTGATAACGACCTCGCCGCCGCTGCCGACCACCTGAGCGGCCTTCAGACCAACGTCGCCTAGCCCTGCGGCAACTTCGAGAACACGATCACCACGGCCCAGCTCTACGGCTTTCACGAGCCAGTCCGCCACCGCTGCTCCAGCAGCGCTGACAGTCGCTGCGCGCTCTTCCCAACCGGGGGCAGCAGCCTCCCAGCGGTCGCGCTGCGTTCCCCGTAGCTCAGCTGGATCCGCCACAGCCTGAGAGATTACAGCGCTCGTCGCTGCAGCTTGCCTGTGGCGCTGCGCCCGAGCGACTGACGAAACTCGATCCGCTTAGGGCGCTCGTGTGGTGCGAGCCTCGGTCGACAGAACTCAATTAGCTCCTCGGCGCTCACCTTTTGATTCCCGGCGACCACGACAATTCCGGTCACGAGTTGGCCCCACTCGACGTCCGCACGCCCGACAACAGCTACATCGGTAACCGCGGGGTGCTCGGCAAGCACGGCTTCGACGGTTTCGGGCGCGACATTCTCGCCGCCGCTGATGATTAAATCAGAGTTACGGCCAAGGACCTCGAGTTCGCCAGCTTCGCTCCACCTGCCAAAATCGCCTGTGCGGAGCTCGGGCTGGCACTGGGGAGCGAGCGTTGGGCCGCTAACGAGAATCTCACCGCTCGCGCTCAGTTCGACGCTCGTGCAAAAGAGAGCGGCGCCGCGGGTGAAGACCTGTGAGCAGGCCTCGGTCATGCCGTACGACGGAGCGACCGGGACGCCGGCCTGCGCTGATCGCTCCAGTAGCTCAGCGCGGATCGGTCCCCCGCCGAGCAGGACCCAGCGAAGGGTTGGGGGCTCCTGCAGCCCAGCGTCGAGGAGGCGCTGGAGCGTCGTTGGTACGAGCGAGATAAGGCTCGGACCGTTCTCGCTACCAAGTTCGTTGAGCACCGCCGCCTTGTCAAAGTGTGCGTGCACTATGACCTCGCTGCCGTAGATAGCGGCCCGAACAAGAATTGAGAGACCGCCAATGTGTGTCCACGGGAGGCAGCAAAGCCAACGCTCATCCTCACTTAGCCCGAGCGCGACCGCTGAACCTGCGGCGCTCCACCAAAAATTGCCGTAGGTCAGTTCGATCGGCTTCGCAGCGCCACTGCTGCCCGAGCTGTAGACCACAACAGCCACTGCGTTGAGCTCGTGAGTGGTCGCCAATTGAGCCGCTGGATCTGCATGCTGATCGAGCGCTGCGTCGATCACAAAGCTCACGTCGCGCGTCCTTTCAGATCGCTGGTCAGCTGGCGCATCGGGGTCAATCGGAACGACAATCGCACCCAGTAGCCAGATCGCGTGAAAGTAGATCGCGAACTGTTCCCCGGGCGCAAGCGCGATGGCCACCCTCTCGCCAGCTCGCACGCCTTGCCCACACAACTGGCGCGCTGCGTGCTGAGCTTCGAGGAGCAGTTCGCCGTACTTAAGGTTGTTGATTGCCTGCGCTTGCGGCGTTTGAGCCGCGGCGCGCGGTAGCCAAGCATCTACGTGCACGGACAGAAAGCTAGCCTTTCCCCACTATGAGCGATGAGACGACAATCCGGCCGGCTGCGCAATGGCGCCTAGAAGGCGACTACAGCGACATTCGCTACGAGTTAAGTGGCGACGGGATAGCGAAGATCACGATCAACCGACCCGACACCCGAAACGCGTTTCGGCCGCAGACGCTCTTCCAGCTCAGTGAAGCTTTTAACCGCGCTCAGAATGACACTGACGTCGGCGTGATCATCCTCACAGGTCAGGGCGATCTGGCGTTTTGTTCGGGGGGCGATCAGCGCATCCGTGGCGACGATGGCTACATCGGTGATGACGAATTAGGACAGAAGGGAATTGGCAGGCTCAACGTCCTTGACCTTCAGATTCAAATGCGCCGCTGCCCAAAGCCAATTGTCGCGATGATTGCCGGCTATGCGATTGGCGGCGGCCACATACTGCACATCTGTTGCGACCTTTCAATCGCGGCTGCGAATGCGAAGTTTGGGCAAACCGGGCCGCGCGTCGGCTCCTTTGATGGCGGCTTCGGCTCGGGCCTGCTGGCAAGGCAAATTGGCCAGAAGCGTGCAAAGGAGGTCTGGTTCCTATGTCGCCAGTACGACGCGCAAACAGCGCTTGAGTGGGGTCTTGTCAACAGCGTCGTAAAGCTCGAGGCGCTCGAAGAAGAAACCGTTCAGTGGTGCCACGAGATGCTTGAGCTTTCGCCGATGTCGCTACGAATGTTGAAGGCTTCATTCAATGCTGCCGATGACGGACTAGCCGGAGTTCAACAGCTCGCTGGCGACGCCACTCTGCTGTTCTACATGTCCGAGGAGGCACAAGAAGGGCGCGATGCCTACGTCGAGAAGCGCAAGCCGGACTTCTCGAAGTTCCCCAAGCGGCCCTAGCCTCAGTGACCACAGAACGGACGCAGAAGAACCCTGGCTCGCTCTCAAGCCTGCAGATTTGGCTGATTGCTGCGCGGCCGCGGACTCTCCCCGCTGCCATTGCTCCTGTGCTCGTCGGCACTGCGTTGGCTTGGACGGTTGGCCCGCTCGACTGGATTGCATTCGTGGCCGCGGCGATTGGCTCACTCTTCATTCAGGTTGGTACCAACCTCTCTAATGACTATTCAGATGCGCGTCGCGGGGCCGACACTGACGAACGGCTAGGGCCGGTTCGCGTTACCGCAGGTGGGCTTGTGCCGCCCAAACAAGTCCTTTTCGCCACCTATGCCAGCTTTTCGATGGCGGTCCTCTGCGGCGTCTATCTGATCATCATCGCCGGGCCTGTTCTGCTGCTCATCGGTGCAGCATCAATCCTGGCTGGCGTGCTCTACACCGGCGGTCCTCGGCCTTACGGATATGAAGGGTTCGGTGAGCTATTCGTCTTCACATTCTTTGGCATTGTTGCCGTTACAGGCTCTTACTTTGTCCAGCGTGAATCACTCGAATGGGAGGCGATCGTGCTGGCCGTCCCTGTCGGTCTGCTGGCGTCGGCAATCCTCGTCGTTAACAATGTGCGCGACCTCGAAACCGACCGGCGCGCAGGTAAGAAGACGCTCGCCGTCCGGCTAGGGCGGGCCAAGACGCGCTGGCTCTTCGCGACGATGGTTCTACTCGCCTACCCGACTGCGTTGCTGCCGTCGCTTCTTGGCTCCTTCAACGCTTGGCCGACGCTCGTTCTTGTGACCCTTCCGCTGGCCTTGGCTCTGACAAGAAGCGTTGCGTCACACACTGACGGCCCAACGCTCAACTCAGCGCTTGCGCGAACTGGAGTCCTTGAGCTTGCCTTCTGCGTGCTTCTCACAATCGGATTGCTGCTGAACAAGCCATGAAAGCCGACCTTGAAAAAGTCACACTGACGCTTGACGAACCGCTCACCAGCGCCAACGGAACGATCACCGAGCGTGAATTGATGCTCGTATGTCTGCAGGGCGAGCACGGGATGATTGGCTGGGGCGAGGCGGCTCCGCTAGCGCCGTTCGATGGTGTGACCGACGAGCAATGTGCGGGCGCCCTCGAGCGCCAGTTGGCGGCGCTCGCGAGCGCCCCGAAGAGTGCTACCGGGCCGCAGCTACTTGAAGCGGCGCGCAGCGCCGACGCACTGCCACAGGCGCTGGCAGCGATCGATACCGCGCTGTGGGACTTGGCCGGGCAACGCGAGGGCCTGCCTCTTGCGGCCTTGCTGACGGCGCAGCCGCTTGCGCACGTCGCTGTCAACGCGGTAATCGGCGCTGACGCTCCGGATTTAGCTGCTGACCAGGCGAGAGTCGCCGTTGCCGCCGGCTTCACGGCGCTAAAGGTGAAGGTCGGCGGCGACGGCGACGTCGAAAGGTTGGAGGCGGTACGGGTCGCAATCGGCCCCAATGTGGCGATCCGAATTGACGCCAATGGTGCTTGGGGCGTCGACGAGGCGGTAGCTGCGCTGGCTGCGCTCGAACCGTTTGGTATCTCATTCGTCGAGGAACCCGTCAGCGGCCTCGATCAGGTTAAGCAGCTGCAAGCTGAAACCACTACGCCGATCGCGATCGATGAAACTGCCGCTCAAAGCGGGGCGCTCGTCAGCGGCGCGGCTGATTTAGTCTGCCTAAAGCTCGGTCGCGCTGGTGGAGTCTCTGCGCTCCTGGCTCAGGCCGCGCTAGTACGCAGTAGCGGCGCTGACGTTTACATCGCTTCGATGCTTGACGGCCCAGTCGGCATCGCCGCTGCGCTCCACGCTGCTGCGGCGCTACGGATAGAGCTTCCTTGTGGCCTAGCCACGCTCGAGCGCTTTGAGGGTTTCGACGGTGGCTTACTTGCGCCAAGCGGCGGCTCGATCGCGGTACCGCTTGGTTCAGGACTTGGCGTAGGCCCTGCCGAAGCCTGAGCAATTATCAAACCAGCGCGGCCAGCCGCTCCGGCGCGTTGCGCGGTAGCGCGTGACCTACCCCGGGGATGAGCTCGAGTTCGCTACCGGAAATTGCACTGCTAATCCTTGATGCGAGCGCCACGTATCGCTGGTCGAGCTCGCCCGCAACGACCGTCGTCGGAACCAAAACTTCAGGCAGGCGTGGCCAGAGCGGCTCCATGCGGCCAACGCTAAACGCGCGCAGCGCGCAAGCTAAGTTGGCTGGCGAGTTTTTTTCGATCTGCTTGCGTGCGTCGCGATTCACCTGCACTTCGTCATCGCAGAAGAGTGATCCTCCGAGCCACTGGTCGGCAAACTGATCGATGGATTCACGCTCAATTTGATCGGCGAGCTCTAAGTCTCTCGCCAGTCGGGCATCGCGCTCATCGCGATCTTCGATTCCACCGCTGGTCGACACGAGCAACAACCGCTCAACCCGTTCGGGCGCGGCCAACGCGAGCTGAAGCGCGATCCGTCCCCCTAGCGAATAGCCGATAGCGGTAAACCGGCGCGGCGCGAGTGCAAGCAAATCACTCACGCAAAGCTCGAATGAGATCGGCCGGACGGCGCCGTTCTGACCGTGACCTCTCAAATCGACAGCCAGTGGTCGGTAGCGTCCACGGTCGAGCTGCGCACTGAACGAGTCCCAACTGCCTGAAGTGCCAGCAAACCCGTGTAGAAGTAAAACCGTATCCATCGTTAAGACAATCATGACCTCAACCAACGACAGCCACCTTTTGCTGCGCGCTTTCTGCGACGAAATGGCGCGCTGCGGCATCTCCGGTGCAGTTACCTCACCCGGCTCGCGATCGACGCCGCTGGTCGCCGCGCTGACAGCCGACGGGGGCTTTCCCGTCTTCTCGCAGATCGATGAGCGTTCGGCTGGGTTCTTCGCACTTGGCCTGGCAAAGGCAAGTGGCCGCCCAGCGCTGCTGGCCTGCACATCGGGCACGGCGGCCGCCAACTACCTGCCGGCCGTCATTGAAGCCTACGAAGCGCGCGTGCCGCTGATTGTCTGCACGGCAGACCGGCCACCAGAGCTGCGCGGGATTGGCGCCGGTCAAACGATCGACCAAGTGAAGCTCTATGGCGACAACGTGTTGATGTTCACGGAGGTTGGTGTTGACCGCTTGACGGCCCAAACCGCTCGCTGGATCCGCTCGCTGGCGTGCCGTGCTGCCTGGACTTCGCTCGGCCAGCGCCGCGGGCCTGTCCATCTCAACTTTCCCTTCCGCGAGCCGCTGCTGCCCGAACTACCGCTGGCGGAGGAAACGCCCCTCGAGCACGGCCGCAGCGATCGGCGCCCATGGACGGCGCGCGTGGAATCCTTTGGCGACCCACAGGTTGCAGCCGAGATGCTCGCCCCAATAATCGCTTCCGCGCCAAAAGGAATCCTCGTCGCTGGGCGCGTCGAGGGTGGCCTGAACGGCCCTCGGCTGACCGCCGCCACCGAGGCCTTCAGCGTTGCCACCGGCTGGCCCGTTCTAGCTGATCCGCTTAGTGGCGTGCGCTGCTCGTCGCGCTCAATCGCGCACTACGATGCGCTCCTGCGCGCCGCGCCGCTAGCACTCAGCGCTCAACCTACGGCCGTACTGCGTTTTGGCGACATGCCTACCTCGAAACCGCTGCGAACCTGGCTTGAACAGCTTGACGCAGTCGAAGTGCTGATTGACCCTGAGATGGCCTGGCAGGATCCCTCCCAGCAGACCGATCTTGCGCTCAATGCGCAGCCAGCGGCGGTCTTAGAACTGCTCGCGGCATCTGGCTCGGTTCCTGACCCGGCCTGGGCGGCTGGTTGGCAACAGGCCGACGCCTTTGCAACCGAAGCTATCGACGAAGTGCTCGGCGACCAGCTGAGCGAACCGGCGGTCGCGCGGCAGCTTGGAGCGCAGCTGCCGGCCGACGTAACCCTCGTCGTCGCCTCGTCGATGCCAATCCGCGACGTTGAGTCCTTCTTTCCGAACCGCGACGAGCCGCTACGCGTGCTCAGTAATCGCGGCGCTAACGGAATCGATGGAACAATCGCCACCGCTTACGGCGTCGCCGCCGCCAGCGATGGTCCCACGGTCCTGCTCATCGGCGACGTTGCCTTTGCTCACGACGTTGGCTCGCTGCTCAATGCACGCCGCCTCGGGGCGCCCCTAACGATTGTGCTGGCCGACAACGCTGGAGGGGGCATCTTTGACTTTCTTGAAGTTTCAGAGCACAAAGCATTCTACGACGAGCACGTGCTCACGCCGACCGGGCTCGACGTCGCTGGAGCAGCCGCAGCATTCGGCTTACACCTGCTGGAGGTTGCCACGCTCGACGAGTTCTCAGCGGCCCTCGACTACGGCATAACTAGCGACGGGACGCAGCTGATCCACCTGCGCACAGATCGCGCAGCCAACGTCGAGCTGCACCGTCAGCTTTGGAAGGCAGTTGCAATAGCTCTCGCTCGCTAGGAGGCCAGTACAGGCAGTAGCGCGGCAAGCTTGACCTCTGTCTCGGCAAGCTCGGCGGCGGGATCGGAGGCGCTGACCACGCCAACGCCGGCGTAGCAGCGGGCGATTTGCCCCCCCAGCAGCGCGCAACGGAGTGCAACGCAGAACTCGCCGTCGCCATTGAGATCGGCCCAACCGACCGGGCCGGCGTACCAGCCGCGATCGAGCCCTTCGAGCGCTGGAATGAGCGGCGCAGCGACTTTGTGGGGCTCGCCTCCGACGGCCGGCGTCGGATGTAGCGCGCCAGCCAACTCAATCGCTCCGATCTGATTTCGCAGTTGAGCGCGAATTGGCGTGGCGAGGTGCTGAATGTTTGCCACCTGCGCAATCATCGGCTCGTCGGGCGCGGTCACCCAGACGCTTAGCGGCTGGAGCGTCTGGACGATCCTACGCACGACAATTTCTTGCTCCGCACGGTCTTTCGCGGAGCGCAGGAGCTGCTCTCCGAGGTGACTGTCGACGGCCGGATCCGCGCTGCGACGCGTCGAGCCAGCTAGCGCGAGCGTTGTCGCGCGCATCCCTTCACGGCGCACCAGCAGCTCTGGGCTCGCCGCGATCAGCGTCTGTTCGCCGCGGCCAACGGCGAAGACGTGGCAGCCGCTGAACGCTTCGCGCAGTACGCCAAAGATTGCAGGCGCTGAGAACGGTTGTGGGGAATGGATTTGAACTTCGCGCGCGAGGACGACCTTCTCGAGCTCGCCAGCGTCAATTCGGTCGACCGCCTGCGCGACGGCCGCTTCGTAGTGTTCGGGCGGCATGGTGCCGACAACGCGGCTGCTGTGCGACGGGTCAGGATCAAGGAGCGGCAGACGTTTAGTGCGAAGCGCTGCTGCGCGCGCCGACAGGCGCGCGGCGATTTGCTGCGGGTCGTCGTCGGCGCTAACCACTGCGCTGAGCGTCATCGATACCTCTTCACCACGCCTCGAAATCGAGATTTCTGGCAGCAGCATCGAGGCGGGCGAAAACCCCGCCCAGTGCGGCGCGCTGCCGCCGTCGTCGGCAAAAGCGAAGCCGCCAACCACTACAGGCCCGCTGCCGGGCGTTCCAGACGGCGAATCGGCCTGTGCGCTGCGCGCAAGTAGGTTCCAAAGCGCCGCGACGTCTTCGAACCGCCTCGCACCTGACGCCTCCAGCCACTTCGCGCAGCCCAGCGTAGCCAGGGCCGCGCCATCCCGCTGCGGCTGCTCGAAGCAAAACCACGGTTCATCAGCCACGCGAGAAGCGAACACCACGGCCGCGGGGTCAGTGGCCGCCGGTGACGCGACCGTAATGGAAGCGAGTAGCTCTGAACGGTTGCCGCGCCGCACTTCCCTGATGGCCGCAGTTAGGTGCGCGAGTAGGCGGCCGCTCTGTGATGCGTTCAGCGCGAACGCACCGTCCAAAGCAAACGTACCCTGAGTTTGCGAATCGATCTCAGTCATCTAATCTATCTACGCAGCAGGGCAACTGCACGGACTGCTCCAGGCCTTAAGTTTCGTCGCGGCCGCGAGCGATTGCTATCTCGCCGGTACGCATCATTTCGACGAGCCCAAACGGCTTCAACATCTCGTCGAAGGCCGTTATCTTGTCGGTCGTTCCGGTCACTTCAAAGATCACCGACTCTTTACTGACGTCGACAACCTTGCCGCGAAATACGTCGCAGATCTGCATCACTTCAGCGCGCTGCGCTCCGTCAACGGTGACTTTGAAAAGTGCGAGTTCGCGCGCGAGGCTGTCCGCCGGTTCAAGATCGCGGATCTTGATCACGTTTACGAGCTTGTGCAGCTGCTTGGTGACCTGATCGATTGGGTGCAGCGCCCCGTCAACGGTCAGAGTTATCCGTGAGATTGCATCATCGTTGGTCGGCCCTACGGCGAGCGTGTCGATGTTGAAACCGCGCCGGGTGAATAGGCCTGCAACGCGCGTGAGCACGCCTGGCTTGTTCTCCACAAGGATTGAGAGCACGTGCTTGCGGCCACTACGAACCCCAACGCTTGCATGCAACTGGTCAAGGCTGAGCGTCTCCGAGGGACCGCCGTCGGCGCCCATCATCCGACCATGTCGCGGGCTGGCATTCCAGGCGAGATCATTGGATAGACGTTCTCTTCTTCGCTGACGCGAACGTCAACAACGACTGGCCCGGGAGTGGCAATCACGGCGCGAATGTCATCGACTAGCGTGGCCTTGTCGGTCAAGCGGAGGCCGGTTGCTCCGTAGGCCTCTGCGAGCTTGACATAGTCCGGGTAGTCACCCATGTCGACGTGGGAATAGCGCTTCTCCCAAAACAGTTCTTGCCACTGGCGCACCATGCCGAGGTAGCCGTTGTTCATGATCAGCACCTTGACGTCGATCCCTTCCTGCGAGCAAGCGGCAAGCTCTTGAATATTCATCTGGATCGAACCGTCGCCGGCGATTAACACGACATCCTGATCAGGGCAACCGACCTTTGCTCCCATCGCTGCCGGCAGCCCAAATCCCATTGTGCCAAGGCCACCCGAGTTGATCCAGCGGCGTGGCTCAGGGAAGTGGTAGTACTGCGCAGCCCACATCTGATGCTGGCCCACGTCTGAACAAATAATCGCGTTGCCGCCGGTCGCTTCGTAGATCGCCTCGACCATGTACTGGGGGCGAATTTCGCTGTCATCTGTGTCGCTATAGCCCAGCGGAAACTCTTTTTTCCACGCGTCGATCTTGGTCAGCCAATCGTCAAGCCGCGCCGAGTCCGCGCCGATCGCGCGGTACTCGGAGGTGAGCTTCGGGAGGATCGCCTTGACGTCGCCAACAATCGGAATATGGGCTGGCACGTTCTTTGAAATTTCGGCGGGGTCGACGTCAATGTGGATGAACTTCGCGTGCGGAGCGAACTCATCGAGCTTGCCGGTGATGCGGTCATCGAAGCGAGCTCCAATCGCGCAGATCAGGTCAGCTTGATCCATCGAATAGTTTGCGGTTCGGGTTCCGTGCATGCCCAGCATTCCGAGCCACTGAGGTCCTTCAGAAGGGAACGATCCAAGCCCCATTAGCGTGCTCGTGACCGGAAAGCGGTCGCTCGCGGCGAGAGCGCGCAGCTCCTCTGAGGCATCCGCGAGCACGACGCCGCCACCGACGTAGAGCACCGGCCGTTTGGCGGCGGCGAGCGCTTTTGCTGCCTGGCGAATCTGCTTAGCGTTTCCTTCAACGTTTGGTTGGTAACCGGGCAGCGACACCTCAGTCACCGGTACGTAGTCGATCTCGGCGCGCGAAACGTCGACCGGAATGTCGACTACGACAGGGCCAGGCCGGCCGCTGCGGGCGATGTAGAACGCCTCGTGAATTGTGCGTGGGATCTCTTCGGCGTCGGTGACCATGAAGGAGTGCTTGACGCCAGGCATCGTGATGCCGATTGTGTCGGCCTCTTGAAAGCCATCGGTTCCGAGTAGGTCACTGCGGATCTGACCGGTCATGAAAACAACCGGGACCGAATCCATCATCGCGTCTACGATCGGCGTAACGAGATTGGTTGCGCCCGGCCCTGACGTGCCGAAAGCAACGCCAACCTTGCCGGTCGCCTTCGCGTAGCCTTCGGCTGCGTGGCCGCCTCCGGCCTCGTGGCGGACGAGAATGTGCTTGATCTCAGAATCGACGAAAGCGTCGTAAGTTGGCAGGTTAGCTCCGCCGGGAAGGCCAAACACGACCTCGACGCCCTCAGCCTTGAGGCATTCCATAATTGCGTCTACTGCGCGCATTGGCGGTCATTCCTTTCCCAACTAGAGTTTTATCGACCAATACGGCCGAATCGAAGATTCTAACAACGAATTTCGACCCTGGCAGCGTTGCAGCGCCACGCCCGAAGCGGCTCGAGGCGTCAGTTGCCTTGAACCTTTTCAGCAAACTTCGACGGCAATAGCTCGTCGTCGGGAGGCAAATAGAGCTCAGCTCCACAGCGAGTGCAAAGCGCGTCGTGTGCTGGAACGACCTTTCCGCAGCCCGGGCACTCCCGCCGCGGCTCGGTCGTCTCGTTGCGCATGAAGATCGCAGCCAATAGCCCCGCAACCGGGATCAGAAAGCTAATTACGAACCAGATGAAGAAGGAACCGCCCTTAATTCTGCCAACGATTCCTCCGGCGAAACCGAAGCCAAGCGCAATTATGAGGTAGCCACCACCCGCCATTACCCAAGTCTAGGACTCGCGACTGCCGCTAGCTGAGGCCGAGCTGCTGGCGAACCAGCAATGTCACCTCTTTGCCGTCGGCGCGGCCGCGGGTGCGCTTCATCACGTCGCCAATGATTACGCCGATCGGTTTCATGTCACCGCCGCGGAGCCGCTCTGTCAGTTCAGGGTTGGCTGCGAGCGCAGCAGCGACGATTGGTGCCAACTCGTTGGCTCCGGCGACCGCTTCTAGGCCCTGCGCAGCAACAACGGCTGCCGGCTCTCCACCCTCCGACACCAGCTCGTCGAGAACCTGCTTAGCACCACCTTGATTGATCACTGACGTTGACACCAGCGCGGCGAGCTGCGCGAGGGCAGCGGCACTGACCTTCGAATCTTCGGCCTCTTGATCGCCGAGCCTGCCTTGCAGCTCAGTCACCCAGTTGGCAGCCAGCTGTGGTTCCAGCGAAGTGTCGGCAGCGCAGACGGCGTCAAAGTAGTCACCAAGCTCGGCGCGCCAAGCAAAGAGACGGGCGCTCTCGGCGCTGAGCGCTACCTGATCAACGTAACGCTGCTCGCGCGCCGCCGGGAGCTCAGGCAGCGCCTCGGCGGCACGACCCAACATCGCCTTCGTGATTATCACCGGCGGTAGATCTGGTTCCGGAAAGTAGCGATAATCGTGAGCCTCCTCTTTCGAGCGCAGCGAAGTAATCGCTTCGCTCTTTGGGTCGAAGTGGAGTGTCTCCTGCGTGATGCTCTGGCCGTCGCCAATCAAGTTTCGCTGGCGCTCGACCTCGGCGCGGATTCCGCGCTCAATGAAGCGGAACGAGTTCATGTTCTTGAGCTCAGTCTTGGTTCCGAGCTGGTCGCTGCCGATTGGCCGCAGCGAGATGTTGGCGTCACAGCGCAGCGAACCTTCCTCCATGTTCACATCGCTTACGCCGAGCGTCCTCAGTGTTGTTCGTAGAAGTCGCAGCCACGATCCTGCCTGCTCGGCTGAGCGCAGCTGCGGCTCAGTCACAATTTCAGCGAGTGGCGTTCCGCCGCGGTTGAAATCAACGATCGAACTGTCGGCGCCGTCAATCCGGCCGCTCGCGCCGGCGTGGTTGAGCTTTGCTGCGTCCTCTTCAAGATGCACGCGGTTAATCGTCACTTCGCCGAGCTTGCCGCCCGAGCAAAGTGGAAGGTCGAATTGGCTGATCTGGTAGCCCTTCGGCAGGTCGGGGTAAAAGTAGTTTTTGCGGTGGAAAGTTGAAACCGACGCGAGCTCCGACTCGAGCGCCATACCGATCATTAGGCCGTAATGGATTGCCTCCGCGTTGGCGACCGGAAGTGCTCCTGGGAGGCCAAGACAGACCGGGCATGTGCGCGTGTTTGCGGGCTCTCCGAAACCAAGTGCGCAGCTGCAAAACATCTTCGTCCTGGTACGAAGCTGCACGTGAATTTCAAGGCCGATGACCGGCTCCAGCTCTTTGCTAACCACTTGTTGCTCCCCAAGCCACAGATCCATCGAAGCCAATCGCCTGCTCGAGCGCACGAGCCGCGGAGAGAATTTTGTTTTCGCTGAAAGCTGGCCCACAGATTTGCAGGCCGACAGGAAGGCCATTGCTAAGCCCAGAGGGAATAGAGATCGCTGGCGTGCCGGCCAGTGACATCGGAATCGTGAACAGATCGCTGAAGTACATCGCGAGTGGGTCAGCGGTGCGCTCGCCGAGCGCGAAAGCAACCGTCGGGCTTGTTGGCGTGACGATGAAGTCAGCCTCGCGAAAGATCTCCGCAAGCTCGCGCGCCACGACGGTGCGAACTCGCTGCGCCCGCCCGTAGTAAGCGTCGTAGTAGCCGGATGAGAGTGCGTACGTTCCAATCAAGATCCTGCGCTTAACCTCGGCGCCAAAGCCGTCGTGGCGCGTCTCGGTGTACATCGCATCAAGGCTCTTCTCTTCCGCGCGAAAGCCGTAGCGAACGCCATCAAAACGGGCGAGGTTTGATGATGCCTCCGCCGGTGCGATCACGTAATAAGCGCTAAGCGCAAAGCGCGCGCTGGGGATTTCGCAGCTGGTAATCGTGGCGCCGAGTTGGCGCGCGGTTTCGAGTGAGGCCTCAAAGGACTCGCGCACGCCGACTTCGACCCCCTCTCCGTCGACGAGCGCGGTTGGAACCGCGAGCGTCACCCCGTCGAGCCGCTCACTGGAGGGCAATTCAATCGGTTCTGGGAATCCGACAGACGTCGCGTCGGCGCTGTCGCGGCCGACGAGCTGAGAATAGAAGAGTGCTGCATCGGTGACGTCACGCGTGAGCGGACCGGCGCTGTCGAGCGAGGAAGCGAAGGCAATCATTCCGTAGCGCGAAACCGCGCCATAGGTGGGCTTGAGGCCAACAATTCCGCAGAGCGCGGCCGGCTGGCGGATCGACCCTCCGGTATCGGTTCCGAGCGCCCACGGCGCTAAGCCTGCGGCGACAGCGGCTGCGCTTCCGCCTGATGAACCGCCAGGAACACGGCTTCTGTCCCAAGGGTTTAGAACCGGACCGTAAGCTGAGTTCTCGTTCGAGGAACCCATCGCGAATTCGTCTTGGTTTGTTTTGCCAAGCAGCGCGGCACCGGCCTGCTCAAGGTTTGTGACAGCAGTCGCCGTGTAAGGCGGGCAGTAGCCTTCAAGGATTCGTGAGCCCGCTTGGCTGGGAACCGCTTCCGTGCAGAAGAGGTCTTTGACTGCCAGCGGTACCCCGCCGAGCGGCCCGTCGACGGGGGCAGCCGGCTGGTCGGCAACCCACGTGAACGCATTTAGCTGATCTGCTGCGGCGCGAGCGCGATAGTGCTCAAACAGCTCGTCGCGCGCCAAACCACCGTCAGCGATTGCTGCTGCGGCGGCTGCGGCGCTCAGCGCTTGGATCGCGTCGTTCATCTACTCACCTTGTGGGCTGGGGACTAGGAAGCCGTCATCGCGAACAGCAGGCGCACGCGCTAACGCGACCTCGCGGGCAAGCGACGGGCGCGGCTCGTCGGCTCGCAGCGAATCGGCGACCTCGCCGATGTGCGCAGTCGGCTCGACTCCGGTCAGGTCAAGCTCTTCAATCACTGCAACGTGGTCGAGAATCGTTGAAAGCTCAGCTGCAGTCGCCTCGAGCTCATCCTCGTGCAGCGCGAGGCGCGCGAGGCGGGCTACGTGAAGGAGTTCGTCGCGGTCGATCATCGGCCGCCTCAGTCTACGATGCCGAAGGGCCTGCTGGGTCGTCCGCGGGCGCCGGGCGCGGCGGCGGCGCCGTGTAAGCGCGCGACTGACCTTCGGTTCGCTCGTTGCGAACCGAGGCGAATGAGCCAGCGGCGAGCAAAACGGTCGCGATCGCGCCAAGCCAGCCAGCTGGTTCTATGCCGACTCCGCTGGCAGCAAGATCAAGGCCTAGTCCCGGCCGCGTGAACAGGACGACGATCAGCGCGATCAGTGTGAGGGTTGCGATCGCGGCCAAGGTCGCGCCGAACGGCAATGTTAAGGCGTCCTTGCCGTTCGCTGCAAAAGCAATGAAGAGACAAATTCCGTGCAAAGCGCTCGTGATCAACAGCGTGACCATCAGCCAGCCAAGGCCACTCCAGCCTGTGACCGTCAGCGTCAAAGTTCGCGGAGGGAACAGCTCAAGGCTCACGGCATATGAGAACCACGGCTGCCAGAGCGTCGCGAGAACGCCGAGCGAGCCAATCAAAACGGCCCACTCTGCGGCGCGGACGTGCCTCACGCCTGCTCGGCCGCCATCCGCGCAGCGATCACCGTGTTATCGAGCAGACAGGCAATCGTCATCGGCCCAACGCCACCAGGTACTGGAGTAATTGCACTGGCGATTTCGCTGACCGCAGCAAAGTCAACATCGCCGCAGAGCACGTCGTCGACGCGATTAATGCCAACGTCGATCACAACGGCGCCCGGCTTCACGAAGTCCGCGCCAATCATTCGCGCGCGGCCAACTGCGGCGATCAACACGTCGGCTCGCGCGCAGGTGCCAGCGAGGTCCCTCGTTCGCGAGTGGCAGGTAGTCACCGTCGAGCTGCGTTCGAGCAGCAGCTGCCCCATCGGCTTACCAAACAGGTTTGATCGCCCAATCACAACCGCTTCGGACCCTTCCAGCTCAACGCCGACCTCGTCGAGCAGCATCATCACGCCACGCGGAGTGCAGGGCCGTAGGCCCGGGCGACCAAGGGCCAAGAGGCCCGCGCTGGTTGTGGTGAGCCCATCAACGTCTTTGAGTGGATCGACCAATCCGGTCAGTTCGACGCCGTCGAGCTGCTCAGGAACAGGCAGCTGACAGATAATTCCGCTGATCGCGGAGTTTGCGTTGGCCTCTTCGATCGTTGCAATCGCCTGCTCGCGCGTGGCGTCGGCGGGAAGATTGAAACTAAATCCCTCGATCCCGACTTCGGCGCAGGCGCGCTGCTTGCTGGCGACGTAGACCGCGCTTGCTGGATCATCCCCGATCAGGATCGTCGCCAGCCCCGGCGGGTGACCGTACTGCTGGGCGAATGCGGCAGCGTCCACAGCGACCTGCTCGCGCAGCGTTGCCGCCACTGCTTTGCCGTCAATTAATTGAGCGCTCATGTGCCAATTCTTACTAGCGCGCGCGAATTGGCGCGTACTGCGCCATCAGCTTGCGCTCCTCACCGCTATCCGCAAAGCGCACAATCAGGATCCCTCCAGCTTCGACTCCGATCACGACTCCCTCACCAAAAGCGGCGTGGACAACGTCGTCGCCAACGCCAAAGTTCGACGTTGGCAGCTGTGCTGACTCGTGCGCACTGGCCGCGGCTGATTCCCAAGAGTCAGGACGCCCGCGCGGCCTAGTGCCGATCGGAGCAGAGTACTGATCGTCCTCTTGGTCGAGCAATTCGCCGGGCAGTTCGCTCAAAAAACGGCTGGGGACGCCGCTGGTCGGAGAGCCGAAAACGTTGCGCCGACGAGCGCTGGTCATCGTGAGGTTGCTCATCGCTCGAGTTATGCCGACGTAACAGAGGCGCCTTTCCTCCTCGAGCGTCCCCTCGTCAATTGAGCGCGAATGAGGGAAAAGGCCGTCCTCACAGCCGATTATGAAGACGACTGGATACTCCAGCCCCTTGGCGTTGTGGAGCGTCATCAGAGTCACGAGCGACTCGTCGTCTTGGCGGCTGTCGGCGTCGGCGACCAGCGAGACCTGCTGGAGAAAGAGGTCAAGGCTGTCATCCTCGGCGTCGCTGGCGGCGTCAAATTCGCGCGCCACTGCCACCAGTTCCTCCAAGTTTTCAAGCCGGCCCGCGGCTTCAATCGTGCGCTCGTTTTCGAGCCATTCGACGTAGCCACTTTCATGGATCACGGCATCGAGCAGGTCGCCAATTGGAACGCCCTGTTGTTGGCGCTGGCGAAGTCCTTCCATCGTCTCCATGAAGCGCCCGAGCGCCTTGACCGCAGCCTTACCCAGCCCAGGGACGCTCTGCGGCTGCGCAGCAGCTTCCCAAACGCTCAGCCCACTCGTCTGCGCATGAGTTAGAACGCGCGAAAGCGAGGTCTGGCCGAGCCCGCGGCGCGGCGTATTCGCAACGCGCTGAAAGCTGACCGCGTCCTGCCCGTTGATCAGCAGCGTTAGGTAGGCGACGGCATCCTTCACTTCGGCGCGGTCATAGAACTTTGTCCCGCCAACAACCTGGTATGCAATTTCGCGTCGCACCAGCGTGTCTTCCAGTACACGGGACTGCGAGTTCATGCGGTAAAACACAGCCACCTGCGAGCGTGATAGCCCTTCATCAACGAGCCTCTCGATCTCACCGGCGACGTAACGAGCCTCTGAGTGCTCGTCGTCGAGCGTTCGCAGAACGATTGAGTCGCCCTCGCCGAGGTCGGTCCAGAGCGTCTTGGGCATCTGGTCGCGGTTATTCGCGATGACTGCGTTGGCGGCGTCAAGGACGGTTTGAGTTGAACGGTAGTT
The DNA here is from genome assembly GCA_041687955.1 of Solirubrobacteraceae bacterium. Lineage (GTDB taxonomy): Bacteria > Actinomycetota > Thermoleophilia > Solirubrobacterales > Solirubrobacteraceae > F1-60-MAGs163. The sequence goes on from JBDNJF010000029.1 coordinate 94,153, forward strand.
CTGCTCGAGCTTGATTACTGTCGCATCGGGAAAATCGTCTTTGAAGTCGAGAATGTTGCGAATGTCAGCGCCACGGAAGCCATAAACGGATTGCGCGTCATCGCCAACGACCGCGATGTTTTGGTGTTCACTGACGAGCAGTTGCAGCAGCCTGTACTGGGCGTGGTTGGTGTCCTGATATTCGTCGACGAGCACGTGGCGAAATGTTCTCCCGTAACGCTCCCGGACCTCTGGGAAGCGCTCGAACAGGGCGACGGTACGCCCAATTAAATCATCGAAGTCCATCGCGTTCATTCGCAGCAGCGACTTATCGTAAAGCTCGTAAACTTCGGCAACGGTGCGCTCGAAGTGGTCGCCGACCATCTCGCTGTACTCGGCGGGCCCACGCAGGCGATTTTTGGCGTCTGAGATCTGGCGCCCAATCGCGGCCGGGGTGAATCGTTTCGGATCAACACCAAGCTCATCGAGGCACTGCTTGATTAAGCGGCGGCTATCTGACTGGTCGTAGATCGTGTAGCCACGCGTGTAGCCGATCCGCTCAGCTTCGACACGCAGAATCCGCGCGCAAGCCGAGTGAAAGGTCATCACCCACATGCCGCGTGTCGAATGGCCGAGCAGGTGTTCAACGCGGCCACGCATTACTTCGGCGGCTTTGTTCGTGAAGGTGATCGCAAGGATCTCCCCAGCGCTAGCGCGGCCCGTCTCAACTAGCCAAGCGAGGCGATGAGTGAGCACGCGTGTTTTGCCTGACCCGGCGCCCGCGAGTACCAGCAGCGGGCCACCGTCGTGCGTTACGGCCTCGCGCTGTGGATCGTTGAGACCGTCAAGAAGCCGCTCGATTCGCTCAGCTGTCGGTGGTCCAGGCATCGCATTCGAGGATAGGCGCGCGAGCGGCGGCGAGCGGCGGCGCGAACTACTTTTATCCGCCGGCCGGGTTGGGGCCGCGGACCGAGCGCAGTGGACGCAACGGTGTCGGTGCGCTTTTGTCGCCGCTGAGCTCGGCGACGGATGCGTCGAGCAGTTCAATCCGCTCCGAGAGCCGCTTGATCGCCTCTGCAACGGGGTCGGGAAGGTGAATCCAGTCGGCGTCCGGGCCTACCGGCTTACGGCCATCAACGCGGACTACGTGACCGGGGTTACCGACGACCGTCGCGTCGGCAGGGACGTCGGTGATCACGACGCTGTTGGCGCCGATCTTCGCACCGCGACCGACCTCGATTGGACCAAGCAGCCGCGCGCCCGATCCAACCGTGACCTGATCCCCGAGCGTCGGGTGGCGCTTACCGGTTGCAAAGCCAGTGCCGCCGAGCGTGACCCCTTGATAAATCGTCACGTCGTCTCCGATCTCGGCCGTCTCTCCGATCACAACGCCGGAGCCGTGGTCGATTAACAGTCCTTTGCCGATCCTTGCCGCGGGGTGAATCTCGACGCCAGTGATGGTGCGGCTGAGGTAAGCAATTGATCGCGGAGCAACCGGCACCCCAATTTCGAACAGGAGGTGGGCGACGCGATGCGATATTACGGCGTGAACGCCGGGCCAAGATGTGAGGATCTCAGCCGAAGAAACGCCGCGAGCTGCGGGGTCACGCTGATGGGCGGCGCCAACATCGCGGCGCAGTTCGCCTGCGACGCGAGCCAATGTCGAAAGGCCAAACACGCTTTCAGCTTAGCGCTGAGCGATTAAGCGGCCGGTGCAAAGTATGGCGCTGAGATGTAGCGCTCGCCGGAGTCCGGCAGAACAACGGCGATTCGCGCCCCTTTTGACTCGGAGCGCGCTGCAACCTCAATCGCCCCCGCCAGCGCGGCGCCGCACGAGAGTCCAGCTAAAACTCCGCACTGCGACGCGGCCGCTCGCGCGGTCGCTATGGCAACCTCGTCGGGTATTGCGATAACTTCGTCGATTAGCTCTCTATTGAGAACAGCCGGAACGAAACCTGCGCCGATTCCTTGGATGCGATGCACTCCGGCCGGACCCCCAGAGAGCACCGCTGACGTCTGTGGCTCAACTGCGACGACCTTTGCCTTTGGATTGGCCGCCTTAATTGCCTCGCCCGCACCGGTGATCGTGCCGCCGGTGCCTACGCCAGCGACGAAAATATCGATCTTGTTGTCGAGCGCCTTGAGCAGCTCTGGCCCAGTACCTATTCGGTGCGCCTCTGGGTTAGCCGGGTTTGAAAACTGATCAGGCAGAAAAGCGTCGTCGTCGATTGCCATCGCCTTGGCTGCATTCACCGCCTCACTCATTCCGCCCATCGACTCGACGACCTCGACCTTCGCTCCATACATCCGCAGCAGAGCTTCGCGCTCACGGCTCATCCCCTGGGGAAGGAAGACCTGCAGCTCGTAACCTTTGGCGGCGCAAACGAATGCCAGCGCGATACCGGTGTTGCCGGAGGACGCTTCAACGATCGTCGTCTTGCCCGGCTCGATCAGACCGTCGCGTTCGGCAGCGTTGATCATCGACACACCGATCCGATCCTTGACCGACCCGCCTGGGTTGAACGCTTCGAGCTTCGCGAATAACCGCGCGTCCGCGGCAGCCCCTTCACCGAGGAGCGCCGTCATCTCAACAACCGGCGTCTTTCCTACAAGCTCATCAATGTTGATCGGAATTGACCCCATTGGGCTAGTCTAACGCTGCCCAGCAGCGCCACTAAACCTTTAACCGCTTTCAGCCACGCGTTTTGCCTTCTGCTCGGCCTCATAACGGCCGTCAAGAATGGCCGCGTAGATCAGGATCCCGACCGCCGCCATCACGATCAAAGTGACCAAAAAACCGGCGATAAAAAGCGGGAGGTTATCCATTCGTCTTTCGCGGAGTAATTAACACGCCGAAGGCGAGAATACTAGGCACCCAGGTTCCGACGAAGATCCCGGCAAGCTGGTCCTCGGCAAGGAACCAAATGCCGATTGAAAGGAGCATCGAAATGCCGGCCGCTGTGATGATCAAGGCGCGGGCGAGCTTTGCTGTGTCAGGACGCCGCGGAGTTTCGAGTTCAGTAGTAGTCATGCCAAGTTTACGCCCAGCTGGCGCGTTGGGATCACGCCAAGCGGAAAAGTTTTACTGATCAGCGGCGCATTACTCGCGACAAACCTTAACGACTTGATTGCTTCAGAATGGTTGGCTATCGCGAAGGCGGCCCTCGCGGCGCCTCCGACCGGATTGGACGAAACTAAATCAGTTCTTCAGATGTAATACATCGGCCCACCTGCAGCCTCTTGCTCGCGGGCGAGGCAATCGGCGATCGTGGTCCCCGCCAGGACTGCGCGGGCGGCGGCTGCTGATTGAGCGAAGACGTCGTCGCCGTCTACGCTGAGCGGCCCGTCGAGCAGCTCAACGACTTCGAGCACGGTTATCTGGTCGGCTGCCCGCGCGAGCGTGTAGCCGCCTTTGACGCCTCGCTGCGAGCGGAGCACCCTGCCGCGGCGCAACGTTGCGACGAGCTGCTCAAGGAACTGGGCCGGGATCTCCCGGCGGCGCGCGATCTCGCCGACCGGAATCGGCTGATCCGGTGACTTGGCTAGCTCAGTTAGCGCAGCTACGGCATACGGGGACTTGGTCGTAATCGAAATCACCCCTCTACCCTGCCAGATTGATGACCACGGCGAAAGCTATGAATTACTTCTCGCGCTTTGCCCCGCCACTTGCGCTGATGGGGCTGGTCTACTTCCTCAGCGCCCAATCGGACCTCAATTCCGGCCTCGGGACGATCGACCTAATCGGTCGCAAAATTCTTCACGCGGCCGAATTCGGCCTCCTCTTCACACTTTGGTGGCGGGCGTTCGATTGGCGCTGGCCAGCCGCTGCGGCTCTGATTGCGGTGGCGTGGGCGATTGGCGATGAGTTCCACCAACTATCGGTGAACGGCCGACACGGCAGCCCAATTGACGTGTTAATCGACGCGACCGGCGTGCTGATCGCTTACCTGCTTATTAGGTGGCGCCGGCAAGCCGCTTGAGCGATTCATCGCGGCCAAGTAATTCAAGCGTTTCGAAGATTCCCGGGGAGACAACGGTGCCAGCCAGTGCCACGCGAACCGGCTGAAAGACGGCGTTGGGCTTCAGCTCCAGCGCTTCGACGACTGCGCGCAGCGCGGTCTCAATCTCCTCAGTGGTCCAATTCCCAAGCGCGGTAAGGGCCTCCAGCGCACCCGCTAGCGCGGGCGCATTGTCAGCAGTGAGCCACTTCGCGCGAGCCTTTGGGTCGTCAACGGGCCCGTCCCAGATGAAGCCGCAAAGCGGCCAGAACTCAGCCAGCGTCTGGATCTTCTCACCGGCGATCGCGACCGCCGGGCCGAGGCCCTCACGACCAACAAACGCTTCAACGCGCCCCGTTAGATCTTCGTCGCTTAGCTCGTGCAGATAGCGACCGTTGATCCAACGCAGCTTCGCTTCGTCAAATTGCGCCGGCGCCTGCGTGACCGTTGCGAAATCGAAGCGCTTAATCAGCTCCGCGGTTGAGATAATCGTCTCGTCATCGGCGTCGCCCCAGCCGAGCAGAGCCAAGTAATTGCGCACAGCCTCGGGCAGATAGCCTCGATCACGGAGGTCCTGCACCGACTCGGCTCCATGACGTTTTGAAAGTTTTTTGCCGTCGGGGCCATGAAGCAGCGACAGGTGTGCGTAGCGCGGTGGTGTCTCCCCCATTGCCTTCAATACGAGCACCTGCTTTTGCGTATTTGACAGGTGGTCGACGCCGCGGATCACGTCAGTGATGCCGGCGTCGAGGTCATCGACGGCGACCGCGAGGTTATACAGCGGACTGCCGTCGGCGCGAGCGATCACCGGGTCATCGAGATGGACGTTCTGAAAAGTCGTAGTGCCTCGGATCAGGTCCTCAATCACAGTCTCGCCGTCGTCGGGCACGCGCAGCCGCACAGCACCTTCAGGCTGCTCGACGCCGCGGAAACCGCGATCATCACCGTGCTCGTCCTTATAGGCGCGAACGTCATCTGCCGTTGCTGCGCTGCGGTAGGCGTCGCCGGACGCCAGCAGCTGCTCGACGACAGCGCGATGGCGCGGCTCGCTATCGGCCTGCGAAATCGGCCCTTCGTCGAAGTCCAGCTGCAACCATTCGAGCCCCTCAAGAATTTGCGCGCGGTGCTCAGGCGTAGAGCGATCACGGTCGGTGTCTTCGATTCTCAGGACGAGAGTTCCGTCGCTATGGCGAGCCGCCAACCAGTTGTAGAGCGCGGTCCGGGCCCCGCCAATGTGCAGCTGACCGGTAGGGCTGGGAGCAAAGCGAACGCGCATAGCGATAGGAATCTAGTGATGGACACCTCAAATAGCACTGCGACAAGATGCTGATAGGCGCTCACGTGTCGCCTGCTGGCGGCCCGGCTAAAGCAATTGAACGCGGCGAAGCGCTCGGCGCGCGCTCGATTCAAATCTTTAATCAGAACCCGCGCGCCTGGAAGCCGACGATCTACGACGATGAGCAGGTCGAAGATTTTCGCGAAGCGATGAGCGCGAGCGAGATTGACGCGCTGCTGATTCATGCCGTCTACCTGCTCAACGCGGCCAGCGAGGATCGCGCAATTCGTGAGAAGACTTTAACCTCGCTAATCGCTTCGCTGAACGCTGGCGATGCGCTCGGCGCTACTGCCGTAGTGCTCCACCCTGGATCCGCTAAGGGAGGCGACGTTGGTCAAGCGATTGAACGCGCCGGAGCAACGATCGCCGAAGCTCTGGCTGAGAGCGAGAATTGCGCGCTACACCTTGAGAATACGGCTGGCGCTGGAGGCACGCTGGGTCGCTCGTTTGATGAGCTTGGCGCGCTGATTGAGGCCGCGGGCGGCGACGACCGGCTGGGCATCTGCCTCGACTCTTGCCACCTACTCGCGTCGGGAATTGAGATTCGCAGCGCAGCCTCGCTAACGAGCGCAATCGACAGTTGCGTCGAAGCTGTCGGCAGTGATCGAATCGGGTCACTCCACTGCAACGACTCGATGATGGAGCTGGGCTCCAACCGCGACCGCCACGCCGACCTGGGCGACGGCGAGCTAGGCAACGAGGGCTGCGCCGTCTTCCTTTCCGAGCCTCGCTTCGCCGATCTGCCTTGCGTACTTGAAACGCCGGGCCCGGATAAAAGAGGCCCTACGAAGGAACAGCTGAACGAGGCTTTCGCGCTGCGTGAGCAGGGTCTCAGGCAGCGCGCTTAAAGCTCAGGCAGCCTGGCCGGTTGTCCGCATCGAAGCTGGGCCGAGCACCTGCTCGAGTTCGGCGCGCAGGCTGGGCGTAGGCGCAACGCGGTATTGCTCACCGAACTTGAGGCTGCGCCCCCCGCCGGAGGTCGTAATGTCAAGCACCACTTCGTGCTGGCCGCTGTGGTTAGAGAGTATGTGTTTGAGTTCGTCGATCACGCTAGCGAGCAGGCCCTTGTCGGTCGCGTCAACTTTGAGGTGAATCGGCTGCGGCCCGAGCGCCTCTATTGCTTCGGCGGCGGCGGCCTTCTCGATCTGCTCGGCGCTTGGCTCGAAGCGCTCAACCGACTGGGCGATTACACAGATCTTGTTGCGGTCCTTGTGGTCGACACGCCCTTTGACTAAGACGATCTGATCAACGTCAATTGCGCCGCCGTGCTGCTCAAGTGTCTTGCCAAAAATTACCAGTTCGACGTCGGTCTCGAGGTCGTTGAGCGTGGCGAACATCATCTGATCGCCCTTCTTCGTGCGGATTTTGCGGGCTGCCGTAATGATGCCCCCGACCGTAACCGAATCACCATCGCGCCGATCAGCCAGCGCGGCCAGCGAGCAGTCGGAGACGCCCAGCAGCGCGCCTCGGACCTCCTTGAGCGGATGAGTTGAAAGGAAGCAGCCGATCGATTCCTTCTCGGCGGCAAGTAGATCGCGTTCGCTGTATTCGGCCCCAGAGATTGGCGGATGAACCTTTCCGGCCGTCGGCGCGCCTGACTCACCAACCTCATCAAAGATCGAGGACTGGCCAATCTGGGCGTCGGTTTGCGCCTGCTGGCCAGCGCCCTGAGCCTGCTCGAGTACGTGCATCATGCCTTGGCGGCTAGCGCCCGTCGAACCGAATGCGCCGCACTTGATCAGCGCCTCGAGTGCGCGTTTGTTAACTAGGCGCCCATCGACGCGCTCACAAAAATCCCAAAGCGAACTGAACTCGCCGTCGCGCTCACGACTCTCCTTGATCGCTTCGACGGCCTGATAGCCAACACCCTTCACAGCGTCGAGCCCAAAGCGGATTGCGCCCTCGTCAACGACGAAGGCGTGGTCGGAGAGATTCACGTCCGGGGGAAGAATTTCAATCCCCATTTCCTCGCAGCGGTTGATGAAAATCGGCACCTTGTCTTTGGTATCCATTACCGACGAGATCAGCGCTGCCATGTACTCAGCTGGGAAGTTGGCTTTCAGCCAAGCGGTGCGATAGGCGATCAGTGCGTAACAGGCCGCGTGCGAGCGGTTAAACGAATAGTCGGCCGACTTCTGATTCGTTGTCCACATCCAGTCGATCACATGAGCCTGCGTGTTTGACGCTTTGCAGCCTTCGCGGAACTCTGGTTCCAACTTGCTCATCGCAGCGCGGTCTTTTTTACCGATCGCTTTACGCAGATCATCGGCCTTGGCACCGCTAAAACCGGCGAGCGCAGTGGCAATCTGCATTGCCTGCTCTTGATAGAGAATCACGCCGTAGGTCTTGCCAAGAATCGGCGCCAACCGGGGGTCACGAATCGTCACCGATGACGGGTCGTGCTTACCCTTTGCGTACGTTCCGATTTGGTCCATGGCACCCGGCCGATACAGCGCGACCAGAGCAACGAGGTCGTCGAACTCGGTCGGACGAACGGTGCGCAGCGCGTCCTGCATTCCCTCCGACTCAAACTGGAAGACGCCTCCTGAATCGCCGCGCGCGAGCATTTCGTAGGTCGCCGGATCGTCAAGCGCCAACGTTGCCATGTGCGGGCGCTCGCGATCAGAACGCTCGATGATGTCAAGCGCGTCCTCGATCACGTCAAGGTTGCGCAGCCCAAGGAAGTCCATCTTCAGCAAGCCGAGCTGCTCGACGGGCTTCATCGAGAATTGCGTAACAACCTTATAAACGCGATTGCCCTCTTCGTCGGTCGTGTTGGCGTCCGCGAGCTGAACCGGAACGATGTCGGTTAATGGTCGATCAGCGATAACGACAGCGGCGGCGTGAATCGAGGAGTTGCGCACGACGCCCTCCAGGCCGCGCGCGACATCGACGATCTGCGCGGCAGTTGAATCCTCATCGCAGGCTTGGCGCAGCGGCTGCCCTTCCTGCATGCAGTCATCAAAGCTCGGCGGGCGTCCTTGAATTGGGTCCGGGATTAACTTCGCTAGCCGGTCGCCCGCAGCGTATTCGTGGCCGAGCACGCGGGCTGCGTCGCGCGTGGCCTGGCGCGGAAACATGCGGCCGAAGGTGACAATCTGCGCGACCGATTCACGGCCGTACTTTTCTGTCACGTATTGGATCACGCGTTCGCGACCGCGGACTGAGAAATCGATGTCGATGTCCGGCATTGACACGCGCTCGGGGTTCAAAAAGCGCTCAAACAGGAGGCCGTAGCGCAGTGGGTCGACGTCGGTGATCGCGAGCGTGTAGGCGACGATTGAACCGGCCGCTGAGCCACGCCCGGGGCCAACGACGATGCCGTTTTCACGCGCCCAGCGGACGAAATCCCAGACGATCAGAAAGTAAGCGTTGAAGCCCATACGGTCGATTACGGCGATTTCCATCTCCATCCGCTCGATCGCTTCGGCCGGAGGCGGCTCACCGTAGCGCTCACGCAGCCCTTCGGCGACCAATTCGGCGAGATAGGCCTTCTCGTCTTCGCCTTCGGGCAGGAAGCGCGGGATCAGCTGGCGCCCGAGCTCCAGTTCGACATTGCAGCGCTCAGCGATTTCAACTGTTGCGGCGACGGCCTGCGGCCACTCTTTGAAGGCTTCAGCCATCTGCTCGTTGTTTCGCAGGTAAAACTCGTTCGTCTCAAAGATCATCCGAGGCTCGGCGAGAGTCGACTTTGTTTGGACGCAAAGCAGCGCCGTGTGGTGGCGGTGATCTTCGTGGCGCAGGTAATGAACGTCGCCAGTACCGACGAGCGAGCCGCCCATCTCGCGCGCAATCCGCACGATGCCCTCGTTGGCGCGATCCTGCGCGGCAATCCCGTTGTTTTGAATTTCGAAGTAGACATTCTCGGCCCCGAGCGCGCCGACTAGCTGGTCGACGTGAGCTCGCGCCTCCTCGTCGCGGCCGTCGGCGAGCCGCCCGGCAAAGCGCGAGGCGAGGCATCCCGTGAGCGCTATCAGCCCGTCACTGTGGTTATCGATCTGCGCCATGTCAACTGTCGGTTTGCCGCGCTCCAAGCCCTCGAGAAAACCGTCGGAGCAGAGCTTCACAAGGTTGCGGTAGCCAGCATCACTTGCGGCCAGCAGCGTCAGGTGGTTGTGCTCATTCTTGCCGCTCGCACCTGGTTTCGGCTTCTCGGCGTAGTAGATCTCACAGCCAAGAATTGGCTTGATTCCGTGACGATTACAGGCCTGATAGTGCTCAACTGCACCATTCATCACGCCGTGATCGGTTAGCGCTAGCGCCGGCTGTCCGAAGCTTGCCGCCTGCTCGGCGAGAGCGTCGATCGCGCAGGCACCGTCGAGCAGTGAGTACTCGGAGTGGACGTGTAGATGGACAGATTGAGCGGTGGACACTGAGCGCTGAGGATAGGCGCCAGACCGGACGCGCGCGAGCCTGAGCTAAGCGTTAAGGCCGCTCTGAGCGGAGCTTGCGAAGCGCCCGAGCCGTCCGACCGACTAGTCCGCCGTAGCCGCGATGCGAGGCGGGCTGATCGACGCTGCCAAGATCAGTCGAACGGTCTCTTGGCTGGTTACTTTGAGCATCCTCGTTCGGGGTTACGCGAGCCTGAGCTCTCAGTCGCTCAGCTGCGGTCGCAAGCCCTGCGAGCAGCTCCTCCGTTTCCGGTGTGGCCGCAGAAGCAGGCTGCGATGGCACAGCCGCCGCGGCAGGACCACTCCCAGCAGCAGCGCCTTCGGCGCGTACGCGCGCAGAAACGATCGCCGCCGTGGCGGCGTCACGCGCAGCTCGCTCAGCGACGACCGTCTGCTCGGCGGCCTCGCGCGCGATTCGCTCCGCACGAAGCGCTGCCTCGGCCGCCTCACGCGCGTGAATCTCGCCGTCGACAGCTTCGCGCGCAACCCGCACCGCGTCCGCTGCCTCACCCAGCAGCGCAGCGATTTCAAGCTCACGCTGGTTACGGAGCTTCATCTCGGCGCGAATGCGGGCAGATTGATCCGCAACCTGCTCGAGCTCCGCTACGCGCAGCTCAGCCCCTGCGAGGCTTTCGCGCAGCTGCGCTTCCGCGAGCTCAGCGCGTCGAGCGCGCCGCTCGGCTAGTACGCCGGCGTCGACAAAGCGCTCCGGATCATTCTGCGAGGGGTTCAGCTGCTCCATCACGGCAACCGTACAGCGCCGGGGGGCTAGGGAGTCATTGCGTTGACATTGCTGCGGCCGCTGAGGGCCGAGAGGAGAGCCGCGAAGATCGCAACGACCGCTATTGAAGCGACGACTGTGAGCGCTTGCCGAAGCAGGTTTGGATAGCGCAGACGTATGTAAAAACGACCCCCCCGAAGGACGATGAAGCCGACCGTACGATATGCCTGACGCTTGCTCACGGCTTTAGCCTAACTCTGATTGTCAATTTGTGATTGACGCAGGCGATGAGCCATCCGTGATTGCAGCGTCCAAAGTTCAATGAAGCCCGGTGAGGCGTTTTGGCTGAAGAGCCCTCCCGAGGTATCGAAGGTTGCAAGTGCGGCGTCGTAAACGGCATTGGCAGAGGACCGCGTGACGACGCGCGCACTTCCTTTGAAGCACTTCACGCCAATCGTGCCGCTAACGCGTTCATTGGCGCTGAGCATGTAAGCGTCAATGTTCTCGCGTAGCGGCTCCCACCACAAGCCAGCGTAAACGAGATAGGCCCACTGACGATCGAGCGTCGCCTTGAACTGGTTCTGATGAATCGTCGAGACCAGCCGCTCTAGCTCGGCGTGCGCGCTAAGGATGATTGTCGCCGCCGGCACTTCATAGATGTCACGGACCTTTAGCCCGACGATCCGATCCTCAATATGATCGACTATTCCGATTCCGTGACGACAGCCAATCTCGGCTGCGCGGTCAAGCAGCTCAACGAGTTCGAGCCGCTCACCGTCAAGACTGACCGGCACGCCGGCCTCAAAGCCAACCTCGACCGTCTGCGCCTCGTCCGGCGCGCGCTCGGGCGGCGTTACGAGCTGGAAGACGTCGTCATCGGGGGCGTGGCCTAAATCTTCAATCCAACGCCCCTCCGACGACCGGCCCCAAAGGTTGTCGTCAATCGAGTAGGGAGTCTGCTCGGAGCCTCCCTTGATCTCAATGCCATGTTCACGCGCGTATGCGAGCTCCTCTTCACGGCCCATTTGCCATTGGCGCACCGGAGCGACAATCTTCAGCTCTGGTGCAAGCGTTGCGACGGTGCCATCAATGCGCACTTGATCATTGCCTTTGCCGGTGCAACCGTGAGCGATCGTGTCGCAGCCATGGCGGCGCGCGGCCTCCACGGCGAGCTTGGCGATCAGGGGCCTACCGAGCGCAGTGAAGAGCGGATAACCGAGGCCATATGTGCCATTGGCGAGAATCGCCGGCCTGACGAAGTCGCGGGCGAACTGCTCGCGCGCATCGATTACCTCAGCGGCAATGGCTCCTAAGTCGAGCGCTTTGCGCTTGACGGCGTCGTAGTCTTCGCCTGGCTGGCCAAGATTGATCGTCAGCGCCACGACCTCGGCCTCGTATTCATCCTGAATCCACTTGCACATCACGCTCGTGTCGAGACCGCCGGAGAAGAGCAGCAGGACGCGCCCGACTTCGTCGGGCTGGGCTACGTAGCTGGCTGTTCGCTCGGTTTCGCTCATTGGCGGCAGTGTATGAAGGGTTGAAGCTAACTAGCGGCTTCGTGGTCGGCGAGTGCGCTGGCAACGCGCGTGATCGCCTCAGCCATTTCGTCATCATCGATCGTCAACGGCGGCAGCAGGCGGACCGTGTTTGGCCCGGTCGCATTCATTAAGACGCGCTGTCCTTCGATCGCCGCGTTGACCATTCCTGGAGCGTCCCCAGCTTCAATGTCGAACCCGATCATTAGTCCACGGCCGCGCACCTCGACGACACCCGGCAGCACCCCGAGCGCCTCGCGCAGGCGCTCCCCGAGCATGTTCACGCGCCCCAGCAGGTACTGCTCATCGGTCACCTCGAGCGCAGCGAGTGCAGCTGCCGCGACCACAGGGCCAGCAGCGAACGTCGAACCGTGGTCACCGCGTTGGAACGAGCCCGCAAGACGCTCGCCAGTGATCAGCGCTCCAATTGGTAGACCGCCACCGAGCGCTTTGGCGGTCGTGATTGCGTCGGGCACGACACCAGTTGCCTGGTAGGCCCAAAGCGTGCCGGTACGCCCCATCCCGGTTTGGACCTCATCGAAGATCAACGCCGCGCCATGCCGATCACAGGCCGCCCGCGCCGCCTCGAGCAGCTCGGTCGGCATCGGATAGACGCCGCCCTCGCCCTGAATTGGCTCGATGATTAGGGCCGCGGTCTGAGCGTCAACGCTTTGCTCGATTGAGTCGATCGTCGCAGCGGCAGCCCTGAAGCCAGGGATCATCGGCGCGAACGGCGCCTGCTTTGACTCTTGATGAGTTGCCGAAAGGGCTCCGTAGGTACGCCCGTGGAAGCCATTTTCGAGCGTCACAATGTCGCCACCAGGTTTGCTGCGGCGGGCGCATTTGATTGCCGCCTCGATCGCTTCGGCTCCGGAGTTGCCGAAGATGACCTTTCCCCCCAGCGACGAGGCGGACAGCCGCTCCGCTAGACGAATACCTGGCTCGGTGTAGTAAAGGTTTGAGGCGTGGATCAGAGTCCGGGCTTGGTCGCGAATCGCCTCGACGACCTGCGGTTGGCAGTGACCGAGGTTGGTCACCGAAATACCGCAAAGCAGGTCTAAATATTGGTGGTCATTTTCGTCCCAGACCCAGCTCCCCGCGCCAGCGACAATCTGCAGCGGCAGGCGCGCGTAGGTACCGACAACGTTCGCATCGTCGATCGCTTTGAGTTGACTGAGGTTCACCGAGCCGCCGCGATCTTGGTTCCCATTCCAGCATCGGTGAAGAGCTCGATTAGCAGCGAATGAGCAACGCGGCCATCGACGATGTGGGCCGAGCCGACTCCGCCATCAACAACGTTGAGGCAGGCTTCGAGCTTCGGCCGCATCCCCCCGTCAACCGAGTCCAGAGCAGCGCGCAGCTGATCGGGCGTTGCTTCGCTGATCAAAGTTTCAGCGTCGGAAGGATCTTCCAGCCATCCCGCCACATCGGTCAAGAAGATCGCTTTGTAGGCCGAGGTCGCTAACGCCACTGCGGCGGCAGCATCGTCGGCATTGATGTTGTAGCTCTGCCCCTCCGCGTCGGGCCCGATTGACGCGATGACCGGGATGTAGTCGCTGGCTATGTGGTTGATGACATCTACGTCAACATGATCAATCGCTCCGACGAAACCGATGTCACTTCCGTCGGGCGCGCTGCGGCGCGAAACACGGAAAAGATTTCCGTCGTCACCGCTGAGGCCAACGGCAGGCTGTCCATAGCGGCTGAGGCGCAGGACGATCTCTTTGTTGACTTTTCCGATCAAGACCATCTTCGCCACTTCGACGGTTGCCTCGTCACTGACGCGCAGCCCGCCTCGGAACTCAACGGGGAGCCCAAGCCGCTCCATGTAGTCGGTTATTTCAGGGCCGCCACCGTGAACGACGATCGGGTTCAAGCCAACATATTTGAGAAGCACCACGTCGCGCGCAAACTGCTCGCAGAGTGCTTCGTCTTCCATTGCCGCGCCGCCGTACTTAATGACGATCGTCTGCCCGTAGAACTGGCGGATGTAGGGCAGAGCCTCGAGCAGCGTTGCAACGGGAGGGGTGGGTTCAGTAGGAGTCATGGCCTCAGGTCGTGTAGTCGGCATTAATACTGATGTATTGGGGGCTCAAATCGGAGAAAAAACATTCAGCTTGATGACCCTCTCCGGGCAGTCCGACGGTGTATTCGATCTCATCTCCACTGACGCGAACTGCCAGCGCGGCGTGGTCGTGGTCGAGCTTCTGGCCGGCAACGCAGACCTGCATTCCTTCGATTGCTATGTCGATTGCCAGCGGCGCGATGTCGGGGATTGCCATCCCGGCCGCCTGCGCGATCCTGCCCCAGTTTGGGTCACCTCCGTGGAGCGCGGTCTTGACCAGTGGCGAGTTGGCGATTGCCCGCGCGACCCTTTCAACGTTCGGCCCACTGCCCCCGTGAACAACTACGCGCCCCGTCCGCACCGCCCCTTCGCCGTCGCGAACGATTGAAATTGCAAGCGCCCGCAGCAGTCCGTCGAGCGCCTCTCCGAAGCGAAGCTCGTCGTCACTTTCAGGACTTATCGAAACGCCGCTTGCACCGCTGGCGATCAGCACGACAGCGTCGTTGGTCGAAAGCTGGCCGTCAACCGAAATCCGATCAAAGCTGCGCTTGACCGTCACGCTGAGCAGCAGCTCGGCCGTGTGATCCTCAAGCTTTGCGTCGGTTTCGATGAAGCAGAGCATCGTCGCGAACGAAGGCTGGATCATTCCGGCCCCCTTGGCTTGGGCACTGATCCGTATCGGCCCGCCGGAGAGCGCAACCTCGATCGTCGCCCGTTTTTCGAACGCATCGGTCGTCATGATCGACTTTTGAAACTCACTCTCACCGTCGCTCGAAAGCCGCTCAGCGCACTGAGCAATGCCAGCGATAACAGGCTCGGAGTCCATCTGCACGCCGATCACCCCGGTTGAGCAGACCGCTACCTGGTGATTGCCAAGCCCGAGTGCTGCGGCTGCAGCTGACTGCATCGCAGCGGCTACCTGATAGCCATCGTGGCCGGTAGCTGCATTGGCGTTGCCGCTGTTGACGACGACGGCGCGAAGCTGGCCGAGATGGCAGCGCTCACGCGTCAACATCACCGGCGCCGCCTGCACGCTTGAGCGCGTGAAGCGTGCGGCGCTAGTTGCGTCCGCCTGATCGCAGATCAGAAGGCCGAGGTCGAGCTTTCCCGACGGCTTTATTCCCGCTGAAAGCGCGCCGGCACGGAAGCCGGCAGGCAAGCCGGGTCCGCTCACTTCGCGAACTCCATCGGGAAGCGGCGCCCAGCGTGAGGTGAAGAGATTCACAGTTCGATCCCTTGCGACTGAGGAAAGCCGAGCATTAGGTTGAGATTCTGAATCGCTTGCGAGGCGGCGCCCTTCCAGAGGTTGTCGATAACCGCGAAGACGAACGCCTTGCCCGTCCGCTCATCAATCCGCGCATTGATCCGGCAAAGGTTTGTTCCCCTTACCTCGCGCACGCCGGGAATGTGACCGACCATTTCAACGAACTCCTCCTCGTCATATGCGGCCGCGTAGAGCTCATCAATATCAACGGCCTCGTTCAACGTCACGTAACAACTAACGAGCTCCCCTTGATCAAGCGGCACGAGGTGGGGAGTGAAAGTGACCCTCAGCTCCTGCGCGCCAGCGAGAGCTAGCTCTTGATCAATTTCCGGCATGTGGCGGTGGTTGCCAACACCGTAGGGCCGCACGTTCTCGTCGGCGCTGACGAAATGAGTGACCGCGGTAGGTTCGCGCCCGGCGCCAGAGACGCCACTCTTGGCATCGATCACGACGTCGCTGATGAAAGGCGCGAGCGGCGCCAAGGCGAGCACTGATGCGGTCGGGTAGCAGCCTGGGTTAGCAACAAGACCCGCGCCGATAATCTGCTCGCGGTTGCGCTCCGGGAGGCCGTAAACCGCCTCTGTGATCAGCTCTGGGGCCGAGTGAGGCACGTACCACTGCTCGTAAACGCTCAGGTCGCGCAGGCGGAAGTCGGCGCTCAGATCAACGACCGCAACACCTTCAGCGCGCAACGCCGCGACGACCGGAGCGGAGGCCCCGTGCGGATAGGCGACGATCGCGCCGTCCAGCGGGCCGTGCGAATCGAGATTGAGCTCCTCCAGCACGGCGTCGCAGCGGTACTGGGGATAAAGGGCGCTGAGGGCTTTGCCTACGTCGGAGCGGCTCGTTGCGGCAGCCAGCGTTAGCGACGGGTGGCGCCCAACGAGCTCTGCTGCCAGCGCCCCGGCATAGCCGGAGGCACCGGCCACGAGGATCCGTTTATCAGCCACGGAGCTCACCGCCTAGCTCAGTCTTTAGCGCCGCGATGATCTTCGCCCGCAGCGGCGCCACGTCCTCATCGCTTAGCGTGCGGTCGGCGGCTACATAGTCGACGTGGAGCGCTAGTGAAACGCGCCCCTCCCCTATCTGCTTACCGCTGTAGACGTCGAACACTTCGGCGCGGCTCACAAGCGGCGCGCCAGCCTGCGTGATCAAGGCAACGACGCTTGCGGCGCTCACGCCGCTGGGAACGATTACCGCGAGGTCTTCGCGCAGCGGCGGGAAACTCGTGGGGTCGCGGAAGGTCGCCTGCTGCGGGGCTTCGGCGCACGCCCGGCCGATGTCGATTGCGAACGCGGCAATCGGCTGTTCAATCTCCCAGTTTGCGGCGACGACAGGGTGAACCTCACCGAACCAGCCGAGCAGCCCTTCCGCGCTGCGGATCATTGCCGTACGGCCGGGATGAAGGAAAGGTAGTTCGCCATCCTCAACCTGCCACTCAATTTGAAGCTGACCAAGCACCGCGCTGACGAGCGCGTGTGCGGTACCAATTCGAGCTGCTTGTGGCTGCGTATCGGCCCAGGTCGGCTGGCGCACCGGGCCGATGATGGTTGCACCGAGACCGTGGTGTTCATCGGCTAAAAGCGCGCCGACATCAGGCCCGTCGCGATAAACGGTGCCTGATTCAAAAAGCGCGCAGCCGTCCGCGCCGCGGGCAAGGTTGTGGGCGGCGGCGTCAAGCAGCGAAGGAAGGAGCGAGGGGCGCATCACCGATTGCGCCGAGCTCATCGGGTTTTCGATCACAACGAGCGACCGCAGCGGGTGATCGCCAGGCAATAGCAGGCGCTCACAGATCTGCGGGTCGGTGAAAGACCAACCGACGATCTCGCAGAGGCCACGGCCAACCAGCACATCTTCTGCGCGCCGAATTAGTTGCTGCTCGCGGCTAAGCCCGCCAGCGCGGCCGCTGCGGTTGAGCGGAAGCGTTGCTGGCAGTGACTGAAGGCCGTTGATACGTGCGACCTCTTCAATTAGGTCGGCCTCGCGCGTTACATCATTGCGGCGCCAGTGCGGCACCGTCACGTCGAGCCCAGCGTCGCTGGCGGCGACGGTGAAACCAAGCGCTTCGAGGATCTGCTGCGAGCGCTCGCGCTCGATCGGTGCGCCCAGCAGCGACGAGATCCGCTCGTCGCGCAGCGCTACGACATTGGCAGGCGACCCTGCTCCGCCAACGTCGAGCGTGCCGTCGGTGAGCGTCGCGCCGGTTAGCTCCAACATCAGCGCGGTAGCCATAGCCTGCGCCTCTAATGCACCCTCAGGCGATAGACCCTTCTCAAATCGCGAGGAGGCTTCGCTGCGCAGACCCAGCCGCGTTGAGGTGCGGTTGATGTTTGCCCCGTCCCACACGGCGGCCTCGAGAAGCACGCGCTTGGTCTGCTCGCTTACTTCGGAGCGGCTGCCGCCCATCACACCTCCAAGCGATGTTGGGCCGTCGGCGTCAGCGATCAGGCAAATGTCGCTGTCGAGCACGCGCTCTTCGCCGTCGAGCGTTGTCAGCGTCTCGCCACTGCGTGCGGCGCGGACGGTCAGCTCGCCGCCAGCAATCTGATCGAGGTCAAAGGCATGGAGCGGGTGGCCGCTGACGAGCATCACATAATTGGTGATGTCGACGACGTTGCTGATCGAGCGCTGGCCAGCGGCAGCGAGCCGCGCCTTCAGCCAAATCGGGGAGGGCGCCACGGTCACGTCCTCAAAGATGCGGGCCGTGAAGCGCGGGCAGAGTGCGGCGTCTTCAACCGTCACGCTGATCCCGGCCGGCGCAGTACTGACTGTCGCCGCTCCCGGATCTTCTGCCCAGGGAGCTGGGCTCAGCGGTGCACCGGTAGCGGCGTGGACTTCGCGCGCGATTCCGTAAAAGCCGCTGCAGTCGCCGCGGTTTGGTGTTATTTCAGGCTCCAGCACATCGCCTGAAAGGGCGAAAACGTCGCTTAGTGGCGTGCCAGCTGCCAACCCGTCAGAGAGCACCATGATTCCCTCGTGGTCGCTTCCCATCTCGACCTCGTCTTCGGCGAGAATCATGCCTGACGATTTAACGCCGCGAAGTTTTGCTTCACCGAGCTCCGTGCCGTCAGCCATCACGGCGCCCGGCAGCGCGACCGCCACCGTCTGGCCGGCCGCGACGTTCGGTGCCCCGCACACGATTGTCCGCGGCGCCGCATCACCGACGTCAACACTGCAGACGCGCAGACGGTCGGCGTCGGGATGCGGGTCGGCGCTAAGGACCTTGCCCACAACAAAGTTATCTGCTGAAAGTGGGCCGTGGTGGATCACGCGGGCCACTTCGGTGCCGCTCATCGCGAGCCGCTCTGAGAGTTCGACCGCGGTGAGGTCGACTTTGATGTATTCGCTCAGCCACTCGATTGGAACGCGCATAACGGACGCTCAGCCAAACTGGCGCAGGAAGCGCAGGTCGTTTTCATAGAAGAAGCGCAGGTCGGGTACGCCATGCTTGAGCATCGCGATCCGCTCAATGCCGAGGCCGAAGGCGAACCCTTGGTGTTTGCCTGCGTCGTAGCCGTGCTCGCTGACCGCAGCGAAGACATTCGGGTCGACCATTCCCGAACCGAGTACTTCAAGCCAGCCGGTTCCTTTGCAAAGTGAACAGCGTGCGCCATCGTGGTCGCTTCCTTGTTGGCAGGCGAAGCACGAGATATCGACTTCGACGCTCGGTTCGGTGAAAGGAAAAAAGTGTGGCCGCAGTCGGAGCTCACGCTCGTCACCAAAGATTGCGCGCGCGAATGCGAGCAGCGTGCCCTTAAGGTCAGCGAGCGTAACTCCTTGATCGACGAATAATCCTTCGATCTGGTGAAACTGAGGCGTGTGCGTGGCGTCGCTGTCGCGGCGGAAAACGCGCCCAGGGACGATCAAAGCAATCGGCGGCGGCGTCTGCTCCATGATCCGGATCTGCATTGGCGAGGTGTGCGTGCGCAGCAGTGTCTGATCGGGGCCGTCACCGCCGCCTGCGATGTAAAAAGTGTCACTGCGGGCGCGCGCAGGATGCGCCGGATCGTGGTTGAGGGCGTCAAAGTTGTAGTGGACGCTCTCGACCTCCGGACCCTCTACGACGCTGTACCCGAGGCCGCAAAAGACATCCTCAATCTCGCGCCGCGTGGCACTCAGCAGGTGGTGGTGGCCGTGCGCTTCGAGCGGCGAGCCAGGCAGTGTGATGTCAACGTTGTCGCCAGCTAGCGCGGCGGTCAGCTCGGCCGCCTCGAAGCGCGCGGCCGCTGCCTCAATCATCGCCTCTAGCGCCTTGCGCGCCTCATTCGCGCTTTGTCCGGCTTCCCCGCGCTGCTCAGCGGGTAGCTGCGCGACGTCGCGCAGCAGCTGCGGCAGCTCAGCCTTGCGACCGAGGTACTGAACGCGAAGCTCTTCAAGCGCGGCCGAGTTGGTCGCCGCTGAGATCTCAGCTTCGGCCTGCTTGCGAATCTCGGCTACTCGTTCAAGCATCGACGCCACCCTAAACCTTCCTCGTGCATGAATAGAGCGCGATTGTCGCTGCCATAGCGGCGTTTAGTGAGTCGCCCGCAATTGAAATCGAACGAGCTTGATCGGCGCCTGCGATGACGGCCGCCGGCAGGCCTTCGCGTTCGGCTCCAATCAGCAGCGTCAATCCGTCTTGCGGCCACGGTGCCCCATCCAGTTCTAATTCAGCCGAGGCGGCGAGCGCGACAGTAGTCCCGGGCAGATCGTCGCTCTGCTCGGCGCGGGCGACGGCGACGCTGAAGATTGCCCCCATGCTGGCGCGGACCGCTTTTGGCCCGAACGGATCGGCGCTGCCAGCGCCCAGAATTACGCTCGACGCACCAAAGGCATGGGCGCTACGAATGATTGTGCCAACGTTGCCTGGATCGCCAACTCCGTGTAGCCAGAGCGCCAACGGACCGGCTGGGTTCGCCCAGCGCTGATCATAAATCGCGAGCGCGCGCGTGCCGGAACCGAGCGCAGAAACCTCCGCCAAGGCCGATTCGCTCACCTCCGTGCCCTCAAGCCCACTGCCCTCGGCGACGAACGAATCGACTGCCTGCCAGCCATTTGCTTTCGCGGCGGCGACCAAATCTTCACCTTCGGCAACGAAACGGCCGCTGCGCTCTCTGCCACGCCGAGTCCGCAGCAGCGTTACCTGGTTCAAGTTTGGATGTTGGGAGTTGTGGATCGTCATTGGTCTCTTGTTCGGCTCAAAAAAAAGGGCGCCCCTCCTTGCGGAAGCGGCGCCCGTTAGCGGCGAAACGACAGCGGAGTCTAGGACTCAGCGGCCGTCGCCTCTCGGGCGGCGTCAACAAATCGGCGGAAGGTCTCAGGGTCGCGTACAGCGATGTCGGCCAAGACCTTGCGGTCAAGCTCGATACCCGCTTCGCTGAGGCCGTGCATGAAGGTTGCGTAGGTCATTCCATTGAGGCGCGCAGCGGCATTTATGCGAGTGATCCAGAGGCGACGGAAGTCGCGCTTGCGGTTGCGCCGGTCGCGGTAAGCGTACGAATCCGCCTTCATCAGCGTTTCTTTCGCGCGCCGATAGTTTGAGTTCGCCGTTCCGCGGTAGCCTTTGGCGCGCTCCAGAGTGGCGCGGCGCTTCTTCTTGGCCGACACCGACCGCTTTACGCGCGTCACTTGTCG
The DNA here is from genome assembly GCA_041687955.1 of Solirubrobacteraceae bacterium. GTDB lineage: Bacteria > Actinomycetota > Thermoleophilia > Solirubrobacterales > Solirubrobacteraceae > F1-60-MAGs163. The sequence goes on from JBDNJF010000029.1 coordinate 115,055, forward strand.
CCCAGCATTCTCTTCACGCGAGGCACGTCAACTGCGGCTACTTCAGCCGGCTTGCGAAAACCACGCTTGCGCTTCGGTGACTTCTTCTCGAGTATGTGGCTCGACATCGCCTTGCGCGCGCGAACCTTTCCTTTCGAGGTCAGCTTGAAGCGCTTCTTTGCGCCGGAATGAGTCTTCATCTTGGGCATCGCGAACCGGAAGTATAGAAACTCGGCGCAGCTGCGGCTGAGCGGCAGCTCAGCTTGGACCCAGGCCGAGCCCGAACTAGGCAGCGTCGGGAGATTCGCTGGGCGCTTCTGCGGCTACCTCGCCTGCCGCTTCGGCGGACTGCGCGGCGGCGTCGCCATCGGCCTCTAAGGCGACCTCGTCGGCGACGATCTGCTCGGCAAGATCGTCTTCGACGATCTCGACTTCAGCCTGCTCGCGTAGTGGCGCTGACGCGGCGATTGAGCGAGCGAATGCCTCGGCGTCGGCTTCGGCCTGCGCAGCAGCGATCTCAGCGCTGAAATCAAGTGGCTCGAATTCCGTAATCTCGCCACTAATTACCTCTTTGCTGGGGCCAAGCACCATCGTCATGTTGCGCCCGTCAAGGTTGGGCCGCTGCTCGATCGTGCCGATCGGCTCGAGTTCGCGCTGCAGGCGGGCGAGAATTGCGCGGCCCAAGTCCGGGTGCGTTACCTCGCGGCCACGGAACATGATTGTCACCTTGACCTTGTCCTTGTGCATCAAAAAGCGTGTTACGTGGCCCTTCTTCGTCGCGTAGTCATGTTCGGCAATTTTTGGGCGGAACTTGATTTCGCGGATCGTTATCTGCTGCTGACCTTTCTTCGCTGCCTTGGCCTTCTGCGCTAGCTCGTACTTGTACTTCGAGTAGTCGAGGATGCGGCAAACCGGCGGGCTCGCTTCCGGAGCGACTTCAACGAGGTCGAGGTCCTTTTCGCCGGCGAGCTTCAACGCATCGTCAATTTTAAGAATTCCGACCTGACCGCCCTGATCGTCGATCACGCGAACTTCGGCAACACGAATTTTCTCGTTGATCCGAGTCGTGTCACGATCCGGCATACGCCGGTCGAAGCGCCGGGGAACCGGCACTAGCTTCGAAGGCAGCGCGTCAAGGGCGCGGCGTCTGGACGAACATTCGGGTCAACGGGCAGAAGTATAGTC
>JBDNJF010000030.1:0-2809 GCA_041687955.1 Solirubrobacteraceae bacterium
AGCGACGAGCAGGCGATCACAACGGCGCTGAGATTTGTCAAAGAAGCTGGCTGTGTGGCCGTCAAACTGGAAGGCGGCGGCGAGCGATCGGTAGGGCGCGCGCGGGCAATCGTTAGCGCCGGCATTCCGGTGATGGGTCACGTCGGCCTGACCCCTCAAAGCTCGACTGCGCTCGGTGGATACCGGGCCCAGGGTCGCACCGCACAGGCGGCGGCGCAGATCGCTGACGAGGCGCTGGCGCTCGCTACTGCCGGTTGTTTCGCTCTCGTCTTCGAGGCGATCCCGTCCGACGTCGCGGCGGAGATCATGCCGTCGATCGAGATTCCAGTTATCGGCATCGGCGCTGGCCCGTCGGTCGATGGCCAGGTTCTGGTCTTTCATGATCTGCTCGGGATCCGCGAAGGGCTCGGTGCGCGCTTCGTCAAGCGCTACGCAAACCTGCTCGACGAGATGGTCGCCGGCGTTACCGCCTATGCCGACGAGGTGCGGAACCGCTCCTTCCCCGGCCCCCAACACGGCTACTCGATCGACAGCGATCAGATTTCAGCATTCCGCGCTGCGCGCGGCGAGCAAGCCTGAACAGGTTCTCTTCACCGCAGACGAATCAGACCTTGATCACGAAGGCTTGACCGGTCTGCAGGTAGATCGGCGCTTCATCGCGCGTGCTGAAGAACTCATCCACCGCCTCGCGTGCTCCGGGGCAGCTTATGAAGCCGTAGTCATCGAAAATCAAGATTCCAGCCGGAGAGAGACGCGGGTAGAAGAATTCGCACGAATCAAAGACCGAGGAGTAGATGTCAACATCAATATGGGCCAGCGAGAACCTGCGATCAGCAACTGCACTGGCGGTCTCCGGGAAGATCCCCTGGTGAAAGGAGATGAGTTCGCCTCCGCCAACAAACCGCTTAACCCCTTCCAACGACGTGTCAGCAAAGTCGCCGGCCTGATGGTGGTCCTTCGTGGAGTCGGTTTCAGGCATCCCCTCGCAGGTGTCGAACAGCTCCAGCCGTTTGTTGGTTCCTTCGGCGAGTTGAGCCAGCAGCCGTGCAGTTCCCCCCTTGTACACCCCGACCTCGGCAAAGTCGCCTTCGATAGCCAAGGCCTGGCGCGCGAGCTGATAGAGCATGAAGGCGCGCTGCCGGTCAACGAGTGTCCGCTGACGGGCCTCTGAGAAGACCTCTAAGAAGGCTTGGTCTTCGCGATCTATTCGGACCGGGTTAGGCCGAAGTCCGCTCACCTGACCCGCCTTCGCGGCGAGTAGCGTCAGGTTCAACATCTTGACGGTTCGAGTCGGGAGAGCCATTAGGCTCGGAATCATACAAGGGCCGTAAATACCGTATCCCGAGGGATCTGGAACAAAGTGACAGAAGCTTTCTTTGGAGCGCTCCGGGCGCTTCCCTAACTGCGGGCCAGACGCAGCGACCGTCTTGCAGCACCCTGTCCGCCGCCTAGCGGTCGGGCTCAATCGTGCGCAGTACCTGGGCCGGCGCGCCGGCGGCGATCACGCCGGGCGGGATGTCGCTGGTTACGACGCTGCCGGCGCCGATAACCGAGCGGGCGCCAATCCGAACATTCCCGGTCACCACGACGTGCGCGCCTAGCCAGACGTTGTGTTCGATCACGGTCGGGCCGTCGGTAGCAAAGCCTTGCTGGGTAACCGGCCTTGACCAGTCGTCAAAGCGGTGGTCGGAGTCGGTGATGAAGCAGCCATTGGCGGCCATACAGTGATCTCCGATTTCGACCGACTCAAGCGCCGCCACCATCACCATCTGGTTGAGAAATACGCCGCTGCCGATCGTGATCCGGCCAGTTGCGCCGCCGGTCAGCCAGACGCCCGGCTCAAAGAGTGTTCCCTCGCCGACCTCGAGCCGGCCCTGCTCGAACATCTCGAGCGGCTCGCCCTGCAGCGGCCACCGGCAGAACGCGCCGCGCCGCGCCAGCTCGCGGTGAATCCGCATCCGCCGCCAAGGCAGCGTGTCGCGCTCATACCAGCGCCACTTCACGGCCCACAACTTGGCCTGTTCAAGGCTGATACCACTCAACGCTGCCACGCCCCTACGCTGCTGCCTTCGCGGCGCGCTTAGTTGGCACGGCGCGCTTAGCAGTCTTGGCCTTCGCTTTCGCCTTTGGTTTTGGCTTCGCTTTCGCCTTGACCAGCGGTTTTGCCGGCGTGACAAGCTCGGCCAGGAACTGACCGGTGTGCGAGCCCGGCGTGCTGGCGACCTGCTCCGGCGTCCCTTCGGCGACAACCAGCCCGCCCCCGTCGCCGCCCTCCGGCCCCATGTCGATGATCCGGTCGGCGGTTTTGATCACATCAAGGTTGTGTTCGATCACGACGACCGAGTTGCCTGAATCGACCAGTCGGTGCAGCACATCCAGCAGCCGCTGCACATCAGCGAAGTGGAGCCCCGTCGTTGGTTCGTCAAGGATGTAAAGCGTCTTGCCGGTCGCAATCTTCGAAAGCTCGGTCGCCAGCTTGACGCGCTGCGCTTCGCCGCCGGAAAGCGTCGTCGCTGGCTGCCCAAGCCGCAGGTAGCCAAGGCCAACGTCGCTGAGCGTCTGCAGCCGCCGTTGAACCTTCGGAATGTGGGCGAAGAACTCCAGCGCCTGCTCAACCGACATATCGAGGACGTCGGCAATCGTCCGTCCTTTGAAGCGAACCTCAAGCGTTTCCTTGTTGTAGCGCTTGCCATGGCACTGCTCACAGGGCACGTAAACGTCGGGCAGGAAGTGCATCTCAATTTTGATCTGTCCATCACCGCGGCATACCTCACAGCGACCACCTTTGACGTTGAACGAAAAGCGGCCG
>JBDNJF010000031.1:0-11621 GCA_041687955.1 Solirubrobacteraceae bacterium
AGCGCAACTTCGCCATCTGACCCGGCGCGCACCGTGTTGACCCACGATGACGGGATGCCATTCACCCAGCTCCAGCTCGAGGTCGAATAGGCAGCGTGAAATCCAACCCTGATTGTGATCAGCGAGCTGTTGTTGACGACTGGATTGGCACTTGTGCCGCTAGTGAAGTTCTCACTCCATCCCGGACCGGTGTAGCGCATAATTGAGATGCCGGTGCGGTTTGGCGTGGCGTAGCAGGCGCCCGATGAAGGAGATTGGCCAAGACTGCAGCCATTGGTTGGCGTGATGAAGGCGTAAAGATCGCTGACATTGCCGCCGATCGTCTCAGCATTTGGCGACTGCACGTTGCCCGTGTTGTTGATTACGACGCTCTCAACGCCGCCATTGGTGACCGACAGATATTTGATGTACGGCCGGCCGGCAAGGCCTGGCGTGGTGTTGTCCCAGCCCCAGTTGTTGGAACTGGCAGTGTCAAGGCCGCGAGAAGATGTTGCCTGCTCGGTTGCGCCCGTAGAGGCGGATGGCGGCGTGGCGGCGGGCGCTGCAGCAGCGCTACTGAGCCCGATTGCGGTGATTGCGGCAACTGTAAAAAGCTTCAGCATGGACTGGCGCATAAAAACACTCCAAAGGAAATCGTTTAGGCCGACATGAGAATAAGTTACAGAAATGCGCAGCTCCCTGCGCTAGTTGGTCGCTGAGCTGTTATCGGCAACCTAGGCCGCAGAAATGGCGAGTTTCATCACCAATCTGGCGCTGCCGCGCGACTTGGCGGTTACGCCCCCCGCCTCTTTAGGCTCGTGTTGTACTACTTGCAGGCGTCGTTGGTTGCAGTCTCGAAGCTCTTCCAAGCCGAGCTGAGCGTCAGCAGCTGAGTGGCGAGCGTTATGCCGGTCGCCGTTAGGTCCTTGGTCGTCGTCAGCGTCTTGCCTGTCGCAACTACCGCGTTTACGGCGCTCTCAAGCGAAGAAGACTCACTTGGAAAGTCGCTTTTGGCTGCGTTGATCATCGCCGTGCCAGCGCTCTGAACGCTTGTGATGTCGCTGTTGATTTCGGTTGGGTCAGGCGGGCTGAGTGAAACGCTTGTCAGCGTCGTCACGGAGCTATTGAACTCAGTTTTCTTCGCGCAAAATTCTGGCTTGCCGCAGCCGGGCAGTGTAACGGCCGCGACAGCGGCGATGGCAGCAATTGATAGCAACGGGGCGACGGAAAAACGAGTCATCAAGCAACTCCTACGTTGGAAGGCTGGTTATCCATCAACCGTACAGCGAAGCGCGGTTGGCCGCTTGCTCACCGTTCGCGCCGCGCCCTAACGAGCGAAGTGCCTTGAGGCAGGAAGCAAAGCGGTTGGTGCATTAGCTGTCAGCGGGCAGTGAGCTGAGAATCGTGCGCGAAAGCTGCGAATGGACTACGAATCCCTCCGCCGGCCAAGTCAGGGGGTAATCCCCTCCTACGCCTGAACCAACCATCTGGACGCGGAAGTGGGCCGCTGCGGTCGAAACAAACTCCGCTTCGCCAAACCCGATCACCGACTTGGACGCCTATTCACCGCGGCCCTGGCGAAACCTCGCAAGACGACACCGGCCGAAGCCGATCAATCCGTGCTCTTCACGCGGGCGCGCCACTCCTGCAGATCGAACTGGCGTGGCTGCGTCTCGGCAAGAAAGCGATCTAGCGCCATAACGAAGCGTGCCGGCGCTTCCACCTGAGGCAGGTGTCCAACCGACTCGAAAACCTCCAGCCGACTGCCGGGAATTAGTTCGTGGGCTCGCTCGCCGTGGCTGACGGGGATGATCTGATCGCGGGCGCCCCAGATAATGAGCACCGGGGTGCCCTCGGCGAGGTAGAGGAGATCGCCCGCGTGGACGAGCTGACCGGCGGTCCCGACGACTGAACGCAAAGTGGCGAGGAACGCTGCCCGGCGATCGGGGTCGGCGAGTGACGCGTAGCCGCGGGCAACCTCAGCGATATCAGGAGTGGGACGCATCCCGATGAGCGCTAAACCGCGCCGGATCGCCGGGCTGATCGTCTCCAACGGAGCGGCGGTAGTGGCGATGAAACGGTCGGCGCCGGGCAGTGCCGCGGCGCGCAACACCGCGCTTACTTCCGGGCCTAGTCCGCCGCTGGAGACAAGCACGAGGCGTTCGGTCATTTCCGGAAACTGGTGCGCGAACTGCATCGCTATCCCGCCGCCCAGAGAATGGCCAACGAGTGTGGCGCGTTCATGGCCCATGGCTACGAGAAGGTCACGCAGACCGGTGGCGAGAGACCCGAGCGAATAGTCACCACCGCCGGGGGCCGAACCTCCGTGCCCCGGAAGGTCGGGCGCAATCACCGTGTGAGTGCGTGAAAGCGGACCAATCACTTCCTGCCAGTTACGGAAGTCCCCGGCGATCCCGTGGATCAACAGCAGCACCGGACCCTCACCGGCGCAGACGTAGGTCATTGGGCGGTCGTGAAGCGTCACGGTTCGTTCATCCATAGAGCTCAAGACCCTATCCCAATCGTTTTCTGCCGCTGCTTCTTACGCTAGTGGCGGGAAGTAATTGGGGGGGCTAGCCGCCGATTAGGAGAGACCGGGTTAGGCACAGGCAGATCAGCCCGCGGAAAGGTGCAGACGGTTATCGTTCGGAGCCTCAAGCCGCGCCCCACGCTGGCGGCGGCCATTCTTATCTTTCGAACACAGTATTCTCAAATGAGCGCTCATTCAGATCAGCTGTAGGCGATCATCTGATTGACAGTGGCCGCGATCACGAAGTTGTCAGTGATGGTTCAGCGGGGTACGACCTTGCGTCCCACCGGCGGCGCGGTACGCGTGATCGTCCGTGACGGTGGGGCTGCCTTCAGGCGGCGAGTGACAGGGCGAAGACCTGCCCGGCAAGAAAGGACTTCGCTCCGAGGCTGAGCACCAGGAGCACGCCGTCCAAGATGACGTGGTCTAACCTTAGCTTCATGCGACAACGCGTCACACTCATTGCCGCAGCGCTCGTCATCGCTCTGCTCGTATCGTGCGGCGGCGAGGACCCCCAGCCTCGTACCGCCGCGTCCGCGGCATCGAGCGGCGCGCATGAGGAGATCGGGCACGTTCATGGCCTTGGCACCCAAGGCGCTGATCTCCTCATTGCCACGCACGCCGGACTCTGGCGCGCCGATGCCGGGCAGACTGAGCCGAGGTCGGTCGGTACGGCTCGCCACGACTTGATGGGCTTCACTACGCAGACCGCGAAGCGGTTCCTTGCCTCTGGCCATCCGGATCCGTCGGACCCCGAGCTTCCCGGAAAGCTAGGTCTGATGGTTTCTCGTGACGCCGGACGCACGTGGACCAACGTGTCGTTGCTCGGCAAGGCCGATTTTCACGTTCTCCAAGCATCCGGCTCGCGCGTATACGGGGCCGAAGGCAGTGAGCTGCAGGTATCGGGCGATGGGGGCCGCACGTGGCGCTCTAGCGCCGCCCCGGGGGGCCTCTTTAGCCTGGCGATCAACCCCGTCAACCCTAAGCGCTTCGTCGCCTCGTCAGAGGTGGGGTTGATCGCTTCCTCGGACTCCGGGGAGACGATGCGGGCGATCAGCGGTGGCGAATCGCGCGCTGGCTTGTTGACTTGGCCGAGCGAACAGCGGCTCTACCTGGTGGACGCTGATGGGACCGTGTCGGTTAGCCGTAACGGCGGGGCGAACTGGGCCCAGGTCGGCGGCATTGGCGGTCAGCCGACAGCATTCATATCCGCTGATGGAGCGCTTTACGCCGCGCTTGCCGACGGAACGGTCAAGGTCTCAGCTGACGGCGGGCGCAGCTGGACAATCCGCGCCAAGGCCTGAGCCGCGTTGTTGCCGTCCCACTGACATCTTCACGAGCGCACCACTGACAAGTTCGTGATCGCCCACTGACATCCCGTGAGCGTTCCACTGAAATCTCAGTGATCGCCTACGTCAGCCGCAGCCGGTGTTGTTGCCGCACGAGGTGCAGGTGTAGCAAGCGCCGGTGCGCTGCATCATGCCGCCGCATTGGCTGCAGGCCGGCCCTAGCTCAAGTCCGCCCATCTTTGCTGGGGTTACCGGCGGTGAGTCGGTCATCGCTGACGCCGCCGGCTTACTGGAGCCGCCGTTTCCACCGTTGGTTGGGCCTGCCGTGTCGGAGGTGAAAGAGCTTGCGGCCTCTTCGCCAGCTTTTTTGGCGCGAACCGAGTCGGTCATGATGCCGAGCCCTTCCTGCGTTTCGGTGTCAAGGAAGCGTGATGCCAGCCAGCGCATGATGTAGTCGGGCATCGACTTGGCAAACGGAATCTCTGGGTTCTGCGTGATCCCTTCGGGGTCGAAGCGCATGTAGCTGAACTTCTCGACCAGCTTCTCGAGCGGCACGCCGTACTGCAGTGCGATTGAGATTGAGGTCGCGAAGGCGTTCATCATGCCGCGCAGCGTTGAACCTTCCTTGCCGATGTCGGTTAGGAAGATCTCGCCAACAGTGCCGTCTTCGTAAACGCCGGCCGTGATGTAGCCCTCGTGACCACCGATTGAGAACTTGTGCGTCAGCGACTGGCGCTCGCGCGGCATCCGGCGGCGCGGCGGTTTGGCGTCACCCTGAGCTTCGAGCGCTGCCGCCTGCAGCAGCGCGTCAACGTCGGCCTTCGTGTATAGGCCGTTCGCTGCATTGACTTCGTCCTGAGCGTCGGTGCGCAGCGCCTGAGCGGTCTTTGAGCCGTCGCGGTAGATCGCTAGCGCTTTGATGCCAAGCCGCCAAGCGTCGATGTAGGCGCCCTCGATGTCCTCGACGGTTGAGGAGGCCGGCATGTTGACGGTCTTCGAGATTGCTCCGGAGATGAATGGCTGGACGGCGCCCATCATCTTGATGTGGCCATGAGCGGAAATTGCCCGCTCGCCAACGGCTACGTCGAAGACTTCAAGGTGCTCGTCGAGCAGCCCGGGAGCGCCGACGATCGTGCCGTTCTCGGTTACAAAGGCCTCGATCTGCTCGATCTGCGGATCTGTGTAGCCGAGTGTGCGCAGCGCCAGCGGGATCGTCTTGTTGGCGATCGTCATTTGGCCGCCACCGACGAGCTCCTTGAATTTGACGAGTGAGAAGTCAGGCTCAATTCCGGTCGTGTCGCAATCCATCAGGAACGAGATCGTGCCGGTCGGTGCGAGCACCGTGGCCTGCGCGTTGCGGTAGCCGTATCGCTCGCCTACCTCGACCGCTTCGTCCCATGAGTGACGGGCCGCTGCGAGCAGCAGGTCGTCGACAACGGTTGAGTCAGGGATCGCGTATGAAGCGTCGCGGTGCATCCGCATGACAGCGTTGTGCGGCTCGCGGTTCTCTTCGTACTTGTCGTACGGCCCGATTGCCGCTGCGATCACGGCCGACTGGCGATAGGCGCGGCCGGTCATCAGCGCCGTGATTGCGGCCGCCGTGCCGCGCCCTGGGTCGGAGTCGTAGGCGACGCCGTTGGCCATCAGGTAGGCGCCAAGGTTGGTGTAACCGAGGCCGAGCTGGCGGAAGGCGCGAGCGTTGTCGCCGATCTGCTCGGTCGGGTAGCTCGACGGCGAGACGATGATCTCTTGCGCCAGCAGCAGCACGTCGGTTGTGTGCTCGAAGTCGTCAACGTCGAGCGTGCCGTCAGGGCGGCGGAATTTCATCAAGTTGATTGACGCGAGGTTGCAGGCCGAATCGTCAACGTGCATGTATTCGCTGCAGTTGGCGACAACGACGCCGTCAACAATGTATGAGTGATGGATCGGCTCAGTCAGGTTGTAGACCTCTTCCTGACCGTCGATGTCGCGCCCGATCAGCTTTGTCCAGTCCTTCGTGCGGTAGCGGCGGCATTCGCCGAGCAGGCTCTCAAGTGCGGCCTGCTTGCGCGGCACTGAGAACCCGATCCGCTCAGCAAAACGCTCCATGTCGGTACCGCTGACACGCAGGTCAAAGCCTTCGCGTGTGGCGTACTGGATCGTGCTGCCATCGGCGCGGGTGTACTCGAAGCTTGACTGGCCGCTCTCCGATGTGCGGTAAATCCGGCCGCGGATACCGAAGCTTGAAAGCTGACGCTGAACATCCTTGAGCAGCGCCTCGCTGCGGCTGCCAAGGCCAACATAGCGCGTCGCCTTGCCGGAGTTTTCAATCCGTGCAACGCAGCCATCGGCGCCAAACAGGCCGCGCAGAAAAGCTGCTTGGACCTCGCTTGGCGCGGCCAGAATAGCGGATGGAACACGCTTGTTGTGGGCTTTGGCGTCGGTAACGCCAATCGCTTGGAAGAACTCGCGGACGGCCTCACTTCCAGCCCTTAGCTGAACCGTGCCGTTATCCATCTGTTGACGAGAGACGCCGCCAATCAGCTCGGTCAGAAGCCCTTCGTGCGAGTCGGTCAAACCTTCGGCGATATCTTCGCCACCGTAAACCCAGCCGGTCTGCACGTCGGTCATCCAACCGTCACCAATCAGGTGGCCGGTAATCTCGCCTAGTCCTTCGCTCCAGCGGGTTGGAAGATCTGTTACGAGCTTTGTTCCACCGGCCTTGAACGAGACGGCTGGGGCTGCGACCCAAGTCGGAACCGCCCAGCTGGCAGCGCTCGCCGGCGTCGCTGAGTCATTCAGCAGCACGCAGTCGGCAGCGGTCAGCTGCTCGGCCTGCACGTAGCCGCGATTGACTGTCCAGAGGCGATGGTTCGGCGTGCAGCGCAGTTCGCCGCCATTTGAGAAGCGAAGGTTGAGAATCGGCTTTACACCGTTACGCATGAAGCGAACCGGTTCGCTGACGAGCACGCCGCTGGCGGGCTGATCAGCGGTTGCCCGATGCGTGTAGACCTCAATCCGCTCGCCCCGTTCGCCGCGCTCGACCAGTTCCCCGATCGGCATTAGGCCAGCCGTCGTGTGAACGCGGGCATCGGCCGGGAAGCACGGGTTAGAGGCGTTGATGCGGCCCGAGTTTGGTGATGTGTGCCACTGGTTGACGGTCGTGTCGTACTGAACGCCAGGGTCGGCGCAGCGCCACGCGGCGCGGGCGATCTTCATCATCAGTTCGCGCGCGGGCATTGACTCGCCGATCGGCTCGCCGGTGGCGCGGGCAGTCGTCTGCCACGGCGCGTCATCCTCGACCGCCTGCATGAACTCGTCTGTTACGCGGACCGAGTTATTCGCGTTTTGGTACTGAATTGAGTTGAAGCCGTCACCGTCGATCGACATGTCGAAGCCGGCGTCACGCAAAGCCGCCGCCTTGTCTTCTTCTTTCGCCTTGCATTCGATGAACTCGACGATGTCCGGGTGATCGACGTCGAGCACGACCATCTTTGCGGCGCGGCGCGTTTTGCCGCCCGACTTAATCGTGCCGGCCCACGAGTCGGCGCCGCGCATGAACGAGACCGGGCCGCTGGCTGTGCCGCCCTTGCTCAGCGTCTCCATTGAGCCGCGAATGTTTGAAAGGTTGATGCCAGAGCCGGAGCCGCCACGGAAGATTGTGCCTTCCTTCGTGTTCCAGCCGAGAATTGATTCCATTGTGTCCTCGACGCTGAGGATGAAGCAGGCTGAGCACTGCGGCTTCTCTTCGAAACCGACGTTGAACCAGACCGGCGAATTGAAGGCTGCCTTTTGGTGCAGCAGGATGTGCGTCAGCTCGGCCTCAAAAGCGTCGCCGTCCTCGCTGCTGGCAAAGTAGCCGCGCTCGCGACCCCAGTTGGCGATCGTGCCGGAAACGCGGCCGATCATCTGCTTGACTGAGCGCTCGCGCTCCGCTGAGCCGGCATGGCCGCGGAAGTACTTCTGCGTGACGATGTTGGTGGCGTTCTGTGACCAAGTCGTAGGGAATTCAACGTCGGTCTGTTCGAAGGCGACATGGTCGCCGTGAGCGATCCGTGCGTCGCGAACCTCCCACTCGACTGAAGCGAAGGGATCGGCGCCGGGCTCGGTGTGGCGGCGCTCGATCGAGATTGCGTTGCCAGCCTCGACGGCAGTGGCGTTGGTGTCGGTTGTCTGGGTCTGCGGTGTGATTTCCATCGTCTGCTTCCTCTCTCCTACCGGTTGAATTGCCGGTGCTTGTTCGCGCCGCTTGATTACTGGTTACGGGTCGAGGAACTTCCCACTTCGGTCGGACGGAATGAAACTGTGCGCCCAATCACTTTTAGGGCCGCCAATTCAAACAAATCCAACCCTTCAAGGATAGCCCAGCTGAGGGCGAGTTTTCGCCGCCCGAAGGGCCTTGATCTAGCGGCCGATGCGAATGAAATCGCGGATCTCGGCGCCGCTCAGCCCAACCCGCCAGCCGGACTCCGCGGTCGCGTGGCGCCAGCGCTTGAGCCAGCGCGGGTCCCAGCCACGCAGGCGCCAAAGCAGAATCACGATTAGCGCTCCAAGCAGCACCGCGGCGAGCGCGATCAGGCCAATTGTTAGCCAGGCAAGCCCGCGGTCTTGAGCTTTGCTGAGCGGCTTGTCGCCGCTCGATGGCGCGGGCGTCGTCTCCGTCGGCTCGATGACGGTCGGCGAGGCGGGCTGGCCGGGCGCGCCCGAAGGCGGAGTGATCGCGCCACCGGTTGGCTCAGCCGGCTGGCCCGCAACCGGCTCGACCGGCTGCACTGTGGTTTGCGCCTGCGCGGCGAGCGGCAGCGCCAACATCAAGGCGCTCGCGGTGAGAGCAGCGATCGAACGAAAACTCATTGCACTCAAGCCTAGGGCAGCAGCTCGCTGATCGCATCAATTGCGGCCGCTAGCACCGCGGCGGGCGGGGCAGCGCCGTCGAGCACGCGAATCCGCTCCGGCTCCGCGGCTGCCAGCTGCTCGTAGGCCGCGGCAGCGAGCGTGAAGAACTCGTCGCCGGCTAGCTCCAAGCGGTCTGCGGCCTCGCCGCGCGCGCCGATCCGCGCCGCGCGCGTGGCGGCGTCAACGCGCAGAAGAAGCGTGCGGTCGGCGGTCAAGCCGCCGCTTGCAAACTGGTTGATCTGCGCGACCGCCTCAACGCCAAGGCCGCGGCCAGCGCCCTGATAGGCGAGCGAGGAATCTATGTAACGATCGAGCACTACAAAGCGCCCCTCTTCGAGCAGCGGCTGCAGCAGTTCACTGACCAGCTGGGCGCGGGCCGCGGCATAAATCAGAGCTTCGGCGCGCGCGCTGACTTCAAGCGAGCGGTCATTAACCAGATCGCGCAGCCGCTCGGCCAGCGCGGCGCCGCCCGGCTCGCGCAGCGCGGTTACCGGCAGCGAGCGACTTTCAAGCTCAGCCGTGAGGCCAGCGACGAGCGTTGACTTACCGGAGCCGTCGAGCCCTTCGATCGTTATCAGTCGGCCTGCCATCAACGAGCCGAGCGTACCCGTACGATCAGCTAATGAGCACGCTCGCCGCAATCGAACGCCACCCGCACGCACTTGCCGTGCTCGGTTCGGCGCTCGAGCCGGGCGGCAAGCCCTCTCACGCCTACCTCTTCCACGGGCCTCCCGGGGCGGGCAAAGCGGCGGCCGCGCGGGCCTTCGCCGCCGAGCTGCTGGCCGAAGGCGCAGCCAACCCTGACGGAGTGCGCGGCCGCGCCGAACGCGAATCGCACCCCGACCTAACTTGGGTTCGTGCCAGCGGTGCGAGCGAGATGCGCCGCTCCGACATTGACGAGCCGGTCGTTGCCGCAGCGGCGCGCAGGCCATTTGAATCGTCGAAGCGCATCTTTGTAATTGAGGGCGCCGACACAATGAACGCAGAGGCCGCCAACCGAATGCTCAAAACGCTCGAAGAGCCAGCCTCATACGTTCACCTTGTGCTGCTGACCGACCGCCCCGAGCAGGTTCTCCCGACGATCTCCTCACGCTGCCTCGCAGTGCGCTTTGACGCGCCTAGCGAAGCGCAGCTCGAAGCGGAGCTAAGCGCGCGCGGGATCGCACCCGAAGTGGCTGAGGCCTGCGCCAAACTGGCGCTTGGCGACGCAAATCGCGCGCTTGGAATGGCGCTCGGCGAGGGAGCCCAGCAGCGCGCCAACGCCGAGCGCTTTGCCCGCTGCGCGCGGCACAACAAGCTCAGCGACCAACCGTGGAAGGAGCTGATCAAGCTCGCGCAAACGCACGCCGAGGCAACCGAAACGCGACTCAATGATGAAGCCAAACTGGAAGCCGAATCGCTGCCAAAGAAGGAGCGCAATAAGTACGAGAAGGAGGCCAAGGCCGACGCCCACAGAGTTTGGCGCCGAGTTCGCACGACGTCGCTAGCCGAAGGGCTCCGTTTAGCTGGCCTCTGGTACCGCGACCTTGCCTGCATCGCCGAAGGCGCGCCGGAGCTGATCTACGCAGTCGATCGCCGCACTGAGCTTCAGGCCGACGCCGAAGGGCTCAGCGCGCATCGCCTGCGCGACGCAATCACGCTCGTTGACGCGACCCGCGCATCACTCTCGATCTACCCCGATGATCAGCTTCAGCTTGAAGCGCTCGCCTACCGGCTGGCGCGCACGCTCAGCTAACTAAGCCGGCGGCGAGCAGCACGAGCATCAGCACGCCAACGGCGACGCGGTAGATCACAAAGACGCTGAAGTTGTGCGTGCGCACAAAGCGCAGCAGGAAGGCGATCGCGAGGTAGCCGCTGACGAACGCCAGCACGGTGGCAATGATCGTCGGCGCGGCGCCAACCGAGGCGCCCGCCCCGTCACCAATCTTGCGCAGCTCAAAAAGACCGGAGAGAACGACCGCAGGAACCGAAAGCAGGAACGAGTAACGGGTCGCCGATTCGCGGTCGAGGCCAAGGAATAGGCCGCCGGAGATCGTTGAGCCGGAGCGGCTCACGCCGGGAATTAGTGCCAAGGCTTGGAAGAGGCCGATGATGATTCCGTCCTTTAGCGTCAGCTCTGTTACGTCACGGTCCTGCGCGCCCTTCAGGTCGGCGGCCATCAAGACGAAGCTGAAGAGAATCATCACGATCGCGACCAGCGAGAGCGTGCGCACGTTGTTTTCGATCTGATCGGAGAAGACGACGCCAACAATCGAAATTGGGATTGTGCCTAGCACGATGTACCAGCCGAGCCGCCCGTCGTTGTCCTCGCTGCGCCAAAGGCGATGATCGCCCGTGAATGACTTCACGAAAGCGACCGCCATTCGCCACAGATCAGCGCGAAAGTAAACCAGCACGGCGGCCATAGTTCCAAGCTGAATCACGGCGCTGAAGGCGGCGCCAGGGTCGGGCCAGCCGGCCAGCGCGGGCACAAACAGAATGTGCCCGGAGCTGGAAATCGGCAGGAACTCGGTCAGTCCTTGAACGATGCCCAAAACGATTGCTTCAAGCGTTGACACCGCTGGGACGCTAGCGGCCGCTTAGGTCAGCGCGGGTCGATCGGCCCAAGATTTGGCGTCAGGCCATAAAGGCTGAAATTGCGGAAGCTTGAGAAGGTCGGGTTGTCCGGGCCATGGAAGTCGGCGGATCCGGTCGTCAGCATGTCAAGCCCTGAAGCCAGCTCGACAAGGCGGCGCGTCTGATCCTCGTCATGGCTTAAGTAAAAGGCCTCAACCCCGTCGCCGCCGAGCGCGGCAAAGCGCTCCAGCACGTCGCGCGTTGCCTCGTGCTGATCGTCGTCTTGGAAATCCCAGTAAGGATGCGCCCAAATCGCTTTGCCGCCCGCCTCATGGATCGCCTCAATCGCCTGGCCAACCGTCGGCGCGGTGCGGTCGCGGTAGCCGGGCGCG
>JBDNJF010000032.1:0-6859 GCA_041687955.1 Solirubrobacteraceae bacterium
ACCGGGCGGCCAGCAACGGTTCCGACGCCGGTTACAACGCCGTCGGCGCCAAGGCCGTCCTGCTGCCAGTTAGCGAGTAGGCCCTCCTCGGCAAACGAGCCTTCGTCGAGCAGCAGCGCAACGCGTTCGCGCACCGGAAGCCGGCCCTGCTCGAGCGCTTTCGCGCGGTGGCGGTCGCTGCCGCCAGCTAGCGATCGCGCGGCGGCCTCTTCGAAGGCGTCAGGGTTGCTCATCGCACGGAGCCTACCTTGCCGCTGTAGGAGGATCAGATAGCCAGATGACGCCTACCTGCGCCGCGGCCGACAGATCCCGGTATTGTTGAAAAATGGCTAAGTTTCCCGTCCTTGCTCTCGTTTCGCTGGCCTGCCTCGCTCTAGCTGCGGCGCCCGCCCAGGCGCGTAAAGCCGGCGCCGGCAAGGGCAAGCAGCCGAACATCGTCGTAATTATGACCGACGATCAGGCCGCGGCCGACCTCGTCCACATGCCGAACGTCAAGAAGCTGCTCACCGACCGCGGAACGAGCTTCTCTGACGCGGTCGATTCATTCCCGCTTTGCTGCCCGGCGCGCGCAACCTTCATCACCGGGCAGTACGCCCACAACCACAAGGTCATTGGCAACTTCTTCCCCTACGGCTGGTACGGAATGAAGGACCGCGGCAACATCTTGCCGACTTGGCTGCAGAAGTCTGGTTACCGCACAGGGATGGTTGGCAAGTGGCTCAACGGCTACGGCGCGAAGACCGGCAAGGGCGAAAAGCCGAAAGGCTTTGACGTCTGGCGCGGGCTGCTCGACCTCTCCTCGTATGACTACTTCAACTTCGTGATGAGCCTCGACGGTAAGGGCGAGAAGACCTGGGGCGACTCGGCCTTCGCTCACAAGATGGTCGACTTCGCAAACATTCAGGTGATCGACAAGCCAGAGCCAGTGATCCTTGAGATCGTTAAGAAGCTGCGCGCCGTCTTCGGCCCGCCGCCATACACCAATTTCGGCAGCGAGAACGCGAAGGATTACACCGTTGACGTAACTGGCGACGTGTTTGCCGGGCTACTCGAGAAGGAGAAGAGCCAGAAGAAGCCGTTCTTTATGTGGTGGTCGCCAGCCTCCCCGCACCGCGAGGATGTTGCCAGCTCACCATCGCTGCTCGGCCGTCCCGGAGTTGACCCGCGCCCGCCGCCGCGCTACGCAGCGAAGAGCAAGGGCTACACGTTGCCGCGCCCGCCGAGCTTCAATCAGGGCGAGGCTAGTTTCGCGAAGCTTCCCGCCAACATGACGGCCAACCTGCCCGTGCTCAGTGACGCGGCGATCGCGCAACTGCAGCTCAACTACGAAGGCCGTGTCGGCTCGCTGCTGGCGGTTGACGACCACGTAGCGAAGATCGTCGCCAAGCTCAAAGCGACCGGGCAGTACGACAACACGACGATCATCTTCACCTCCGACAACGGCTGGATGCAAGGCGAGCATCGCGTCCCCGGCGACAAGTTCCTTCCATACGAGGAGTCGCTGCGCGTGCCGTTCATCGTCGCTGGGCCGGGAGTGCCGAAGAGCCGCAAGGTTAAGGGGCAGGTATCGAACGTCGATTTCGCTGCAACGATTCTTGATCTCGCCAAGGCGAAAGCAGGCCGCACGCTCGACGGCGTTTCGCTGCTGCCGACCGCCAAGAACCCAAAGAAGCGCCCTGACCGCGCGATTTCGATTGAGGCTCCACAGCCGCTCTTCTCAAGCGCGTCTATACCGTCAAATCGCTGGGATCAGGCCTACAAGGGCGTCCGCACCGACGATTGGAAGTACGTCATCTACAAGGTCAGCGGTGGCGAAGAGCTCTACAACCTGAAGGCCGACCCGTTCGAAATCAACAACCTTGCGGACGATCCTGCCTACGCGGCAATCAAAGCGAAGATGATCGCGAAGCTAAATAAGGTCAACGCCTGCGCCGGCGCTAGCTGCAGCTCTGTTCCGGCCGGTTAGGTCGAGCCTCTCTAGCTTGTAGCTTCGCTGCGGCCTCAGGCCAGCGCGCGGCGGACAAGCTTTTGGAAGGCGACAACGAGCGCTTCGCTCTTCGGCAACGGGCGTGAGGAAGCAATTGCGCCGGAGGCCATCCCTTCCTGCATCAGTGCGCAGAGAGCGTTGTCCTCTTCCATCACTTGGATTCCAAAATCGGTTAGCTGTTCGATGTACTCGTCGCTGGCGCCAGGCATCTTGAAGAAGATGCAACATGCTTTCGACTTGCTGACGCCGGTCGGCCAGAACCAGGTGATCTCCATCGCGCCTTCGCCTGGGTAGACGTTGAAGGTCGTCGCCGGGAACAGCATGTGCCAGTGGCTTTCGGTGACCGGCCCGCCTTCAGTTGAAAAGATCTTCTGCTGCTGCTCTACCTTCGAGGTGTCGCGCACCGGCGCCGTTGCGGTCAGCAGCAGCCCATCGGGCGAAAGCGCGTAACGCTCTGGAGAAACGTCAATGACCTGCGAGAAGTCCTTGTGGACGGTGGCGCAGTGGTAGCACTCGAGGTAGTTCTCGATCAGGATCTTCCAGTCGCATTCGATCTCCCACTCGAACTGCTCGGGCATCGGCTCAAGCTCGTCGAAGGCGAAGCCGTAGCGCTCAACAGAGTCCTGCATCGTCGCCAATTCAGTGAGCGGCGGCTCGGCGTCGGCATCGAGGTTGACCAGCAGCAGCGGGCCCCACTCGAGCACCGCGACCGGCTTTAGGTCCATTCCCTCGCAGGAGTAATCGTCTTCACGTTCGGTCCGCGGCGCCGACTTCAGCTTGCCGTCGAGGCCGTAGACCCAAGCGTGGTTTGGGCACTGGAGCAGCTTCGCCGGGCCCGAGCCCTGCGCGATCACGGCGCCGCCGGTGCGGGCAGACATTCAGCATCGCGTGGAGCTCGCCGTCGGCGTCACGCGTGATCACGACCGGCATTCCACAGATCTTCGCCGTCGTCATCGACTGCGCTTCGCGCAGGTCCTTTGAAAGCGCGGCGACCTGCCAGGAGCGGTGGAAGATCAGGTCGCGCTCGTCGCGCGCCTGCTTCTCATCGGCGTACCAGTGCGCTGGGAGCGGGGCGGAGGCTGTGTCGCTACTGACTGATGTCATTGAGTGATCTTCGCAACTGCCGGGGCGGCGCGCAAGCGGGCTCCGTAACTGCTGTCTTTACAATGGTTGAATCGCCGAACCACTTGACAGCCCCCGCCGCAAAGCTGAGTTCGAGCGCGCCAACCGCGAGGACGCGCTCGATGCCGCGCGCCGCGACATGGCGATGACACCCTCTCAGTGCCTTGAAGCGGCAGACGGCCTGACGCGGTTCGCCTTCGAGCTCGCCGCCGCCGCGCGAGTCTCACGGCAGGCTGATGTCGGTCGCACCTGACCTCGTCGCGGTGACGCGGGCGTTCGCTGCTCGCAGCGCGCGCTTCGTCGTAATCGGTGGGATGGCAGTGATCGCGCACAACGTCGTGCGCACGACCGAGGACTGTGACCTGCTGATCCCCGATGACGCTGAGAACGACCGTGCGGTGTTGCTGGCGCTTGAGGATCTGGGCGCAATTCCGCGCGATAATCTTCCCTTGAGCCTGGAGCGAATCACCGGCCGCGAACATCTCCGGCTGGAAGCCCCAACGGCAGGGGTTATTGACGTGATGAGGGGCGGGCTTGCGCCGCTCGACTTCGAAACGATTGATGCTGGGGCAGAGGCAATCGAGTTTCGCGGCGAACTCATACGTTTCGCTGGCCTCGCGAGCCTCGTCGCTCTCAAGCGGCTGGCCGGCCGCGGTCAAGACCTGATCGATTTGGAGCTGCTGGAACTTCGCCACGGCCCACTGCCGGAGGGCTAGGGCCAGCACTACCGCTGCGGCGCAAGTGGGCGGCCGGAGCAGGCGCGGCAGCCCAGCCTCACGGCTTGGCGTACTTGCCGTACTTGCCGCGCAGTAACGCGCCGGTCGCGCGCTGCGCGATGCTTGGCTTGGCGTCGAAGAGCTGGTGGTTCGTCTTGAGCCAACCTTCCAAGCTTGTTCCGGGCTCTCCGGTGAGCTCCGTGAAGGTGTCGGTGATCACTTCAGCGCGGCCTTCCTTCCAGGCTCGAAGGTGCATGATCACGATCTGTTCGAGTACGGCTGGGTCTTTGATCTCAGTGTTCTTCAGCATCATCGCTGCGAACTCGTCTTCCGGCAGGTCGTAGTAAGTGATTGTGCGGCCGACCTGCTTAGAGATTGCGGTGCAGATCTGTTCCATGTCCAAGAGCTGCGGCCCGGTGATCTTGTAGTCCTTGCCGTCGTGGCCGCTTCCGGTGACGACCGCGCGTGTTGCGGCCGCTACGTCGCGGTTGGCAACTAGGGCGTTCTTTCCGTCGCCGGTCATGCTGAGCACGCAGCCGAGCGGCGCAGTGCCCTCGATTGCGTTCAAAGCCGTCTCCATCACCGAGGTTGGTGAGATCAGCGTCCAAGGTAGGCCCGAAGATTTAAGCGCTTCGATACCTGCGCCGAAAGTCTCTTCGAGCTTGTCGCCTTTGTGGTTCACGGCCCCGTGGATCGCTGCGATGTGGGGTTTGCCAGAGTTCTTCGCTGCTTCGACGACATTCCTGTAGCGCGGGCCTATCTGGTCACTGATCGGCGCTGCAAGGAAGACGTTTGTGACCCCTTCCATCGGCTCGACGAGGCTCTCTGGACGGTCCATGTCACCTTCGACTACCTCGATGTTGGGTGCCTCCGCGGTGAACTTTGATCGGTCGCGGACCATTGCCCGGACCTGCACGTCAGGGGCGCCAGCTAATTCCCGCGCGAGCCCGCCCCCGAACATTCCGTTCGCGGTCGTGATCAGGACAGTTCGCATCTGCCGATCCTACCCGCTGCTCTCAGCTGTATGCCACTAAGCGACGTCGAAGCGGTCAAGGCGCATGACCTTGGCCCAGGCGGCAACGAAGTCGCTGACGGCCTTGTCGCCTGCGTCCTCGCTGGCGTAGACCTCGGCCAGCGCACGCAGCTCGGAGTTCGAAGCGAAGACGAGGTCAACGCGGCTGCCTGTCCACTTCAGCTCGCCGCTGTCGCGGCCGCGCCCTTCGAAGCTCTCTTCGGCCTTCGACGTCGGCTGCCAGACGGTGTCGATGTCGAGCAGGTTGACGAAGAAATCGTTCGTCAATGTTCCTGGCTTATCGGTTAGGACGCCATGCTCGGAGCCCTTGTAGTTGGCGCCCAGCACGCGCATGCCGCCTACGAGCACGGTCATCTCCGGCGCGGTCAGCGTAAGTAGGTTGGCGCGGTCCACGAGCAGCTTTTCCGCTGGTCGCAAATGCCCGTCCACGAGGTAGTTGCGGAAGCCATCAGCGGTCGGTTCGAGCACCGCGAACGAATCCACATCGGTCTGCTCCTGCGATGCGTCGGAGAATCCGGGCGTGAAGGGAACGGTCACGTCGTAGCCAGCGTTCTTAGCGGCCTGCTCAACCGCTGCGCAGCCGCCTAGGACGATAAGTCCGGCCATGTAGGCCCACTTGTCGCCGGTCTGCGCGTCGTTGAACTCTTTTTGAACTTCCTCGAGAGTCTTCAGCACCTCAGCCAGCTCGGGTGGATTGTTGACCTCCCAATCCTTCTGCGGCTCAAGGCGAATTCGCGCCCCGTTAACGCCGCCGCGCTTGTCGGTGCCGCGGTAGGTTGATGCCGCCGCCCAGGCGGTCGTCACGAGCTGCGAGATAGAAAGGCCCGATTCAAGAATCTTCGCTTTCAGGCTCGCCACATCAGCGGCATCAAAGAGCTCGTGATCAGGGGCGGGAACAGGGTCCTGCCAGATCTGCGGCTCGGCGGGAACGAGCGGGCCGAGGTAACGCGTAATCGGCCCCATATCTCGGTGCGTCAGCTTGAACCAGGCCCTCGCGAAAGCATCGGCCAGCTGCTGCGGGTTCTCATAGAAGCGGCGTGAGATCGGCTCGTAGGCCGGGTCCTCCCTCAGCGCCAGGTCGGTGGTCAGCATCATCGGCGGATGGGTTACCGAAGGGTCCTGCGCATCGGGCACCGTGGCCACGGCGGCACCATCTTTCGGCGTCCACTGGAAGGCGCCAGCCGGGCTCTTGGTCTTCTCCCACTCCTGCCCGAAAAGCAGCTCGAAGTAGTCGTTGTCCCATTGGACCGGATTGGTCGTCCAAGCCCCCTCTAGGCCGCTGCCGATCGTCGCGTCGCCGTTGCCGCTCTCGAAGCTGTTCTTCCAGCCCAGTCCTTGCTCCTGCAGCGGAGCGGCTTCGGGCGCCGGGCCGACGTACTGATCGGGGTTGGCGGCGCCGTGGCACTTGCCGAAGCTGTGGCCGCCGGCGATCAGCGCGACGGTCTCCTCGTCGTTCATCGCCATGCGGGCGAAGGTCTCGCGAATGTCGCGGGCGGCGGCGACCGGGTCGGGCTCACCGTTGGGGCCCTCCGGGTTCACGTAGATGAGGCCCATCTGCACGGCGGCCAGCGGCTTTTCGAGCTCGCGGTCACCGCTGTAGCGCTCGTCGCCGAGCCAGCTTTGCTCCGAGCCCCAGTAAACGTCCTCCTCCGGCTCCCAGACATCCTCGCGCCCGCCAGCGAAGCCGTAGGTCTTGAAGCCCATCGACTCCAGCGCGCAGTTACCGGTGAAGACCATCAGGTCGGCCCAGGAAATCCTCTGGCCCTACTGTTGCTTGATCGGCCAGAGCAGTCGGCGCGCCTTGTCGAGGTTGACGTTGTCCGGCCAGCTGCTCAGCGGGGCGAAGCGCAGCGTGCCGGCGCTGGCGCCGCCGCGGCCATCGCCGATCCGGTAGGTGCCAGCGGAGTGCCAGGCCATGCGGATGAAGAGCGGGCCGTAGTGGCCGTAGTCGGCCGGCCACCAGTCCTGCGAGTCGGTCATCAGTTCGAAGATGTCGTTGCG
>JBDNJF010000004.1:0-10771 GCA_041687955.1 Solirubrobacteraceae bacterium
ATCGGCGAGGAGATGCGCGCGCTCGGGCTTGGCGAAGTGATCGAGTCAAAGAGCGACGACTACCCCGTTGGCGCGATCGTCACCGGGCTTACCGGCTGGCAGGACTACACAGTCACGAGTGCCTCGGCGCCGCTGATGACCGTTCCGGCCGGCATCCCCGTCGAGCCGCAAACGCTGCTCGGCACGCTCGGAATGACCGGCTGCACCGCGTACTTTGGAATGCTTGAGATCGGTGACCCCCAGGAAGGCGAAACAGTTGTCGTGTCGGCTGCGGCGGGCGCCGTTGGTTCAGTGGCAGGCCAGCTCGCTAAGCAGCGCGGCGCGCGCGTTGTCGGCATTGCCGGCGGGCCCGAGAAGTGCGCTTGGCTGGTTGATGAACTTGGCTTTGACGCCGCCGTTGATTACAAAGCCGATGATTGGCGCGAGCAGCTGAAGGCCGCAACGCCGGACGGAGTCGACGTTAATTTTGAGAATGTCGGAGGCGAGATAATGGAGGCCGTCTTCTCGCGCCTCAACATGAACGCTCGCGTGGCGCTCTGCGGCCTAATTTCTGGCTATAACGACACCGAGCCAGCGCCCGGCCCGCGCAGCTTCGGCAACTTGCTGGTGCAGCGAGTCAAACTGCAGGGCTTCATCATCCTTGATTACTACTCCCGCTTTCCCGAAGCGCTTGAGGCGCTCGGCGCGATGGTCGCGGCCGGCACGCTGCGCACGGAGGAGACCGTCGTGGAAGGCTTCGATCAGCTACCAAGCGCGCTGAACATGCTCTTTAGCGGCGAAAACACAGGCAAGCTCGTGGTTCACATCGAAGATTGAGCCAAGCCGGGCAGTTCTCAGGCTTTTTTAAGACTCGGCGCGCATGATGGTGTCACCCCCCAACCATCAAGGAGTTAATTGAAATCATGAAACGCTCACTACTGACCGCCTTCGTGGCGGCAATGGCAATGACCGCGGTGCTCGCCACCGTCGGCTTTGGCGCTACCAAGAAGTCGAACAAGACTTCGAAGGGCAAGACGAACAGCTCGCAGACGCAGGCCGTAACTGGCCCGCCCCCGACGATGTCGGAGATGCTGGCCAAGCACACGGCTGAGAAGACGGCTCGTCAGGCCGCTCTCGCAACTGAGCTCGGCGTAAGCAATCGGCAGCTCGTGGATGCAATGGCCGACGTCAAAAGCGACAAGCTTGACGCCGACGTCGCAGCCAACAAGTTGACAGCGGCGCAGCGCACGGCAATCATCGCTTGCGAAGGCGCTGAGCTAACTTGCGACCGCTCAAACCTCCCCGCCGGTGGACGCGGCGGCCCGGGCCACCGCGGCCCGCGCGGCGAAGGTGGACCGGCAGCAATGGCAAGTGCCCTCGCAGCGAAGCTGAACCTGCCTGTGGCGACTGTTACGGCGGCGCTGAAGAAGGTCATGCCGAAGCGCGGCGAAGGTCACGGCCCACGCGGCGAGCACGGCCCAGCCGGTGACGCTGACGGCCCTGACGCGATGGGAATGAACTGATCACGCAGTAATGCGCGATTAAGGGCGGAGCTGTGAACGACCAAACTCCGCCGATCCTCGTTGTTGACGACGAGGCTCCAATCCGGGAAGCCCTTGAGCGCGCACTGCGGCTTGAGGGCTTCGCCGTGGAATGCGCCGCCGGTGGGCGTGAAGCGCTTGAGGCGGTAGCGCGCCGCGCGCCGGCGGCGATCGTCCTTGACGTGACGATGCCCGACCTAAATGGCCGCGTTGTCTGCGCGCGGCTGCGGGCCGATGGAGTAAAGACGCCGATCCTGATCCTCTCGGCCCGCGATGAGGTTGAAGATCGGATCGCTGGGCTGCAAGCCGGCGCCGACGATTACCTCGTAAAACCGTTTGCGGTTGAGGAGCTGATCGCCCGGCTCCAAGCCTTGCTGCGCCGCGCGGGGGCCGAGCCAAGCGGGCGCGAGGAGTTTCAAGACGCACTGACGGTCGGCGACCTCGTCGTAGACCCGTCGGCGCGAACTGTGAAGCGTGGCGGCCGCGAACTTGACTGCACGCGGCGCGAATTTGAACTGATTGAAACCTTTGCCCGCAACCCTGGGATCGTGTTGGAGCGCCAGCGTTTGCTGGAGCTCGTCTGGGGCTACGATTGGGTTGCCGACACAAATGTCGTCGACGTCTTCGTCAGCTACCTGCGGCGCAAGCTTGAAGCTGATGGCGAAGCACGGATGATTGAAACCGTCCGTGGCATCGGCTTCGTTCTGCGCGACCCGGCCGAGGGCGCAGCGAAGTGAGCCCGAAGAGCCTTACCGGGCGCGTAACTTTGGCCGCTGTCGCCGCGGTCGGCGGCGCGCTAATTGTTGCTGGCCTCGCCGTAATTATCTTCAGCGGCCGCTCCGATCAGGCGCAGCTTGACCGCCAGCTAACGCGCCTCGCGGAGCAGGTTGATCGCCGCGCCGGGCCGGTCTTCTCGCCCGCCGGGCCGCCGCCGGGCGATTCAGCTGGCCGCCGCGATGGTGGCCCTAACGAGCGTGGCCGCGGCGAGGGCGGCCGCGGCGAGGGCGGCCCGGGCGCGATCATGCCCGGCCCTCAGCCGCGCGAGGGCGGCCCGCTCGAACCTGGCGCCGACCGTTTTACGCGCGTCGTGCTCGCGAGCGGTCAGAGTTACAGTGGCGGCGCGCCAGTGCCCGCGAACTTTCCGCTGACTGCCAACAACCAGATCGTCACCGTCAGCGCCGGCGGAAATGATTGGCGCACGCTCGTGAGGCCGCTGCGCGACGGCGACCGCTTGCAGGTTGCAGCGCAGCTGAGCGGCATTCAGGACCGCGCGGCGCGGCTGCGAATCGTTGTGCTCGCCGCGCTGCTCGGCGCCTTGCTGGCAACAGCGCTACTGACCCGCTTGCTGGCGCGGCTGGCACTCGGGCCGCTACGCCGCTTGGCGCAAACCGCCGACCAGGTTGCCCAGACCGCCGATCTGTCGGTGCGCGTGCCAAGCGGCGACGGGCCGGAGGAGATTGATGAGCTGGCTGGCGACATCAACGCGATGCTCTCGCGCTTGCAGCAGAGCGCCAGCGAGCGCGAGGCGGCGCTGGACAGCGCGCGGCGCTTCGCCGCTGACGCTGGCCACGAACTGCGCAACCCGCTCACCAGCCTGCGCGCCAACCTGTCACTGATTGAGCAGAGTGGCGCGCTGGCCGGCGCCGACGTGCAGGCGGCGATTAGCGCCTGCGCCGGTGACAGCGCCCGCCTGGTCGCGCTCGTTGATCAGCTGCAGCAGTTGGCGCGCGGCGAAGCTGGCCCGCCGGCGGTCGCCGAGCAGCTTGACCTAAGCGAATTGGCCGACACCGCCGTCGTTGCGGCGGCGGCGCGCTTCCCGGCCGTGACGGTCGCGCTGCGCGCGCCGCAGCGCGGCCCGCTGCTGCGAGCTGAGGCTGAGAGCCTGCGGATGCTGCTCGACAACCTGCTCGACAATGCTGCTTTGCACGGCCGCCCAGATGGCCGGGTTGAAGTCGTGATCGAGGCCTTGGAGGACGGCGGCGCGTTAATCGAAGTCAACGATGACGGCCCAGGGATCGCGGCCGCAGAGCGCAGCCAGATGCTGCAGCGCTTCGTTCGCGGCACTGGCGCGCGCGGCGCTGGCACAGGCCTTGGACTAGCGATCGCGGCGGCGCAGGCAGCCCGCTACGGCGGAACGCTGACGCTCGAAGACTCACCGCTCGGCGGCCTGCAGGTTCGCGTCACACTCCCGCCGAGCTAGCTGCCGCTGCTCGCTCCCAGCGGCGCCGTCAGAAAAGTCAGTTTTTGCGGCGATGCTGCGACCTGAATAATAGTAAGCTGCGCTAGCCACATTCTGTTTATGCGCAGCCAAATAAGTTAATGTTACACCTTAGTTTTCGGGGGGGGGGCTTTTATGGACCAAAACTTGGTTCAAGTTGTGAGCGAAATTATTGCAGCAACTGGGTCGGTTGACGCAGTTCGCCGCGCTGCTCTGGCCGCCGGCAGCGTAATTCCATCGCTCGCCGTCGTTCACGGATCGATTGAGCTGGAGAGTGGCGCCGTCAGCTTCATTTCTAGCAACCCGGCGGTTATTACTCAGCAGCGTTGCGAAAAGCTTGCCGCCAGCGCAGCCGAGCACCCGCTGATCGCTTACGCGCTCAATGGCAACGGTAACTCTGACAACGTGATCGCGATATCTGACCTGATGACGGCCGGCCAGTTCAAAGCGTTGAAGATCTACGAGGATTGCTATGACGGCACCGAAATAGTCGACGAGCTGCGAGCGCCGATCCCAGCTGAGCCCGCCAGCACGGCGGCGCTGATCTTCTGCCGCGCTGAGTCAGGGTTTAGCGAGCTGGAGCGCGAGTACGCGCGAATGATCGCGACCGTTGTCGCGGGTTGTGAGGGGCCAAGCCGTGAGATCGAAGCGCTGACCGAAGGCGTTTTCACCGAGGCTCGGCTGCGCGAGTTTGGCCTGACGGTGCGCGAAGCAGAAATCTTTTCACTGCTTGCTGAGGGACGGCGCAGCCAGCAGGTCGCTTACCAACTGGGGATCAGCGTGCGAACGGTCGAAAAGCATACGCAGGCGATTTACCGTCAGCTCGGTGTGTCGAGCCGCTCAGAGGCAATGGCGAAGCTGATCAGGCGCTCGCAGCAGCCGAGCTAGCTTGCGGCGACAAGCCGCTGATGGACGACGCCCCACTCAGCGCCGCCGCGAAAACCAAAAAGCTCCTCGACCGCAATGAAGAAGAGCCGCCATTCATGAAAAGCAGCCTCGGCCCGGGCGCCCTCGGTTAGCTCCAGCGCCGCGATTGCCGCGGGGCGCTGCGCGTCGAGATTCGCTAGCCAGTCGCGCGCGGTCCGCGCGTAGTTGCTGCCGTCCACCCACCACTGCGCCTCGACCCGCAGGTCTTCTTCCAGCCGGCGCATCAGCCCGGCCGCCGGCATTATGCCGCCGGTAAAGAAGCGCTGCGCCATCCAGCCGTCTTCGTATTCGTAAGCAAAGCGGCGGTGGGCAAAGGTGTGGACGAAAGCTGAGCCGCCCGGCTTGAGCTGAGCGGCGACCAGCGCCAGCAGCTTCTTCCAGTTGCGGGCATGCTCAAACATTTCGATTGAAATCACGCGATCAAAACGCCGCTCGAGGGCAAGATCGTTGATGTCGATCGTCAGCACTTCAACGCGCTCACTGACGCCAGCCGCCGCCACCCGCCGCTCAATCAGGCCGCGCTGCGCGACGCTATTGGATACCGCCGTTACGCGCACGTTCGGAAGCGTCTGCGCAAGCCACAGCGTCAATGAGCCCCAGCCGCAGCCAAGGTCAAGAACCTCCATGCCATCCTCAACTCCGGCGCGGCTGACGGTCAGGGCAAGCATCGCCTCCTCAGCTTCGGCCAGCGTCACGGCGCCGGCGCCGGCGCCGTAAAGGCAGCAGGAGTACTTCCAGCGCGGCCCCAGCACCAGTGCAAAAAACTCCGGCGCGACCGCATAATGCTGATCGTTCGCGTCATCGGTGGCGACGGCGATCGGTCCTTCGCTGCGCCGCAGCGCGGCTTCGTGCAACGGGTCGCGGCCGCGGCTGGCGATCCGCTCGGAAAGTAGCCGCTGGCTGATTGCCGCTCGCGCGCCGGCGCGCAGTAGCCGGTCAGGCAGGCGGCCGGAGCTGATCAGTTTTTCGCTCAGAGCCACTACGCGCTCTGGGCGTCAACAAGGTCAATGAACTCCAGCAGCGCGGCGTTTACCTCGTCGGGGCATTCCTGCTGAACCCAGTGGCCCGCGCCCTCGATGATCACCACGTCGCGCAGGTCTGTCACCGAGCCGGTCATCGCCTCGTGCGGCATGAAGGCGCGGACCGGGTCGCGGCTACCGGTTATGAAGAGCGCTGGTTGATCGATCGTGCGGCCGTCGAACTGCTCAAGGTAAGCCCAGCTGCGATCCAAGTTTCGGTACCAGCCGAGCCCGCCGGTGAAACCGGTTCGCGTGAACTCGTCAACGTAAAGCTGGAGATCCTGCTCGCTCATCCACGGCGGCGTTGGTGGCTCGTCGTGGCGCGCCGCCCACTCGGCGTTCCACACCTCACGCGTTGCCAGCGTGCGGCGCACGTCGGCGCTGAGCGCGACGTCAGCGACGCCCGGCTCTTGAATCCAAACGATGTAGAAATCTTCGCCAATGTGCTCGCGCATCAGCTCCGTCGGCTCAGCTGGCGCGCGCGGCACGTAGGGGACGCTGATCCCGACGACGGCTTGCACTCGCTGCGGATGCAGCAGCGCGAACTTCCAAGCCAGGTCGCTGCCCCAGTCGTGGCCAACTACCACAGCCTGCTCAATCTCAAGCGCGTCCAGCAAGCCCGCGACGTCGCCGGTCAGCGCCTGAATGTCGTAAGCCTCAACTGCGTCCGGCGCGCTGCTGCCACCGAAGCCGCGCAGGTCGGGCGCAATCGCCCGCCGCTCCGACGCCGCAATCGCCTGCATTTGATGGCGCCACGAATACCAAAGCTCAGGGAAGCCGTGCAGCAGCAGCACCGGCTGACCCTCGCCGCACTGCGCGACGTGGAGTTCGATCTCGTCGAGCTGGAGCTGTTGATGCGTCGTTGCGATCAAACCGGATACGAGCGAGCCCGCAGCGGCGGCGCCGGTTCGTACTCTTCGACCGGCCGGGCGATTACTTGGTGCACGGAAAGCCTGCTGCGTTCAAAGCCCAGCGCGGCGCCATAGTTGTGGAGGCGCCAAACGCGTTCGCGCTCAGGGCCAATCTCAGCGATCGCTGCTTCGCGGTCGCTGTCGTGGTTAATCGCCCAGCGGCGCAGAGTTTCGGCGTAATGCTGGCGCAGCGACTCGTCATCAACCAGCTCGAAGCCAGCATCCTCAATCGCGTTGATCACCATCCCCTGCGTGTGCAGCTCGCCGTCCGGGAAAACGTAGCGCTGGGTGAAGCTTTTCGGGTGCATCTGGTGATCCTCGCCGACCCTGACGATGCCGTGGTTGAGGAATAGCCCGTCCTTGGCGATCAGGCTGCGCGCCTGAGCAAGGTAAACCGGTAGGTTGTCGCGCCCGACGTGCTCAAACATTCCGACGCTGGAGATCTTGTCGTAGGGGCCGTCATTGACCTCGCGGTAATCCTGCAGGCGCACCTCGCACTGGTCTTGCATTCCAGCTTGGCGGATCCGCTCGCGCGCTAGCGCCGCCTGCTCCTCGGAGATCGTCACGCCAACAGCGTGGACGCCGTAGTTGTGGGCGGCGTAGATCAGTAGCGAGCCCCAGCCGCAACCGATGTCCAGCAGTCGCTCGCCGGGCTGCAGCTGAAGCTTCTTGCAGATCAGGTCGAGCTTGCGCGTCTGCGCTTGATCGAGCGTGTCTTGCGGTGAGCCAAAGTAGGCGCAGGAGTAGACCATCGTTTCGCCGAGCATGCGGCGATAAAATTCGTTTGAGACGTCGTAGTGGTGCGAGATTGCCTCGTGGTCGCGCTGGGCGCTGTGGAGTCGGCCTTGTAGCTTGATTTCAGCTTCCGGCGCGGGCGGCTGGCCG
The DNA here is from genome assembly GCA_041687955.1 of Solirubrobacteraceae bacterium. Taxonomy (GTDB): domain Bacteria; phylum Actinomycetota; class Thermoleophilia; order Solirubrobacterales; family Solirubrobacteraceae; genus F1-60-MAGs163. The sequence goes on from JBDNJF010000004.1 coordinate 7,481, forward strand.
CGGCGCAGCAGGCCGAGCTTGCGCGCAGCCTTCAGCGCCGGAATGGCGTCGGTCGCCTTCAGCGGCGCGTGGCGCCACTTTTCAGTTAGGTCGAGCGCCAGCTCAAGGTCGCCATCGACTTCAAGTTCGCCTGACACCCAGGCCCGCGCCATTCCCAGCTCGCTGGGTTCGCGCACCATCCGCACGAGCGCGTCACGCTTGGCAAAACGAAGCGTCGGCGAGTCGGGGCGGGGGTTGGTTGGCGGAAGTTCGCTGCCGTCCCAGAAGGCCAAAGTGAATGCGCGGCCGCCCTCGGAGCGGCTGTCGAGCAGGCCCACCAGTTCGGCTAGCTCAGCGGCTACGGTGGTCGCGGCGCTGCTCGGCGTGATCTTCGGGGAACTCGATGTAGTAGCCATGGCGAAAACCTATTACATCGCTACTAATTTCGTTTACAGCAGGACGCCGGCTGCGCGCCCGATAATAAGTGCGGCCAGGCCAGCGAAGAGGCTAAGGAAGATGTTGACGGCCGCCGCCTGCGGGCGGTGCTGGCGCGCGAGGCCGTCGCTGTCGGCGATCCAGGCCGAAAAGGTCGTGTAGGAGCCGAGCAAGCCGGCGCCAAGCAGCGTCAACGTTGTGCCAGTTACTCCAGCGCCAACCAGCAGGCCGAGGATTAGCGAACCGGCAAGATTTACGCTGAGTGTTCCGAGTGGGAAGCGGTCGCCGCTGCGCTGCGCAACAGCAAAGACGGTCAGGTGGCGGGCAAGCGCACCTGCGCCGCCCAGCGCGGCGAGCGCGAGAATCGCCTGCGCGCTCACTGCTCGCCCCCGCCACGCGCAGAGAGCCGCACCGCAACGAGCACCGCTAGCAGGCCAGCCACGACGCTCGCGGCGGCGTAGCTGAGCGCCAACGCGCCGTGGCCAGCGTCGATCATCGCTAGCAGTTCGCGCTGCATCGTCGAGAAGGTCGTGAGGCCACCGCAGACGCCGGTCGCGAGGAAGGCGCGCAGGCGGCTGGGCGCGCAGGCCGGGCTGGGCAAGCGCACGACAATCACGCCGAGCGCGGCGGCGCCAACAACGTTCGCGGTCAGTGTTGCCCAGCTCCAACCAGCGCTGGAGGCTGGCAATGCCTCGGCAACACCAAAGCGCGCGAGCGTCCCGAGCGCGCCTCCGGCCACGATCGCCAGCCACAGCACTGCGCCGCCGCGGCGCACGTGGGCTGGCAGCGCGAGCGGATTGTTTGCAGCGTCGGTGGCCATCGGGCGGCGCAGCCTAAGTGTCGCTGCGCGTTAGGTGCCAGTCGCCGCAGCGATCGCAGCGATAAGCGCTGAAGCGGTCACCGAACTGCGCGCGGTCGGCGGCGGCGTGCGCGCGCGCTTCTGCCTCGCTGCTGAAAACGCGCTTCGTTTCGCATTTGTCGCGGCGATGATCTTCACGCTGCTTTTCGCGCTGCCACCAGCGCTCAATCCCGTCGGCCATCACTGCATCCTGACAAGAAGTGCTCAGGCCCGGGAGTAGCTAAAGTAAACCTAACTATTCAAACCGGCAAAGGGTCAAAATGAAACGCTCTAATTCACCCTCAGCGATCGCCATCGCGGCCGCCGCGGCGGCAATCGTAAGCCTCGCCGTCACCGGCTGCGGCACCATGTCGCACGAAGAGTCGATGGCAGCTGGCAATGGAGTTGATCGCGCTTTCGCGGCCGAAATGATCGTCCACCACGAGATGGCGATCGAGATGGCGGAGGTTGCCGAGGACGAGGCCAGCAGGCCACAGGTCAAGCAGCTGGCGGCAACGATCATCGCTGCCCAGCAGGGCGAGATCGACCAGCTGCAGCAAATTGAAAAGCAGCTCAGCGACGACAATGTGAAGACCGCCAATCTCGGAATTCCAGCTTCGATGATGGGCATGAACATGGATGCCACGTTGCTGAGGAGCTCGAAGCCGTTTGATCGGGCCTTCAGCGACATGATGATTCCCCACCATCAAGGCGCAATCCGGATGGCGCGGGTCGAATTAGCGAAGGGCAAGGATCCGCAGCTACGCCAGATTGCGCAGGCAATCATCGCCGATCAGACGGCCGAGATCGAAAAGATGAACGCTTGGCGCAAGGCGTGGTACGGAGCTGTTTCGCCGGCTGGCGGTGTTCCGGCCGAGGGCGAAGAGATGAATAACGACACCAGCGCGCCAATGGATCACTCGATGGATCACGGATAAATCTGAAGCCACGTGTGCGTCAGCTGCCAACCTCCGACCAGGGGTTTACTGTTTAGAGAATGGTCACTCTGCGTAGCGCCTCGGTTGCGATCCTTGTCGTTGTAGCCGCGGCGTTGGCGGCCTGCGGTGGGGTCAGCACAACAAGCTCTAGTTCGACGACGGCGCCGACGACAACCGGGTCGCCGGCGGCAACTTCCCCGGGCGGAACTGTGACTACGACAGAGCAGCCAATTGGTGGCGGTAGCGCGGCCTGCACGCAGGCCGGGATAAAAGCCGCGGTTGCTTCTTACGCGAAGGCCGGCAATCAGGGCGCGGTATTAGCGACCGGTGGCGGCAAGCCTTACCAGTGCGCCGACGGCTGGGCGGTCGGCTTTGTGAACGTTGGCCCAAAGGCGACAGCTGTCACGACAACCGTTGTCTGGCAGGCGGAGGGCCCTTACTGGGTTCCGCAGGACCGCGCCAAAGTATGCCCGCAGCCGTCGCCTGTGCCAAAAGCGATTTACACCCTCGCTTGTAACAGCAACTGAGCGCACTAGTGGAGGACCCGGCCAACCCGCAGGACCGCGAAGCGAAAGAGACGCGCCTTGAGGTGACGGTCGCTGTGCTGATCGTCGTCGCCCTGCAGGCAACTCTTGCGGTGCTCAGCCAGCAGAACGAGTGGACGCTCTTTCACGTGCACGGCTGGATCTGGTGGCTGCCAATTGCGCCGGAGCTGGTGTTGCTTGCGCTGCTCGTTGCCACCCGCTCAGGGACGAGTGCTCCCGACCCTGGCCGGCGCCGGGTTGGCATTGCGCTGCTGGCGCTGATTGCGCTTTGGAACGCCGTAACCGTCGTGCTTTTAATCCTCGAATTATTTACCGGTGAGGCGCGTACCGGTGCTGAGCTGATGGGTGAGGCGACCGTCGTGCTGGCAACGCTGGTGCTGAACTTTGGCTTGCTCTACTGGGAGCTGGACGGCGGTGGCCCGCGCAGCCGCGCGGCAGATCCTGACGGTGAGCGCGACTTTCTCTTCTCCGAGATGACGGTTGACCGCCCTGGCCTGGTGCCGGCCGACTGGCACCCGCGACTGATCGATTACACCTACCTTGCGTTTGTGACCGC